>CAZCSP010000007.1:0-120320 GCA_964501275.1 uncultured Fimbriimonadaceae bacterium | reverse complement strand
ACGACCTCTCGGAAGTACCGGTCGATGGGCTCGACGGCGGGGAGGGGTTGGCTGGGGAATTCAACCTGATCCATCGCCGCCATCTCCTCTTCGATAAACGCGTGGATGGAATCGATCTTGGCACTCATTCCCACTTCCCCAGACTGCCGCTTGAGGGCGAGTAGGGCGTCGATGTCTCTCCGAACCGGTCCCGAGGTCAGCAGGCGATCCAGCATCGTTTCGAACTCCATCGGCGCGGGGTCGAGGTTGGCGGCGATCCATTTGCAGGCGAGGATCGGGCGGAGGATGTAGAGGTACTTCTTCAGTGGCACCTGATCCTGGTCGAAATAGTTGCGGATGTTTCCTTTCGCCATGGATCGGTAGTGGTGGAAGCACCGCGCCGGGGAGTAGCTCTCTTGGGCCACCGCGCGAAGACCTGCCATCGCCTCCAGGCGCTCCAGGTAGACGATGGGCGAGCGCAGCCATTCGAAGAAGGGCGGGTTGGATTTGCGCATCAGCCTCAACGCCTTTCTCAACTCCCACCCGCTGACGTCGAGGTCGTTGGGCAGCATCCGCTCGATCACGTCGCGATGGTCGACGATGGACAGATACCAGTCGGAGGGGTGGACATAGATGAAGCGCACATCCCAATCGCTATCCGGCGACTCGAACCCCCAAGCCCGCGAGCCGGACTCGCAGGCGTAGAGGACTTTGCACCCGGTTTCTCGTTCGATCTGGGCGAGGGTGGATTGGATGAGAGCTTCCATGGTTGAGGCTTCGGAACAGTTTGCACGCAAAGGCGCCAAGACCGCAAAGGGCTTTTGCATCTCTTTGCGGTCTTGGCGTCTTTGCGTGAAATGATAACAAATCGGATAAAGTCTTTCAGTGGACCCAAGCATTGCAGAGCGTGTTCAAGGGCGGGTGTTGGTGTTGACCGGGGCGGGCATCTCAGTGGCGAGTGGGATCGCTCCGTTTCGCGGGGATGGCGGGCTGTACGAGGGGTTGAATCCCTATGAGTTGGCGACACCCGAAGCGTTTAGAGCCCACCCGGTGACGGTTTGGAACTGGTATCTGATGCGCATCCACCAAGGCAAAACCGCCCAGCCCAACCCCGCGCATCTGGCTATCGCGGAGTTGGAGGGTTTGGTGGATGAACTGAACCTGGTGACCTCCAACGTGGACCAGCTTCATGAGCAGGCGGGTTCCAAGCGAGTCCATCACCTTCACGGGAAGTTGGATTTTCGGTGTACGGCTTGCGAGAAGGTGGTCCCGCTCGACCCTTGGAGTTTGCCGGAGCGGGTCGATGAGGCGAGTCTGTTCCGATGCGATTGCGGCGGGTTGCAGAGGCCGAACGTGGTGTGGTTTGGCGAGTTTCCCTGGCGAGAGGCGATCGATGCGGCGGATCGGGGGATTCTGGAGGCCGACGCCGTGTTGGAGGTCGGAAGCAGCGGGGCCGTGAGCTATGGTTTTGCGGAGATGGCGGCCCGTCGGGGCAAGTTCGTGCTGAGGATCAATCCCGAACCAGAAAGCCACCCCGGTATCCAAGTCTGGCCCGAAAAAGCCGAGGTCGCCCTGCCTCAGTTGGTGCGCTGGTTGCGACCCTGAGCCTTGCCAGAGAGGTAGATGATTCCGCCGGCGATCATCATGAGGATGCCGAAGCCACCGAGAAGTAAGCCGATGGAACTCCAGATGGCGAGGTCGGAGGGGTTCTTCAGACTCATCAGATAGAACAGCCCACCCAAAAGCCCCGCCATCCCGCCCAACCACGCGATGATGCCGCCGATGGTTTTCATGCCTATAGCGTAGGTTGGAATCGGGTGAAGCAAGGTCCTGAAAACGTGGGACTGGATTCTAAGCTCCCCCGACATCCGTGTACCCGGCAACTCGGCCTACCGGTGATCAAGATGCCGGGGGTTTGGAAGACCCGCAATACGGTTTAGTAAATATCCCAATCCGCAACAGCTTTAGTAAGCCCGCCATCCTGGGTAGCGCGTCAAGGTTTATTTGGCCTATTTTCGAGAGCGGCTTGAGCGATGCATTTGGATCAACCCCGAAGGGGTTCGACTCGACAGCTAAGGGTAGCGCGGCCGGTTTTCCACCGATGTCCTTCCTCATCAAAACAGGCCGCGCCACCCTGGAAACGTCGCCCCACCTTCCCCAACCCTGAAAGGGTTGCACCGTTACAAACTTGTAGAGTGCAACCCCGTTGGGGTTGGAGAGACTGGGTGGCGGATTACCAGGGAAGGACTCGCGGTGCTCGTCCTGCCCTTCGCTGTCGAGTTGAACCCCTTCGGGGTGAATACAACACGAACTGCTGAAAGCTGTGAGCAACATCAGGCGTCGCCAGAAAACGTCGTGAGATGAACAAGCCAAGTGAAGCTTGAAAGGCCTGCTCGGGATGACGGGCATCTCACAACGCCTAAATAGTATCGCCCTAAGCCGCTTCCTTCAGAAACGTATCAAGGTCTTCTTGGGCCAAGTGGATAACCTTCTTGGCGACCTGCAGGTCGATGCGGTAGTCGATGGCGAATTGTTCGATGGAGTCGCCCCGCTCGGCATAGTCGAACAAGAACGCGACGGGAATCCTCGTTCCGTAGAAGCAAACTTGCCCGCTCATTCGGTCGGAGTCCTTCCAGAGGAGGTCCTTGTAGACGTGTTCCGCTTCCATGATCTCTATATTACAACGCCCATCGGCATACCTCGTTTGAATCGCTATTGTCGCAAATGAAGATAGCGGCTAAGCGTGCTTCTCCAGCAAAGCCCGCACATACTCCGCCCTCAACCGGCCCGCCTTCGCCTCGTCCGCTGAGACCTGCAACTCCAGGTGGGTGAGGTGGGAGTCGATTTCGCGGGGGTGGAAGTGGAATCCTTCTAGCTCGGCAAAGGCGGCCCAGCGGGCAAAGGCGAAGACGCGCAGGGCATCCGGGAGAGACAGAGTTCGGGAGGAGAGGGCGAAGTCGCGCACCTGGAGAGCTCTTTGGGTTAGCATCGGCTTGGGCAGGGAAGCCCTGGCCTCGCGCTCTTCCCGCAAGAGGTACTCCGCGGCTCCCACAAACTCCACCAGACTCCCGCTGATGATGCTCACCTGCACAAACGCCCCCACCGCCCGACTGCTCTCGCCAAACAACCCTCGGGCTACAATCCCCTGGGAAGCCAACGCCTTCAGAACGGCGGGCAGGCGCTTGGATTGGGCGAGGCCAATGAGGTGGAACATGGCGGAAAGCCGATGCCCCTTGCCCGCGTTGTAGGGACTGGCCGCCAGGTAGCCGAATGTAGGGGACCAGGCGAACTCCAAAAGCTTGCCGAGTTCTTGGAGTCCGGCAATGGCGGTCTGCTGGGCGGTCTCGGCGGACCATCCGGCGGTGAGGGCCTGGATGCGCAGGTGGTCCTCTTCATTGACCATCACACTGAGGCGACGATCTTGGTCCAGGAGGAGGGCGCGACCGGGAAGGCTCCAGGGGAAGTCGGGCGAGGCCAGGCGGCAACCTACCAGGTATTCCCGCTCGGCGTTGGAGATATGGCGGTAGACCCCAAAGTCGATCCGGGACTCGCGAACGGCGTGGAGGACTCCTTTGAGGATGTTCTGAAGCTCGTCGTTGCTGGCGGCATGAGGGAACTTCTGGCCCTTCAGATTCCGAAGGAATCGGGACCGAGTGCTAAGGACCACGTCGGCATGAGGTGCGTCTCGGTCCAGCCAAGCCGGAGGCGGCATCGACCGAAGCACCATGCGTTTCCAAGCTTCGGCATTGCCAGCGGTGGGCATAGAGTTATTTTGGCATCGTCCCCAAGTTCGGGCCAGCCATCCTAGGCCATTCCTAATACAAGGTCTGTCCCCCCAAAAACGGGGCGTTTTGGGGGAGCGTTGCCTATAACCTGAATCCGAACAAGCCTCTCCTCATGAAGTCTCCGAAGAAGGAAACCGAGCTGAGAAGCCGAGTGATCCGGTCAAGGTCGGGGGTCTTGGTTTCGGGAACGTAGACGATGTCTCCGGGCTGCAGGAGGATATTCTGCGCGGACTCGCCGTTCTTGATAAACCTTACGATGTTGCATTCGATCCGCTCATACTCCCCAGGCATTCCCGCTTTTTCGCGGATGACCAAGGTCTGGCTGAGCTTGGAACGAGTGGGGATTTCGCCGCCAGCCTGGGCCAACGCATCCTGTAGGGTCATTGGCTCCTTGTAGGTGTAAACGCTGGGGCGAGGAATCTGGCCGATGACCAGGATTCGGTTGTTGGACTCAGGGACGTTCAGCGAGTCGCCGTCCTCGATGATGAAATTTTGAGTGGTGTCCGCCCGATTGAGGATCGCGAAGAGGTCGATCGGGATAAGCTCGTCGGAATTAGCCTTGCGCAAGGTCGCCCGTCGCATATCTGCTCGATCCACCACGACGCCTCCCGCAAAGCTGAGAAGAGTGAGCACCGTGTCGCCGGGGCGAAGGTCGTAGATGCCTGGGCGAGCCACGAAGCCGTTGGCAGAAGCTCGGACGGTCCGGTAGCGGATGACGATGACCGAAATCTTGGGATCGCGCAGTCTCAGAGTATCCGTGTAGGCTTTGGCGAGTGCTTGTCTCAGCTCGGCGATGGTCATCCCTTCGACCTTCATGGGCTCCAAGAAGGGTGCGGTCAGGGTGCCGTCTTTGCCGACGGGAATCTCGGCGCTTACCTGAGCCTCGTTGTATATCCTGATTTGGATGACGTCATCCGGATTCAGTTTGTAAGCCTCGGTGTTCGACTGGGCCAGTGCCTGTACGCACATGAGAACCCCAACCAAAATCCATATGGCAAGTTTGGTAAATGCCTTGTTCATTCGCTTTCCGTTGCTAACCCTTGATTCGGACACGCCCAGTGTACCTATCCTGGCCCCACTCTTCAACCCGCGCCCGTCAGGCTCCTTCTGCCCCTATTGTAACTTCACCTTTGCGCGGAGTGAAGGTTTCCTTCAAAATTATAGGTATCTGAACCCTAAAACTTGCGTGGACACGCGAACACAATCAAAACCGACACCTTGGGATCCTTGATAGAAAGGACTTGAGAATAAGACTCGGTAAGGAATTTCTGCAATTCGAGGATCGTCATCCCTTTGACTTTCATAGGGGCCAATAGGGGCGAGTTGAGAATCCCATCCTTGTCGATCAGGATATCGGCGTTGACCCTTCTATCCTCGTGGATTCTGATTTGCACAATGTCGTCGGCCCGAAATCGGTAAGGCTCCGGGCTTGGGGCTGGGACTGGCGTCGTCGACGTCAACCATGCGGCGGCCAGCTTCAGTAGGGCGATGGTTCCACTCATTCTTCAACCCGCGCTCGGCGGACTCCTTCGATCACAATCGTAACCTCACCCTTGCGCGGAACCGCCTGTTCATTGGGGATCGTCGGCAACTGACCCCGAAAAACCTGCTCATGCAGTTTGGTCATCTCCCGACAGATCGCATATCGCCGGGGACCGAGGGTCTCGTGGGCGGCTTTCAGGAGAGCCTCGAACCGGAACGGCGACTCGAAGAGGACGAGGGTCAGTGGTGAATCCTTGAACGGCTCCAATTCTCCGCGAATAGCCCCCGCCTTCCTGCCCAAAAACCCCAGGAATGCAAATCGCTGGGCAAAGAAGCCGGAGAGCATGAGGGCCGTGGTGACGGCGCTGGGGCCGGGGATGGCTTCTATCAGGATTTCGGCCTCGTGGCAGGCATCGCAGAGGAGAGAGCCAGGATCGGAGACGACGGGCGAGCCTCCGTCGGTGATCAGGGCGACGCTCGCCCCCGTCTCGATCTCCTGCACATACCGTTCGACGGCCTGGGAGCCCGTGTGGTCGTTCAGGACCTTCATGGGCTTCCGAATCCCCAGGTGGGATTGGAGCTTGCCGCTGATTCTGGTGTCCTCGACGATCCAAAAATCAGCTGCCCCGAGCGCTTCTACGGCTCGGGGCGATAGGTCGGAGAGGTTGCCGATGGGCGTGGCGATCAGCGTGAGCTTGCCTTCGCCTGCCACGGCTACTTGGCTCCGCCAGCCTTGGCTTTCTTCTCTTTTTCCAGTTCTTCTCGGGTCTTGGCCTGCTTGGCGGCTTCTTCCTTGGCCTTGCGCTCTTCTTCTTCAGCGGCCTTGCGGGCCTCTTCTTCCTGCTTCTTCTGTTCGGCGTCCCACTTATCCTGTTCCGCCTTTTGAACCACCCACTGCTGCTGGATGTCCTTGAGGGGCTTGACCTGATCCGGGGTGAGGAGTTTGGATTCCTCGCCTTCGCGGATCAGTTTATTGATTTCGGCATAGATGCTCTGCGCTTTCGCATCGGTTCCGCCCAGATTTCCATTGGCCGCCGCGGTTAACTGATCTGCGAATTCCTGCCCTCTCTTCTGGCTTTGATAAACTCGGACGATCTCCAGTCGCATATCAGGGTCTTCGTTGTCGAGCAGATAAGCCTCGTAGATTTCGATCTTCTTCTCATCCAGCTTGGTCTTCTCGGCAGGCGAGGCTTTGCTGTAGACATCCTCGAAAGTGATGAGCGCGAGAAGACTTGCCAGCTTTGCCTGGGCCGCGTCGCCTTCGGTGACTGCCTTTAAGGACTCATCCATGATCTTCCGGGCCAGTTGGCTACGCTCATCGGGGTTCATGGTTTCCGTTCCGAGTCTTCCGTACTCGTACAGCATCTCGTACACTGGCAGCCGCCAGTCGATCTTGACCACCTTCTGAGCGGCCATCAGATCGGATTGCAGTTTGCCCGCAGCGACCGTTGCGATCTGTTCCTTTCGCTTCTCTTCTTTCTTGGCCTCGAAGTCCTTTGGCAGCTCACTCTTGATGCCTACCAGTTTGAAGAGGCTGACTGTATCGCCCACGGTGATTGGAGCGCTCACTTCTCCTACTTTCAGCTTCTCCAGTGGTCGAAGAACGTCCCACGCCTGCAAACTGGTTCGCGGCCAGGGATCGACCTTGTCGCTTACTTTCTTATTCGGTTCGGCGGGAGTTTCGGAGTAGCGGTCCATCGCCTTCTCGAAGGTAAGTCCGCCCTTCAACTCCGCTTCGATCTTTTTCGCGGTGGCAAGGGGGTCGCCCTTGATGAGCATGATGCGCTTGACCTGGAACTGGTCGTAGGACTTCTTCAAATCCTCATCGCTCAGCTTGGTCTCTTTCTGCACGGCGTCCATCAGTGGCAGGTTGATGGCTTTGGCTTCAATGCCCAACCGCGTATCCGGGCTACTTTTGACTCTGGCCATGCCAGCGGCCAAGGAGTCTTTCTTGAGCTGTGACACATCGTGCCCGTGCTCCTTCTTGAAAACTTCGGCGAACTCGGCCTCAGTGGACTCCGCCTTGAGCTTGCCTTGCATGATGAATCGTTGCTTCTCCATCATGAATTCCTGCTCGATTTCGCTGCTGAGAACTTTCTCGATATCCTGATCGCTGGCCTTGATCCCGTACTTCTTGGCCATGTCGATCATGATGACGTAGCCGACGATGCCGCGCAACGCGCCAGCCTGCTGCTGAAGCTGTTGCTGGGGAGACATGTTCACCAAACCGCCATACATCCCAACCGTCCTCTGCACTTCTTCGGAGAGGAACCCTTCGGTGACCTCGTAGTCGCCTACCTTGGCGATGACGGCTCCAGGGTCCAGCCGCCGAAGTTGGGGATTCTGGTTATCACGACCACACGTCGCAAACCCGCCAACGATCATGCTCAGGGCCATGATGATGGAGATCGTCCATACACAGCCCTTGTTTTGAATCAACTCATGAACTTTACTTATCGACAAGAATTCTCACCTACTGACAATGGGGAACGCTTAGTATGACACGGTTGGTTCCGCTAGACGGGTGACCGCTCGTCGTTTGATGTTTGACAGGTAGACAAATCCTTGTATAATGTGGAAAACTCGGAAGAGTCAAGGAGATCGACTATGGCGAAGGGACTCACAAAGCGACAGGAAATGATCCTCCAGTTCGTACTGGACTACGTTCAACGAGAGGGCTACCCGCCTTCCATCCGAGAGATTGGGGCGCATTTTGATATTGGCTCCCTGCGAGGAGTGACCGTCCACTTGGACGCGCTGGAGAAAAAGGGCTACATCCAGCGGTCGAACACCCCGCGTTCAATCAAAGTCGTCCATCCGCAGTACCAATCCTCCAGTCGGGTGGCGATGCTTCCCTTGGTGGGTTCCATTGCAGCGGGCGTTCCCATCCAGGCTCAAGAGCACGTGGAAGATCTGATCCCGGTCCCCAGCGACATGGTGAATCGGATCGAGGGCGCGTTTCTATTACGAGTTAAGGGCGATTCCATGTCCGGAGAAGGGATCATGCCTCGGGACCTGGTGATGGTCAAGCCTCAAAAGACAGCCAACCATGGCGACTTGGTCGCGGTTTTAATGGGCGAGGAGGCGACGGTCAAGCGGATCAACTTTGCCAAAGATGGCGTCAAACTCATGCCCAGCAACCCCAACTATGCCCCCATCCCGGTCGAGCAGGAGGATGCTACGATCATCGGCAAGATTATCGGTCTGCTGCGGGACTATGAGGGCATGGCCTTTTAGGTGTGGCTTGTGAAGTGTGGCCTGTGGTTTGATCGAATACATTCCACAAGCCACATCTCATAGGCCACACTATTCCCGCCGGAAGAACCGTTTTACTCTTCGCAGCAGCCCCTTCGCCTTCCGCTTGAAGAATCGCCAGAGGGCGCGGAGGTTTTCCCAGGGGCTGGTTACCTGGACTGGGACCGCTCTCAGCCCCCACTTGGCCCCTAATGTCGCGGGTTCGACGACGCTTCGCAGTTCGCGAGTCTCCAGGGTGAGCATGAGGTCGCGATCGAGATTGGTCCAACCTTCGATGTTGCGTTTGGCTAGGGCGGAGGGGTCTGCCTTTCCGATCCTCTCGATTGCCCTCTGGGTCTCGCGCCATGCGGCTTCCACATCGATGTCGTGCAACCCGTGGAATTCACGAAACCGAGCGATAAGCGCGCTGAGGTTTGAAAGCCTCGTCTGGATGCGTCGGATTTTCTCCTCTGAGGCTGCGCCCGCCGTCTCCTCGTCCAGACCGTACAGCATTCGGGAGAAGTCCAGCACATCTTCCCGGCGGGGGATTGACGCCGTTTGCATGACCTCGGGGTCGATGCGGAACATGAAGTCGCTCCAGGAGCGGAGTTGGATCAGCGACTCCTGATACTGTTCCGCGCCAAACTTGTCAAACTCCTCGGGCCGTACTCCCACCAGGAAGGTGTGCAGGTGCGACCCTTCTACCGGATTGGCAGTCAAGCGGGTGACACCGTCGGTGATTAGGGCAATATCGACCCGGGAATGGTGGACTCGCATCGCGTCGGAAAGCAACTTCAGGGCCCCCTGTAGGTTCGTCATCCCTTCGTGGGAATGAGAGAGGATGGCGCAGACGGCGGACTCGAAAGCGGATCGACTCTCCCCTCCGAAGATCGGGCTCAATTCGTGGCGGAACAGGTACAAGACCGTCGGGTTGCCCGACTCAAATTGTGATAGCAAATAAGCCAAGGCCAGACCACGGGCCACCTCGTCGCGCCGGTCCCGTCCGCTCCCCATCGATTCGCTGGCATCCAGCAAGAGGTAGCCATAGGGGCGGGAGTCTTCGCTGGTCGAGCCTTCTTCCGGCCGGGTCGATTGGTCTTGGGTCTCGATTTCCTGAGTGGCAATCGTCTCGTCGTCCTCTTGAACCCAAGCCGAGCGAATCAACTCCCCCTCGGTCAGCCGTCGCAGGAACTCTTGAGGGGCCAGGCGTCGGAGCAGGAGATCTTCAGGGATGGCCTGCGGAATGTCCTCGGGATCGCGCAGAACCTCCCATTCCTCCTGATTGGTCGGGGCGGAGGCGAGGAGTTCGGAAAGCATCGGGCCAAGCGAAGTCTTTGGGCGGTGGATATCGTAGGTGGCCATCCCGGCCGCTCCGATGCGGGACTTTCCGCTGGGGATGCGGAGCAGGTCGATGATTGGGGCGGTGTTTCGGGCGGCGACGATCGCCATCAACTGTCCCTCGGATATCTCCCCCAGGTCATGGATACCGAACTGGGAAGCAAACTCCCGAAACCCCATCTGGGACCGACGAAATTCGCTTCGCCGCAGGTGATCCCAAACCTTATCGTCTGAGATGACGAACGAAGCCACCTCGTCGACTTTCAGAAGCGGCATAATTTCTCCTGGAACCACCGGCATCCTTCCGGCATAGGAGGTTTCGAGATGACGGCGGCAGAATGCATCCGCCGCCTACAGCAAGCTTTCATTACCCCCAACGCCGAAATGCCCGAATGCCGAATAGCCGTCCCTCATAGCTTCTGCTCAAAAGCGATGTGGTGCTTCTCGTGGGCTTCACGCACCATCGCCAAAACCTCGTCTTTCAGCTTCAATGTGACCGGGTGGTCTGCGTTCAGCGCCCTTGCTTCCTCAAGCAGGGAGCCAAGGGTGAGGCTGGAGTCCCGATGCATCCACCGGCCGATTTTGGTCTTCATGCGTTCGGACCAGTTGGGCTCGTTCAGCGTCCCCTGCCGCTGCCTTTCGACGGCCTCCGCGACCAAATCCACAATCTCCGCAGCTTGGTCCACCGATTCCCGATCCCGGCTGGAGAACGCCTTGATCGTCACGTTCATTGCATGGTCAAAGACCTCCTCTTCTTCGGTGCTGCCTACCGTGGGAATAAGATAGTGAAGGGCCGCCAGGTCTCGCAGTTCGGCCGTCTGGCGTCCGCTCCTCAGCGCTGAGGCCATGACGACGTGGATCGCCTTGTTTTTCGACCGGTCGCTGTAGACGAATCGCTCCTCGATTCGCTTTTCGTTAATCTCGCGCTCAAAGTCGCTGATAATGTGGTCCAGCATCACAAGAATGTGGGGCGGCACTTTGATTGCCAGACCCGGCACTTCCCCGTGGATGATACGGCTGAGCTTGTTCAAGAACTCGAACGGGACCGCCCCACCTTCTTCGGGCATGACGGTACCGCCGTGCGAAGTGATGAATTCGCGACGGATGGCGAAGCGCTGCAAGGTGGATTCGGCGCGGTGCACTACACACTTGAAGAGCAATCGATCCAATACCGCCCGACTCTCGCGGGTATCGCGAATGAAGTTGGTGGTTCCGATAGCGGTGTGCAAAAGCGCGGGTTCGATCTGGGGACCGTTGAGAAACTCGCGCTCGTTGAGGATGCCGTTCAAGGAGCGGAGCACGAAGTCGTTGGCGTCGAAAAGCTCATCCAGAAACGCAAAATGGGCCCGCACGATGTACCCGTCCAGGTTGTGGATGTAGGTCCCCCGCTCAAACGCCTTGAGGTCCAGCCCACCCACCAACTGGCCGACCGAAGTCGACCGGGTGAGCTGAAGCGAAAAAGGGGGGCGCGGGTCCTCGAATTGGGCAAATACGCTACGGGCAAGACGTGACTTTGCCAAACCCCGGTCGCCGATAATCAGCGCATGCTCTCGGGTTAGCAGGGCGTAGAAAATCTGCTCCAACACCGCGTCGCGCCCGATGAAATGGGCGCGAAGATGGGCAAACGCAGCCTCGATCTGGGCCAACGCTTCTTGCGGGTCTATCTTCAACGGCGTCGAATCCACCTCGATTCTCCTACCAACATGGCCGACGCTTGGAGGGCCACCCTTATATTAAGGGGAATGGGGCATTGGGGTCAATGTCCCACGTTCTCACTATGGGGCGAAGGCCTACCTTCTGGTGGAAAAAGCCCTGATGATTCACTTAGAGCCCGTCCGCAAAATCCAAGCTTGACGCCCTACTCAGAATGACGCAATACTGAAGCTATTGCGAATTTAAACACTGGCTCTTAGAGAATTCCGCTTCGCAACAGATCCTTCAGCACCAGCAAGCCCGCCACCTTCCCATCCTCCACCACCGGCAACTCGCCGATCTTGACCGGAAAGTTTTGGAAGACCTCGAAGGCGTCGATGGCGAGGAGGTCGGGGCCGATGGTGGTGGGGTCGGGGTTCATCAAGTCGGAGGCGGGGGAGGATAGCGGGTTCTCGTGGGAGAGGAGGTGCTTGCGTAAGTCGCTCTCGCTGACCAGTCCCAGCAATCGCACCGAATCGTCCACCACGCACGCCGCACCGACCGCCGCCTGGGTCATGGCGCGGATGACTTCGGTCGCGGTGTCGGAGGCAGCGACGTGGGCCATGTCGGGGTAGGCGCGCATCACGTCTCGCACCGTCAGCAACAGCCGCTTGCCCAACGCTCCGCTGGGGTGGAACCGAGCGAAGTCGTCTTTGGTGAACCCGCGCCTCTCCATCACGGCGATGGCCAGGGCGTCGGAGAGGGCGAGCATGGCGGTGGTGGAGGTGGTAGGAGCCAGGTTGTTGGGGCAGGCTTCCTCCTCCACAAAGGTGTTCAGGCAAAGGTCCGCGTCCCGGCCCGCGCTGGAGTTCGGGCGACCGGTGATGAGGATCGACTTGGCCTCCTGCGCCCGGATCGAGGGGAACAGGCGCACGATCTCGTCGGTCTCGCCACTGTGGCTGTAGAGGATTACCACGTCCCCCGCCGTGATCATCCCCAGATCGCCATGCACCGCCTCGGCGGCATGAAGGAAGAGCGAGGGGGTGCCGGTGCTGCTGAGGGTGCCCGCCGTCTTCCGGGCGATGTGGCCCGACTTGCCGACCCCGCAGGTGATGGTCCGTCCGGGGCAGGTGAGGATCATCTCGACGGCTGATTCAAACTCCCCGCCAAGTTGGTCTGCCATCCGCTGAATGGCATGGGCTTCCTGTCGAAGCGCGGCCTGCCCAATCTCCCGGCTCACTTGACCCCCAAGATCGATTTCCCAAACAGCGATCCCACCCACTCGACCGCCATTTTCGCGGTCTCGTTGTTGGAGTCGAAAAGCGGGTTGGTCTCCACCACGTCCAGGCCGACCAAGGAGTAGGGGCAGCCGGGAGTGTCCAGGAACTCTCTCAGCAATTCGGCGATGAGGTGGGCTTCTCGATAGGTCAGGCCGCCTCGCACCGCCGTGCCGGTTCCGGGAGCGAGAATCGGGTCGAGGGCGTCTACGTCGAAAGATATCCAGAGGTGCTTGGCCCCGGTGTTGCGGAGCCAGGAGTCGAACTGCCGCATCGTCTCCACCACGCCCCGCCGATCCACGTCCTGCATGGTGATGGCAAGGTCTCCCGGGGTGCGGCGGATCAGGTCGCGCTCGGCTGGGTCCACGTCGCGCAGACCGTACCAAGCGCAACGTTCGGGGCGCAAGCGGGAGGCGGGGACGATCTCGGAGAGCAGGCGGTTCCACTGGTCGTCGGCTTTGCCATCTGCGCCGCTTGGATAACCCTGCAAACCGGCAATCGGCATCCCATGCATGTTGCCGCTCGTGCTGGAATCGGGGGTATTGGCGTCGGCATGGGCGTCGATCCAGAGGAGGGCCAGGTCGCCGTCGAACATCTCCAGAGCCCCCGACACGCTGCCCGCCGCAATGCTGTGGTCCCCGCCCATCACCAGAGGGATAGCCCCTTTGGTGAGGCTCTCGATGGTTCGGGATTTGAGGGCCTTCAGGCATTTGAGATAAGGCTTGAAATTTCTCAGCCCTTCCGCGCCGTCTTCTGCGCCCACCGGGACATCGCCCAAGTCCTCATTTTCCAGGCCAAGGTCGGACAGGACCCCCATCAACCCGGCCAGCCGCAACGCCGCCGGTCCCAACCGGCTCCCCAACCGCTTCCCACAAAGGTCGAACGGCACCCCGATAACGTCGATCACGTTCGGGAGTGTACTTTGTGTGGGATGGGGATGTGGCCTGTGGAATGTGGCTTGTGGGGTGAGGACCGGACAGATAAGACGAGCTCGCCCTATTTGCCCTATTCGTCCTCTATGTCCTATCACAAGCCACATTCCACATTCCACAGGCCACACCGCTACGGCGTTGCCTGAGTCTCGGAGTCGGCGGCAGTGGCGGCTCGCTTTTCGTCGATCGCTTCCTTCAGCCACAGCAGCACCATGATGACGCCGCTGACGGTGATGCAGGCGTCGGCGATGTTGAAGACGGGGAAGCCGATGAGGCGGAAGTCGAACATGTCCGTCACCTTGCCCAGGAACAGGCGGTCGATCAGATTCCCCAGTGCGCCCGCCGCAAAGAGCGCCGCGACGATGTGATAGACCTTGGAGGCTTGGGGGTGTTTGGCGGAGTACCAGATGGCCCCGCCCGCGATGATGAGGGCGATGGGGGTCAGGAATACGCCGTAGCCCTGCAACTGCCCAAACGCGATGCCCCGGTTAAAAACGAGCGTGAATTCAAAAACGCCCGGCCATAGGGGGTAGATGGAAGCGCCCTCGCGCCCATCTACTGCGCTCCTGGCCCACCACTTCACTGCCTGATCCAAGATCAGCATTCCAACAAACAACACCCAGAACAGGGTGCGTTTACTCAACGCCGACCGCCTTTCGATCTCGCGCCGTGAGCCAGTGGGTTTCGCCGTCGATCACGACCTGCTTCACATCCGGCCTTCTCAGCCTCGACCGTTCGCACTTCTCAAACTCGCTCTTGCGAAACGTAAAGCTCTCTGCACCGGGTGAAAGCTCGACCCAGCTCATCTTGAAGTAGTTCGCCAACTCATCCGCATCAAACGACTTGAGAAGCTCATAGGTTTCCGGTTCGGAGGAAATGCTCAGGATCACGTCCTGGCTGTCCTTCACCCCGTTCTCCGCCTTCCAAGGCTCGAAGACGGCAAAGGCATCGCCCCGCTCTCCAAGCAGAGCCGCAAACCTGGTCTGGAGAGGACTGCCCTCGATGGCGGCAAGTCGCTCAGGTGTGGGCATATCGAACGTCGCTAGATGGACCGAGTCGGAAACGCCGGGAATCCGCTTCCAAGTCTCCTCGGCAGTGTGGACCAGGATGGGGGCGAGGAGCTTGACGAGGCGGATCAGTGCATAGTGGCAGGCCACTTGGCCCGATTGCCGAGTGGGCCAATCCTTCCCGTCGCAGTACATCCGATCCTTGATCGCGTCGAGATAGAACCTGGACAGTTCCACCGCGCAGAAGTTGTGGATCGAGGTGATGACGCCGCCGAAGTCGTACCGCTTGTACTTGTCTACGCAGTCCGCCACTAACAGATCGACCTGCTCTACTAGCCACTCGTCGAGCTCCAGTAAGTCGTTCGCGCCGCCGTTGCACCGGTAGCCTTGCGCCCACACCGCCTCAAAGTCGCTCAGGTTCCCAAGGAGGAAGCGGAGGGTGTTGCGAACGGTACGGTAGTTGTCGCCGAACTGCTTGAGAAGTGCATCCGAGCAGGGCACGTCGTTCACGTAGTCCACACTCGCGACCCAGTAGCGGAGCACATCGGCCCCATACTGCTCGCAGGCCCAAACTGGCTCCACGATGTTGCCCAGCCGCTTAGACATTTTGCGGCCCTGGTCGTCAGTCACGAACCCGTGGGTCAGGACTTGGCGATAGGGCGGTTCCCCGTTGAGGGCGGTGCCGATGATGAGGGAGGTGTTAAACCAACCCCGATGCTGGTCGGAACCTTCCAGATAGAGGTCGGCGGGCCACGTAAGACCCTGGTCCCCCCACTCGGGGCAGACTTGGCCTTCCAGAACCACGATGGAGGTCGAGCCGGAATCGAACCAGACGTCGAGCGTGTCGGTCTCCTTGTCGAACTCCGTCTCTCCGGTTTCCGGGTGCTTGTAGCCGGGAGGCAGGATTTCGGAGGCGTCGCGCTCAAACCAGGCGTCAGAACCTTCCTTCTGCACCAGTTGCGCCACCGCCTCGATGGTTTCAGGATCGAGAACTGGCTTTCGCGACTCCTTGCCATAGAAGACTGGGATGCCAACTCCCCAAGGTCTCTGGCGCGAGATGCACCAGTCGGGGCGATGGCGGACCATCGACTCGATGCGGTTGTAGCCCTGCTGAGGCACCCAGCAAACGCCGCGCCCCTCGTTGCCATGCTCGGTGAATTCGTCTAAGGCCACCGGCTCGATGCCATCCAGCATCTCGGCGCGCAGGTTGTGGTGATCGATCCCGATGAACCACTGCTCGGTCGCCCGGAAGATCACCGGCTGGCCGTCTCGCTCGGCGTAGGGGTAGCTGTGGGGATGGTCCTCCGCGCTGAGCAGATTCCCAACCTCGCGCAGGCGATCCACCACTACCGTGTCGCAGTCCCGATAGAACGTCCCCGCGAACTCGCCCGCCTCTTCGGTCAGAACGCCGCGCTCATCGACCGTATTCGGAACGTCCAGCCCATACTTCTGCCCGGTGATGAAGTCGTCCCGACCGTGGCTAGGGGCCGTGTGGACGACGCCGGTGCCGTCTTCGGTTGTGACGTATTCCGCCATCACGCCAAGCGAAGGGCGGTCGAAGATCGGGTGCTTGAACTTCACATGGTCGAAGTTGATCCCGTCCATCTCCGCCACGATCTCGTAGTTCGCCCAACCCACCTTCGCCGCCACCTTCTCCACCAGGTCTTTCAGCAGCACATAGTGGTCGCCGCCAACCTTGACAATGGCATAGTCGAACTCAGGATGGAACGCCACCGCCAGATTCGCCGGGATGGTCCAGGGGGTGGTGGTCCAGATGACGGTGTAGAGGTTGGGAAAGTGTTGGAAGAGCTTGTTGGGGTCCTCCAGCAGTGGGAACCGGACATAAATCGCCTTGCTCACATGGTCGTGGTAGACGATCTCGGTGTCGGCCAGCGCGGTGCGGCTGGTGGGGCTCCACATAGTGGACCGCAACCCCTTATAGACGTACCCGCCCTCGACCAAACGCTTGAAGACCCGAACGATCTCGGCTTCGAATTCAAAGTCGAGCGTCACATAGGGACGTTCCCAGAGTCCAAGGACGCCCAGCCGCTTGAACTGGGTGGTCTGGGTCTGGATGTACTCTCGAGCATGGGCTCGGCAGGCCTCTCTCAACTCCTTACCGGTGGGAGTCTGCTTCTTCTCGGCAAACTTCTTCGCCACCGCCTGCTCGATCGGCAACCCGTGCGTGTCGTAGCCCGGCACATAGGGGGCGCGGAACCCCATCATGGTGCGCGACTTGACCACGAAGTCTTTAAGGGTCTTGTTCAACGCCGTCCCGATGTGGATGGGCGAGTTGGTATAGGGTGGGCCGTCGTGTAGAACAAAGGTCGGCGCGTTTTTCCGACTCTCTTGGATGCGGCGATAAAGCCCCTCTTCCTCCCAAATCTTCTGAATCTGCGGCTCAAGCGTAGGTAGGCCAGCCTTCATCGGAATCGTGAAGTCTGGATCAGGCAGATTCAGGGTCTGTCGAAAGTCCATGGGAGCCCGAGAGTTTACCTATCGGGCAGGATCAGGCTTTGGGAAAGAGGCGTTGCGTATTGATAGGCAATGTGCCCAAGGTCGGGCTCTCGATACTTGTGTCTGGGAGGACCGCCAACCTGACCCGATATTGCCCGTCGACTGGCTCTGTGTAAACCTCCACTACCCGGTCGATCACGTTGATGATCCAGTACTCAGGAATGCCCGCCAGAGCATAAGCCCTTTGCTTGATCTCCCGGTCGAGCCTCAGTGAGGAGTCAGCAACCTCAATAACCAGCACGAGATCGCTGGCCATATAGCCCCTCGATCCATATTCGTCCTCATGGCCCTTTGTGATCCATGCATCGGGATCAACCACCGAGTCGTCTGATAGTCTTACCGTACACTGGATTCCAACACTTCGCGTTGGAAAGGCATTCATCAGTTCGCGGCTTAGGCGAACAATGGTGTTCACATGGGGCGACCCAGCGGGACTCATCTTTTCTAGAATATCCCCAAACAACAGTTCAACGGATTCTCCTTCAAAGATGCCTTGTTCAACCAGTTGCAAGTACCGGTCGCTCGTCCACTTCATCGGCTGGGGAAGAACTGCGCTCATATCAGAATTATACGACGCCCAAACCCTGCTCCATCCCGACCAATTTGCCGTATAATAAAACCATGGTAGACAAGACTCTACCTCTCCTTCAGCAGGAGCGGCCGCTTCGGTATCTGTTCCTTGACCTGAACGCCTACTTCGCGGCGGTTGAGCAACAGGAGAACCCCGAACTTCGGGGGCGGCCTATTGGCGTCTGCCCAGTGGTGGCGGATTCGGGATGCATTGTGGCGGCCAGCTATGAGGCAAAGAAGTACGGCATCCGCACCGGGACCTTGATTGGAGAGGCGAAGCGGCTTTGCCCCGATATCCTACTGATGAAGGGCAACTTTCCCGCTTACCAGGCTTATCACAAGCGAATCGTGGAGATTTGCCATTCCGTCCTGCCCGTCGAGAAGGTTTGCTCCATCGACGAGATGAGGTTTCGGCTGATCGGGGAGGAGCGCGAGCCGGAGAACGCGGTCGCCTTGGCTAAAAAGGTCAAGTCCGCCATCCAGGAGTTGGCGGGGGAGTGCCTGACATGCTCGGTCGGCATCGGGCCTAACCCCTTCCTCGCCAAGATCGGGACCGAGATGCAAAAGCCGAACGGTCTGGTGGTTTTGGAATCCAAAGACCTCCCGGACAAGCTGTTCTCCCTGAAACTCACCGACCTCACCGGGATCAGTCGCCGGACGGAAGTCAGGCTCAACGCGGTGGGTATCTTCACGGTCAAAGACCTCTGCGAAGCCAGTCAGGACCACGTTCGCAACGGCTTCAAGTCCATCATCGGCGAACGCTGGTGGTACCTGCTTCAGGGCTTCGAGGTGCCGATGGAGGTCAAGGATCAGCAGTCGTTGGGCCACTCCCATGTCCTCTCCCCCGAACTCCGCACCGACCAAGGCTGTCGCGAGGTGTTGATCCGCCTCCTCCAAAAAGCCAGCGCCCGCCTCCGCGCCACCGGCCTCTGGGCCAGCCAGATGTCGGTCTATGTGGCGGGCAAGCAAAAAAGCTGGGGAGTCCGCATCGCCCTGCCCCCGACCCAGGACACGGTGACGATGAACGAGTATTTTTTGGAGGAGTGGAAGAGCCGGGACTTCAGCCACCCGACCCAAGTCGGCGTCACCTTCTACGACCTGCGCAAGGCGGACCAAGTCACCCCGTCCCTCTTCGACGCCACCCAAGAGCGCTCCAAGTTCAACGACGCCGTGGATCGGGTGAACCAGAAGTACGGCAAAAACCGCATCTACCTCGCCGCCATGGAAAAGGCCCGCGACTCCGCCGACGAAAAAATCGCATTCCAAAAAACCGACCTCTTCAAGGAAGGCTTTGGCGACAATGAGTGGAACCTGGACACGTTTAGGGGGATGGCATTTGGGGGCTAGTCTCCTTTAAAAGGGCCAGGGTTTGCTGCCTTCACTCCCAGCCCAAATTGGCCACTACCGCACGATGATCGGAGGCTACGGTCTTGGAGACCCAGCATTTGAGCGGTCGTAAGCCATACCCGGTGTAGATGTAGTCCAGACGCTTTAACGGAAAGATCGCGGGCAGGGTCATGCCGAAACCCTTGCCAGTCTCGGCAAAAGAGTCTTTCAAGTATTTCCGCATCATCCGGTGGGTTCGGCCGTGGGGAAGGGTGTTGAAGTCGCCTGCCACGACGGTCGGAATGCCGGGGTTTCGGACTAAGTCCTCCAGCGACCGGGTCTCCTTCATCAGATTCCGGGAGGCTTGCCCAACCGAAATCGATCGGTCCCACGGAAAGTATTGAAGATGGACACAGACTAGGGAAACTGGCTGCTTTCCCACCATGACCGTCGCCAGTTGGGCAGGCCTCCCGTCGGTTCCTCCTCGCAGGGCAAACGCGGTCCCAAAGGTAATCGGGAATTTGGAAAGGATGGCGGTTTGGCCTCGTTGGATGATTTGATACTCCGAGAGGGCGTCGCGGAAGGCTTTGGGGAGTGGAGTGGGCGGGGCCTTCCAGTTGGCCTCTTGCAAGCAGACCACGTCTGGATTCTCCTTCAGGATCGCCGCTGCCACTTGCTCGGGTTGGAAATTTTGGAACTTCTGCACGTTGAACGTCATCACCCGCAGGCCCTGTGCCCGGCCCACAACCGGTTCTCCGAAGCTCGGGTTTAGAAGTGGAAAGACCATCGCTGCCGCCGCTCCAAAGTGGATCAGCCCGAGCGTCCATCGCCTCTTCCAGAGCCAGGCCATCCCGATGAGGAGGTACAGCGAAGGCCAACCGGGTGCGGGTAGGGCCATCAAGGCATAGACGACTGCATTCGCCTCCCCAACCGTCAGGCGCAAGAGGATGAAGATGCCCATGAGCACGAGAGGCAGGGCGGCGATGAGGATTTTCTTCACGATGCAGTCGGTTCCAAGTACACCTCAATTCGGGGTGCAAAGCCTTGTAGGCGGCGGATGCATTGTGCCGCCGTCCCGTCTTGAATTCCAGGCTAGGCAACTTATCTCAATGAAAAAGATTTGTGAGGCCATCCTCCAAACTCCGTCCACGGCGCTTGGGTAGCGGTCCAATCAAAGATCGTTTGCACCGCGGCATGGTCCGAGGGCCATTGCCCCTTTGCCCGGTCGATCATTTTCGATTGACGAGGACGTAGTGCATCTCCTTTCCAGAAGATGAAGTCGATTCGATCTTGTTCCTGTTCGGGAAACCTTGGTGACCAGGTTCGATCCTCTATTCGATTGATTTTGGGATGGAGGAGGCGATACGAGTCGTGATAGCCATCTGCCGCCACCAGTTGGGTGACTGGCCACGGTACAGACAAGCCACCGTGCTGATCCCTGGCAACGTCTGAGTAATCCAGATGCGAATTGCTGTTGAAGTCGCCTGCCAACAGAACGGGTACCCGCGGATGTTCCCGCATTTTCTCTCTGATGCCTTCCAGAATGGCCTTGACCTCGACTTTTCGGCTATCCCCCTCCTTGGTCAAGAAGTCGGCGACCGACCTCCCATTGCGCGAGGCAGGGTCGGTCCATATGTCGTCCACATAGTGAATCCATACAGAGTAGAGGGCGAACTGCCTGCCATCGGGTCGCTCGATTAAGGCTCCGACGCAGTTGAACTCTTTATAGACGCTGATATCTTTGACTACTGGCCACCGGCTCAAGATTGAGACATTCGTGCCTCGGGGGTGGAGGTGGTAGCGCAGCCCGTGAGCGATTACCGGCCCGCTGCCATAAGTTTCCACCATCGCAATGACGTCGGCCTTCGAGTCGCGAAGGACGCGGATCACCTGGTTCTGTTTCTCGGCTTTGATCCGAGGGTCCTTCGCGTCCATCGCCTCATTCCCGCCCCGCCAGATGTTCCATGTAACTACGTTGATGGGAGCAGGCTTGGCCTGTGATGAGCAGAGCGCTAGCGCGGCTACCAACATAGTGGCAATGCTACTTGAAGAATTGGATTGTGTGACAAAGATGGTGTCGACTTGCGCCTTGTCCATCGGGCCGCAAGACATCGAGAGGCAGTGCCAGGGCTCAGGGATGCGGTTGGCTATAGTAACTCGGCATTGAATCTCGGGCCATTCTGGTCAAGTATTCTAAGTCATGGTCGCAACCTTCCTCGTCCTTGCGTTCCTCCAAGGCCCCATCAAGCCGCCGTCTGCGGACCTGAAGCTGGACTCCTTCTACAAGAAATGTATTCTGGTTCGCGACCTGCCGGTGGTGAGTTCGGAGAAGGTGAGCGACGAGGGGCTTCGGGCGGCGGTGGATATTGTGGAGAAGATGCTCCAGAAGCGGCCCGAGGTGGCGAAGCCGATGAAGGAGTTGAAACTGCGGATCGCGGTGATGGCCCCTACCGAGCAGACCCTGGATATCCCCGAACACTCTGACCTGCAAAAGGCATTCCCCGAGACCGACTGGAACAAGCGAGCCCGGGGCTTGGGGGCAACCCGGCAGAGGCCCGCCGTCAGTTGTGGGGAAGAGAACCTGCTGGGCTTGGCGGGTGACCGGTACAAGGGCGAGTCGATCCTGATCCATGAGTTCGGGCACACCGTCCTCAACTTCGGGATGGAGCAGGTGGACAAAGCTTTCCGGCCGCGACTCCAGAAGGCCTTCGACGCCGCCAAGGAGAGCGGGGTCTGGAAGAACACCTACGCCATCTCGAACCTCGACGAGTATTGGGCCGAAGGCGTGCAGTCCTGGTTCGACTGCAACCAGAAGGGGCCAGTGGGCGGCAACGGGGTCCACAACGAGATTTGGAATCGGGCAGAGCTGAAGGCCAAAGACAAACTCCTCCACGATCTCTTAGCCGAAGTCTTCATCGCAGATTGGAAGTGGAAGGATCCGGTCAGTGGGCGTTAGGCGTTGGGCTTTAGGGGGGAGCGGCCTACTAGGGGGACGATATTCCACGGCAGACGCCTAACACTTAATGCCTAACGCCAAATACCTAATGCCCAAAGCCCCCAGAACAGATCACAATTAACGGGTGCCCGATCGAAACAATCCGCCGACGCGAATGGAGACGCTCCAGACGTTGCGGGTTGCCAACTTGGACGTCGCTTTTTCCACAGCATTCATCACCCTTGTCACGGGCGCGTTCCTGGTTGGCTTCGTCAAGCTCCTGGGTGGAGGGGACTTGTGGATCGGGTTCCTGACCTCCGTTCCGGCGGCGTTGGGTATCTCGCAGATTCCCGGCGCCATCATTGCCAAGCGGGTTCCCAGTTACAAGCGGTTTGTAGCTCCGGGTGGGGTTGTTTGGCGGCTGATGTACCTGCCGGTTGCCTTCCTGCCCTTGCTTGCTTGGGCTAACGAGCTTCGCCTTTTCATCCTGTTCGCCTGCGTCTCTATCGGCGCTTTCAGCGTCTCCCTGGTGAACTCCACCTATAACGATTGGCTGGCGGAGTTGGTGCCGACCAACTCGCGCGGCTGGTACTTCTCCCGACGCCATGCCATCGGCACCGGAATCGGGGCGGCGGTTGGGTTGCTGGGAGGCTTCCTGCTCGACCATTTCAAGTCGGTGGATCAAGAGGCAATCGGCTACTCGGTGGTGTACGGTCTCGGACTGGTCTGCGCGGGGCTCAGCTTCTTCTTCTTTATGAGGATGCGGGACCTGGAGCGGCCGAAGGTGGTTCGCCAAAGTGTGCGAGAGGGGCTCAGCACCTTTGCCGCTCCCTTCCGAGACCGCGATTTCCGCAAGGTTCTGATCTTCCTCGCCGTCTTCTTCCTGGGCCAGACTTTTGCTGGAAACCTCTATTCCGCCTTTGCCCTGGAGAGCCTCCGGATGCCGTTTGTTTGGATTCAGGTGTGCATCCTGTGCCAAGCGGCAACCACGATGGCGAGTTCCAAGCTGTGGGGGTTCCTCGCCGACCGCTATGGCAACAAGCCCTGCTTGATTCTGGCGGGAATAGGGATCGCGATCAGTCCGGCAGGCTGGTTGGCGACGCGGCCCGACAACCTGACTTTTAGCATCGTAGTTCTGGTGACCAGCCACTTGGTCATGGGTATCTTCTGGTGCGGAGTGGCGGTCACCCAGTTCAACCTCCTGCTCGCCACCGCCAAGACCGATGACCGGGCTAGCTTTATTGGCTCCGGCCTGGCTATTCAAAGCCTCATCAGCGGTTTAGCCCCATTGGTCAGCGCCGAATTGATGTCGCGGCTTCGTGGCTTTATGCCTCCCGAGCAGGCTTATAAGGTCATCTTCCTTTGCGTAGTGATTCTGCGGGCGGTGGCGGTGATCTTTATCGCACCCGTGAAGGAGGAGGGCTCCAGCCGGGTACAGAAGACCCTTCGCGACTTGAGAAAAGTGACGCCTAAGGGGATGCGGGCGATGCGGTCGCTCTCCACCAGCGCCGATGTTCAGACCCGGGCCGAGGCGATCCAGCGCGTGGGGACTCAAGGTTTCTCCTTGGCCAGCGACGAGATCGTCAAGGCATTGGGCGACCCTTCGCCTCGGGTGAGGCGGAATGCGGCCAGGGCGTTGGCGAGGCTGGGGGATGCGCGCCTAGCAGAGCATCTCGTGAGCCACATCGAGCAACACCCCGACCTGATCGAGGAAGAGACCGTGGAGGCCCTGGGCGAACTGGAGAGCGCCCATGCAGTGCCGACCCTGGTCCAGCTGCTCCAGAGTCCGCGCTCTCTCCTCAGGCGGGCGGCGGCTAAGAGTCTGGGGCGGCTGGGCAGTCCCGATGCCATCGAAGCCCTCACCTCCGCCGCTCAAGAGGTGGGCGACCCTGACTTGCGTCGGTCCAGTATCCAGGCTTTGCGAATGTTGGAAGCCCGCGACGCCGGGGCCGCCATCTACGACGCCCTCTTCGACCCCCACCCGAGCGTCCGCATCGCGGCGGCGGAGGCGGTTTCGGAACTGGACCTGAAGGACGCTCTCCCTTACGTTCGGCAGGCCCTGGCCTACTACGAGGACGAGGCGGCGAGCGAACTTGTCTACGCTCTGGGCTCAGTCGGGACCGAGGAAGACCTCCCCCCCCTGCTGCTAGAGGCCAAGAAGCAGAGAACCAAAACAACCCGCCGCCGGTGCCTCCTCGGCATCGCCAAGCTCCTGGGAGTCGAGACCCAGGTCTATCGGCTGATGCTGGTCGAAGGTTTTCAAAGAGACGAAGCCCTCCTCGCCATGCTCCAACCCGCGATCAAAGCCAACAAGCGGGTGCGGTCGGCGTTGGACCAGTTTGGAAGCGGAGAAGAAGCCAAAGCCCTCCGCACCTTGCTCAAAGTCACCCCCACCGACGCGATGCGCCAACTGGCCGAAGCCGAGATCGAAGAGTCCTTCCTGGTAGCGGCAGGTTTGACGGTAGGGTAGTTTCCCCCTGGGATCGCCGAATTCATTCGGCGCCTCTTGTAGCTTGATCCTGCTTGCGTTTCATGGTCCAAGATGCTTCCAACTACAGGTGTGCCGAATGAATTCGGCGATCCCAGGGGTGGTCCTACCTACGGAACGCCGCCTCACCCGCCGACGTTCTATACTATTGACAACGGGGGCGAACGGGTTCGACAGAGCTGGTTCGACTTTCGGTTGCGAGCCGTGGATTCTCGTTGGCCACGTCAAAAACGAGAAAAAAAGTAGTTGCGAACAACAATTACGCCTTCGCTGCCTAAATAGCCAGCGAGATCCGCCCTCCTCGAGCCGGTAGGGGAGAGTTCGGGTCTAATAAAATCCGGATCGTTAGGTCGGCTTCCGTCTGTAGCTAGTCTAACTAAACAAACCAGACTGAGCGAGCGATCAGCCGGCCCCGGGATAGATCGCCGTCGAGAAAAAGTACAGGGGAGACGCTCGTGGTTTAACTGAAGGGCCGACAGTTTTGGAAGGGAGTTCAATTCTCCCCGCCTCCACCAAGACTTTGAACCTGATTGAGGTCGTCTGACTCACCGCATCATTCCAGAGGACGGCGACACAATGCATTCTCCGCCTACAGCAATGCCCCTTTCCACCGGGAAAGGGGCATTGTGATCAGGAACCGAGCCCAGCTTATGGGTTGGCGGCGGGAGCTGCGCCTTCGGCGGGTTTTTGGTCTTCCTGCGGCTTGGTGAGTTCGGCGTAGGCCTTCTTCCAAGGCTCTTCCAGGTACTTGACCTTGATCTCGATCTTGGCCGTCTTAAGTTTGTCGGCAATGCGCTTGTTGGGGTCGTTGGCGCGGGTGCCTTTTGTTCTCTGAAGCTCGCGCTTAACCATCTGGCGCAGGTAGTTGTTCATCTGGACTGGCTGGGCCTTGGTCTTCTTTTGAACATAGAACTTAAACCAGTGCTTGTTGCCGTCGTCGTAGACCCACTTGGTGGCGGTAAATTCCTTCGTTTCGGCGACCAGTTTCTGGAGCGCGGGCGCCATTTGGGAGATCACTCGCACTGGGAACCGGAATTGAACGTCCTTGCCGCTAGGCTGGATGCTGTAATGCTGGGCGACGGCGGGGAACATCTGACCTTCCTTCAACTCCTTTTCTGCCGCATCACGATTCTTCTCATTGGCAACCTCGATGTATTGGAGGTCGGCGGTGGCGGGCTGGGTAAAGGCGACCGGGTTTTCCTTCACATAGGCGTCCACGTCCGCATCGGTAACGGTCACTCCTTTGCCCTGAAGATTCAGCCTGGCGAGGCGGAGTCCGAGTTCACTCTTTATCTGGTCGATCGAAAGGCCCTCTTGGCTAAGGTTCTTGACGTAGTTGGGATCACGCTCTTCCTCCAGCTTGATCTCTTTCTCCACATCTTCGGGCGCGGGGAAAACGCTCTCGTCCTTCGCGACTTGGCGGATGATCTCGTTTGCGATGCATTCTTGGAGAGCCTGGAAAGCGAGGGATGGGCGAGGTTCTACCACGGTGATCTGAGGTCCCACTCGTCCGCTGCCCGGATCGACGGCCAGACCCTGGGGATTAACCAGAGCCGTCAAGCGACCCTTGCGCTCCATGGTTTTGAAGTAGTCGGACATGGGAATCGTTTGTCCGTTGACGATTGCAAGTACTTCGCCGGAGCCGCCGTCTTTGTTGCAGCCGACCATCGCAAGCGACAAAATGCCGATACCAATAAGGGATTTCTTGATCAAATTCTCTCCTCAGTTTCCTATCGTAAAAGGATACCAGCGCAGGCCGGATAAGCCTATTGCGCGGAAGTCCGTTTTATGTCAACAGAGTTTGATCAAGAATCGTGCCAGCGACTTTTTTTTAGAGCTTGTATGTAGATTCGCGAACCCCGCGCGGCGTTATCCTGAGCGAGCCAGAAGAAGCTTGCAGGAAAGCTGCATGCTCGTCACGAGTCGAAGGACTTCACCCGCTCGTAGCTTTTGACCAACCTGCAAGTTGGGGAGGTGGTTCGACTTCGCGACATAGAACGCTCTACAAAAACAAAACATTCGGGCCGCTCTCGCTCACCATGGCGCGGTGCGGTTGGAAGCTGAATCTAAACACAAACTGCTAGGCTGTAAGGTCGAGGCCGTGTTCAGGAAAGAGTTCGACCACTTTCTCCGACACGGCGACCTCTTCGGCCGGCTCTTCCGAGTCGTGCAGTTCCAACTGGTCGTGCTTAGGCGGTTTATCGCCCGATTGTTCGCGACCTTCCTTTCGCATCTGGATGCCGTCCGACGTCTGCGTTTGCAGAAGCGCCGGGCTGACGGGTGGAATTCGATCGACTTGGCCCATCGCCTTTCGGCGGCGTCCATCTTTAGCTGTGGACGGCGCCCTCCGCTCTCATGAAGTTTCGCAGGCGGTTCATCGCCTGGGTGTGAAGTTGATAGACGCGCGACTCGGAAACGCCCAGAACGCGGCCAATCTCTTTGAAAGTCAGACCTTCAAAATAATAAAGAGCGACTACAAGTCGCTCTCTGTCGGGAAGCTTATCGACGCCGGCGGAAAGGATTCGGCGGATCTCTTTGCCCTCTACCTCGCCGCCTGGATTCGAGTTCTCGTCCTCGATTAGGTCGATATAGGACATGGTGTCGTCGCCTTCGCTGGTTCCGAGGATGTCATCCAGCGAGTAGACATTGGTGCGTCCCGCGCGGACTTGGAGTTCATTGACTTCGCCGACGGTGATGCCCATGTATTCGGCGAGTTGTCCGTCGTTGGGAGGCGAGCCGAGCTTGGTTTCGAGGGCGCTGTTGGCTCGGTCGAGCTGCTTCAGCCTTTCGCGGATGGAGCGGGGAACCCAGTCTTCGTCGCGCAGCATCTCCAAGATCGCGCCACGGATGAGGGCGATGGCGTAGGTCTCAAACTTGACGTCGCGACTGGGGTCGAACTGGTCGACACTCTTGATCAGCCCAATGACGCCCGCCCCGACCAGATCTTCGCGGTCCAATCCCCCCGGGAGGCTGGTGACCAGTCGCCCCGCGGTGATCTTGACCAGGTAGGAATAGTGGTTGATGAGTTCGACTCTGGCGGTGGGATGACCCTCGACTTTGAACTCTCGCCAAGCGCGACTTAATTGCTCCGGTGTAAGCGGCATAATTTCTTCTTTATAGCCCGATCCTCAAAAAACTAGGCAGCCGGCATCTGTTCATCGCCTTCCTCCCCGTCCAGAACGACTTCCGTTCTTCGGTTTTGGCCGACCAGGATAAGAGTGACCTGCCACACTTGGGCCGCAATCCATCCCAGAAAAAATGCCAGCAACGACCGGGTAAGACACGAGACCGGATCGATCCCCGCCAGAATCCCGCCAAACAATGCTGCCATTGCGGCTATACCTCCGACGATGAACGGCATCCTGCCTCGTATTCCTCCCAGGTCTGACTAACCCAATTTTAGATAGTGGCTCATCTCGGCCGGGTCTTTAGGCAATCTTTGCACTTTTTGCGAGGTTTTTGAGTGTGCGAACCTAGAGGAGGGCGTGAGGGATTGGTGGAGAGGGTGTTCGGCGTTGGGTTTTGGGTGTTAGGCTTGACGGGCGGATCGGACCGATCCAACCCAAACCCCAAAACCTAGAACCCAATGCCAAACGCCTTCACTCAGCCGCAGGAGCCGGAGCTTCGGCGGGCGCCGCCGGAGCCTGGGCTGGTGCAGCCGCCGGAGCCGGTGCTTGCGCGGCCTGCGCCTGGGATGGGCCGCGATCCTGGTAGCGATCTCGGCGCGGCGTGTACTCGCGTCGCTCAGCGCTCATCTCGGTCACCACAAACGGGAGCAGGGCCATCTCGCGGGCTTTGCGGATCGCGCTGGCGATCATGCGCTGCTGCTTCGCGGTGTTCCCGGTTTGGCGGCTGGGGAGAATCTTGCCTCGATCGTTCAAGAATCGGCGAAGGATGTTGATCTCCTTGTAGTCGACCGAATCGATCTTGTTGATGGTCAGGTAGCTCACCTTGCGGCGACGCTTGTTCTTGAATCGGGGACCACCTTCTGAGGGTGTGTCTTTGTCTGCGCGAGGCGCGCTCGGCCTACCGCCCTGGGCTTCGGCAGAACTGGAGGCCTCCGGTTTCTGCGGCGTAGTTGTCTCTTCACTCATGGTTCTTTCATGGCGCGGCGGCTCTACAAGACCGACGCGGGCTAACTAGGATACCTGAAAAAAGTCGGTCCCAGTATGTCAGTAAAGCCCGTAGCTTCGCCATACATCAGGACCGACGCGGTACCAAGAGACTCTAGGGAACGATGATGTACGCTGCCTCGTTCCTTGTGATGACAGGAAGAGATTGAACCTCGTTCTTTGCAGACGCGTTGGCAAGCGGAATAACTCCGCTTCCTCGTATATTTAGCTGTAGACCTAGTCTCATCGACACACGTGTGCCCGTACCCAAAGCGGAACGATCTAGATATTGAGCCCACTGAGGATGTTTTGCCTGCAGATCGCCATAGGACCATTCTTTCCCACTAACCAACTCCTTGGCGGTCGGCATCTCCTCCGAACTCGGCCACAGTTCTGTGTCCAAGAGTTCGGCAAGCGGGCCTGAAAAAAGGCTTTGCAACGACTCGCTGGCCCGGTAGTCACCGGGCTTCTCTTTTGGAGGTGCGATGTCGTACACCTTGGCCAGTATTTTTTCAAAGGAATCCCTCGACCAACTTCCTTTTACAAACAAGGCCGTTCCAGACAGCCGTTTATCGTAGTTAAAGTTGACTTGGAACACCTTCGACGCCCGAGATAGCGCCTGCGCCAGTGAGAGCAGTTCGCCGGAGCCAAAGTCTAAGGCTTCTTTTGGTACATTGGGAAAGCCAGTGGGGCGCGCGGGCGAAGACCCTGCCGATGGGGTCTTTCTTTCCTGTCCACGGATGGGGTTTGAACTGGACGGAAGCGGAAGCGTGTGTTTCAATTTATCTGAGAGATCCATGTACTGGATGACGGGCGAAGCTTCCAAACTGACCTGATAGTCGCCGCCTTCCACAAGACTATTTATCATCCCTGGCTGAAGTTCAGACGCAATTTGAGCAAAGGCAACTTGGGTCTTTATAGGTAGATCCTGTAGCGATACTCCTTTTCCAAGTTCCTTTTATCGTGCTTGGGTCCAACGAGAGAATCGCATCAAGAACCCTTCGGTTTAATCCCGACTCGACCGCGTACATGGCGGTAGGTGGACGGCAGAAGCCAACCGCGGTTCCGGACTGTACATAGTTCCGGCCTAAGCAAGCGGCATAGATCGTCTCCTCGCTAACACCTCGAATCGGGTTTTTCAGTTCTGGCGGGCTTTGGGCTAAGTCTACGTCGACCATGATTGGCCTAGGGTCCTTGGCCAAAGCCCTCTGCAGAGCTTGGCCCCAGACTTCGATTCGCTCCTTTGTATCCGCAGTTGCCTGCAGAGCAGGCGACGGCGTGGATTGTCCGGCAATGATAAGAGACAAGAACAAACTAGACGCATACATTTCTAAGGCTCCAGGGTTGGCCCCTCAATAGGATCAATTGGCTCGGGTGTCGGACACGGAGTGGTGGCTGGGAGTTCAATGAAAACGCTAGTATACGGGTTTACCGTCGCAAGCACTCTACCATTCGTACACTTGGGGATAATTACGTTGGGCTGCTTGTTGCGTAGACGATTGCCCATGCATAGCAGGTGCCTGTCGGAGGGGTAAGGCTCCAGGTATAGAGTTGGCTTCCATAGTGGTTCCATGGTACGGGTACTCCATCGTTAGGACAAGGGGCGTCGCTAGTCAACCCCCAGTCGGCGCGTAGGTGGCGCCGCTATGCGTGCCGACTGCTTTCGGTGGGCAGTTGCAAACTCCGCCCGAGATGGCTAATAGATGATATCCAGGCTCGTTGTACTGAGCCATGGATGACGATGCAATGCCAAAAAGTGCGAACAGGTAAAAATATTTTGATCTATTCAGCATGACAAATGAATGATATCACGGCCTTTTGTGCAACTCAAGGCTTTTTTGCTTTTATTGAGGAGAATGTTTGCGAGACTTGATGGACCATAAAGCACGTAGCTCGCAGAGAGCATGGGGGAGAGCCGCCCCCCGGCAATTCCACTGCGCGTAATCTTCCCCGTTTTGGGCCTCCAGGCTCGACCCTGGTACATACACTATCGTTGCCGCCGCATGAGGCACGGAAAGATGCTGACGTGAGTGAAACCGCGAAGTGACACTCCACCAGACACGGAGGACTTATCCCATAACCCCACATTCCTCCACACCCTCCAGCCCATCGGGCCCGCCTCGCCAGCGGGCCCTTCTTTTTTTGAGGTGGCTTGGGCGTTCCGCCCAAGGTTTCCAAGACCGTCCCGGTCTTGATGGAGGCTTGGACTGACCTGCGACATCGGCCAGGCTTGGTAACTCCGACGGTGGCAAAATGCATCCGCCGCCTACAAGTGGCTACGCGCCTGGGCGGGTAACTTTACCCTCATGACCTCCAAGCCTCCCCTACCCTGTTGCAGATACAGGAGGCGGTATGTCTGAGAAGCCTAGGTTGGCCTTCATCGACCACTCCTTCCATCAAAAGACCAAGTCGTCCGACTTCTTTGTGGAACTTTTGCAGCAGAGGTTCGAGGTGATGCGGATCTGGGATGAGGGTTGGCAGGGCGGGTCTTCGACCACCGCCGAAACCATTAATGCCCAGCGGCCCGACGCCATTGTTTTTTGGCAGGCGATGATTCCCGACCGGGAACTGGGCAAGCTTCGGGCTCCCGCTACCTGGGTTCCGATGTTCGACCAGTCGCAGGGTCTGGCCTTTGGCTCCGCCGCCGCGACCGCCGTCAGGATGTCGGGGTTGAAGGCGATCGCTTTTTGCCAGGGGATCGGTAAGAACCTTGCCCGCCAGGGGGTAGACGTGCTCGGTCTCCAATACTTCCCGGCCCCCGAGACCGCCGCTCCCATGAGCTTCCAAGCGCCGCGCGTTTTCCTGTGGCAACGGGCCGATATCGGCTTCGACCACCTCAAGACCCTCTTTCAGAACTGGTCCGACTGCTCCTTCGTCGTAAAGATCGATCCGGACCCCGAGTTCCCGCCGACCATCGTCACTCCAGAAGAGATGAAGCAGTTCAACGTCGAGGTGATCCACGGGTTCCTGGAGAAAGATGTTTATCAAGCCCTGGTGGGAACCTGCAACGTTTACGTCGCGCCCCGGACCGCCGAGGGGATTGGCCTGAGCTTTTTGGAGGCGATGGCGAAGGGGATGATCGTCGTGGCCCCGGATCGCCCGACGATGAGCGAGTACGTCATCCACGGCGAGACCGGGTTCCTCTTCAACGCCAAGCGTCCGACTCCGTTGCCTTGGCCCGACTTGGATGCCATCGGAAGCCGGTCGCTGGAGAGCGTCCGTCAGGGGCACGTCCGGTGGAAGGGGGATTCCCAAAGAGTCGCCGACTTCATCCTCGCCCCCGCCTCCTACTCGTTCCAAGGCGTATCCCCCATTCTCAAGGCCAGGATCTTCACCGAAAAGGTGCAACGCAAGCTGTCGCAGAGATAAGGTCCTGTGGCATGTAGGCGGCGGATGCATTTTGCCGCCGTCAGGCAGAGTGTTCGGAGATTAGCAACACGCGGTTGGACGGCGGCACAATGCATCCGCCGCCTACAGAGCGTATCGTCCAACATCCCCCATCTTTAGCCCTTCTTTAGCCCAAACCCGCTAAAATCCACCAACGCTATGATCCTCAAGTCCATCAACTACTGGTCGTTCCCCGGCGGGTTGGAAGCCACGCTTTGTCCGTTTGAAGCCATCAAGTTCGCCGCCGAGCACGGGTATGACGCCATCGAGCTTTGCCTGGGCGATGGGCCGGAGATGGACTTGAATACCTCTGAGGAGTTCTGCCAAAAGCTGGTGCAGGAGGCCAAGGACTTCAATATCAGCATCCCCAGCGTGGCCAGCGGAACCTATTGGGGTAGGTCCCTTGCCGATGGCGACCCGGCGATCCGGGAGCAGGCGAAGCAGGACTTGGAGAAGATGCTCCAGATCACCCAATGGCTTGGGGCCAAGACCCTTCTCACCATCCCCGGCGCGGTGGATGTGTTCTTCCTGCCCGACCGCGAGAAGTTGCCCTATGACCATGTTTGGAAACACGCGACGGAGGGGATTCAGGCCGTGTTGCCTACCGCCGAACGATGCCAGGTTCGCATGGGGATCGAGAACGTTTGGAACCGATTCCTGCTCAGCCCTCAGGAGATGGCGGCTTTCGTCGACCAGTTCGATTCACCCTGGGTGGGAGCCTATGTGGACGTGGCGAACCTGTTGCCGTTCGGGTACGCCGAGGATTGGCTGAGGCACCTGGGCAAGCGGGTCGTGGGGGTTCACTTCAAGGACTTCCGCCGCGCGGTGGGGACGGTCGAGGGGTTTGTGGACCTGTTGGAAGGCGATGTGAACTGGCCTGAGGTCGTGGCGGCGCTGAACGAGATCGGCTACGACGGGCCGGTTGCGGCGGAGATGATCCCCGGATACAAGCATCACCCGATGGTCCGCATCAAGAACACTTCCAACGCAATGGACGCGATTCTGGGTCGGGCATAGAGATGAAGTTTGGAGTCGTAGGTTGGGGCCTCCGCGCCCCTATCGCCAAGATCGCGCATCAGCCGGAGAACGGATTGGAATTGGCCGCCCTGGCCGACCCGAGCGAGGTGGCTCAGCAAAACTACCGCGAGTTCGTGGGCGACTCGGCGCAGGTCCATAGCGACTATCGAGACCTGCTCGATTTGAACCTGGATGCTGTCTTCGTCCTCTCGCCCGACTGGCTCCACCAAGAGCACGCCTGCGCGTTCTTGGAGGCAGGCATCCCCACCTTTCTCGAAAAGCCAATGGCGATCACCGTCGAAGGGTGCGACCAGATTCTGGAGACCGCCGAACGCACCGGAACCAAGCTGTATGTGGGTCACAACATGCGCCACTTCGGCATGGTTCGCCGGATGAAGGAGCTGATCGACCAAGGGGCCATCGGCGAACCCAAGACCGCCTGGTGCCGCCACTTCATCAGCTATGGGGGCGAGGCCTACTTCCGCGACTGGCACGCCGACCGCACCAAGTCCACCAGCCTCCTCCTGCAGAAAGGCTCCCACGATATCGACATCCTGCACCTGCTCTGCGGCGGATTTGCCCGACGGGTCTCGGCGATGGGCAAACTGGCAGTCTATGGCGACATCCAGGATCGGCAGGCTCCCGGCGAGAGCCATCCGATCCAGTTCGAGAACACTTGGCCCCCCGCCTCCCTCAAGCGCGCCTACCCGATCATCGACGTGGAGGATGTGAGCCTGCTGAATATGGAGTTGGACAACGGCGTGCTCGCCAGCTACCACCAGTGCCACTTCGCTCCCGATGGCTGGCGCAACTACACCGTCATCGGCACCGAAGGTCGCATGGAGAACTTCGGTGACCAACCCGGCAACTGCACCATCCGAGTCTGGGACCACAGCCGCTATCGGTATGAGGAGCGGGGCGACATCGAGGTTAGAATTCCCGAAACCAAAGGAACGCACGGCGGCTCGGATGAGTCGATGTTCGAGGAGTTCCATCGGTTCCTATTGGGGGAGGAAACGCCCCATTCGCCGCTAGCGGCGAGGATGGCCGTGGCGGTAGGGATTGCGGGCACGGAGTCCATCCGCAACCACGGACAGTTGACCGAAGTCGCCCCTTTGCCAAAGTTGGTTTCTGTCCGCTAAAGGGAATCATCCCCCGGCTCAGATCGTACAAACTTAGGCCCATGCCTCAACTTTCCGACCTCGTCGCTGCCCGTCGGGCCAAGACCGCCCAGATCTGGAACCTTCGGAACGAGGTCGTCCTCATCGGCTGTGGAAACCCCATCGGTCTGCCGGGTGGGGCCGACCAGTGTTACGACTTCCGCCCCCATACCGAGTACTATTGGCTCACTGGCGAAAGCAGGCCAGGCAGCATCCTTGCTTTCGATCCCCAGCAAGGGTGGACCCGGTTTACTCCGGCGGTCACCGAGATGGAGCGGATTTGGGATGGCATTGCGGAGGAGCCGGTGGGACCCTATCTGGATGATCTGGCCCCTTGGCTGGAGGCGAGGAAGGGAAGGAAGATTGGGTTCCTTGGGTCCACGACTCGAGAAGTATCGGTGGATCAGGACCTGACCGACCAACTTCGCCAAGGCCTCTTCCGCGCCCGACGCTCCAAAGACCACTACGAGTTGGACCTGATGCGCAGGGCAATGCTGTCCACCAAGGCAGGCCACGAAGCGGCAAGAGCCGTGATGAAACCGGGGGTCTCGGAGCGGGAAATCCAGATTGAGTTGGAGTCCGCCTTCGCTCGTGCTGGAGCCGATCGTCCGGGCTACCACTCGATTGTCGGCACTGGGCCGAACTCGGTCGTCTTCCACTTCACCCCGTCCTCCCGAAAAGTCGCCAAGGGAGATCTGGTGCTCATCGACGCCGGCGCGTGTGTGCAGGAGTACATTATCGATGTCACCCGCACCTACCCGGCGGGCGATGCTTTCACTCCTCGACAGCAGGCGATCTACGACCTTCTTCTGGACGCGGAGCGGCGAGCCTGTGACCGCTGCTTGGCAAGCCAGGAGTGGCTGGAGTTCCACGCCCTCTGCGCCTTGGATCTCGCCGTCGGGCTCAAGGACTTGGGCATTTTGAAAGGCTCGGCCGAGTCGGCGATTGAGAGCGAGGCCATGGCCGTCTTCCTGCCCCACGGTATCGGCCATATGGTGGGCTTGGGTGTACGAGACGCTAGCGGCGCCGCTCCTGGGCGCAGCGGTGAAAACAAGGCTGCTGGAGTTCGAGTCCGCTGCGACCTGCCGTTGGAGCCTGGCTTCGTCATGACCGTCGAACCAGGACTCTACTTCATCCCCGCCCTCATCGACGACCCCGCGCGGCGCGAGAAATTCGCCAATGAGATCGACTGGGATGTCGTGGACGGTTATCGAGACTTCGGCGGAATGCGCATCGAAGACAACGTGCTGGTTACCGAGACCCAACCAATCAATCTCACCATCGACATCCCGGTTTAGGATTCGCTTCGCACAGAGGCGCCGCCCAGACCATGACTGGGACACCCTAGTTCATCGGTGTTACAATGAGGATATGGCAATGGTGCGCGTTTCTCTGGCAAAAGCCCTCAAGGTGAAGAACCGGCAGATTCAAAGGGTGAAAGACCTGCAGCAGAAAATCCAGGCTTCGAACAGCTACCTGGAAGGGTCGGAGCCTGATTTCGACGTACACGGGTTGTACGCCCAACTGACGGTCGAGATAGATCGACTTTGGCGCACGAAGGCCGCAATCAATGCCGCGAACGCTTCCATCCAGGATGCGATCTATGAGATGGCGGAGTGCAAGGGACTGGCGGCGTTCCTGAAGGGATTGAACACCCAGCGAGGCCTTCAGATGATGGCGTATATGGCAACGCAACCCCAAGAGTACGTGTCGCAGATTACCGCTCAAGACGCCTACGACAAGATTGCGGAGATCGAGAAGAGGATCGACGATTTACAAGACAAACTGGACGCCCACAACGCCACGGTAACGGTGGAGATCGATGTGGCCGAGTAAGGTTGAAGGGGGACGCGCGGAGAAGCGGCAACGCATCCTTCCCGTATTTGACGTGCGGGTCTAGAAAAGGATGAACGATGCGCGATGAGGATCTGGCCGGTTGTGAATACGATCGGAATCAAGACTGAAGTCTCTTTTCGGAGTCAAAGGTTAAGAATAAACCCTCAAACTTCTTTTTGCGATGCACGCGCCGCAAGTCCCCCCTCAACCTATTTCCCATATGGTTTAGTAAAACGATACTGAGCCGCGTGCTTGTCCTTCGCCTTTACGACCAATGGACGCCCACATCAGCGCTCGACATGACTGCGTTAAGACAAGGACCGTTATTCCCCTGACTTCCTCTCGAAAATCCCACTTCGCACCGCCATCGATGTTCCCCCCGCCACGAGAGCGGGAAGCATAAGGACGTTGATGAAAGGGAGTAGAGAGAGGATGCCCGAAGTAACTTGGAAACCGAACCAGCCTTTCATCTTCGTGGCCACTGGCCACTGCTGCCCGACCGTGCGGTCGTGGCGGAGGAAGGCGGGGGAGGTGTAGTCCAGTACGCCCAGCCACCCGGCGAGGATAATCGGAATCACGAACGGTACGACCCACCCACAGCACAGGGAGAGAATCGCGATCAGGATGGCGAAGATGCCGCGGGAGATGCTGTCGCTCACAATCCGGCCCGTTGCCAGCGTCGATCTCCGGCCCTGTTGGCCAGTGATCTGCTCCTCGACCCGTAGCGAGAGGTCGTCCCACAGGAAAGAGCTGGTCATGGAGGTGATCAGGAGGAATACGAATCCGGCCATTAGGAACCAGATGGCGATATAGGCCAGGGAGACCAGTGTCTGGGCGAGGCCGCTCCATCGAGACCCGGACCCAAGCCACCCCTCTACAGCCCCGCTTAGCCACGGCACCAAGGCAAAGTAGCCGATCACGACGATACCAAGAAAGATCAGCCCGGACCATAGCCAGGGAATCGCCACATAACGCCAGTAGCGTCGATCCAGAAACACCATCCGAAATCCCTCGGCAACATAACCCATTGAAGAGTGGGACGATGAGCGGGCGGATTGGGTGGCACAAAAAAGCCCAAGCCAATCGACTTGGGCTTTGGAAAGTCTTTTACTTAGAGGCCAGTCGGGTCGGCAGCCCATCCATACTGGTTCTTGCTCAGGAAGGAAGGCTCGGTTCCGACCGGGTTGGGCAGATAAGCACCGGCGACCGGCGTGTTATCGGGGAAGGTCTTGATGTAGTTGGGGCTGAGGTCGGCGCTGGCGCAGGGGTCGCCTGCGACGCGGCTGTCTTCCATCGCCCACCGCTCTTTGGCGCCGTCGATCTGACGAAGATTGGAAATGACCGTCTTTTGTCGGCTGCTTGATCGGGCCTTGATAAAGTTGGGCACCGCAATCGCCATCAGGATCCCAATGATCAAGACGACGATCATGATCTCCACTAGGGTGAATCCTTGATTCTTCTTGATTCCGTTCATGCTTGAAATACCTCTCCTCCGCGCAGTGCGGCTACATAAGAGTTTTGCCACTTTCGGAACAACCCTGCATTGGTATGTTTGCCGGGGTTTGTGGGAAGGGGGAGGCGGCATTGCGGCATTGGGCGTTACGGTATGACGGTATAGCAACGCAGCAAGATGAACTCGTGACATGGTGGACCATCTAACCCAACTCCTAGAACCAAACGCCCAATGCCGTAATGCCGAAACACCGTAGTGCCGAAAAAAGCGCCCCTCGAAACTCGAGAGGCGCTTTGAGTCTTGCGACGTTTCTGAAGTTTAGAGACCGGCTGGGTCTCCTGCCCACTGTTCGGCATCTTTAGTCAAGAAGGTCGGGTTGGTTCCAACCGGGTTGGCCACATATGCTCCGGTAACCGGTGTGTTCAGGGGGTAGCTCTTCATATAAGCGGGCGAAAGGTTCGCTTCGGTAACAGCGGTACCTGCCACGGCGCCGTTCTCCATCGCCCACTGCTCCTTGGCAGAGTCGATCTGCTTCAGGTTGGCGATAACCGTCTTCTGGCGGCTGCTCGATCGAGCCTTGATGAAGTTCGGCACGGCGATGGCCATCAAGATACCGATGATCAAGACGACGATCATAATCTCAACTAGGGTGAAACCCTTTGACTTTCGAATTCGATTCATGCTGTTTGGTTCTCCTCCAAATGCGGTACGGGCTTCACCCGTGCTATCTACTTTCCATGCACTGGCTTTTCCTTAACCTAGCAAAAATATCGGACTTTGATTTGGCATCCTCAGGGGCAGCTTAAAGGAGTCTCAGCCAAGAACCAATATCTCATAAGGCTCCAACTCGTAGTCGGCACGGTAGTGAACAGACGTGGCGTAGGGCCGGAGGTTGATGAGAACGGCTTTGGGCGGATCGCCAAACTCAAACCCAATTGCCCGGTAGGGGCCGTCGGAGTTCATCATGCGGATTTCCTTTGCGGAGCGCATCAGTCCCACCACTTTCCGAAGTCCGTCCGAGTAGTCGCCCTGTTGAAGGGCGCAGACGGCGTCTGCGCCCGCCTCGGAGAGGATCGCGAGCGAGGCCAGGAGCCAGGCCTCGCCAAGGTTCATTTCTAGGCGGTCGTCCCACTCCTGCCGCCTGTTTTTGAAAACCAGCGGCCCGACGGCCACCGCCTTGCCGCCCGCAATCTCTCGGGCGGTGAGAACTACGTCCCGAAGGCCGTGGACGTTCTCCATGATGGACCGCTCATCAAAGGCGTGAACCTGGGGAGTGGCCCCGAAGGCAACTCCATCGAAATCACTCATCGCGGGCCGGTCGCGATTGAGATCGACAAACCCGCCGGTGTGGTGAAGCCTTCCCAGCCCAGTTGCCGACCAATCGGCCGGGCGGTCGGGATGGATGACGAAGTCGAAGTCGGGTGCGTCGGATTGCGCCAAACAGCCGACCTTGGGAATCTTTGTCCAGGTTTGGGAAGAGGTGAGTAGAGTCCGGCATTGGGGCGTCCAGGATTGGGGTTGTCCAGTGTAGGTTAGGGCAAAGCCGTGATGCACCTGGTCTCCCGGTTGGATGGCATAGGGTTGGGGCCACTCTTGGGGGCGGCAGTAGGTTTTGAAGGAGACATCGGTCCAGTTCCGCTGATCCTCCATCTCGAAGACCTCCCCTTTGAACTCGAATCTGACCTGGGCATCGCCGACCTGGTGCTCAATAGACTTCACATCGAAAAAGGGTTGCTGGGGTTCGATCAGACTGGGAAACGCCCCTTCTTCTTGCGATCCGTTCGTATGCTCCACCGCACAGGGAAGCCCCTGTACCTCCCTTGGGTGCAGGACGCAAAGGCCAGTTCTTCTTGTTTGGAACGACTGCCCGGATTCCCCGATAACCTCCACCTCTAGAGTAACGCCATCGCAAGAGACCTTTCCTTCCCAGGCAAAATCCAGATCGTCCAATTCTGATCGCCAGGTTGCGAGGAATCGCCCGTCCTCTTGGCTGACGTGGCTGGTCGTGATTCGCTGGGAATACGTTTGCCAGCTATCGCCCCGGACCACGGCATAGGCGGCGCGAACCACCTCGATGCCTCCCAAACGGATGCATCGAACCCAGCCGCTCCATTTCTCAAACTCAACGCTCCAGGGTCCGGCGTGTAGACGAATCGGTCGTTCTTGGCTCATCCCAACCTGAGTATAACAAGCCTAATGGTCAAGGTGGTTTGTTTCGACGTGGGGGGAGTGTTGATTCGAATCACTCGGAACTGGTGCGAGGCGGCAAAACTCGCGGGCGTCTTCATCCGTTCCGATATACCGCCCGAGGCCCGTCTCTGGGATGTGCCCTTTTTCCTTGCCTATGAGGGCGGCAACATCGACGACGCTCAATACATTCGGGAATTAGCGGTTTACCTGGGCGAAGTCTCGGAGGAGGAGGCCACGCGTGTTCACAATCACATCATGGTCGAGCCCCTTCCGCGAGTGGAGGAGATTGTTGCCCAACTGAACGGCCAAGGCTATATCACCGCCTGCCTTTCCAATACCAATGAGCCCCATTGGACGGACATGTTCGAGTCGGGACGCTTCTCGGTGATGGACCTGATACAAGTGAGGGTCGCCTCCCACCGGGTAGGCGTGCCCAAGCCCGATCCCCGGGTTTTTGATGCATTCGAGCGAGAAGTTGGGGCATCGGGTGCGGAGATTGTGTTCTTCGATGATTCAGCCGTGAACGTGGAAGCCGCTCTCACCCGGGGTTGGCAGGCGTTCTTGGTCGATCACACTGTGACAACCTACCAACAAATCGCCGAAGGTTTGCGATCTGTTGGAATAGAGATTGGACTCCCAGACTTTTCCGAGAACGCTTGATAGGTGCTTGAGTCGGGCCGCGTCCCCCTTCTGTGGTCCACGGCGGCTTTCGGTGGTTTCTTCAATGGGGCGTTAACGAAACCACCAGAGACCCCCGAAGCGGAATTCGCCGATATCTTCTCCCAGGCAGCGACGGATCGACTCGCAAACCGGCAATTCCCGATAGTCCTAAACAGGACATGGGAAAATCTCCAAAGGTATACTCTCCCCCCGAAGGCAAGGGGCGCAAGCCCAAATCGCCTTGGAGGAATTCATCTAGCATGCCCGGTACCGGCAAAGTCATCCAAGTCTTGGGTCCCGTTGTGGACTGTCGCTTCCCGACCGATTCGCTTCCCGCAATCTATAACGCCGTTCTCATCAAAGACGAGACGCGAGGAATCGACCTCACCTGCGAAGTCGCCCAGCACCTTGGCGACGACACCGTCCGAATGGTCGCCCTCAGCACCACCGATGGTCTGGTCCGAGGAATGGATGCCGTCGATCAGGGCGCACCGATCTCAGTGCCCGTAGGCGATCTCACCCTGGGCCGCGTTTTCAACCTCCTGGGCCAGCCGATCGACAACGGCGCTCCGATTCCCGAGGGAACCAAGCGGAATCCGATCCACCGCCAGCCCCCGAGTTTTGAAGAGCAATCGACCAAGGTCGAGCTTCTTCAAACCGGTCTGAAAGTCGTCGACCTCATGATCCCCTTCAACAAGGGTGGAAAGATCGGCCTCTTCGGTGGTGCCGGTCTGGGCAAGACGGTTCTTATCCAGGAACTCATCCGAAACATCGCGGTGGAAGCCTCCGGCGTGTCGATGTTCGCCGGTGTGGGCGAGCGAACCCGCGAAGGGAACGACCTCTGGCTGGAAATGCAGCACGCGAAGTTCACCGACAAGGACGGAGTCGAGAAGTCGGTTCTGGACAAGACCGCGATGGTCTTCGGCCAGATGAACGAGCCCCCCGGAGCCCGTCTCCGAGTCGCTCTGACCGCTCTCACCATGGCCGAGTACTTCCGAGACGAAGTCGGTAGCGACGTTCTGATCTTCGTGGACAACATCTTCCGATTCGTCCAGGCGGGTTCCGAGGTATCGGCCCTTCTCGGACGTATGCCTTCGGCGGTTGGCTACCAGCCCACGCTGGCCACTGAGATGGGACTTCTCCAAGAGCGAATCACCTCCACCAATAAAGGATCGGTGACCTCGGTTCAGGCGGTCTACGTTCCGGCGGACGACCCCTCCGACCCCGCTCCCGCCACCACGTTCTCCCACCTCGACGCTTACGTTTACCTGGAGCGATCCATCGCTTCGAAGGGTCTGTATCCTGCGGTGGACCCGCTGGCTTCGACCTCCAAGAACCTCGACCCGAGGATCGTCGGCGAAGAGCACTACAACGTCGCCCGCCGAGTCCAGCAGACGCTCCAGCGATATAAGGAGTTGCAGGACATCATCGCGATTCTCGGTATCGACGAACTTTCCGACGACGACAAACTGCTGGTAGCCCGCGCCCGAAAGATTGAGCGCTTCCTCTCCCAGCCAAACTTCGTCGCCGAGCAGTTCACCGGCAACCCCGGCCGATACGTCACGGTAGACGAGACCGTTGCCAGCTTCAAGGAGATCGTAGAAGGCAACCTTGACGACGTTCCAGAGCAGGCGTTCCTCTACTGCGGCGGCCTTGAGGATGTCCGCGAGAAAGCCAAGAAACTTCAGGCAGTCTAGCCAGTTTAGAGTTTGGATTTTGGAATTTGGAGTTAGAAAAGGCAGTGAGTAGCAATTCTGATTTCGAGTCCAAGTTCAAACTCCGAACTCGGGCTTATGGCTTGGCGACTATCAAACTGGTTCAACGGATTGAGCGAGGTATTGTCCCGGACGTATTGGCGAAGCAACTGGTTCGATGCGGCACTTCGGTAGGCGCGAACTATCGCGCCGCTTGTCGGGCGAGAAGTCGGGCCGAGATGATCGCTCGTCTCGCGGTGGTCGAAGAAGAAGCCGATGAGACTTTGTATTGGCTTGAAATGTTCGTAGACGCGGAGATCCTTAAGCGATCCGCCGTGCAAGATTTGTTGGAGGAAGGCGAAGAGATACTCAAGATCGTTGTAGCATCGATCCGGACGCTGAAATCAAAGCCAGACTTGGTTCGTGAAGAACTGGCAGGATACGACTTGAGTCCAGAACCCGAAACCGACTAATTCCCAGAATTCCAAACTCCAAACTCCAAACTCAAAACTCCAAACTAAGAAGATGCCAACCGAATTCCACCTCTCCATCGTCGCTCCCGACCGATCCGTCGTGGAGGAAACCGTTACCTCGGTGATCGCGCCGGGGGAGGCAGGCTATTTTGGCGTCCAAGGGGGCCACGTCCCGCTCATCGCCGCCCTAAAGCCCGGCATTCTGGAGTATGTCGATAGCGCCAACAACCGAAGCTATGTCTATATGGGCGGCGGCTTTGCCGAGGTCGCGGCCGACCGGGTCACCGTCCTCGCCGACGAAGCCCAGCACTCCAAAGAGATCGACCTGAGCAAGGCCGAGGAGTACCTGGAAGAAGCCCGCAAGGCCCTAAGAGGCGAAGACTCCAGCCTGACCCAAGAGGAAGCGGTGGTAGAGGTAGAGAGAGCCATCAACCGCATGAAAGCCGCCCGCTTGAATCGGTAAACCTATAAAGCTTCTGCCTGCCCTGCATCTTCGACACCTTTTGAAACGGCACGCGCAACACCTCCAAGGTGTAAAGGATGTCTTGGCATCGTACACCCCGTCGTGGGGGTACATGAACTGCTCAAGCCGTGTATCACCAATTGTTCGCATGCCACCTTCTGTCCACTCTCCTTTGTGCCTCCGTGCCCTGGTGGTTCCATTCTCCGCGCACCTTGCATCCTCACTGACTCCCCCTAACCTCCTCGATCACCCGTTTATAACTCGGCGGCAACGTCCGTTCGCTCAACTCCGTCCACACCGCCTGCAACTTCATCTCCTCCCGCATCCCCCACAAGAAAATGCCCGCCGCGACCAGAGCAAAAAACGGAATCGGGCGAAGCATAAGCCGCAAAGCGTCGCTCAAATTCAGCTTCGCAAACGCCATCACATAGCTCGCAATCAGGGGAATCCCAAGAACGGTGACTAACAACAGGGTCTGCACGGAGCTACCCAAGAAGCGCTCAAAGGTCTCGAGGGTTGAGGGCATCCCGTTTCCAACTATTGCAAAAGAGCCGCCGAGCACAATTGAAACGAAACTCAGCCCAATCCAACTAGGCATGGTCCATTTGACAGACTGCGCAACCATAAAAGGAGCCAACCACAAGGCGAGCAGAATCAGGCCAGTGGCCGAGTCCCCTTGGGCAATGAACATTACAAGCATCAGGACGACCACCAACCCGCTCACCATCATGCTTGCCAACCTTTTCCCCGGTAACCGCAGAGTCGCAAACGAACAGAAGATCAAGATCGACCCCCAATTCCATCCAACCAACAACCAGGGCTGCTCCACGAGCCCGAAGCCAAGCGAGGTAACCCCCAACATAACCCCCACCCCGGTAAGGATGTTCACAAAGTTGGGTTCCAACTGACTTCCAACCCAAAGCCCGGCTCCGATCGCGGCGATCCAAGCCAAGATGAAAAGAGCGTGGATTGCGGTCATCGGAGAGATCTCGAGGGGGGCGGTGTCTATATCCGGGTCACTTGGCGCCTGATAAGGTTGCCAGTCTCGAAATGGTTCCCAACCAGCCGCGACCTTAGCCAATCCGAGAGTCTCTGCCTTGGCGATGGCTTTGGGAACGAGAGACGATGCATTTTTATCCTTCCCGGATTGCAGCCCCAGTGAAGCGCGAAGGCTGCGGGCAACCATTGAATTGCCCCCATATTTCATGATGGGGTTGTCTTGACTTCGAACGATCGTTTCCCCGATTTGGGCCAAAGCGAGAGCAGCGGTTTGTTTCTGACGTTCAGAGGAGATTTGCCCAAGTCCATCGCATAGGCTGCGATAGTTGCTCAGGTGGGGCATGAGGATCATGCTCCAATCGCCACCGAGATCGGAGGGCAGAACGGGATTCAACGTTTGGTAGAGCTGCTCAAGTTGTCGCCTTGCCAAGTCCAAGGTGTAGTCGTCGAACTGGCTCAGTTTGGCTCCTTTTTCCAAGGGCGTTAGAATCTCGTCCCAGCGGCCGAGCCTGGCGAGCGCCGTTGCTTCGGAAAGGTAGAAGAAGGCGTTCTCAGGCGCAAGCTTTTGACCTTCAAGCGCCGCCATTAATTGAAGATGTGCTATCGTCTCCCTTCTCAAATGATTCGCTTGGTCCAAGCTCTTGTAGGGGTTTGTAGGGATGGGGACGGCAGCAGTTTGGCGGATGACATGGCCCCACAAGGCAGCGTTTTTTCGTTGAGTGGCAATCTGGGCGAGTTCAAAGGACCTTTCTTCAACCGAAAGGCGGCCATGGCCCCGAAGCAAGAGCGCAATCCGTCGGTCATCCGTCATTCCGCTGGTTGAGGTGTAGTCCTGATGGTCTATTTGGATTCGATCGAGGTATGTGCCCGAGAGAAGCCAGAACTTGCGCTGAGTGAGGGGTCTGGTTGCCGGGATAAGGAGGGTGAGAAGCACCGCGCCAGCGGCAAGCAAAGAGAAAATCAGTCGGTAGTTAAGTCGTCCCATCGGGTCTCCAGTTCGGTCGAAATGGAGGATGCCTGGGTTTGCTCGATCTGGGCGGCGAGGCGGCTGACGTCGGATTGCGAAGCTCGGGTGGAGAGCACGCCGAGGACCATCGCCGCGGCGACAGGCAGCGTCTTTCGCATGGCGGTCACCACGGGCTCGAAGTCCATCTCCGCGCACTCGGCCTCCAACGCCGCCTGAATCTGCGCCTCAAACTCGGATGACCCTTGCCGAGGTTGCTCGGCATAGTGGCGGCCAAGGATATCCAGCGGGTCCCGCCTCATCGCGTCCCCTCCCAAGCGTGCCGGAAGGCCAACTTTGCGGCATGGATGCGCGAGGCAACCGTGCCCATCGGGATGTCCAGAGCTTCCGCAATCTCTCGATAGCTGAGTTCTTCACCCATCGCCAAGCCCAACAGGACCCGCTGTTCCGACGGGAGCGTATTCAAGACCTCCTGAACCAGGACGGCGTCCGTCTGGCAGTTATTGCTGGGGGCGTGCTCCGACAACGCTTCATTCCTCGGCGTTCGCTCGACGGTGTTCAAAGCGCACCGAACCACCGTCTTCCTCACCCAAGCTGCCTGTCGCTTGACATTCGACAGCCGATCCCAGCTTTTGAAAGCCCGGATCAAAGCCTCTTGCGCCACATCCTCCGCCGAATCCTGATTCCCCAAAATGCGTAGGGCAATGCGGAAAGAAGAATCGCGGTAGCGGTTGAGAAACTCCTCGACCAAGTCCTGCTCTTTGGCAATGGCCCGCTGAGCGGTGATCAAGTCCGGGCAAATGGCATCATTCATATTCGACCTGAATAAAGAACCCAGAGAAAGGACGGTTTCTTCAGACGTTTTTGGTGCAATCACCGGATGAACTCCACCTGACACTCGCTCTGGTCACATTGAACGGCTTCATTAGGAGGACTGGACGCAAGCGTCGATAGAGCCGCTGAAACCACCTTCGATGAACTCAAATAACGTCGAGGCACAGTATGATTGAGGCCATCTTGGTGTTATGTACCTCAACATGAGCACCAGCCCCCGCCTTTCTCATTCTAAAATTTCATTTCTTTTGGCATTTCGCGAACTTGTGTGTTATCATCAGTTGTGGGCTTTTCTGGGTATAGACAGTGGGTGGCCTTGATGTCTATGGGCGTGTTTAGCGCAGGGTTGGCGGCCGTCGCGATCCGGTCGGATGAGATCAGTCGTGTTGCCCAGGCTCCTCCCCCCTTCGATTTGACCGCCCCCCGAGTGAGCGCGCACTTTCCGTCGGCTTTCATTTTGCCCGAATCCATATCCAGCCGCGATCTTGACCTTGTGGTGGCTATGCCGGACTGTAGCGCCTGCAGCTCGGCCGAGCTGCGCTGGGAAAATATCAAGAAGGCCTCGAAATCCTCCGTGATGCTCTGGTTCCCCAACCTGACCTCGAAAAAAAAGTGGAAGCGGATCAATGGTGAGGAACGGATCGCCTCAGAGGATGGCCTTCAGGTTCCGGGTTGGTTTTGGAAGTCGGCTCCTCGGTCCTTCCGTGTTTCTCGAGCTAGGCTCGTGGAGGAATCAAAGCCTGAAGGAATCGTAGAGATTCTATCCTAAGGGAGTTTAAGAGATGAAAGCACGCGGATTCTCACTTTTAGAAATGCTATTGGTCGTCTCGATTATTATGTTTCTCGCCGCAATAGCATCCCCTGCATTAACGGAAGCAAAAGCAAGCGCTAACGTACGCAGCAGCATTGCTCGCCTGCAACAGTTTCACAAGGCCGTCACCATTTACATGATTGACTACGAAGATGCTTCAATTCCGCACAACCTCCCTCCCGCAGATTATGTTTACGGGGGTCGACTTGGGTTCAATCGCGATTTCTTCGTGTCACCTTGTGGGCTTAAACCGAATCCCTATGTTGATGGTCGGAACAAGTTCAGCTATGTATTCTGGAATAGGGAAAACACTCCCGAGACCTATTTTCAGAAGTATCGTGAAAAGTCGATGCTTTTAACGGATGGCGATTGCAATCCTTCCGGCGTTTTCTTTTCGCCATATACGGTCAAGCGTGGACTAGGGATTACGCAAGACGGGCAACTGATTGTGCATTACAAAAGAGGAGAAGTTACCAATCGCTGGTGGTGGAATTTGCCACCAGATTAACAGGAGAATGACGTATGAATGAACGAGCTATTAAACTTGCTAGTATGGCGCCATTGGTTGGGATAGCGCTCGCCTTAATCCTACCAATATCCTCTTACGCGACCGAAGGTGAGGAGTCTACTGATGGGATAGGTGGATGCGGAGGAGCATCGCCGGCGCCTGCCGCCGTTGCGAACGGGTTTGCCTGTGAGAGTTTTGTCAAGCCAACTCCAACGTGTACCCCTGGGGCTGGACCCCATGGCTGGGAGAATCTTTGTTGCTGGGATACAAATAACCAAAAATGTGGAGAATGGCTTTGGCGTGCTGGGTGTTGCACTGCGACCAACGGATCAAAGTTTTGGCATTTATTCTACTCTAAAGTAATACATAGTGAAACTTATACTTGTGCCGGCCATGCATTGGAGCCCAAAGCCTGTAGCGGGATATAGGAGACCATATGAGTCGAAAGGAAAAGTTGGTATTGTTAACCTCACTCGCATTAATTGGAGCTACAGCAGTCATTGTAGTGACAAGGCTTTGGAGTAGACCAATGACCGCCCAACAAGTGGCGACGAGAGTTGAGGATTGTTTCTATAGACAGGATTCAGGATGTATCTTGCAGTACATTGACCCGCTGGAAAAGAAGCATCTGGAACTTAACGAGCGGAAGATTAGGGCGATTTTTGATATGCAGAAAAGGGAGAAGGGGAGAGCTTGGGAACGGTCGGGAGATGCTACGTGGGAGGAAGCCTCTAATGCGATTACTCTGTCTCAGGTGTATGCGACTGGAGAAGGTCAAAGTGTACGGTTGGGATTTAGCATCGGGCTAACGAGAGAAGGCTATCGCATGGTTGGAGGAGTTTCGACTCTAGTGCTTGGCCCCATCATTTCCCTTCGTGTTCCTGGTGGGCCAGCAAGAGTGGCAGGAGTAGAGAAGATAAAGCGACTCCTTGCCGCTACAAAGATTGGTCAGGTTGAGTTAGAACCTAAGGGCCTAAAAGGAGTTTACAGTCCCGAACAATCTGATGTGCCAGTTCGAACATGGTCTGTTATGCAGAAAAACTGCGAAGCGATCATTGCCAGAAGTGCCCTGGTCGCAGGAACATGAATGTTAAACTTGCTGCCGATTTTTGTCGTTTTCTTTTCCACGCTATGCTGCAAAAGGGAAGTTTATGGAAAGTAAAATCTGGATAGCTGCCACTTTGATAGGCGCGATCAGTGCAAGTTTGGCGGGAGTGGCTATTCGATCTGATGAAATCGGAAAGGCTCTTCATCCGATTCAGCCCCTTGGCTATTCTACTCCTAAGTCCGACGCCGTGTTTCCTTCCGAATTCACAATCCCCGATAAGTTAAGTCCGAAAGCTATTGACCTCATCATCGCCATGCCAGATTGTGAGGCCTGTAGTGCGGCTACCCTAAAGTGGGATGTGATAAACCAGGCCTCTCGGGTTCCTGTTGTTCTATGCTTTCCCAATAAAGTGTCCAAGGAAAAGTGGAAGCGGGTGGGCAAAGAGACGCTGATCGCCTCGGAGGACGGTTTACGAGTGGCGGATTGGTTTTGGAACTCGGCCCCCCGCTTTTTCCGGGTGTCGAAAAACCAGTTGGTCGAAGAAGTGAAGCCAGACGAGTTTGTTGAACTGAATAGAACTCACCTGGATCCGTCTCAGCTCTTGGAGTTAGGGTCATGAAGCAGCGAGGGTTCTCCCTGATGGAGGTGCTGGTGGTGATTTCTATCATCCTGTTCTTGGCCGCTCTCTCATTCCCGGCCTTTGCGAGGGCGAAGGAGAGCGCGAACGTGCGAAGTAGCCTTTCCCGACTCCAACAGTTTCATCGAGCCGTAACGATCTACATGATCGACCACGAAGATGCCCCCATCCCATACCATATTCCTCCACCGGATTATGTGTTTAGCGGGAAGATGGGCTTGTCGCGTGAATTCTTTATATCGCCCTGCGGGTGGAAGCCAAACCTGTACGTGGACGGTCAGAACGAGTTCAGCTATGTGTATCATCATCGCGAAAACACCCCGGTCGCCTACTTTCAGGAGTTTCGGGAGAATGCGCTGCTAATGACGGATGGCGACTGCAATCCTCCGGGGGTTTTCTACTCTCCCTATACGATAAAGCGAGGGTTGGCTGTAACCGAGGGCGGGCGACTTTTGAATCACAACAAAGGAGGAGACACCTCAGATGTTCGATGGTGGAGTTCGCCACCATAAGGTCTATTAGGTAGTTGTTGGGGCAATGACAACAAGTGTTATGAATGGGTGTGGAGAGCCGGATGTTGCATCACATCTACCGGCTCCAAGTTCTGGCACATCTTCTATAAAAAGCAATCGCACGGAATGGAGTTCTCATGCGGAACCCATTCATTGGAGCCCGGCAAGTGTAATGGCGTATAGGCCCCGCAAGATAGAAACTAACTTAAGGAGTCGGGGTGCGCGATGAATACCAAAAAAGACAATAGCAAAGAAAAAACGTTGGCCGCCATTGCCGGGGCCTTCATCGTTTTCACGCTGGTGATTGTGGGAGTTCGTCTTTTTGCAAAACCTCTTTCGGCCAGGGATGTTGCCCTTCGAGCGGAGGAGTGCTTTTACCGAGAGGACTCTGGATGTCTGCTTTCGCTCACCGACCCCTTGGAGCGGGAGCAGCTCCAACTCACTAAGACTCACTTGGATGAGATTCTGCGGATGAGGAAGCTCGCGATGCCGGGTAGGTGGCACCGCTCTGGGGTCCCAGAATGGGACCAGGCATCGAACGCTCTCACCTTGGCCCAGCGCTATCGCAACGACAATGGCCAAAATGCGCTTGTCTCGTTCAGTGTAGGCTTAACGGGGGAAGGGTATCGAATGGTTGGCGCCGTATCGACGCTTTTAATGGGACCGATTATATCGGTGAGAGAGCAAGGCGGCCCGGCCCGAATTACAACTGTGGAAAAGGTAAAACGCCAACTATTAGCCGCACAGGCTGGAGAAGAGCATCTCCAGGCTTTGGGCTTACGGGGAATCTACAGTCCCCAACAATCTGCGGAGCCCGTGAGGACATGGTCGATCATGCGGAAGCACTGTGAGGAGATCATTTCGAGGATGAGCTCGAACTCGGGAAGTTAACGTAGCTGTGGATATGGGGCGGCTCTGTTGAGTAGCCGTGCCGACTTGATCCGATCTCCCCGCTGGATGGTTCCAACCACCGGATACGACCGGTACAGTCGCAAGGCATTCTTCTTGAACACAACCATCTGCGAGCCTCCTGTAACCTGAAGTCCGGTCTTCATGGTGATAGATGCTGCTCCGCTAGCCCTTTCTTCCTTTGAGGATGGTGTCCCGCCCTTCCTTGGTCCTGGACCAAGTCGACCATTCTACAAAAGCCGGAATCACCCGCGCCGACTTGATCCGATCTCCCCGCTGGACTGTCCCAACCACATCCATGCCGCTCGTCACCTTCCCAACCACCGCATACGACCGGTACAGCCTAAGCGCATCCTTCTTCAACACAAAAATCTGCGACCCGCCTGGAACCTGCAACCCGGTGGAAGCCACCCCGACCATCCCGCGCACATAATCGATGTTCTCCGCCGGTTCAAAGACCTCGATATCCTTGGGATAGCCGCCGCTGGCAACCTTGTCATTAGGGACCTTCTTGCCGTTCTCCATCACGTCCAACGGCTCGGTCTTCGACTGCTGCGCCCCCCACTGGGTCACCCAATTCTCCACCCGATGCACCCGAATCCCGTCGTAAAACTTTTCCTTCACCCGCTGAAGGATATAGGCCACCGTCTTCGGCGAGGTCTTGGGGTCGGTAGTGATCACAAACGACTTCCCATTCGCCATCGTGAACTGAATCTTAGGCCCAGTCGGGTTATAGGTCCCGCCGGATTGGACGATAGCAACAGTGGCGATCAGCGTGAGCAGCATGTCGATATTGTAGTCTCAGCCGGGTGATTTTGCGAATATCTCCGATCATTCATGGTCATCTTTCGGTGGCCCTCTGCGTTCTTCGGTGGTTCTTTCAAATGGCCAGGGAAAAAGCACCGGGGAGTGCAGAGGATTTTTGCGCTTCTGTGTAACCTTACGAGTCGCAAACCTATCTAACCTCTCCTGTGCCCAACGACTTGAAGCATGGGAGGACAATCGAATGCAGCAGGACGAACTTCAGAAAAAGCAGGCGGAGATATGGCGAAAGCTGCGCACCCCCTATACGCCGATCCTCAACCGGGCCGACAGCATTCTTTCTGGTCTCGCCGAACTCCGCATGATGCCACCTGCCACTGCGCTCCATGGCAGCGCCCCATTCGTGACCCACAAGCTCAAAGAGGTTCGCCGAGAGGCTGCGACTACTTTCCAGCTCGCTTTGTCTCAGATCGACGAAGCCGATTTTGAATCTATCCTGGACTGGGACTCCTGGGATTGGCCTCGGGGCTGTGCCTCTCCGGATCGGATGGGCCTGATCTGGCTGCATCGCCATCGGGTGGATGAGGATCGGGATCTATTCCGCATGGCGGTTTTTGCCGCAAGCGGCTATGTCAGGGAACACGCCCTCCAAAAGTTGGCCGTCCATCCCGATGCCCTGGATTGGCCCTTTGCGCTCATGGCCCTCAACGACTGGGTGCCTCAGGTGAGGAATGCGGCGGACCAACTCAGCCGCGCCCTGATTTCTGGCGGCCACCTCGCCGCTCTCCGAAGGTGGCCCGGCTTCCTGTCCAGCCTGGCCGCCAAGAGCCGGATGGTTCCCGAGGAAGCTCTGGCGCCCATCATCCTCGCCTTGGCGGCGTCGGGCGACCTGGAAGCGATATGGGCCCAGTTTCATCGCACTTTACGTCAGTTGGCGGTGTCGCTTCTGCTTGAAGCCGGGTCGATGCCTGGACCGTTGATAGAGGAGGTGCTGAAAGGGCGAGACGCGGCAAGCATCCGCCAGGTCGTTGCGGGCCAAGTTCTGCATGCGAGCCAATCTGAGAGCCTCCTGCTACACCCCATGCCGGCGGCGCGAAGTCTCGCCCTGTCTTCACTGGCGGGAGAGGAGGTTCTCAAGCAGGGCCTTCTCGACCCATCGCGCCAAGTGAGGTCCACCGCTCAGTTCTTATTACAGAAACGCGGCTTCGATGTCCGAGGCTTCTACCTCCAAGCCATGCAGGCGGACGCGAATATAGCGGCGGTCGAAGGCTTTTGCGACGTGGCGATGAAAGACGACCTACCTATGCTTCGAGAACTGTACAAGAGCCCATTCAGACGTCAGCGGATTGCCGTCGCCCGCGCTCTCATGGATCACGAGGACGAAACTCTGGTCTACCAAATGCTGGCGGACACCTCTGGCAAAGTGAGGCGCTTGGCGCTGCCGTTCGCGCTGACTCACCCCGCGACCGTCGATGAAAACCAGAGAAAGGCCCTCTTCAACATGGATCGTTTCGGCATCCACCGGGTCGGGGCCACTTTGCTAATGAGGCAGTCGCGGTGGGAATCCTTGCCTTGGATTCTCCAACAACTGTCGAGCCCGTCTCCGCCTATCGCTAGCGAGGCGCAACGAAGGTTGGAGTCCTGGCTAAAGCAATCCCGGACATATCCCATTAAGCCAAGCGCCATAGACCTGATCCGAGCCAATCAAGCCGCCGCCGAAGTCCGGCACCTGCTGTCGGATGGACAGGTGAAAGAGTTGCAGGGCTTTCTAACTTGGACTCCACATTTCCAGATCGGTTGAGTCCTTGCCGCTGAGCCATGGACCGCCGATCTCCAGATCGGCACAGCCAGCTTGTATCTAGGAAGCGCCCACTGCCGACACCCGTTGCCGCAAATGTCCAATCAGCAACGCGATATCGGTCGGCCGGACTCCTGGAATCCGGCTGGCCTGGCCTACGGTGGCAGGCTGTATTCGCCCCAGCTTCTCCCGACTCTCATAGCTCAAACCAACCAGCGATCCGTATTCAAACCCCGACGGAATGCGGATCGATTCCAGCTTCCGCGACTGCTCCACCTGCCGCGACTGCTGCTTTAGATATCCGTCATAGATCGCCGCCAACTCGACCTGTTCCCGAACCAAGGGCTCGGCAGGTATCTCCAAAGGAAGCCCGCAAGCCGAAGCTACCACCTCCGCGCATTCCAGATTCACGGCGGGCCGCTTCATCAGGTCGAAGAGCGAGGTCTTGTTCTTCACCGAAGCCACGCCATTCCCTTCCAGACGGGAGGAGTGAGACTCGTTGACAAAAGCCGTCTCCAAAGCCCGAATGCCCCGCCCGACCGCCTCCATCTTCCGCTCAAACTTGGCCCATCTCGCATCCGACACCAACCCAACCTCGCGCCCAATCGACGTCAGGCGTTGGTCGGCATTGTCGTTGCGCAGGAACAGGCGATGCTCGGCCCGGGCGGTCAGCATCCGGTAGGGGTCTTCCACGCCCTTGGTCACCAGGTCGTCCACCATCACCCCGATGAAGCTGTTGTCGCGGGGGAAATCCACCGGGGGCTCCTCGCGGGCGAACCGGGCGGCATTGATCCCGGCCACAATCCCCTGCCCCGCCGCCTCCTCATAGCCGCTCGTGCCATTCAACTGCCCTGCCAAAAAGAGTCCGGGCAGGAGCTTGCTCATCAGGTGGGGCGTCAGTTGGAGCGGGTCGGCCATGTCGTACTCCACCGCATAGCCGGGCCGCAGCATGTCCACCTTCTCCAACCCAGGGATGGTCTTCAGAAGCTCGATCTGGACATGGGCCGAGAGGCTGGTGCTCACCCCCTGGACATAAATCTCCTCCCCATGCCAGGTCTCCTGCTCCAAGAAGACCGGGTGGCTCTCCTTGTCCGAGAACCGCACGATCTTGTCCTCGATGCTCGGGCAATAGCGTGGTCCCACCCCCTCGATCTGCCCCGAATACATCGCGCTCTCGTGCAGGTTGGCCTGGATGACCTCGTGGGTGATCGGAGTCGTCCGGGTCTGCCAGCAAGGGAGCAGTGGATGCTCTTCGAAAGTCCGATCATGGAAAAAGCTGAACGGCCCGGCGTCCGGCTCGCTCTCCAGCGGCGGCGTCTTGGAGAAGTCGATGCTGGACTTGGCGATGCGCGGGGTGGTCCCCGTCTTGAATCGCCGCAGGTTCACGCCCAAGTCGCGAAGCCAATCGCTAAGGGTGACAGAAGGCAAATCCCCATGCCGCGCCGCTTGCGTCTTTTTGGAGCCCTCATGGCAGAGCCCGTTCAGAAAAGTCCCGGTGGTGAGGACGACCGATCGACACACAATCTCCGTCCCATCCTGAAGCCAAACCCCTTCCACTCGCCCGCTTTCTCCGCGCACCCGAGCCACGATCCCTTCGATGACGGTCAGGTTCGCCTGGGCTTCAAAAGTCTGCCGCATCAGGATCGGATAAAGGTCTTTGCAGACATGGGCACGGATGGTCTGCACCGCCGGCCCCTTGCTGGTGCCGACTCGTCGGATGTGGGTCAGGGCATAGTCGGTAGCCACCCCCATCTGCCCCCCCAAGGCATCCACCTCCCGAGCCATATGCCCCTTTGCCGGTCCGCCGATAGAGCAGTTGCAGGGAAGGTACCCAATGCGGTCCAGGCGCATGGTGACGCAAGCGGTACGCAACCCCATCCGAGCGGAAGCCAAAGCCGCCTCGATCCCCGCATGTCCGGCACCCACCACAACCACGTCGAATTGGTTCAAGGGTGAGAGTTTACTTGGGCGGGGGAGGGAGGGTAGGGAAATAGGGAAGAGCAGTCCGAGCCCCCTTGAGGGGGTTGGGGGTGCGGCCAGGCTCCCCGTTTTTATCAAGGGAACTCAGGCTAAGGTGGATCGATCCCTACAAACGGAGAACTAGGCGCCACCCCCAACCCCCTCAAGGGGGCTCGGAGCGCGATTTCTACCACCGCTCTGCCAAAATCCCCGCCACCCGCTCCAAGAACGCCTCATCCGACCCATCAAACGCCCCGACCTCATGGCCGTCGATGTCGATCTGGCCAAGCACTTCATTGCTGCGCCGGATCAGCACCACAATCTCGCTGCGTGTCTCTAAAGAGCAGGCCAAGTAGTTGCTCAGACTGCGAACATCCGCGACGACCTGATTCGCATTCTCCGCAACCGCCGTCCCACAGACCCCCACGCCAACCTGAATCCGAGTGTGGTCCGTGGCCGCCCCAACATACTCGTCCAAAACAAGCGTATCGCCCTCAAGCCGATAGACGCCCGACCAGTTATAGCCGGGCAACTGGCTGATCAACTCGATTGCCGCCCGACGAAACGCCGCGCCCTGCCCCGGAATCGCGGCGACCTGTTCGACAACCTGGTCGGCAACTTCGCGCTGAATCATGTTTGGAACCCAAACACGACCTTGCCCGCCTGTCCCGCCTTCATCAGCTCCATCGCCTTCTGGAACTCGGTGAAGTGCATTTCATGGGTGATGACCGGATCAAGGTTTAACTTGCCAGTGGCCAAAATCTCCGCCATCTGGTCCCAAGTCTTCCAGAGATTCCGCCCCACGATCCCCTGCAACTCCAGCCCTTTGAAGATCACCGCGTTTAGGTCGAAAGTCTGGCGGTTTTGGCCATAAACGCCGAGCATCGAGACCCTTCCCCCAGGCCGCGTATGCTCCACCGCAAGCTCCAGGGAACTCGGGTGTCCGCTCATCTCCAGGGTAGCGTCGAACCCGCCGGGCGCGAGGTCGGAGAGGGCCTTGGAAACATCGGTTTCGGCAGGATTCAAGACCACATCCACCCCGACCTTGCGCGCCAGGTCGATGCGGTAAGGGCTGATCTCAGTCGCCACCACCTTGCTCGCGCCCAACACCTTGCAAATCGAAACCGCAAAGAGCCCGATCGGCCCCATCCCGGTAATCAAAATCGCCTGATCCTTCACCGGCCCCGCCATCACGGTATGCACCGCGTTGCCCAACGCATCTTGAAAAGCCGCGATCTTGGTTGGAACGTTGCGGTCGGTAGGGCGGGCGTTGTCTTTGGGGATGACCACGTACTCCGCAAACCCCCCATCCACATCCACCCCCAGAATCTGGGTATTCACACACACATGCCCCTGTCCACTGAGGCATTGGCGACAGCGGCCGCAGACAATGTGGGACTCGGAGGAAACGAACTGCCCGACCTCCCGATCCTCGACGCCTTCGCCCAACTCCACAATCGTCCCGCAGAACTCATGCCCGATGATCCGGGGAGGGAGGATGCGGGAGGCCGACCAGGCGTCCCAGGAATAGATGTGAAGGTCGGTGCCACAGACCGAAGCCGCCTCCAACTTAATCTTAACCATGCCCGGCTGCACTGCCGGTTCAGGGGCATCGATAATCTCGACGCCCGGCTCAGGGCGCACCTTCGCAATCGCTTTCACCGAGGCGAGAGTGTACCGAGTTTGGAATTTGGAGTTTGGGGTTTGGAGTTCATTGGACTTCTGCGATTTGTCCGATTCGTCAGATAGGTCAGATCACTTCGACCACCTTCCCCCAAACTCCAAACTCCAAACCCCAAACTCGGAAGGGGTACATTAACCAAGCGCCACCCGTCGCCGCCGCCGGGCCAGCATTGAATATGGAAACGGTTGACGTCACCATCATCGGCGGAGGTCCGTGCGGCCTTTTCGCCTCCTTTTACGCGGGACTGCGGGGCATGTCCGTTCGCATCATCGACTCGCTGCCCGAACTCGGCGGCCAGCTAACCGCCCTCTATCCCGAGAAGTACGTCTACGACATGCCCGGTTTCCCAAAGGTTTTGGCGAAGGACTTGGCCAGGGATATGGTCGAGCAGGGCGTCCAGTTCCATCCCGATCTGGTCCTTGAGGAGACCGCCCAGGCCATCGCGAAGACCGATGAAGGCTGGGCTATCACCACCGCCTCCGGCAAAGTCTTGCCCACCCGCACGGTCATCGTCTCCGCCGGCGCTGGCGCCTTCCAACCCACCAAGATGGGGGTGGCGCGGGAAGAGGAGTTCGCCGGGCAGGGCGTCTTCTATGGAGTCCGCGACAAGTCGGTCTTCATGGGCAAAAAGCTGGCGATCGTCGGCGGCGGCGACAGCGCGTTCGACTGGTGCCTCAACCTGATGGACACCGCCGACCACATGACCCTGGTCCACCGCCGAGACGTCTTCCGCGCCCACGAGGACTCGGTGGAGAAGGTGAAGGCGAGTCGAGTGGAGATGAAGCTCTGGTACGGAGTGAAAGAACTCCACGGCAACGGCCAACTGACCGGCGTCACCCTGGAGAACACCCAGACTAAGGAAACCGAGCACCTGGACTGCGACGCCCTGATCGTCAACATCGGCTTCAAAAGCTCCCTCGGCCCGCTGAAGGATTGGGGTTTCGAGATCGTGAAGAACCAGATCGTGGTGAACGACCGCTACGAGACCTGCCTCCCCGGTGTCTTCGCCGTCGGCGACGTCTGCTCCTTCGACGGCAAGCTCAAGCTCATCGCCACCGGAGTCGGAGAAGCCGCCACCGCCGTCTGCTTCGCCAAAACCTACCTAGACCCCAACGCCAAGCTCTTCCCCGGCCACAGCTCGGATATGGATTTGTAGTGGAGAATGTGGCTGGCGCCAAATGCCGCAACGCCTAATGCCGTAATGCCGATCATGCCAACCACCGCCGCCCTCATCGTGAATGGAAAGTCTCGCAGGGGGCGGGAGTGGTTCTCCCAGGTGGAGGAAGCCTTGGAGAATGCCGGGGTCGAGTTGGAGATATCCAAGCTCCTGAAAGACCCCAAGAACATCTCCAACCTGGTAAAGAAAGCCATCCGCGCCGAGATTCCGTTGGTCTGCGTGGGAGGCGGCGACGGTACTTTCAGCGCCGTTGCTGAGCATTTCATCGGCTCTCAATCCATCCTGGGCGTGCTTCCCCTCGGCACGGGCAACTCCCTGGCCCGCGACCTCGGCATCGCCGCCGATGTGGAGACGGCGGTCGAGACCATCTTGGAGGGCAAGCCCCAACTCATCGACTTGGGCCAGGTGAACGATCTCACCTTCGTCAACGTCGCGACCATCGGCCTCACCACTCGCATCGCCCAAGAACTCACCGACGAGTCCAAGAAGAAGCTGGGCCGGGCCGCGTACCTGGTGGCGATTGCCAAAGCCGCCTTCAAATCCCGCCCGTTCATGGCGGATTTGAGTCTGAACGGCGAATCCCATCAGTTTCGCACCGTCCAAGTGGTGGTCGGGAGCGGCCGATACCACGGCGGCCCGTTCGAGGTAACCCCGGAGGCCAGCATCCAGAGCGGCAACCTGTCCGGCTACGTCCTCCGAGAGGCGGGCCGAGGAACCCTCGTCCGATACGGCATGGGCCTGTTCCGCGGCCATCATGTAGAGATGCCCGAGGTCTTCTCATTCGAAACCAAAGCCCTCTCCCTCACCACCACCCCCACCATGCGCATCACGGTAGACGGAGAAATCAAAGCCCGCACCCCCGCCCAATTCAAATCCCTCCCTCACGCCGTCCAAGTAATGAAGCCTCTAGGGTGAGCATTCAGTCGGTCAAAAAAACGGATCCATGAGGGCAACGATCACCTGTCCAACCCAGATTCTGTTCGGTGCCAAATCTCCTGAAGATATCAGTGAGACGGGCAGAGAGTTAGCTCAAGCTCGGCTTGTTTGTTTCCTTTAACCAGGGTTTAGGCCATGGCCCCCCGTCATCTGACTGCAATCCAGCCAGGACCACAGCCTAGTCGGGAATAATCATGAGCGTCTTTCGAGACTGCCGATAGACCTTCGGTGGTCCTCGGCGGCCCTCGGTGGTTTCATCGTTCTCCGATTTAAAGAACCACCGATGGCATGTGCCCTACCCCGATAACCAAGGTTCGACCGCGAAGATGCTGTCTGCACGCGGTTTGAACCTATCACGAATAATCCAGGCTAGTCGAACGGTGGGTGCGTGCGACCGGTTTCCTCTCACCGCAAAGGGCACGAAGAAACAAGGAAGCGCAAAGGGAACCGGTTGGGTTAAATCTCCTTGCGCCCTTCTTGCGGTAGAAGCAGCCTTTTCAGCCACCTCGACTGGGTCCCTTCGGGTGGGTTAGTCCCGCCAGGTGGAAAGACCACTGAAGGCGCAGACGGACACCGAAGGGGCTATGCCCACCAACGTTGTGCCGCCGTGCCGTTGTGGTTAAACGCCTAGATCCTCACCCGCACGGTCAGAATCTCGAACGGCTTATAGTCCACCGGAATCGCGCCGTCGACCAACTCCAAGTCGCCCAGGTTGTTCTCCTCCAGGTCGCAGAGGGATGCGCCCTTGACCGGCAACGCACACGACAGTTCCGCTCGACCGCGGGCGTTGTGGCACTCGTAGAGCCGCACGATCAGGTCGCTGCTGTCTTCCGCCTTCTTCACCGACTCGATCACGATGTTCCGGTCGTCGCAGGACATCAGCGGCGGCAGGGCTCCGTTCTCCCCCCGCTTGGGGTTCAGGAAAGCGTGGCGCACCGGGGCGTTCAACGCATAAGCCGCCTGCACCACGCCCGCGTAGTTGTAGGGACCGTAGTGGGGGAGGAGGACGTAGCTGAACCGATGCACGCCCATATCGCACTCGGGGTCGGGAGCCTTGGGGGCTCTTAGCAGGGAGATGCGCATCACGTTGCCGTTGATGTCGTGGCCGTACTTGCTGTCGTTCAGCAACGCCACGCCCTGGTCCCCCTCGCTCAGGTCCACCCATTTTTGAGCGCAGACCTCGAACCGAGCCATGTCCCAACTCGTGTTATAGTGGGTGGGTCGCTCGACGTTGCCGAACTGGATCTCGTAGGTGGCGCGGGGAGAGTTGACGTTGACGGGGAAGGCCACCTTCAGCATCTTGTCCTCCTCGTGCCAGTCGATCTCGGTGTCGAACCGGATGCCGGGGGTGGGGCCGAGGCTGATGCGTTGGCGGATGGTGGACTTACCGAACTTCTTCACGACCTCGGCCGCCACGCGCACCGGGCCGCGCTCCACGATCTCAAAGCTCTCGCTCTTCACCAGGTCCTGGGCGGTTTCGTAGCTGAACACATCCACATCCCAGGCGCTCCAGAAGAGGGGTTTGTCCTCCAGCAGTTGGAACATATTGGCCAACTTGCCGGGCTCGATAAATTCGCTCCCGTCCTCCAAGCTCTCGATGCTGGTGATGTTGCCGTTGGCGTCGAACCGGACCGACCACTCGTGGTTCTCCAGCCGCCTCCCCGCCGACTTCAGCCGCATCCGACCCTTGACCGGAACGTCGCAGAGGTCGCCGACCGCCACTGTTCCGAGGGCGGTCTGGGGGGTTTGGAAGATCAGCTTCCGCTCGCCAAACTCCTCCACCAACTGCACGGGCAACAGCTCTTCACTGGTCTCCAGGGCGGTGGGGGCCTCGGTTTCGGTCCAGGGGATCTCGGCCTGGGATGCCACCTGGGAGTTGTGGAAAAGGGCCACCGGGCGGTCCATATCGGCGGTATCCAGCCGTTGCCCGATCTTCTTCAGACTGCTCTCCACGATCTTCGCCCCCATCTCGGCGATCTTCGCGTAGTCTATGTCCGAATCCCGATAGACCTCATTCACCGAGGACCCGGGGATGATGTCGTGGAACTGGTTGAGCAGCACCAGCTTCCAGGCTGCTTCCAAGTCGTCGGCGGGGTAGTCCTTGGGAAAGCCGGGGCTGAAGCAGGCGAGCAGTTCGGCGTCGCGCAACAGGAATTCGCTGACCCGGTTGCCCTTCTTATTGGCTGCCTGGCTGGTATAGGTTCCCCGATGAAGCTCCAGATAGAGCTCGCCCACCCAGGTCGCCAGATCCTTGGATTTGGCCTTTGCCTCGCGGAAGAAGTCGATCGCCCGCTTGCCCGCCAGCATCTCCGGGTACTCGGGAGCCAGGCGTCCGCGCCGGATGAATTCCAGGTGCCGCTCGGTTGGACCGCCGCCACCGTCGCCATGGCCGAAGACGTACAGCGATTGATCGGCGCGCGCATGATCCTTGTATCGCTTGACGGATGCCAAGACTTCCTTCGGTTCACCGCTGGCGTTGTAGGTGTCGGCGGGCGGGAAGTGGCTCCAAACGCGGGTCCCGTCGATCCCCTGCCACCAGAACGTGTGGTGGGGGAACTTGTTGAACTGGTTCCAACTGATCTTCTGGGTGAGGAAGTATTTGATGTTGAACTTCGCGAGGATTTGGGGCAGGGCCGCCGAGTAGCCGAACACATCGGGGAGCCACATATCGTGGGTTTCGTAGCCCAGCTTGTCCCGGAAGTAGCGCCGCCCGTAGAGGAACTGCCTCACCAGCGACTCCGCGCCTGTGAGGTTGCAGTCCGCCTCCACCCACATCGAGCCCACCGGCTCCCACTGGCCCCGGTCGATGGCGGCTTTCACCCGCTCGTAGAGCTTGGGATACTCCTTCTCCAGCCACTCGTACTGACTGGCCTGGGAGTGGACGAAGACGTACTCCGGGTATCGCTCCAGCAGCCCAAGCTGGGTGGCGGTGGTGTGGGCCATCTTCTTCTTGGTGATCTCGATAGGCCACAGCCAGGCCGTGTCCAGGTGGGCGTGGCCAACCGGGTAGAGGGTGTGCTTGACGTCCCCGCTCAGGGAACCCATCGCATCCCGAAGGATCTTGCGGCAACGGGCGATGGTCTCCCGGTGGGCCTCGTTAAAGGCGTTGGCCACGTCGTTGAGGGCGCGAAGGATCGTGGCGTAGGCCGGGCCTTCCTTTTCGATGGACTCGCAGAGGTCGAGGGCAAACTCCACATCGTACTTCAGATCCTTGATCTCGCGGTCGATCACCACGATCTCCGCCTTCTCCACTCTCTCGACGAGCTGCTCGCGCTTCGGCTCTCGTCCGTGAACTTTGACTTGGGGATTGCTGGTATAGACTTGGACGTAAACCTCCAGCTTTTTCTCCTTGCCGGACTTCGAACTGGGGAACATCTTGCCGTCCAGCCAGCCCATGTCGGTGTGGGCCCAGTCGATGCCGCACCACGGGGAGTTGTCTTTCCAAACCGTGCGCTCGCCCCCTACTTCGGCGACGACCGCGATCTCCTTCTCCTGCATCGTGGCCGGGACTTCGCCGGTCAGGCGGAACCAGAAGGTGGTGTAGGCCGGGCCGTACTGGAAGCCAGGCTCGACGGTCCGCCAAGTCCCTTTCTTGGCTTCGTTTTGGGTGGACGCGGGGGCGTCGTTGAACTCGATGGTAAGCGGAGCGTGCTCTCCGTAGATGCGGGGTTCGAGTTCGTTCTTGAGAAATTGGGCGATGCGGCGGCGAGTAAGGTCGGAATGCTTGAGCATGGTGAGATCGGTGCGAACGAGCAGTTTACTCCCCGACAGCTCGCCTCTACCCTGCTTTTAAGCCCGCAAAAAGACCAAGATCAGGGGCGGGCATCGCCAAGTGATCCTCAATCTGGGCGGGATCGTCCAGATAAGCCGCGCCCAACGCGACCAGGGCTTGGGCGCCGCGAACGATGTCTTCGGGCTCATAAGGCCCCGGCCGACGAACCAGCAGCCGCGTCGATCCGCGCCGCAGAGCCGCTGTCGCCCCATGCCACGTCCCGCCTTCCCGAAAGCGAACCTGCCCCACAATGGCGATGCGCCCCGTCGCGTAGATCAACGTGTTGCGCTCCATCGCCCGCCCCCGTGAAAACGGCTCCCGAGGCGCACAGAAAGAGAGTTGGCTCTGCCCCGGAGGGGCGTCCCCATCCGCCAAGTCGATCCCGTAGGGAAGCAGGCAAAGGCTTTGCCCGCCATGCCGCGCGGCCGCCTCCAACGCCGCCCGGTCGCACCCCACCGCTCCGCCCGAGACCACCCGATAGCCCAAATCCACCGCCACCCGCGCCGCCTCCGCGCAGAATCGATGGACCAAAGGGTCCACGTTCCGACTCCCCACGATGCCGAGGCAGGGTGGGGATGATTGGGGTGATCGGGATGATGGAGGTGATGGTCGAGATGGAGGTGAATAAGTGAATGGGCAAACGGCATCGCGTCCATCACGTTTCACGCTGTCACCTCCATCACCTCCATCACAGTTATCACCGCCAATCCAACCCACCGGCAGAGCCTGATCGCCCAAGACTGCCAGCCACCGCTCGGGATAGCCGTCGCACAAGCAAGTCAGCACCCGTCCGCTCTCTACCGCCGCTTGCGCCCAATCCAAGACGCCGCCCGCCGACAGTGCCATTGCCTCAGCGATCAGCCCCTTCGCCCGCAACCCCGCCTCGGCATCGCCCACCGTCAGCCCCAGAGACCGCAACGCCCCCAACACCGTCGGCCACCGCCGCCGATCCAGGTGCAGCCCATGCGGCGTCCCCGCCAAATAGAGCGCCCCCAACACCACCCGCCACCCAATCTCCAAGTTCTTCCGTACCAAGGACGTTAGTATGGCATAGAAGGGGCTGGGCTTTGGGCATTGGGTTTTAGGTGTTGGGACGGTGTTTCGGCATGGCGGCATAACGGCGTTGCGGTTAAATAAATGGGCATAGGTGAAGCAACGCTTGCCCCCTGTAACACGGCCATCCCTCTTGTCCTTCGATCCTCTACTTGGCAACCGAAAAGCCGTAGCGCCGAAATGCCGAAACACCGCAACGCCAACCTAAAACCGAGGAACCTAAAACCAAAAACCCAACGCCCTCACCCCCCAAACTTGTATCCAACTCCCCGCACGGTCACCAACCGGACAGGGTTTTGGGGGTCTTGTTCGATGTGCGTTCTCAGCCAGCGGATATGGACGTCGACCGTACGGGCGGAGACGAAGGCGTCGCGGCCCCAGACGCGGTCCAACAGGGCGTCGCGGGAGAAGACTTGCCCCGCATTGCGGGCGAGGAAGTAGAGGAGGGCGAACTCTTTGGGGGAGAGGTTGAGCGGCTGGTCCTCCAGCCACGCCTCATGGCTCCGGGGGTCGATGCGCAGGTTGCCGCGCTCGACGACTTCTTTGACCGGCTCCCCGGTGGCGCGGCGAAGAATCGCCTTTACCCGCGCCGCCAGTTCGCTCAGGTTGAACGGCTTGACCACATAGTCGTCGGCCCCCAGCTCCAGCCCCTTGATGCGGTCCGACTCGTCGGCTTTGGCGGAGAGGAAGATGATGGGCGTCTGACTGTCCCGCCGAATAGCCCGGCAGAAATCGTAGCCGCTGCGCTGGGGAAGCATGATGTCCAGGATCACCAAGTCAGGCTTGACGCGACGAAATAGACGCATCCCCTCCTCCGCGGAGTCGGCGGTAAAGGTCGAGAATCCCTCCTTGCGGAACTTGTTCTCTACCGTCTCCAAAATGGTGGGTTCGTCGTCAACGATCAATAACTTCATCGCCGTGGTCCGCTCCTCCCGTCGTAGTTGCTGTGCCAGCGCCATCGGTTCTCACTTCGCCAACGCTGCATCGGCGATCCTAACGCTGTTCTATCTGGCCTATGTTAAGAGATTGTAAACGTTTCCGCATATTAGGAGTATTGGCCAAGGACGCGGTTCGAGGTGACGGTGTTTCAATATTAGGACGTCCCGCAGCCCTGGGGAGTTGTCAAGCGTCGGGGCGGAGGGCTTTGGACATCATTTTGAACTGGACTACCGATAGTGTCAGGACCAGGGCGAAGAGGATGTAGGCTACGGCGCTGGCGTAGCCCAGTTGATACATGCCGAAGCCTTGGCGGTACATGTAGAGCGCGACCGTTAGCGTGGAGTCGGCGGGGCCGCCGTTGGTGAGGATGAAGGTTTGGCCGAAGACCTGGGAGGCGGCGATGATCGACATGACCAGGCAGAACAGGGTCGCGGGGCGGATGGCGGGCCAACTCACCGCCCAGAACCTGCGCCCTGGTCGGGCTCCATCCAGGCTGGCGGCCTCCAACTGTTCCTTGGGAACGCCTTTCAGCGCAGCAAGATACACCAACATATTGCCTCCGGCTCCCCACCAGATGCTCATCAGCACAATGCTCGGCATGGCCCAGGTGGGACTGCCCAGCCATTGGGTTTGGGTTCCCAGATAGTAGTTCAGCAGACCGCTCTCGGAGGAGTAGAGCCATCGCCACAGGATTGCGGTGACTGAGATGGACAGGATGACGGGCAGGTAGAAGCAAACGCTATAGAACGCAGTGCCCCGGTAGCCCTGGTTCAACCCAATCGCCATCAGCAGCGACAGAGCATTGCCCAAGGGAACCGCCAGCAAGACGAAGTAGGCCGTCCTCGCCAGCGAGTGGAGGAACAGGTCGTCGCCGAGAGCGGTGGAGTAGTTCTTGAACCCGACGAACGGCACGTCTTGGCTCAGGATGTGCCAGTTGTGCAGGCTGATCCAGAAGCCGTAGATGAGGGGGCCGAGGATGAAGACGAGAAACAGGATCGCGTAGGGCAACAGGAAGAGGGTCGCGGCGAATCCCTGGCCCCGCTTCATTGCCGCTCCAGAACATTGTTGATGCGCCGGGTCGCAGTGTCCAGGGCGGTATTAGCGTTCGGAGTCTGGTTGAGAATCGCCTCAAATGCCGAGTCGCCGAACGTGGCGATCAGGTTATAGTTCACGCTCTGCGGCTCAAAGACCACATCGTCCAACTGCTTCGCAAACTCGGACTGAACCTTCAAGTTCCGGAAGCCTCGAGTATCCAAAATCGACTTCCGCACCGGCACCTGCCCGCCTTCCGCCCAAGTCAGGCTGTGGTCGCTGAGATAGCGCATGAAGGTCCAGGCGGCTTCGCGCTTGGCGTCGGAGAGTTTGGCGGGCATCGTCAGCAAGTGCGACCCGGCCCAGACCGCCTTCTTGGGGCCGAATTGGGGAACGGGGGCGGCGGCATAGCGGAGACCCTTCTGCTTCTCCAGCGAGGTCATCATATAGACGCCCTCCATCGCCATCGCGACCTTGCCCGTCTGGAAGCCCAGCCACGCATCCTGCCCCTCAGGCCTGGGACCCACTTTCTGGTCGATGATCATGCGCATGCAATCCATTGCGGCGCGGGCTTCGGGGGTCGAAAGGCCGGATTGGCTCAGGTCCTCGGTCAGCAGGCTCGCACCAAACTGGTTGAGGAAGCAGTAGGAGTTGGAGTGAAGCCAGGTGAAGGCGAACCCCCACTGCTCCGGGCGGCCGTCGCGGTCTTGGTCGATGGTCAGTTTCTTCGCTATCTCCAGAAACTCGGCCAGGTTGGTCGGAGGCGCTTTGATTCCCGCCTTTTCAAAGAGATCCAGGTTGTAGTAAAGGCCAAGGGGGTGGCAGTCCAGGGGCAGGGCCAGTTGTTTGCCTTCCCAAAAAGTGGCTTTCCAGGGTGCAGACACGAAGTCGGATTCCTCGGGGCCGTCGCGGGCGATCAGGTCGTCGATATGGCCCAGAACCTTGTGATTGGCATACTCGGGGAAGCGATTGACGTGGAGGACGAACACCTCGGGCGCACCGCCGAAGGCCAGGCCGAGGGTGACCTTGTCGTAGAAGGTGCCCCAGGGTATGATCTGCATTCGGACCCGGATGCGGCCCTCGTGCTCCTTGTTGAACTGGCTGACGATCTTCTCCATCTGCTGCCCGTCGGGGCCGGAGAAGCCGTTCCAGAAGTTGACCTCCACCCCCCCCGCGCCGCTCTCCTTGCCCACCGACGAGCAACTGCACAAGCAGGCGAGCGGGATGAGAGCGAAGAAGTGGCGCAGTCGCATTTAAGTCACATGGCGTTCGTCGATGCTGGGACCGTCGCAAGTCGGCCCGTCTTCCGTCCATTCTAGGCGATCCAGGCGCATCAGCCTCGCGGTTCTACCTGCGTCCCAGGCGTGGTAGACGATGTACTCGGTCTTCCCATCCGGCCCGGCGACAATGGAGTTATGGCCCGGACCGATCACTTGGCCGGGCAAGGTTTGCAGGAGCCTCGGCGTGGCGGGCGTATCGGATCGATATGGCCCGAGAGGGTGGTCGGCGACGGCGAAGTCCACGCCGTAGGTTTCGTTCTGCCAGTTGCCGCCGCTGTAGAGGCAGTAGACCTTGCCGTTTCGGAAGACCGCGCAGGGGCCCTCCAGAGTATGCCAATCGAGGGTTCGTCCGTAGATTGCCCGGTTCGCCTCAAACCTCTGCCAATCCTGGCTGGCTCGGGCGACTACCTGCGGCGTTCCCGCCAACGTCGTCATGTCGAGCAGTCGGTCCACTACCAGGGAGGTTCCGGGGCGGTCGCCGTCGAGAAGGTCGGTCGCATAGAAGAGATACCAATCGCCGTCGGCGTGGCGATAGGGGCTGGCGTCGATAGCGAAGATGGAGTCCTCGGGGGTGAGCCTTCCCAAGTCCTCATAGGGACCCTCTGGCTTTGCGGAGACGGCCACGCGAAGATGATGGCTTTTGTCGCCCTTCCCTACCGAGTAGTACAGATAGAACCGGCCATCGGCAATGGCGACCTCGGGCGCCCAGAAGCTGCCGCCTTCAAACCCTGCGGACGTTTCCAGAGCGGTTCCCAGGCGATGCCAGTTCACGAGGTCCAGAGACCTCAACACGCTGAACTGACCTTCTAACAAAGGAGAGGTGCCGACCGCGTAGTAGACCCCTTCGTGGAGAAAGACGAAGGGGTCGGCGAAGTACTCGGGAAAGACCGGATTCGTGTAGGAGACGGATCGTTCCGCCTGAGCCGGGCCTGCAGGGGTCATAAGCGTCCAATCGTCGGCGTTTGATTTTTTTTGTGAATAACCATCACGATTGTGTTATAGTATATCTCGGATCGACGGAAAAATGGCCAACGAACTCAAGTCTCATCTTCTGCAGGTAAGGGGCGGCGCAAGCGCCGGGATTTTCAAGGCGCTGGGCTCAGAGGCGCGCCTGGATATCCTCTCTCTTTTGGCGGATGGCGACAAGAATATCAACGAAATCGGCATGGCTTTGGATATGTCGCAACCGGTGGTGACCAAGCACGTCCAAGTTTTGGAGCAGGTGGGATTGATCCTCAGCGAGTATATGCCCGGCAACCAGGGAATGCAGAAACGATGCCGCCTGCACTTCGACCAGATGATCGTTTCTTTCGAGGGAGCCGGGATATCGGAGGAGCGCATGGAAGAAGTTTCCATGCCGGTTGGGTTATATAGTCTCGCGGCTCCGGTGCCCCAGTGCGGCCTCGCCAACCGGGACAAGATCATCGGTTTCCTCGACATTCCCCAGTCGTTCCTGGCCCCCGAGCGGGCCACCGCCGAAATCCTCTGGATGGCGGGCGGGTTCGTGGAGTACGTGTTTCCGAATACCCTTCCCAGCACGGTCGATATCCTCCGGCTGGAGCTCATCATGGAGGCCTGTTCGGAAGCGCCCAACTACAACCACAGTTGGCCGTCGGACATCACGGTGTGGGTCAACGGGGTGGATATCGGCACCTGGACCAGCCCTGGCGACTTCGGTGCGAAGCGCGGTCTGCTTAACCCCAGTTGGTGGATCGATCACATGACCCAATACGGCGCCCTGAAGATCTGGTCTATCGACGACGAAGGATCGTCGCTGGACGGCACGCCGGTTTCCGACGCCACGCTTGCGAAAACGAGGGTTCTCCCCGACGAGCCGATCACCGTCCGCATTGGAATCAAGCCCGATGCCGCGCACAAAGGCGGGTTCAACCTCTTTGGCAAGGGTTTCGGAAACTATGCCCAAGACCTTGTTCTGCGACTTCACTACGTGATGCCGCAAGAGCCCCAATCGGCCCCGGGCAACCGGAGTCTCAAGTCTTTGGAGGCGGACCTTTGACCATAAAAGCCGATTCCGCCGTTCTTATATTCATCATGTACCCGCGCTTTTTGGCCGGGGAACTCGCTAGTCCCCCAGGGGGCTCGTAAATCTGGAGCGGAGCAGCCATATGAAACGCAGTGGTTTCACTCTCATTGAACTTCTTGTCGTCATCGCAATCATCGCAATCCTCGCCGCGATCCTCTTCCCGGTCTTTGCCCAGGCAAAGAAAGCCGCAAAGAAAGCGAGCGACCTTAGCAACATCAAACAACTCTCGACGGCCGCCATCATGTACGGAGCCGACTACGACGATGTATTCGTCGCCAACGGCGAAGGCATGCTGCCCGGAGGATTGGGCAACTGGGCCACCATGCAGCCTTGGACAGGGCAAGGCGACTTTTACGGAACGAACTACGGCGCAGGCGCGGGCGGCGATCCCCCCAACCAGGCTCCCCTTGGATTCATGGACCCCGGCGCGGTGCAGAACTGGGGAAGGGAGACGTTCCCCTATGTGAAGAGCATGGATATGTTCGTGAGCCCCGGCGCTCAGAACGACTCTAATGCCAAGTATGCGCCCGTTCCGAACAACCCGAGCGCGGGCCGAACCAGCTACCTGTTCAATGGGTGCGTCAGCCGAGAGTCGCAGACCTCGCTGAGCAAACCCGCCGAGATCGTGATCTTCCAGATCCGGGCGACGACCGTTAAGGAAGCTATCGTGTCGCCACGGCGGAACTACTTTACGGACGGCGCACGACATGCGAACGACGCCGATGTCGCCTGGGCGGGCTTCAACTTCAGCAAGGGCGGTAACTACGGCTTTGCCGACGGCCACGCCAAGTTCGCGCGGCGCAACGCCTTGAAGTTCAAGAACCTCGGCTACTGGGAGTGGGTGTTCATGGACAGCCGTGGCACCTGGGTCAACCCCGACACGAACCCGACCATGGAGAGCGACCCGGAAACGGGCGCTAACTGGTGGGGAACCTGGGGCCAATGCGACGCCTCAAGGGTCCCGTAACCGCTTCCACCTGGCCTGCGGGATGCTTCCCGCAGGCCCTATCTCTTTTTGCAGGTAATCCATGAAGAAAACGATCCAGTTGTCTCTCACGCTTCTTGCCTTCCTCTTCGTCTGGGGATGCAGCACGGATGAGAATCCGATCACGCCCAGTAAGATGGAGGAGATTCGGAAGAAGGAGGCTGATCAGCGGGCGAATTTCAATCCCGATATGTCTCAACCGAAAGGCCCCTAGCCGATCCAGCCCATGAAGGTTTCGCGTTTTGTCTGGCAGATCGTGGTCGCAATTGCGGCGCTCGTGATGCTGGCTCCCATCGTGTGGATGTTGTCTACTTCGCTGAAACCGGAGAGCGAAGTCTTGAGCGCGGTCCCCCGGTGGATACCCGAGACTCCCACCTTGGATAACTATCGGGAATTGGCGAACCGATCCGCCGAGTTCCCGGTGGGGCGCTGGCTGTTGAACTCTCTGGGAATCGCGCTGACGGTGACCTTTCTGGTCCTGTTGGTGACGAGCATGGCGGCGTTCGCCTTCTCGCGGCTGCAATTTCGGGGGCGGGATCGGCTGTTCATGCTGGCGGTCGCGACTCTGATGATCCCGGCTCAAGTGAGCCTGATCCCGGTCTTCCTGATTGTGCAGAAGCTGGGGTGGTTCAACAGCTATCCGGGCCTGATCGTCCCCGCTTTGGCCAGCACCTTTGGCGTGTTCCTTTTGCGCCAGTTCTTCATCACGATCCCGACCGAGTTCGAAGAGGCGGCGACCCTGGATGGAGCAAGCATCGCGACGATCTTTTGGCGGGTCATCCTGCCCTTGGGCAAGCCCGCCTTGGCGACGCTCGGCATCTTCACCTTCCTCGGCTCCTGGAACGACTTCGTTTGGCCTCTGATCATCTCGAACGACATCGAGATGCGGACGCTTCCGGTAGGGCTAACCATCTTCCAGGGTCGCTTTACCACCGAGTACGGGATCACCATGGCCGCCGCGGTCGTGGCGACCGTGCCCGTCGTCATCGCCTACCTCTTCTTCCGTCGAAGGATTACGGCGGGAATCTCTCTGGGCGGCCTCAAAGGGTAGCCCCAGAACCTTGAACCAGTATGCTTACCAGTCTCTTGCTCGCAACCTTGACCCTCGAACCGAAGCTGACGAACCCCGTCTGGGGCAAGAACTTCCCGGACCCGCACATCGTGCAGGACGGCGACACGTTCTATGCCTACGCCACCCACAATTCGGCCGCTGGGTTCCAGATCATGAGTTCCAAGGACCTGGTCTCGTGGACTCATCTGGGCGGAGTGAACGTGCCTGAGTGGTCGGATGGCCAGCTTTGGGCGCCGGAGGTTTACAAGTGGAACGGCAAGTGGTACATGTTCTACTCGGCGCGGGACAAGGAGAGCCGGAAGCGGGACCTGGCGGTCTCGGTGGCGGACAAGCCCACCGGCCCCTACCGCTTCCTTTCCAAGCTGGTGCTGGGAACCTCTGAGAACTCGGGGCCAGACGAGAACGGGGCCATCGACCCCAATATCCACATCGAGAACGGCAAGCCCTACCTGCTCTACATCCGCGAGGCTCCTCCCCGGTCGATCAAGATGGTGGAGCTATCCAAGGACCTGGACAAGACGGTGGGCGAGAAGCGGGTCGTTCTGCCGGTGGATCGGGACATCGAAAAGGGGATTCTGGATGCGCCGACATTGGTGAAGAAGGACGGCAGCTACTGGCTGTTCTACTCCAGCGGGTGGTTTCAATCCTACAAGCGGGACGCCTGCTACCAAGTATGGGCGGCCAGTTCCAAGAGCCTGTTTGGACCTTACACCAAGCCACCCAAACCTCTCCTCACCACCAAGCCGGGAGAGACGTATGCACCGGGACACCAGCATGTCCTTCATCTTGCCAGTGGCGAATGGTGGATGGCTTACCATGCCTGGGACGCCTCCAACGAGCCGCTCTATGGCCAAAACCGTAACGGAAGGAGTCTGAGGCTGGATCGCCTGGAGTGGACCAAAGAAGGGCCTCGGTGCCTGGGGCCGACGGTAAGTCCGCAGGCCGCACCAAAGATTAAGTAGGGCGGGTTACTCTCTCTTGCCCTTGTTTCCGACCGCCCCTTTCTCTCCAATCAACGCCCGAATCGCCTCCATCAGGTTTTCTACTCCCAAGCCGCTCTCGGCTCGGATGATGGGTTGGGCGCCGTGTTCGACGAAGGCGTCGGGGAGGGCGATGATTTGGTGTTTGATTTGGGCTTCCAGACCCTCCGCCTGAATCGCGTCTCGCACCGCTTCGCCGAAACCGCCCCGCTGGACGTTTTCTTCGATGGAAAACAGCCGCCGGGTCTTTCGCGCCAGCGACAAAATGGCCTCTGAGTCGATGGGTTTCAGGAACCGGGCGTTGATCACCCCCACTTCCAGCCCCTCCTTGCGAAGTCGCTGGGACGCCTCCCAGGCCACGCTCACCATCGATCCCGCCGCGGCAATCGTAGCGTCCTTGCCGTCGCAAAGGATCTCGGAACGGCCCAGTTCGATGGGAGACCGGCTCTCGGGCAGGCGGTCGTCGCTGGCTCCTCTCGGGTAGCGGATGGCGCTGGGGAGGGCGTCGTAGTCCTTCATCCACCGCGTCATCTCCCGCAGTTCCGTCGTGTCTCGGGGTGCGAGGAGGACGATGTTGGGGATGAAGGAGAGGAACGAGATGTCGAAGGCTCCGTGGTGCGTCGGCCCGTCGTCGCCCACCAGCCCCGCCCGATCCATGAAGAACCGCACGGGAAGCTTTTGCAGGCAGACATCGTGCAAAACCTGGTCGAAGCCTCGCTGGAGAAACGTGGAGTAGATCGCGCAGAACGGCTTCAGCCCCGCCGCTGCCATCCCCGCCGCAAAGGTGACGGCGTGCTGCTCGGCGATGCCGACGTCGTAGTATCGGTCGGGAAGGACCTTGCTGAACTTGGTGAGGCCGGTGCCGTCGGGCATGGCGGCGGTGATCGCTACCACTTTCGGATCGGCTTCGGCGCACTCGATGGCGGCATCGCCGAAGGCCTGGGTGTAGGTTACGGGGCCAACCGCTTTCACCATCTCATTGGATTCTAAGTCGAACGGGATTACGCCGTGCCACTTGCAGGCGTCCTCTTCCGCGACCTCATACCCCTTTCCTTTCACGGTGATGGCGTGAACGAAGATCGGCCCCTGAAGCTCCCGAACATTGCGGAAGACCTCCAGCAGGGTCAATAGATCGTGCCCATCCACCGGGCCGATGTACTCCCAGCCGATCTCCTCAAAAATCGTTCCCGTATTCTCAGGAGCCAGATAGTGGGTGATGCCGTGCCGCAGACCCGCCGCGACCTTAGTGATCGGCTCCGGCATCCGCTCGATGACGCCCTTAGCCCGCTGGGCCATATGTTGCAGCCAGGTGCGGGATCGGAGCCGGGCGAGGTAGTTGGTCAAAGCCCCGACGTTGGGTGCGATGGACATGCGGTTGTCGTTCAGCACCACACACAGATCGGTGTTCAGTTCGCCCGCATGGTTTAGCGCCTCCCAGGACATCCCGGAAGCGATGGCCGCGTCTCCCGTCACCGCCACGATCCGCTCCTTGGTCCCCAACTGGTCCCGAGCCGCCGCGAAGCCAAGGGCCGCCGAGACCGCCGTCCCCGCATGGCCCGCGCCAAAGCTGTCCAGTTCATGCTCGTCCCGTTTCAGGAAGCCGCTCAGCCCCTTGTGTTTCCTCAGGGTGTCGAAGCGGTCCAGCCGCCCGGTGAGCATCTTGTGGGGATAAGCCTGGTGCCCGGTGTCCCACACCACTTTGTCGGGCGGAATGGAGTAGGCGGCGTACATGGCCACCGTCAGCTCGACGGTGCCTAGGTTGGAGCTGAAGTGCCCGCCCGTCTTGCTCACCTTGTCCAAGATCGCCTGGCGCACCTCTTGGGCAACTTGCAACAGCTCCTTGTCGGAGAATCGGTGCAGGTCGGAAGGCTGGACGATCGAAGAGAGAATCGGATAGGCGCTATCCATATAAACCACTAACCTTGACTCCGCCTAAACGGTGCCCTAACCTTAACAGACGAGCCCCGGCGCAGGATTGTCTCGTCCTAGGTACATACGCTAGTTTGTTGCCCATTCCGCAAAGTTTGCCATACCGCTGAGGAACAGTTAGCCGCATAATGGTTGTTAAGGCAGGTTCCGTTGAACCTGCCAACAAGGTCCAAACGGATAGTGGACCCCGCAATGACAGCCTCGAGTCTATTAAGGGATAACATAAATTTGGCAGCGGAGCCTAAAACCATCCTTCTCGTCGAAGACAACACCGACGACGAGCAGCTTACTTTGCGTGCAATGCGGCACAGCGAGATACCGAACATCATCCGGGTCGCCCGGGATGGTGCGGAAGCGCTTGAGTACCTCTACGGTCCCAATTCTCGCCTCCCCGACCTCATCCTCATGGACCTCAAGCTCCCCAAGGTGAGTGGCCTGGAAGTGCTGGAGAGGATTCGCAAAGAGCCCAGCACGGCCACGATCCCCATCGTGATCCTCACCTCCAGCGACGAAGAGCGGGACATCGTGGAGAGCTACAACCTGCGGGCAAACTCCTATATCCGCAAGCCGGTGGACTTCGACGAGTTCATCGACGCCGTCCGCCAACTCGGCCTCTACTGGCTCTCAATGAACTTGAGCTATCGGGCGCCGCGAGAAGACGCGGGGCACTAGGCGTTGGGCACTGGGTTTTGGTTTTTGATTGATCTGACCTATCTGACCTATCGGTCCAATCAGACTCTCAACCAGAAAACCTAAAACCTAAAACCCACTCCCCTCCGCCCAGGCCCTCAAACACTCCCCGACCGTCTTCAATGTCGGCGGGATCAGTTCGAAGACTGGCAGCCCATCTAGCCACAGGCCGCGGTCAAACCCTCCATCCCGAACCTCAAACTCGAAACCCGGTGCGCCTACCCGGTCTCCGTTCGATGCAAAAGCGCCCAAAAGGCCCGTTTGGCACAGGCTCATCAGCAGGGTCTCGGCGAGGCGCATGTCGGTGATCTCCAGCCCGGCGATCTCGAACTCCGGCAACCCAAACTTCTGCATCCCGAGTGTGAAGAGGTGGATACCCGTGTCCTTCACTCGATGCGAAAGTCCCACCACGTCCCGCGCATCGATCCGCTCATCGGCTCGAGCGACCTGCCGAACCTGGTTGGGCAGGAGATAGCGGCGGGAGATCGGGTCGGCGACCACGCCGTCCGTCAGTTCCGCAAACCGGGCCGCGAACTCCAGTTGGAAGTCGATCGCGGGATAGACCATCGGGTCGTGGGATTCAAACGTGAGTTGGCCGATGGTCCAGGTGGCGCGAACCCGGTTGAGGAGTTCGGGGTCCATTTCGGCTGCCGAGGCGCTCCTTAGGAACGGCTCGGGATCGAAGCCCGCCTCCTCCTTGCTCAGCACCAGGAGCTTCAGCACCGTCTTGCGGTCTTTGCTGGCAATGGCGTAGGCGCCTCGCTCCAAAGGTCTCCCGAGGGCATCCTTTGGTACGTTCTCCGCTAATGGAGCCCCAAACCCCTCCACCGCCCCGCCTTCCCCCTTGGGGTTGATGAGCGCCAGCATCGGGGGCAGAACCGCCCTGCTGGAGAGAACCGTCAGGTAGTACGTCCTTTGGATGCCGAAGCCGGGGGTCTTGGGTTGGCTGAAAGGCCACTTCACCGCGCACCCGCCTTCTTCCTCTTGCCAGAGGGGCGGGCGGTAGGGCTGCCGTTGGAAATCGGGGCATCGGAAAGCGACCGTTCTATGATCCGCTTCCATACGCCGGGAATCCAACCCACCGTCCATGCCCCCAAGGATCGCGTCCATGAGGCCTTGACTGGAGAGATCGGCTGATCATCCAGAGTCTTCGCCTCCCAATTCTCAGCCGCCCCGTTATTGTAGGCAACCAGGCCAAGCGGGTCCATCGCCTGGAGCGCCGCCGCCGGACCAGGGGACATCGACTTTCCTGCCGGAGTCCAAACCCTTACCTGCCGCCGCCGGAACCTCTCGCCCAGCCGCCCAAACCACGCCGTCACCTCCTCGCCCGAGTAGAAGGCGACGTAGCAGCTACAGATCACAAAGGCAAAGAGGGGGATGTTCATGCTGTACTCGATGTAAGCATGCATCATCAGACCCGCCAAAAGGACCCACTTTCGAAGCGGTTTGTAGAAGACCAGGGTCCCCAAAGCCAGCTCCACCGCCAACGTGCCGTAGGTGGTCAGATAGATGAAGGGCGGGTTCTCCAAGAAGGGCGGTACCCAAAACCGGTCGAACTCGTTGAGTCGGGCGGGATACCACGTTGCGGTTCCATCCCGCCAGAAGTTCCCCCGCATCTTGTGCCAGAACGTGGTGAAGTAGACGATCGCGATGTTGTAGGCGATCAGGCGCTGCGTCCACAGGGAGACCATCGGTACCCCTGGCTGGATCCGCCCCTTCCAGAGGCCGATCAGCCGATCCAGGGAACAGGATAGTCCGCAGGGAGCCAAGACCAGATAGAGGACCATGACTCGCAACACCGTATCCCCACCATGCACAATGAACCCATTCCGGTGGTGGATCGTTACCACGCCCAAAGCAAGCAGGATCGTGGAAACCCTGGTCCACAGGCCAAGCATGGTGGTCAGGGACGCGAGGAGGGTCAGGACATAGACCGCCAACATCCAAGGCGCACTGGTCCCCAATCCGAAATAGTTCACCAAGCTGACCCGTGGGACTTGAAACGGCAGGACGACCTCATAGCCAAGCACACTGGACCTCTCCGAGAGGTTCGGCATCTTCCGCATCGCAGCTTCAAACGGCACATACCCCTGCTCCGTGAACCAGGCGTTGAAGTCGGGCAGAATCATCAGGAAGTTGGTGAGCGCCCAGAATCCGATGAAGATTCGGATGATCCCCAAAGTGACTGGCGACCCGTGCCCAAACCAGAAGGCGTCGAGACTCTTCAGCCAAGCTTTCAAGGCGTCAGCCCCTTGTCTTTGCGCAATTTGGCCAGATCGACCACATGCGTATAGAAACGCACCACGGTGTACTCTGGATCAGGCTCCTGCCCCGGAGGCTCAACGATATTGAAATGCCGGATCAGCGTGACCTCTACCGGCGGATTCTGAGGATTGTCAAAGCATTCCAGCGCGATCCGTTGAGCTACATGGGGCCGAATAGAAGACTGGTTGTCCTGATTGACGTTTTCATAAAACTTCCGGTACCGCTCTTTGAAATACTTCTTGGGGATTGGCAGGTCGTAGATGCGCGGATACTTAAACCGGTAGGTGGTTCCGTCCTTGTACACCACATCCGCCTCCAAATAGAGATCGACGCTGGCGGGGTTGGGCGAGAACATATCCCAATACTGCCAAAAGCCGGTGGCGCCGGGATAGTACATCAGCGGCGACCCCTTGAGATACTTCCAGTTCAAGTACAGCGTCCCTTCGGTCACCGTCTCGCTAAAGGTCCGGGCAAAGGCCTTGGCACTGTCGGTGCGCACCCCGAACTTCGCCGTACCCATCTGGTAAGGCTCCTTGGGATAGGGTAGGGACCACATCGTGATGCACACCAGGTGGAAAATCACAAACGCCTTGATCCAAAGGGGGGCGTTTCGCGGGGTCTTTTGCTCGGCCATCGCTAAGTTCGATTATAGGACGTAAGATAGGTCCGATTGTATTCGCGACACAAGTCGTGAGATTTAGGGACACGTTTCAGCGTACAGTTATCAGCATGAATGCCATTCTCGCTGCCTTCGTCCTCCTCGCCTCTGGCCTCCAATCCGCCACTTACGATCTCCTCTGGAAGCCCAAAGAGGGCCAGAAGCTTTCCTATGGCCTGAAAATCGACGGCCTCCTCATGGAACAGGAGCTCAAGATTACGGGCGACGTGGTGATGCATGTGAAGAAGGTCGAGGCGAACGGAGATTACACCCTCGGAACCACGATGAAGAACATGAAGGCCTCGTTCGGCGGTGAAGAGCAGGCTCAGCCGGATGAAGCGGAGGACGTCCAGAAGTACAACGCGCGCGGCGACCTCCTGAGCAAAAGAAATAAGGCCGACGACCCCGACAGCGATGTCATTGGCGAAATCTTCTCGCGGGTAGGTGAGTACGAGGCTCCGCCCAAGCCGGTCGCGGTGGGCGACAAGTGGACCCACGAATTCCCCGCCGACAAGAACCTCAACCTGCCCAAAGCCAAAGGAACCTACCAACTCTTGAGCGACGCCGACGACAAGCTGAAAGTCTCGATTGAGTATCAGGAGGAGTCGGGAGCCGAACCCACCACCGCCAAAGGCACGGCCATCATCGAAAAGTCAACCTGCACCCCCATCTCGGTAGAAAGCGAAATCAAGAACCTGAGATTCCAAGAAGGCATCCCCGCCGGCAGCGCCAAGTTGTCAATGACCAAGAAATAGTAGACCCAGAATGGCTCGTACCTGGGCGGAAGCGGGAAGTCGGAAAATGCAATGCCGTAGTGCCGCAATACCGAACCGCAGTCCGCCCGGTGACTCTCAAAAAGGTAACGTTAAGACCATCCCATGGCCTCATCCAAACCCGCCAAACCTCTCGGCTCCATCACGGTGGTTTGCGGGTCGATGTTTGCCGGGAAGAGCGAGGAGTTGATTCGCCGGGCTCGTCGGGCGCTCTATGCCAAGCGCAAAGTCCAAGTCTTCAAGCCCACCATCGACAACCGCTACGATGAGTCTAAGGTCGTCACCCATATGGGGGTGGACCATGAGGCAGTGCCGGTTAAGAACGTCGCCGACCTGCGGGAAAAGATCGAGCGGGGGACCCAGGTGGTCCTTATCGAGGAGGCTCAGTTCTTCGACGACTCCATCTGCGACCTCGCCGTCGAACTGGCCGACAAAGGCAAAGAGGTGATCTGCGCCGGGTTGGACCAAGATTTCCGCCGAGAGCCCTTCGGCCCCATGCCCCGCCTCCTGGCCTTGGCCGACGAGGTGGTGAAGCTGAGAGCCATCTGCATGAACTGCGGCGCCGCTGCCAGCCACACCTACCGCCAAATCGACGGCAAACCCGCCCACCGAGATGACCCCATCATTCTCATTGGCGCGACGGAGTCGTATGAGGCGAGATGCCGGAACTGCTTCAAGTTGAGGAAGTGAGGAGAGTCGTGATTGAGGTGATGGAGGTGAGGCGCATGAGGGAGATGATCCGTGATTGACGTGATGGACGTGAAATGCGTGATGAAAGCCATTTGACCACGGAGTGGTCCCAGCCAGTAGCCAGGTGGTCGAAGATCCCTGGACAGGCCACCCAAAATCCCCCGACCACGAAGTGGTCGCACCACTCCTCACGTCAATCACGACATCACGATTTCACGATTTCACGACTCACGCCCCTCACCTCCATCACGAAATCACGCCATCATCCCACCACGCTCCCCCTCCTTCCCTTGTCCCTAATTCCCCCGTCTTTCCGCCCCTCCGCCTCATTTTCATGCAAAAATGGGCCAAATGTCTGAAGTAATCGTGATCGCTCGTCTTCGTGTGATGGCTACCGACGCCCAACTATTGAGCTACCGGAACCAGGTGGAGGACCTTCCGACCAATCGGGATCATCTGCTTGGCATCTCCTCTTGGCGGTCGCTGGAGCCGGATGGGGGGTTCATGCAGATCATGCGCTACCCCAGTTCCGAGGTTGCGGAATCGGCTTTTGAGGATCTGATGCAGTCGAAGGTAGGTCCCTTGGTGGCATCTCTCACGATCGACCCACCCGACGTCGCGTTGGTAAACCCTCGGAGCAAGCACGGCAAGAGCTTCGAGGAGATTCCGGTGGGGAGCTTCGCCAGCTTCGCGATGCGGTTCTCCGACCCCGGCCAGCAGGAGGAATTGGAGTTGGACACCGACGAAGTCCTCGCCGAGCTCGCCTACATCCCCGGCTACCTGGGCTCCGTCTGGGGCAACAACGTCGCCCTCAATGAGGAGATCATCAGCATCGTCACCTGGGCCACCCAAGAAGCCCTCATGAGCTCCATCCCCACTTCGCACAAGGTGAAGATTCAGAAGTGGCACAAGGCTTTTTAGGTTTTTGGTTCCTCGGTTTTGGGTTTTAGGGGTTGTAAGCGCCTATTCCTTTATTTGTAGCACGACGTCATGGTGAGCAAAGCGGCCCGAGCGCTATGGGTTGGGTGAGAGCGTGTACGCCGCGAAGTCGAACCACTTCACCCGCTTGTTGGTCGGGAAGAGACTGCGAACGGGTGAGGTCCTTCGACTCGCGACGAGCAAGCGGCAAAGCTACAGACTTCTTCTGGCTCGCTCAGGATGACGCCGTTACAAGGTGCTGACTTGATAACCCAAAACCCAAAACCCAAAACCCAAAACCCAAAACCCAAAACCCAAAACCTAAAACCTAAAACCGAGGAACCCTGCCCCCTACCCCTCCTTGTCCTCATACTGGTCCTTGAGTGCCCGCACGACGTTGGCATCCGCCAGGGTGGTGGTGTCTCCCAAGGCCCTGCCCTCGGCCACATCCCGTAGCAGCCGCCGCATGATCTTGCCCGACCGCGTCTTGGGCAGGTCGGCGCAGAGGAAGATGTCGTCGGGGCGGGCCAGGGCGCCGATCTTGTGGGCGACGTGGGCTTTCAGTTCGTCTACCGTGGCCTCGGCTCCTGTCTTGAGGATCACAAAGGCCGAGATCGCCTGGCCCTTCAACTCATGGGTCTTGCCGATCACCGCTGCCTCCGCCACCGCGTGGTGGTCCACTAGCGCCGACTCTACCTCCATGGTCGAGATGTTGTGGCCTGCGACCAGCATGATGTCGTCCACCCGGCCCAAAAGCCAGAAGTAGCCATCCTCGTCCACCTTCACACCGTCGCCAGGGAAGTAGTGGTTCGGGAAGCGGTCCCAATAGACCCGCTGGAACCGATCCGGGTCGCCATAGATGCCTCGGGTCATCCCGGGCCAAGGGTGGGAGATGGCGAGGATGCCGCCGACGGGGAGGTTGGCGTTGGGCGTTGGGTGTTGGGCACTGGGGCGGAAAATCTCGTTGCCCTCGTCGCTCATCACCGCCGCGACGATCCCCGGCAAGGGCTGGGTGGCGCTACCGGGCTTGGTGGCGGTGATGCCGGGGAGGGGGGCGATCATGATGCCTCCCGTCTCGGTCTGCCACCAGGTATCCACCACCGGGCACTGCTTCTTACCAATAACCTCGTGGTACCAAATCCAAGCTTCGGGGTTGATCGGCTCGCCTACCGATCCCAGCAGGCGAAGCGAAGAGAGGTCGCATCGGTCGGGAAACTCGGTTCCCCACTTCATGAAGGCACGGATCGCGGTGGGAGCCGTGTACAGGATGGTGACTCCATGCCGCTCGATGATCCGCCAGAACCGATCCTTATCCGGCGTATCCGGCGCGCCCTCATACATCACGCAGGTCGTGGCGTTTGCCATCGGCCCGTAGACGATGTACGTATGCCCGGTGACCCAGCCACAGTCGGCGGTGCAGAAATAGACATCCTCGTCTTTCAGGTCGAACACCCACCGGGAAGTGGCGGCGGCATGGGTGAGGTAGCCCCCGGTGGTGTGGATGATCCCTTTGGGCTTGCCGGTGGAGCCGCTGGTGTAGAGGATGAAAAGCAGGTCCTCGCTGTCCATCGGCTCACAAGGGCAGTCGGCGGATTGCGAACCAACCACCGAATCCCAACTCTTAAATCTTAAATCTGAAATCTCAGATGCGGAATCTCCGATGCGATTGAGGACAAGGACGGTCTCCACCGTGGGGCAACCCAGCGCCAGAGCCTCCTCTGTGATCTTGAGCAGAGGAACGACGTTGCCTCTGCGGTAGCCGCCGTCGGCGGTGACGATCACCTTGGCCTGGGCGTCGTTGGTGCGTTCCGCCAGGGAGTCGGCGCTGAATCCACCAAACACCACGCTGTGGGCCGCGCCGATGCGGGCGCAGGCGAGCATGGTCATCGCGAGTTCGGGAACCATCGGCAGGTAAATGCAGACCCGATCCCCTTTCTGCACGCCTAGCGACTTCAACCCATTGGCGATTCGGGAAACCTCATACTTCAACTCCCGATAGGTGATCTTCCGCACCTCGCCTGGCTCCCCTTCCCAGAGGATCGCCACCTTGTCCGCCCGTGGCCCCTCGGCATGGCGGTCCACGCAGTTGTAGCAGGCGTTCAGCTTGCCGCCAAGAAACCACTTGGCAAACGGGCGATTCCACGCCATGGCGGTATGCCAAGGCTGGAACCAGTCCAACGCCTTCGCCTGCTCTTCCCAAAAGCCAACCGGATCGGCCATCGCCCGAGCGTAGATCTCGGGATCGCTGACATTGGCCTGGGTTCGAAAGGCGTCGGACGGGGCGAATAGGCGGGTTTCGTCGAGAAGGGTTTCAATGGTTTCGGACAACGCGGACCTCTTTGGCGGGGATTTGGCCCAAATTTTAGCCCGAATAGACCGGGGCTCGCGTAAGGTGATACTCTAACGGGCAGGAATATGACGCTTCACGTGGAACTGGACAGCTTTGCCGAGGAGACGAAACGCCACACCGGCGGCCAACTCGCCTACATCTCCCGCCTGGAGAACAAGACCCACGTGACCTCGGCGAACCCCGCGACCGGCATCGTGGTCAGCGCCTCTACCAAGCTGAGTCTGGATGAAACCCGCAAAGCGCTCGCCGACCAAGGGATGCAGGTGAGCAACGGGGCCTGGGAGTCCACCGGCTCCCGCGCCTCGGACTCCCTGGGCGAGCTTCCCTTCATCGCCGCTATCGCCTACAAGAGCAGCGAAGAGATGCCGGGCATCTGGGTGGATGCATTCGAGGACCAGCCTTCCCCCGCCACCGCCCTTAAGGCGATCTACGACGAATTCCGCGAAACGGGCGAGGTGGGCGACATCTCCTTCGAAGAGTTCGTCCGCCTCGCCAACCCCAACATTGCCATCCTGCATCCGGCGGACATCGAGAGGTTCTTGGAGAAGGAGGGGGAGTGTTGAGAGAGAGCGTTGGGTTTTAGGCGTTGGGTTTTGGGCATCGGGTTTTAGGTTTTTGGTTCCTTGGTTTTTGGTTGCCGACTCGTTCCATCTATGGTTCCTCAAAGTCCGGATGGCTAACCCCAAAACCTAAAGCCCAACACCCATCGCCAAATGCCAATTCTTCCTGAAATAACAAAATTTCTGAAAGTTTGCGATCTTGGCACGCGACTGTATGGGCAAACGTTGGTCGAAATATGGCTGCTCCTGCGATCGTTGCTTCCGAAACCCCCGTCGTCCACCGCGCCGCTCTGTCCGTTTTGGTTGGGGCGGGGCTGGTTGGGTTGGTGGCGGCTCTCCTGGTTCCCTCCGGCCCGCTGGGGATCGGGTTCACCCTGACGACCCTGGCCTCCCTGGGCATCTATGGGTTATTGGCGAAGTTCTCGTTTGTGCGTCCGCAGTCGAAGGCGAACATCCTCTGGGTGGGGATCGTTCTGTTCTCCCTGCTTCTCGCGGGGCGGGACTCTTCCACGATTCGATTCCTGAATCTGCTGGCGATGGCTCTCTTCGCAGGCATCCTCGCGATCCGGGCGCGGCCCTCCATCATCTCCAAGGGTTCGGTCTACGACTACCCCTTCCGGGCGCTGGGGGCCTGGTTTGTGGCATTCATCGATACTTTCAACCTGCTCCTCAACGACATCGCCTGGCGGCTGATCCCGCAGAGCGGGCATGGGAAGCATGTAGCGGCCGGCGTTCGCGGACTCCTCTTGGCGACTCCCCTTGTCCTTCTCTTCGGCGTTCTCTTCGCCAGCGCAGATGCGAACTTCGAGCGGCTACTCAAGAATCTCTTCACCTTCGACCTCGAGACCCTCCTTGTGCAGGGCTTCATCGGGTTCGTCTTCTTCTGGTTCACGGCAGGCTTTTTCCGACGGATTTACATCGGCCAGCCAGAGGTCAAAGCTCCGCCGTTCGCCGCCAACCCTTCGCCATCCCTCGGCCTCCTGGAGATCTCCATCGTCCTCGGCGCCCTGAACCTCCTCTTCATCCTCTTCGTGGCGACCCAGTGGCCCTACTTCTTCGGCGGGTCCGAGACACTTCGCGCCACCTCCGACCTCAGCGTGGCGGAGTTCGCCCGGCGCGGGTTCTTTGAACTGGTCGCGGTCACCGCTCTCGCCCTTCCCACCCTCCTGGGACTCCATGCCCTGATCGATCCGGAGAGCGTGCGGCTGAAGCGGCTTTATCGCGTGATGGCGGGCATCTTGGTGATGTTTCTGACCGTGGTGATGCTCTCCGCCGCGCTCAAGATGAAGCTGTACCTGGAAACGTTCCAGCTTTCCACCCTCCGCCTCTACGTCGCGGCGGCGCTGGTTTGGTTGGGCCTGGTTTTCGGGTGGTTCTGCCTGACGGTGATGCGGGAGCGGGCCAATCGGTTTGCCTGGGGCGGCTTGATGCTGTTCGCGGGGATGGTCGTCGGTCTGAACCTGCTCAACCCCGACGCCGTGGTCGCTCGATGGAATTTACAGGCCGGAAAAAGTATCGACTGGGCATACCTCCGCTCCCTCAGCGCCGATGCGGCTCCCGTCCTTCACCGTCACCTTAATCAAGCTCCCACCGAAGAACAGACCCTCTTGCTGGAGCGCCTGACCTCCTTCCAAGAACCCACCGACTGGCGATCCCTAAACTTCTCCAAACAAACGGCTCCCCGGCCCTAGCCTCAATACGGTTTAGTGAAGCTTCCTTTGAAGTAACGCTATATGACGGACATCTCGCCATCGCGCCTTAACTAAACGGTATTGGGGCTAGGCCACCTTTCGCTGAACCATCTCGCCCACGCTCGCAACGGCTCGATAACCCAGCAGGTCGCCGAAGAGCGCCTCATATCGATCCAAGATCGTCTGTCGGCGATAGTTGGCTTCAAAATAGGCGGCCGCATTCCGACCCAACTCCTCCCGCTCAAAGGACGAGAGAGCCAGCATGGCGCGGGTCTTCTCCGCCAAATCATCCGCATCCTCGGGAGCCACGGTATACCCGCATTGGGCCGCCTCCACCGCATCTGCTCCGTCACCCGAAACTGCACACAGGATCGGTGTTCCGCAGGCCATGTAAGCCTGGGTTTTGGAGGGGATGGTGATGGCGAAGAGGGGGTCGTCTTTCAGGCTGATCAGCGCGGCGTCGGCCCAGGCGAGGAACTTGGAGACCTCGGTCGCCGGCTGCTGCCCCACAAACCGCACGTTCCCAATCCCTTCCGCCTCGCACCGCTCCCGCAACCGAGCTGCTTCCACCCCGTCGCCCAACAGCACAAACTGGAAATCCTCGACATCGGCCAGTTGCTTCGCTGCATCCAGCACGGCATCCAACCCTTGGGCGATGCCCAAGTTTCCGGCGAAGACCACCGACCGTTTCCCAATCAGCCCATGCCGCAAACCAAGTTCCAAGTCCTGATCCACCGGGCGGAAGACCTCTTCGTCGGCCCACTGCGGAATCACGACGATCTTATCCGGGCTCACGTTCTGCCGCTCCAGATGGGTTTTCATCCCAGGGGAGGTGACGACGATGGCGGCGGCACGGCGATAAAGGAAGTTACAAGCCTTGCGAATCGCCCGCGTGACCCTTCCTTCCTGGATCATCCCCGTGCTGGTCAGGCTCTCCGGCCACAGGTCGTGGATCTCAAAAACGAATGGAACCCGCTTCAGCTTGGCCAGGAAGTAGCCCGCGAAGCCCGTAGTCAGCGGTGGGTGGTGAATCCAGATCAGGTTGGGACGCCTGGTGAAAAGCGCACCCAAGAACGCCGCCGACAACCCAAAGGAAAGATAGCTCAACGCCCGCTTCTTAGAGGATCGGCTGTGGTCGGGATACATCGGCACCCGCACCACGTCAACTCCATCCACCGTCTCCCTTTGACACAGACTCTGGCGATAGCCGTCATAGACTTTGCCGAATGGGTAGTTCGGGAAGCTGGTGAGGGCCGTCGCCTGGTGACCGCGCTCGGCAAATCCAGAGACCAGTTTGGATGTTCGGGTATCGCAGGGTTCGGGGCGATAGTGCTGGGAGAGGAAGAGAATCTTCATGCCGCCGCTCTTGCCGAGTGGCGATATCCAAGCACAATTCGAGAAACGATCGACGCAACGTTTGGCTGTAAGTATTCATCCGGGAGCGTCCAATCAGTAGCGGATGCTACTGCGAACCTCAAGGCCCCGAGAACCTCATCCGGCTGAGCCCCCGACAGAATTCCCGACCCCGCCTCGATCGCTTCGGCCCGTTCGGTAACATCCCTAACGATTACGTTAGGAATCCTAAGAATTGCCGCCTCCTCCTGAACGGTCCCGCTGTCGGTAAGGACGGCGAAGGCGTTCTTCTCCAACTTCACAAAATCATGGAAGCCCATCGGGGTGACGAACTTCACCAGGGAGGACTTGGGAGCGAGGTCGAATTTCTTGATTTTGTCAGCCGTGCGAGGGTGCAGACTGGCGATCACCGGACGTCGGAAGTGCTCGGTGATTAAATCCAGACCAGCAAGCAATGCCGCCAGCCGATTCTCGTTGTCCACGTTCTCGCTTCGATGCAGGGTCACGGCGAAGTACCCGCCCGGATCGACTTCCAGCCTTTCCAGGATTGTCGAAGCATCGATCTCTGGCGAGTAGTGTTCGATGACCTCGAAAATCGGATTGCCGGTGACGTAGATGCGGTCGCGGTGGATGCCTTCGGCGAGCAGGTTCTCTTTGCTCCGATGGGTGTAGGGGAGGAGGACTTCGCTGCTATGGTCGATGACCCGGCGATTCACCTCTTCGGGAACCCGGTTGTCGTAGCACCGGTTGCCCGCCTCCATATGATAGACCGGGATGCCAAGGCGGGCAGCGGCAATCGCGGCGAGGCCGGAGTTGGTATCTCCCAGGATCAAAACCCGGTCGGGCTGTTCAGCCGTGAAATAGTCCACCGCCTCGCCCACGATCTTGCCGATCTGCTCCCCAAAGTTCCTCGCCTGGACGTTCCACCAGGCGTCGGGCTTGCGCACACCAAGCTCCTCAAAGAAGATCGTGCTGAGATTGGGGTCGTGGTTTTGGCCGGTGTAGACCAGTTTGTGATCGCAGTGCTGGTCCAAAAGGTCGATCACCCGGCTGAGCCGGATGATCTCGGGGCGGGTTCCGCAGATGGTGGCGATCTTCACGCCGCCACCGCCATCGTGAAGCGTCCCTCCTCCAGGATCGGGTTGATCATTTCGAGAATCGCGTTATCGCTCAACGTCACATCGGCTGAGGAGTATTCGCCGGTGAGAACCGGGTTGTCCACCACCTCGGGAAGCAGCTCCTCCAGCATCGGCTGGATGACGTAGTAGCCCTTGCGCTCGATGGTTCGATACCGCTCTTCATCGGAAACCATGATCTCATGAATCTTCTCGCCGGGGCGGATGCCGGTGATCACGATGGGCACGTCTCGACCGTCGATCATCACCCGTGCGAGATCGATGATTCGAGCGGCATCCACCATCGGAACATAGGTTTCGCCGGGACGGCCATGCTCCAGGGCGGCAAAGACGGTGTCCACGGCCTGATCCAGGGTCAATAGGAACCGGGTCATGTCCTTGGTGGTGATAGTGATCGGCCCGCCGTTCTTGATCTGCTCCTCGAATAGAGGCACAACCGAGCCGCGAGAAGCGATCACGTTGCCGTATCGGACGAGGTTGAAACGCGTGTTGAGGCACTGGAGGTTGGCCTCGATGAAGAGCCGCTCCATCAGCGCCTTCGACATCCCCATGACGTTGATCGGCTTGCATGCCTTGTCGGTGCTGATGCCCACCACCTGCTGGATGTGGGGCGCGGTGTCGCGGATGGCGCGGATCAGATTCTGGGCGCCGATAATGTTCGTCTGCACGGCCTGGAACGGATACTGTTCGCAACTGGGAACCTGCTTCAGGGCGGCGGCGTTCACCACGATGTCCACACCTTGGAGGGCTCGGCATACCGAATCATAGTCCCGCATATCGCCGATGATGAAGTTCAGAATCTCTTTGCCGCGACGGAAAGCGACCTCGCACTGGCCCGGCTTGGGCGTGCGGTACTCCACCTTCATGTAGTGCTGTTTGGCCTCGTCCCTGGAGAAGACCGTGATCTTCCTCGGCGCATCGTGCCCAAGGCCGAGCATCCGGCGGACGATGGTGTGGCCGAGCGACCCCGTGCCGCCAGTGACGAGAACATGCTTATCGCGAAGAGACATAGATTCCTCCAGTAAGTGCGGGTTGCGGCAAAGCCGCTAATTCAGAAACCATCTCGTCCCAGCTAGGAGGCTGGTATCCGGTGGCTTCTCGAAAATGGGTGCTGTCGAGACTGCGGTCGATGACCGGCTCGTCCTTAGCCTGAATCTCGGTGTCGAGACCGTAGTGGGATCTCACCAGGCTAAGCAAATCGTATTTGTTGATCGGGTCCGCAGAGACCTGATAGAGTCCGCCCAGGTTGGTCCAGTCATCGGCGCAACGAACGATCACGCGGCTCAATTCCAGCGTGGTCAGGCCAGAGAAGATCGCTCGGGTGTAGCCGTTGACGGTTCCGGTCTGCGAGAGGAACCAGTCGAGCAGGCTCCGGGAAGAACGAAGCTCGGGGCCGATGATGGACGTGCGGAGGGTGAGGGCAGACGGGCGGTGGACTTCGCCGAGAAATTTGCTCCGCCCATAGAGGTCGTTTGCGTCGGCAAAATCAGCTTCGGTATAGCCGCCCTTGGCTCCACTGAAAACGCAGTCGGTGCTGATGTGGATGAGCCTCGCGCCGATCTCCTCACAGAGCGCAGCGATCCGGTGGGGCAAGAGCGCATTGACTTCGATCGAGACGGTGGGGTCGTAAGCGAGCGCGTCCTGCTTGATGATGCCGATACAGTTCACCACCACAGTCGGCTGAATCTCTTGAATCGCTGCCCGGATGGAGTCAAAGTGCTGGGCATCGACGCCAGGATAGATTTGAACTCCCGGCAAGTGGTCGGCGGCAAAGGCAACGTCGTCGGATTTCCGCACCGTCGCCCAAGTCTCTCCCGTCGTTTGGAATCGCCGGGCGACTTGATGCCCCAACATTCCCAGTCCACCTAAAACGAGCGCTCTCATCAAGAATCACCAAAAGGCCTAAGCCTAGTAGAAATAGTGGTTTTTTGGTCCAATTTCGATAGGTCCTTTTTTGCAGGACATTCGACAAGAAGTGGGGTTTTGCAGAATTGCCATGCGAGGCCCGATCCCGGTCACAGCTTTCAGTAGTTCCCGTCCATCCCGAAGGGATCATGCTCAACAGCGAAGGGTCAGGCGAAGCCGCCACCCTGGTACTTGCCACCCAATCTCCCCAGCCCCAACGGGGCTGCACTCTACAAGTTTGTAGGGTGTAACCCTTTCAGGGTAAGGGAAGTTTGGGCGGCGTTTACCAGGGTAGCGCGGCCTTGACGTTGAGGAAGGAGAAACCCTCTGGAAGACGGGCCGCGCAACCCTTCGCTGTTGGGCATTACCCCTTTGGGGTGAACTGAATGCCTGGGTGAAGAACCTCAACTGGCCAGCGCTATCTCAAAAAGGTGCGGTGGGCCACCGGCCAACTGCCGATCCGAAACTTCATCGATGTACTCCTGAGTGGATATCTTCATCTTTTGGTAACGTTCGTTGCTCATATCGATACACGTTTGGATACATTCCCGCCAAGCCAGGCTGTCTTCCAAGGGCATCACCCAACCCGCCGACCGCTCGTTCAGGTCCAGCCACGGAGTCTGATCGCTCAGCAAGACGGGGCAACCCGCCGACAGCGCCTCGGGAATGACGTGCCCGAAGTTCTCGCCGAAGGTCGGAAACAGGAAGAAGTGGTGCCCTGCCAAGGTGGAAACCACCTCCTCAGGCCGCAGGCCTCCGACGTAGACGACTTTCACGTTCTTGGGTAGAAAGCGGATCACCTGTTGGCACTCCTGCCAGTAAGCCCGGTCCTCGATGGGACCGTAGATCGTCAGCGTCGCCTCGCGCTGAATCTGTCCCAGCATCTGGATCGCGCCAAAAAGGTTCTTCTTGGGCGAGATTCGGGATAGCCAGGCGAAGCTTGCCGCCCCTGATTCCTTGAGGATGGACGTAGCCGCGACCTCTTTGCGATGCGTCGGCAGTCCAGGCGCCTCGACGATGGTGCGGCTGTTCCGCCCCACCGCCCGCAATACATCCCGCCGCTCATGCTCCGACGAGACGTGCCAAACGACATCGCTGGTCAGCCCGGCGATCCGGGCATAGCGCAGATAAGCCTTTTTCTTCACCGCCTTCAACGCCAACGCTCCAAGCGAGAACTCGCCCCGAGGAGCCAGCGCGATCTTCGACTGGCCCAGCCTTCCTTTTTTGGAGAGGGAGAGCACGGTTCGGGAAAGGACGGAGAAGTAGCTGTTGAGATAGACAAGATCCGGCGCGCAACTGTTTGCCACGGATTCGATGTGCGCGGCAAGAAGCTTGTCGGGGCTGGCGTAATACACCGCGATCCCATCAAGATCGTTCCACCGGTTCGGCGCGATCCCAGAATAGGGGCGGTCGTCTCCCAGGTCCCGATCCCGCGTGAAGATACGGATGTCGTACCGGTCGCGAAGTTCCGCCACCATGCGACTCACCGACGCAATCGGTCCGCCCGCCTTGAATCCCGGCAGGTAGTAGTCCACGAAGATGAGGACGCGGGGCTTGCTCAAGCGGCCCTCCGACTGGTCTCCAGGTAGGCCTCCAACCGGACGATGTTGGACTCCCAAGTCCGGTTCTCGCGAACGTAAGCCTGCGCCCGCTGGCCGATCTCGCCACGTCGAGCCTCCGGCCAAGCCATGACCTCCTCGATCTTCGCCGCCAACGCCTCGGGGGTCTCCTCGTCGAGCAGGATCGCAAACGGCCCGAACTCCGACGCGGCGTGGCCGGTGCAGGTGGTGAGGAGAGGAACGCCGGTCGCGAGGCACTCCACGACTTTGGATGGGAAAACGTAGCGGTGGGTCTGGTTATCGGTGCGCCGCAGACTCAGTACCAGGTCGGCGCTCTTGTAGACCTCCACCAAGTCCCGATGCGGAAGCAACCCTGCGTAGACGATCCGCGAATCAAGCATCGCCGCCTTCTTCACTCGCTCATGCAACGGTCCGGTCCCTGCGATGGTGATGCGGATGCTCGGGTCGTCGACCTTGGCGATGGCGTCCAACAGCAACTCCACCCCGTTCAGTTGGCTGAGTTGTCCGGCAAACACCACATGGAAAGCCCGCGCCTCGCGTTCCGCCGACCCCTCAAACTTCCTCAGAAAACTCTCCGGCACGCCGCCCTCGATCAAGAGCGACTCCCGCCCCTGGGCAAAGTCCTCCACAATCGCCTTGTTCGCCACCAGAAGGCCATCGACTTTCGGAATGATCCTCTTCTGGGTGTCGAACTCCAGCCGCCGCAGCCAGTTGTCGGCGATGACCTCTCCGGGAACGTAGATGTCGCCGATGAACGGCACAAATTCGCACTTCGCCAGACGGCACGCCAGCCACAGGGGCCAAGCGGGCGGCGCGTTCAGGTTATAGGCGATGACGATCCGCCGCTCCGCCTTCCGATTCCGCCACGACCAGGCCAGGGTTTGGGCAAAGCTGGCGATCCCCAGAGTGGCGATCTTCAGGGGGCCTAGATTCAAGAACGGCAGAAACTTCACGCTCGTCCCATCGTTCAACCGATCCCGCCCGCCCCGATAGATGAGCTGCTTGTGCCGGGGGAAAGACGGCATCGGCAGATAGCTGTACACCTGAGGCATCGGCAGCCGGGATCGGCGCAATGCGCTCAGGAAATTGAGCTGGAACAAGTTCCCCGCCGTACTGGACGCAGGAGTCTTGTAGTCGGGCCGATCCGGGGCAAAGGCGCCGAAGTAGGCGATCGCGATTTTTAGGTTCTTCTTCATGCAGACAGAGTCCTTTTCTTCATCGTCCGACCTCGAAGGTAGACAAAGAGCCAAATGTAAAATGCCGCCACGCCCTCTCCATCCTGGAGCATTCGGTTCGTGGCGGGCAGGTAGAAAATGAGGATCGCCAGCAGCCAAAACATGGCCACGGCGTAGGGGCTGCGCCCGCTGAGCATATCCACCCAGGAGAGGGCCAAAAGCGCCCCGAAGCCAAACATGAGCGCCATGGTTCCCAGCGTGCCCAGGTCGTTCAGGAAGTAGGGATACGCGGTACACCAGTAGACCGGATACTTGAACCCATCTTTCTCCGAGATGATGACGGGCAGGGATCGTTGGCCAAAGGTCTCGTCGTTGGCAAACCGCTCGTAGTTGCGGGTGAGGAACATGCTGTGCCCAAACCCGTACATCGGCTGGTGCTCACGATCCAGACTGAGGCTCAGGCCGAAGTAGCCGGTGGACATGTAGTTGGCGAAGGCCAGGAATCCGGCATGGGCTTCCTCGGGGATGACCTCCAGAATCGGGTGGTCGCGGTTCGGGTGCTGGCGGGTGGCCGGGTTCACGGCGTAGGCAGCCGTGTCTGCGCCCACGCGACTGATATGCGAATACGCGAAGTAGACCTGGAACATCGCGATCGCGCCCAGCATCCCAAGAACGAGGAGGCGACGGGTCGCGGGTCTTACCCGGGTGACGTTGGCCCAGTGGCTTGCGGTCAGAACGAGCGGCAGGGTCACCAGCAGGTCGGCGATGTCTCGCCGCTGTCCGGTCGAGACCGAAATCAGCACAATCCCCAGCGCACAGAAAACCACCGCCCACCGAGTCAAGCGTCCCAGCCTTGCCCAATAGAAGACCGCCATCGGGAAAAGCATCAATAACAGGGGGCTGGCCAGGATTCGCAGATAGGCCCCGGCGTTGGTGGAATAGGCCGCGAACATATGCGCTTCCATATAGGCCTGCCCAGGGTTGGCGAGGCTACCCATGATGTTCGGAATCCACTTGCCCGTGCGGGCGTAGCTGGTCAGGGGAAGGATCAGCAAACTGGCCCAGATCGCCATCTGAACGAGTTTCATGGGTCGGTCGGCGTAAGGCGACGGGCGGGGCGAGCGGTGGGCGAAGCAAAGGTAGCCCGCCAGCAGAGACAGATGGCAGCCGATCACAAAGCCGTACAGCCTGCCGGGATCGCGCATCGGCCAGTTCCAGGGGCTAAAAGCATAGAGGGCCAGAGTCAGCCAGAGGTAGGCCTGAACGACCAGGATCGGGGCCAATCGGCGTCCCCAATCAAGCGCAATGGCTTGACCTATTGACGCCGGTTTTCGAAGGACCAGACTCAAGCCGCCCTCCCGAGAGCTACTGGCTCCGACGCGACTGGTCTGCGCATCGCAAGGAACAGGATCGCCGCGGCTCCGCCGGTTGCCGCCATCCCAAGCCCCACCACTCCCATCCAATTCGCGGGAGAGGCCAGAAAACCGATGGCCGTGGCCAAAGCGCCGACTCCGACGCAAGCCGCCGCCAAGGCGGGGTTGAATCGGGGCAGCGCGCCCCAGTGCGACTCCAGCTTGGTCCGGGCCAGGAATCCGAAGAAGATCGAGGGCAAAGCCGCCCCCACGCACAGCCCCAAGAGGCCCCAATAACTGGCGCCTGCCACCATCGCCAGAATGCGACACGCGCAGTCGCCGAGAAGGATGCCGGACGCCAGTCGAAAAGCCCCGCTGGCCCGAAGCCGAGCGATGCCCATGTAGCCCCAGGTCGTGGTGAAGGCCCGCGCCGCGATCCAGAGCGTAAGCGCGTAGCCGGGATGGAACTGGCCCTTGGTCCACAGCGGCACAAACGCCCCGTTCACCGCCACAAATCCGGCCAGCATCGCAATGGCAACCAGGTGGAACCGTTCATCGATCTCCCGCAGAACCCGCACCGCCTTCGCTCGATCACCCGATCCAAAGAGGTGGGCCAAGCCGCCCTCGGTGGAGTAGGAGGCCATGTCCAAAACCGACTTAATGAGGTCGGAAAGCCGCCGGGTCGTGCTAAGCAGAACCGCCGCCGTGGGACCGAGAATGAAGTTGGCGATGACGATCTGGCTGTTGGTCATCAGGGCATAGGCCAAGCCGGAGGTGAGGAGTAGCGGCGTCTCTCGGATGTACTCCCTAGCTACCGTCCGCGAGGGGCGGAGGCCTTGCCGAGCGGATCGGAATCCTCCAGCCAGCAGAAGAACCATCATGCCGCCCAACAGAGTCCCGGCGCTCCGAATCAATAGACCCATGGCGATCGCCTGGAGGCCGTAGCCGCTCACCAGAAGGCCGTAGGTTGCGGCGAACCCACCAAGCGTCGAGACCACCGCCGCCAGGTTGGGCAGGGCAGTGAGTTGCAGAGCCCTCGCCAAGCCCTGGAAAGCGTAATTCAACAGAACGATTCCGGTGGCCAAGGCGGCCAGTCGCAGAGGACCGATGAGGGAATCGGCGGCCACATTGCCACGGTCAAAGACCTGGACTATCAACGGCGCCGCCGCCCAGAGAATTCCCGACAGGACGACCGCGACCGCGCTCAAAAGCAGGAGGCAGGTTGCAAAGTGTCGCCCGATGTCGGCGGTCCGCCCCTGGGCGTGGGCCGCTCCGATCCGCTGGATCATCAGATTCGGGATACCACAGTCGAACGCCACGATCCACAACAGGATCTCCCCCGTCGCCAGCCAGACGCCGTAAGTCTCTGCGCCGATGAACCGTAGGTACAGAGGCAGGAGCAGGATCGACTGGAGGGCGGCGATCAGGGTGGTGGAGCCTGACCCAAAAAAGGTCGCCAAGGCGGCTTTTCGTCGAATAGATAAGGCCACCTTAAGCAGCCTCTCGCAGAGGTTGGGATTCCTGCTTCGGCTCCGCGGGCCTGGCCTTCCGGCCTTCGGCGACCATCGCCGCCATCGTGCCCAAAACCATCCCAAGGAGACCAAAGATCGCGCCTGCCTTGCCAAAGCTCTTGTTCACCGGTTCTTCCGCCACTTCGGCCTCGTCCAGGATTTGCCACCGGTTAGGGTTGCGCATCTCCTGAATCTTCGCCAACTCGTACTGCGCCTGAACCTGCTGGAGGATGGTGCTTTGGGTGGCCAATTCGCGGGTGAGTTGGGCCAGGGTGATGGACTCTTTGGGGGCCAGGGCCGCCAGCCGCTTGACCGCCGCCAACTGGGCTTCCAAACCGAGCTTCTCGGTGGTCAGCCCCGCAATCGACTCCTCAGTCGCCGTGGGGTCGATTGCGCCCGACTTTACCGCTCCGGTATAGGCCGCGATCTCTTTCTGCATCATAGAGCGAGTCTCTTTAACCGTCTCCTTCAGGTTCTGAAGCTCGGGGGATTCGGGGGCGAAGGAGAGTTCCTTCAGCTTCAATTCGTACTCCAACTCCACTAGGCGTTCGCGCCACTTCTTGACCGGGGGCAAGTTGGAGGGGACTTGGCCGGAACTGCCCGTGGCCTTGATCTGGTTGCGGATGGACCGGAGATTGCCATTTACCCGCTGAATCCCGATCTCCAACTGTCGCTGCATGTCTTGCCATCGCGAGGGACCAGAGACTACTGAGTTGTCTTTACTACTAGGACTAGATCCCAGCATCGGGGCGGTGACGGCGCTGCGCTGGAAGACCAGCAGGTCGCGCTCAAAGCGCTCGACTCGTCGCTTCTGCTCGGTTAGCTTCTCGCCCAGGACTCGGGAGTCGTCTTCATAAAGCGGCTCGTTGACTTCGGCATTCACCTTGTCGAGGGCGTCGAGGTGGGCTTGGACGATCTTCTTGGCCGCCTCGGCGTCTCGACTTCGAGCGGTGACGGTGAGGCTGCTCTCCATGGTTTGATCCACAATCTCACGCACTCGGAAGACCTCTTTGCGCTTCAGGCCGGTCTCCTCGGAGACCATTCTCAGAACTCTCTCGCTCTCCAAAAAGCCCTTGTAAATCTTGAGCGGGGTGGGGCCGCCGGTGAGGGCGGAGGCCAGGGAGCCCTGCTCGCTCATGCCTCCCGCACCCAGGATGCTGGGAGTGCGGGAGGGGAAAACGATGGTGGCGGAGGCTTCCCAAACGGGTTTGGCAAGGACTGTATAAAGGACGCCTGCGCCCAGGGCGACACCGAAAACTAGGCTAACAAGACCCTTGTGGTCCCACAAGATGCGAACGATCGGCTTGACTTCTTCCGAAGAGTGGCTCATCCGGTTAGTCCCTCACCAGTGTTTCGAAGAGAACGAAGGACGACAAAACTTGGGTGGCTCCGGCGATGGTGACGCCCTTTGGCTGCCCAAACAACAGGCAGTCGCCAGGTTTGAGGATCGGGTTGCTCTCCAACTTGCCGTCCTTCAGATATTCGTCGAGGTGGAACTGTTTGACCACCGCCTTCCCGTCGCTTCCGGGGCGAGCCAGATAGACACGCCGTAGGGTGCCTCGTGAGACCAGGCCGCCCGCAGCGGCCAAGGCGTCGCTGACGCGGTACTCCCGATCGTCATCCATGAGATAGCGTCCGCCTTTGGCGACCTCGCCCAAGACGTAGAAACTGCGCTGGTTTCGCTCGACCAGCACCAGGTCGTTGGGTTGTAAATCGAATTTAGTGTCCGTCTTGTTGATGTCGAAGGTGAACATCTCGCCTTGCCGCATGACTCGGACCAAGGACAGGGTCCCTTCCGCGCTGGGGCCGCCCGCCATCGCGATGGCTTTTTGCAGGCTCTGGTCGCCTTTCAGCAAGACCTCTCCGGGTTTCACCACCTTGCCTGTCACCGTGATACGGGTTCCAGTGGGGAGGACCACTGAGATGTCGTCTCCGGCTTCGATGGGGATGGTTTGGAGCGTCGCCACGTCGCGGGTGGGGTAACGAGTCACTTGAGGACCTCGCCGGACGACGACTTCTAACTCGTCAAAACCGTCTTGCCCACCAGACTGAATCCCGCCGACCGTGGCGATGGCCCGGCTCAGGTCGCTTCCAGGGCGGAGGCGAATTTCACCCGGATTCTTGACCGCGCCGCCTACCCAAACACGAATCCTTTCCAAAGGCAGAATCGAAACGATATCGTTGGGGTTCAAACGAGGATCGCTTCCGCCATCCTTCATCGCCTCTTCCACCGTCTCACGATAGACCGACTGTCCTTGCCTTAACAGGGAGACTTCAAGCTGATCCAAAGGCCCGCTGAGTTCGGCTTGGGAGAGGACTTGACGTAGGGTGATCTCTGGCAGCCAAGGTGTTGGCCCCTGGGCGGGGCCGCGGGTTTGGCCCACCAGAAAAACGAAATCGGGCCGCTGGGCTCGAAGAGTCAGAAAGACCTGTTGCTCTTTGACGAACCGCTTCAGGGCGATCCGCAAAGCTTTCTCCGAATCAGAAACGGTCAGTCCGGCAACGTTCAGTCGCCCGAAACCTTTCCCATAAATGGCGCCATCGGCCATGACCGAAAACTCGCCGCCGTAGGTTTCGGGGGCCGTAATGGTGAGAACATCTCCCGCTTTCAGACGCAGAGGCGCGGTGGATGGAGCCTGGACCAGCAGGGAAGCCGATAGAACGACAGACAGTAAGAGACTCATAGTTCAATTGGGCGGCAGTCGCCCAATTGAGTTTTCGGCTGGAATTCCCCAAAACCTCACACAACACTGTAAGTTTTTGGCCGGGAAATGTGGAACAAAGCTACGGAGGAAGGCCTTCGATATTTGGCGTTAGGTGGCTGGGACCGATCGACTGTCTTGGCAGACCGACCTAACGCATTGAAATACCTAAAGCCCTAAACCGTCACTTTATAGAGCTTGTGCAGACTGTCGACCAATGCTTTGCATTGCTCTTGGGTGAACTCATCCGTGCGGATGTACTCCTCCAAATCCGTCTCCAGTTCTTCAAACCTTGGGGAGGCCCAGCAGCCCAGGGGGGGCTTGGTGGAGTCCAACTTGGTGAGGGTCAGGCGGATGTCGTTGCCTGTATCCACGCAACCGAGACCGCGATTAATCAAATCTTGAATTGACGTGTAGACGCCGATCACCTGGGATTGTCCGGTCTGTTCGACCTCTTCGACTACCCAGTAGAGTCTTCGAAACATCATTGTTTATAAGTTCTCCTAGCTTTGTCGCCGAGTCCCGCGTTGGAGGCTTGACGCTTCACTCCTATAGAGTATGGCACTCCTAGGACGGCATGAACCATGCCATCCGTTCCTAAAATGGGCCTAACTTCTGTTAGGCTTAACAGGTTTAGATTCGTTGGCGTTGCCGGCTGGTCTGCTCAAACCTTGCTGTTGGCGTCATATTTTGATGGTAGGAGGCAAAATGTGATGGACATCCCTGAAGAACCCCAAGACGTTTTGGACAGCAATCCCCCGATCATCAGCGGGGCTGTACGGTTCAAAGGCACCCGCGTCCCCGTTCAGGCCCTCATCGACACGCTGGATGGCGGAACCTTAGAAGACTTCTTACATGGCTGGCCGGATGTTACTCGTGAACAGGCGGAAGCGGTGATTCGCTGGGAACAAAACGAAGCCCGTCGCACCTTCGGCCTTCGCCTCGCAAGCTGATGCGCGTCTCAACCCAAAACGTGGGGCCATTGCAGACTAGTTGAGGGCTCTTTCACCGCTAAGAAACAAAGAAACCAAGGACGCAAAGAAGAGTTTGAGCCCGGCGGCTTTTCCCTTTGTGGTTCTTTGTTCCTTTGTTTCTTAGCGGTGAGAGCAAGGCCGTAGCGTCGCCGAGGCTAGGGTAATGGAACCTCCCTCGCCCGATTCCTCTTGAAGCACGGTTTGGCTTTGCAATTGGCTTAACCAAAAACCTAAAACCCATCCCCTACGCCGTCCAAACAAACGGCTCCGCGTCGGTCAGGACGCGCCCGCTCCGCTTCTGAGCCTCCAACAGGTAGTCCGGCAACGTGAACACCGCCTGGTGGAAGCGGGGTGTGTAGTAGCGATTCACCACGCCGCGCTCCGCAAACCGCTTGGCAATCTCCTCTTGGGTTAGGGCCAGGGGATCGTACTTCTTGCTCGCCAAGACAAAGCCCCAGGGCTGGAAGAAGGTGGTGACGATCCCGAAGTAGCCCGCCACATACGGGAACGTCTCCCGCATGCTCTCCAGGGTCTCCACGCAGCTCATCATGCAGTCGGGGTAGTTCTCGTTGGCGCTGCCGGCCTGCATGGCGAAGACGCCATCGTCGCTCATGGCGTCGGCGGCGATTTGGAAATACTCTTTGGTGAACAGAAACTGGCCGGGGCCGTCTTCGTGGGGGTTCGGCAAATCGCTCAGGATGACGTCGAATCCTGCGCCCTTATGATCCACCAGCCACTGACGGGCGTCAGTGTGGAGGAGCGTGGTGCGGGGATCGTCGAAAGCCCCCTGGTGCCACTCCGGCATATGGACCTTCACCATATCCACCAACTCCTCGTCGATGTCCACCATCACCGCCTCTTCCACGGTGTTGTGCTTCAGGGCCTCGCGCAAAGTCGCCCCCTCGCCACCGCCACAGACCACCACCTTCTTGGGGTCGGGGTGGAGGGTCATCGCGGGCTGGCTCATGCACTCATGAAACACATACTCGTCCATGATGCTGGTCTGGATGTTGTAGTCCAAAAACAGCGACCGCCCGAATCGGGGAATGTCGGCGATCTGGTAGGTCTGGTACTTCGTCTTCCCTTCCAGAATCATCTTCTCCACGCGGTACTGCCAAATGGCGGCGGAGGTGTGGGTTTCGTTGATAAAGATTCCAGTGGCGTCGCTGTGGCTCACGACTCCTTATTATGAAGGATCGGGGCGAGAAGGGCGGGACTGGTCTGGTTTTGAACCTAAAACTCCCTGTATAGCGTGGATTTGTAAAATCCACGCTATACAGGGCAGTCCAGGTTCAAGCCGGTAAACAAAAAAGGGCTGGCTTCCAAGTGGAAGCCAGCCTTTCTCAATCAAGGAGTCCGCTTAGCCTTCGCGGGTCAAAGAGAACTTTGCGTCGATGGGGCCGGGTGCGCCGGGGAAGGGAACGTTCTTCCACACGCCCTCGCTCTTCACCATGGAGCCGTCCTTCTTGCTGATCCAACTCGTGGCGTCGCAAGTGGCCGCAGCTTCGCCACCCTCTACTTCCTTGGTTGTGTACTTCACTTTGAAGCACTCATGGTTGCCTACCTTCTCTTCGGCCTCAACCTTATAGGTGCCTTTGGCATCCACTGCCCCGGTCTTTTCGTCCTTCTTGATCTCGGTGGTCCACGTGTCGCCAACCTTCACCGGCTTATCGGCCGAGATAAAGGCCGTTAGGTGGGCCGTGCGATAGGCGTTGGCGTCAACCTGCTCCGCTTTGATCTCGATGACTTCACCGGTGGCTTTATAGGTTGTGGACTGACTGGATTCGGGCGCATCCATCTCTTGTCCACCAAAGGAGATCTTGCCTTCCGATTGAACGGAATCCACGACGTAATTGCCGTTGGATTCCACCTTTGAGGTTTTCTCGGTGACGGTCATCGCAAGGGCAATTTCCATACCCTGAAAGTCGACATCCGCCTTCAAGCGGTACTTGAGGCTCTCGCCTGTCTTGGCCGCCCGCTTAAGCGAGATGCCGTCCTGAATCGCGAACGCCGCTACAGAGAGCGCCGCTACCAAAATGCCAAAGCCGGTCTTCTTGAAATTCATCATCTTGTGCAAAACCTCGTTGTCAGGCGGAATTGTACATGGACCGCCCATTTCCGCCAACCATCTGGGGCCTATGTCCCTATACGGGGGACGGTGGAACGGCGTTGCGGGGAGACGGCATTGCGGTGTTAGGCACTGGGCATTGGGTGTTGGATATTGCGGCATCGGACGTTTGGGACGCTAGGACAGACAAGACATATGAGTCAAATACGTCCTCTACGTCCTCTACGTCCTCTACGTCCTATTACCCCGAATACCCAACACCCAGCGCCCAAAGCCATAATCTCCCCATGCTCCCCAAAGTCGTCAGCTTCGACTGCGCTCAGACCCTACTGGAAGTGGATTGGTCGGTACGGCGGTATGTGGCGGATATCTGTGCGCATATCGGGTTGGAGATTCCGTTGGAAGGGCCGTCGATCTATGAACGGATGTATCAGGATCGGCGGGCCGACTACACGCGAGTGAACATGGCCCGAGACCATGCCCTTTGCCTGGACTGGTGGGTTCGCCTGGGTGAGGACTGGCTGGGGCAGATCGGGTTGGACCCGGCGTTGGCCAATGACCTCCAAGACGTCTCCGAAGAGATCGGCTTTGGCCCCACATCGGTCCTGTTCAAACTGTACGAAGACGTAATCCCCACCCTGGATCGCCTCGACCAACTCGGCATCCGCGTGGCAGTGCTTTCCAACTGGGACTATTCACTTCATAAATCCCTGCGAGGCATGGGCATCTACGATCGATTTGAGTTAGTGGTCGCTTCTTTAGAAGAAGGGTTTGAGAAACCCGATCCGCGTATGTTCCAGTTGGTGACGGACCACTTTGGGGTGGAGCCAAACGAGGTACTCCACGTTGGCGATAATCCCGAGGACGACCACCAGGGTGCGACCAACTTCGGCATGAGAGCCACCCTCATCGACCGTGGCCTCCACCAACCGGACGAACCATGGATCAACGATTTGCGCGAGATAGAAGGAGTGTTCGGGTGGACCTGACAATCGGGAAACGCCGACGCGAAGCGTGTAGCCGTGGACAGGGACCCGCGAGCCAACTTGTAGCTCGTCTCCAAACCCTCAAAAATCTACAACCCTGTTGCGTGGGTCCCTGCCCACGGCTGCACGCTTCGCGTCGGTGGGAGGGAGTTTCTTCATGATGCTGGACGACCACCTGAGCGACTACGACTACCACCTCCCCGAGGACCTCATCGCCCAGACCCCTCTGGAAGACCGAGCCAGTTCCCGCCTTCTACACCTGGACAAAACGACCGGCGCCCTTCACGACCGCACCTTCCGCGACATCCTGCGCCTCCTCCACCCCGACGACCTCCTGGTTTGGAACGACACCCGAGTCACCGCCCTCCGTCTCTTTGGACAAAAGCCCACCGGAGGAGTTGTCGAAGCCCTCCTCCTCCAAGAAACCGCCCCCCGAACGTTTTCCGCCCTGGTTAAGCCGGGCAAGCGTCTGAAACCGGGAGCCAAGATCGAATTCCCCGGAGGATTGACCGCCGAAGTGGCCAGAGACTTGGAAGAACCAGTCAAAGAGATTCGTTTTGAAGACACTCCCAATCTCCAAGAACGCCTCCACGAGTTTGGCCAGGTTCCGCTACCGCCCTACATCCATGAGGCCTTGTCCGATCCCGAGCGGTACCAAACGGTCTATGCCCACGCCGGAGGAAGCGCCGCCGCCCCCACTGCGGGCCTCCACTTCACCTCCGACCTCATCCAGGCCCTCTCCGAGAAGGGCATCCAGATGGCCCACGTCACCCTCGACGTAAGCCTCGACACCTTCCGTCCCGTCATGGTCGAGAATCTGGAAGAACACCAGATGCACGGCGAAGTCTGCCGAATCCCGGAGGAGACCGCGGCAAAGATCGAGAGATGCCGGGGAAGAGTCATCGCGGTGGGCACCACTACTGCCCGAACCCTGGAGTCCTTCGCTACCGAGAAACGGAGAGTCGAGGCAGGCGAGAAACGAACCCGCATCTTCATCCGGCCCGGCTACCAGTGGCAAATGGTGGACGGCCTCTTCACCAATTTCCATATGCCCAAGACCACTATGCTCATGATGATCAGCGCGTTGGCGGGCCGGTCGAATATCATGAGGGCCTATGCCCACGCGGCACAGCATCGTTACCGGTTTCTCAGCTTTGGGGATTCGATGTTGATTTTGTAGAGGCTTTCCGGGCTAAAACTACGTCTTAGAGGGCGGGATTGGAGTGTTGCCAGCGAGTACACTCTGAGCGGGCCACGAGGTTAATAGATTTGAAGACAAACGAATTTGATCCCCTAGAGTACATCGAGAACGGTTTCCTGGATACGAAGAAGGCGAAGGGTAAAGATGCCGCCGCCAGTGTTACCGTTCCCACTATCAAAGAGTATCTAGGAATCGATTCCAGCGAACCCGCCCCCGGCGAAGACGCCGCGCCCAAGCCGAAGTTCCGCAAGACGGTGATGAGCGCCCCCCGCCCCCGGCGCGCCCGAGCCGCCACCACCGAGAGAGCCATCGACCCTCAACTCCAAGTGGTCTGGGAAGCCCTTCCCAAAAACATCGAATTCCTTTGCAGCTTCTTCGACGACTCGGTAACCGCCAACTACTACCGCGGCGAATTCAAAGAGTCCCGCGAAGAACTCATCAAACGCCTGCTCGATCCTGAACTGACCCTGGAAGAGACCAGCCGCCTCCTCGGAGTCTGCCCCGCCACTGTCCGTCGCTATACCAACCGCAAGTGGCTCACCCACCACCGCACACAGGGTGGTCAACGCCGCTTCCGGCTGAGTGACGTCGTCAAGTTCGTAGAAACCCACGGCCGCTTCCCGGAGGAGTAAAAGCCCCTTCCTCCCCAAAGGTTGGGGAGGAAGGGGTTGGGGATGGAGGGGTTTGAAATTTTAGCTAGCAGAAATCTGAAGTTCAGAATGTCTTTCCTCCCACAGATACGATCCAAATACCTTGGCAGAACTCGAAAGGTAGCAAACACCCCTCCCTCAAAAACGCCCCGATGGTGGATCATTGCGGTGTGGCATGGGCAGCCTGCCCATGCGTCCCATGACCTGCCAGGTCATGGTCTCCCATTCTGTAACCTTGGCCAACGCCGCAACGCCCCAACCTGGCATCGCAGGAGGCTCTGATGCAACCCCTCCGCATCGCCATCTTCTCCGACAGCGCCCTCCCCATCCTCAACGGAGTGAGCATCTCCATCGACTCCCTCATCACCGAGTTGCGGAACAAGGGGCATTCGGTCCACCTCTACACAGCGGGCCATTCAAAAGCCAGTCGCACGGAGCCCAATACCTACCGGTTCCGCGCCATCGAGACGCCCTGGACCAAGGGCTACCCCCTGGCCTTTCCCCCCTTCTACCGGATGCTTCTCAAGTTCCGGCGGCACCAATACGACGTGATCCACACCCACACGCCGTTCACCATCGGCTTCGTCGGGATGCGCTGGGCGGAGTCGCACGGCATCCCGCTGGTTTCCACCTACCACACGCTCTATGACCGGTACGTCCACTACATCCCTTACTTCCCCCGCCGCTACCTGCGCTTCAAACTCGCCAAGCACACCAACTTCTACTACAACCGGGTCGATCATGTGATCACCCCCAGCGATGCCGCCATGAAGTGGCTCCGCCGCCACTCGGTCACGACTCCCGCCACCGTGATCCCCACCGCCGCCCTCCCGCGCCGATTCTTCGACCGCAGCGAGCTTCGCCAAAAACTGGGCATTCCGCCTGAGCACAAAATCCTCCTGTACGTCGGGCGTCTGGCGAAGGAGAAGAACATGGCGACCCTGTTCGAGATGGCCGCCCTGGTCTTTCGCCAGGACCCGAGCCTGCGCCTCTGGCTGGTGGGCGACGGCCCCTACCGCTCCGAGTGCGTGCGGATGGCCCGAGACTTCGGGATCGGCGACCGCGTGAAGTTCGTCGGCTTCGTCCCCCGCGACCAGGTGGACCAATATTACGCTGCCGCCGACCTCTTCGTCTTCGCCTCCATCACCGAGACTCAGGGTCTGGTGGTCCAAGAGGCCATGACCTACGGCCTCCCGGCGGTCGCGGTGATCGGCGGCGGCGCAAGCGAAGGAATCGAAGAGGGCGTGAACGGATTCGTAGTGAAAAACGACGTCCACACCTTCGCCGACCAGATTCTGGATGTAGTTCGAGACGAAATCCTCCTCGCCCAACTCGCCGAAGGCGCCCTGAAAACGTCTCGCCTGGCGGGCACGGAGTCGATGTGCGACCGGGTGGTAGCCGTCTACCGCCAGGTGATTCGGACCCATGGTCTCCTGCCCAAACGGGAGGCGGTGAATGTTTAGGGCCTTTTCTGAGACTCCATGAAACTCCCCACCCTCTCCCCCGGGCTCGCCGCGTTTTTTGGCGCCCTCGCCCTATTGGCCGTGTTGCGCATCGCGATGTCCTACCTCTTGGTTCCTGAAGCGGTGGCCATTCCGGTGAGCTTTCTGATCACGGTCGCCTTTGTGGCATTGCCTGTTCTGGCCCTGTTTCGCGCTGGGAGCCATCCTTGGACGGGACGTCTGGTGTTGGGTTTTGTGGTTGTGGGAGGAGCGATTCAGTTCCTATTGCCTTTGCTGATTCCTCGGGGCGGGGGTTTTTTGCCGATTTTGCTGTCTGCCATCGCCCAGCAGGGCTTACCCATGTGGACAGTGGGGTTGGGGGCGGGGTTGGCTTTGCTGTTGAAGGACAGGAATATGCTCCTGCCGGTGGCGATCTTTTTGGCGCTGTTCGATATTTTCCTAGTCTTCACCCCCGTCGGCTTTGTCCAACAGTTGATGAAGAGCCAGCCCAAGTTGCTTCCAGCGGTGGCTCACCAGATTCCCCAGGTTGTGACCAAGCCCCAGGAGACGGGGATTCCGGTGGGGACGTTCGCTTATATCGGTCCCGCCGACTTCCTCTTCATGGGGATGTTCTTTGTGGCGGTATACCGGTTCGGGATGCGGAGCCGGGAAACTTTCCGGTGGCTGTTAGTCGCCCTGGCGGCTTATATCCCGTTGGCGCTGTTCCTCGGGCCGGTGCCGCTGTTGGTGCCAATCGGATTGGCGGTGCTGTTGGTGAACCTTCGAGAGTTCAAGATGAATACCGAGGAGAAGTTATCGACCGCCATCGTCGCCGCGATTGGGATCGCGGTTATCGTCTGGTCGGCTACCCGCCCGAGGCCAGTCGAGCCACCTGAGCCTTTGCCTGAGGAGATCGGCCAAGGGCTTCCAGAATCGGAAGGCTCGCCTTTGCAAGACCTTCCCGATCAACGCCTGTCGACACCCCCTCCCTCTCCAGGAAGTACACCAGGTCGTCCGTAGCCAGATTTCCCGCCGCGCCGGGAGCATAGGGACAGCCGCCCAAGCCTGCCGCGCTGGAGTCGAACCCGCCCAAGTATCCCGCCTCCAGAGCGGCGGCGACGTTGGCGATGGCCATGCCATTGGTGTCGTGGAAGTGCCAAAAAACCTGCTCTGGCTTCCCGACAAATCCACCTTTGAACACCCGGGCCAACTCAGTCACCTCACGCGGCGCGGCGGTCCCGATGGTGTCTCCCAGGGAGATTTCATCCACGCCTAGCTCCATCAATCGGTTGGAGACCTGCAACACCGCCTCGGGCGAGATGCGGCCAGCGTAAGGACACTCGAACGCGGTGCTGACGTAGCCTCGAACATATTTGCCCTTCGCCAACGCCATCACCTCGGCAAAGACCGCCAGCGACTCGTCCACCGTCATGTTGATGTTGCGCTGGGTGAAGGCGTCGGAGGCGGCGGTGAAGAGGGCGATCCGTTCGACCCCGACTCCTGCCGCCCGCTCATAGCCCTTCACATTCGGGACTAAAGCAGAGTAGATACCGCCCGGCGGCAACTGGGGCCAGAGTTCGGCGGCGTCGCCCAGTTGGGGAACCCACTTGGGGGAGACGAAGCTGGTCGCCTCGATCTCTCGCAATCCGGCACCCAACAGGGCGGAGATGAACGCCAGCTTGGCCGAGGTAGGGATCGGCGTTTTCTCGTTCTGCAGGCCATCTCGCGGCCCCACTTCCACTATTCGCGGCGTCATCGGGTCTTCTTTTTAAGTACGGTGATGATCCCCGAAATGTACTCGGTCTTCTTGGGCAGTCCGGCAAACTGGAATTCAAAGCCGTCGTCGGTGTCGGTGATGGTGTAGTAAGCGTCCATACCAGCGGCAAGCTCCTCGCTCCAGACCCGGGACATATCGTCCTTTACCATCTGCATGTTGGCCCCAAGATAGTTCATTTGGAGTCTCAACCCGATGAGGCGGTCCAACTGGAAACTGCGCTCTTTCTTCAGTACCCGCAGGTAGGGAAGTTCGGCAAGGATGGCTACCCAGTCGTCCTCCCAGGCATCTTGGTCACGACCGACGATGGGCATGAACACCTTGGTCCATTGATGCATCACAAGGATGAACTCGGATCCTCTGACAAGTTTGCCCAATCTTAAACCTAATTCTCGGCAGGTTCGACGACGGCCATCACGACGCCCTCGCCAACCTGGTCACCTTTAGAGACGGATAACCGGGCGATTTTGCCGTCAAAGGGGCTCAGGAACGTCTGCTGAGTCTTCATCGCCTCCAGGATCACTATCTTATCGCCTTTCTTAACATCTTGGCCTTCGACTACCAAGACGTCCACCACTGCGCCGGGCATCGGGCTGATGAGGTCGCCGGTGTGGTCTTTCCCCGCGCCCTTCCTCGCCGCCTTGACTGGTTCTATCGTATATTGGCGGCCCCGAAAGGAAACGTAGGTTACATCGCCCTTTTTAACCGCGACGGCGGTCCTTTGCCCATCGGCGGTGGAGACGGCTAGGCGGTCGCCCAAGCCCCTCACGACCGTGCCGCTGGACTCGATATCGACTTCGACGCCGTTCACCAATCGTTTCATACCCGTTCCGCCACCTTGGCCTTGGATTGCCGATAGGTGGTCGCGGCTTGGATGAAGGCGGTGAAGATGCGGCGGGTCTTGGGGTCTTCCAGGGTGCGCTCCGGGTGCCATTGCAACCCGACCAGCCAAGGATGGTCCGGGGCTTCGATGGCCTCGATGGTGCCATCCTCGTTCTTCGCCACGACCTCCAGCCCGTGGCCTACTTTCTTCACCGCCTGGTGGTGGTAGCTCTTCCCCTCGATCTGGGTGCCGCCGATGATCCCCGCGACTTTGGAATCCGATTCGACCTGATAGCCCTGAAGCGTGCCGCTCGTATCGGAGCCGTGCCCCACCACATCGGGCAAATGCTGAATCAGGCTCCCGCCACGCATGACGTTGACGAACTGGCAACCGTAGCAGATGCCGAAGATCGGCAGGTCTCGGGGGGCGGCGTTGTAAAGCCGGGCTTCGCCATCGAACCGGGCTGGGTCTTGGAGTTTGACCTCGGGGTGATTCTCCTCGCCAAACCGCGCGGCGTCGATATCATCTCCGCCGGGAATCAGCCAGCCGTCGATGATCTGGGCTACCGCTTCCATGTCGGCGGTCGGGGGAATCAGAATGGGAACCCCGCCGGCGTCGGCGACCGCTTGGGCATAGTTCCAGTTCAAAGTCAGCTTGCCGCCCGACCGCTCATCCTGAGGGTCCTGCTTGCAATCCACTGAGATTCCGATGATCGGCTTCATGAAATCAGGCTTGCGATGGCCTCGACATTGGCTTTGACCGCCTTGATGAACTCCGCCGCGCCGACGCCGTTCAGGATGCGATGATCGAAGGTGAGGGCCAGGTTGGCGTAGCGGCGGAGAGTCAACTCCTTGGAATCCTGGGCGACCCCGTTATAGACCTCGCCGAGGAAGAGCGTTCCGACCGCCGGGGGAACCACCACGGGCACGGCGTCTCGCAGGCCAAAGCTCTGCATGTTGGTGAGCGACATGGTAACGCCCTCATGCGCCTGGTCCTTACCCGAACGGGCCAATTCGATCTGCTCGCGGGTCTTGGTGGCGAAGGTTCGCCAATCCAACATGTCCGCCTGATCCACGACCGCCAGCACCAATTCGTCGCCCGGAAGGCCGACCGCGATTCCCAGGGAAACGTGGTCGTAAGTGCGCAAAGTCTCGTCGTTGACCAGGGTGGATCGGAAGATCGGGAACTGCTTCAGGGCCTGGACCACCGCGTAGGCGAACATGGTGAAGGCGGAAGGCTGGAAGTCGGAGCCGGAAACTTTGGCGATCGCCCGCTGAGCCTCGATCGGCTCCCAGTTGGCGGCGACGGTGATGGTTCCGGGAACCACCAATTGGGTTCCTCGCACCAATCGGGAGGCCAAGAGCCGCTGCTTCTGGGGAACCGCGTTCTCCTGGTAGGAGCCGCCCCGCGACTCGCCGCTCTTTGCCGTTGACGGCGCTCCGCCGCTCAGGAAGGCGTCAATGTCGCTGGGCATCAGCTTGCCGGTGGCCGATGGGATGGAGGCCAACTGGTCGTCGGAAATCCCCTTCTCCTTGGCGTAGGCGCGGGTTCGGGGGGGGATGTTGGCATTGCGCGAATCGGATCGGGATTCCGTGGCGGCAACCGGGGCTTCGACGGGGGCCGCCGGAGCCGGACCATGACCGCCTGCTCCCACCTCTTCCACGCCATCGGCAACCTCCATGCGGGCGACGGCGCCGCCGATGGGGAGGATGGTGTCCACCGGGGCCAGCCACTCGACCAGCACGCCTTCGTAGGGCGATTCCACGTCCATGACCGCCTTGTCGGTCTCCATCTGGTAGATCGGTTCGTCTCGTTTGACCGATTGGCCCGGTTCTTTCAGGACAGCGACTAGGCGAGCCTCTTGAAGGCCCTCTCCAATTTGAGGAATGTTTACGGATACAGTTGGCATAGCAAGAAATCCATCGCACCTTTGCGATCTGGTTTGGAAAGAGTTTGACATGAAGCGGGCCTTGGGAACTCGGGGCCCGGTAGCATAGGGCCTGCGAAATGTTTCTTTTGCTGGCAACAGCTCTTCTTCAACAACCTTCCCCTGACTACCTGGCGGTAGATGGCGTGGCTATCGGTGTGCTGGAAGGGGGACGTTGGACTGTGGCCAAGTCGTTGGAGACCCCGGTCACGCTTGGGATGAGCGAAGTCGGAGTTGGAATAGCCTCGGGTAGGGCATCCAACATCCACTTGGCCCAAAGCCGGTTTGGCCCGTGGATAGAAGCTGGCGGGTTCCCGTCCGACCACGTCCTCTTTTCGGGAAAAGCCTGGCTCCCCCGACCCTGCGCGGCTTCTCTGGAGAGAGGCGACGTTCTGTCCACCGTGGCCCAGTTTGCCCGCAACCGGGGAGTCCCATCCCCCCGCCCCTACCTGCTGAACGTCTGGGAGATCGACTTGGATGGCGATGGAACCAAGGAGCAGATCATCGAAGCCGTCTCCAACCTTCGCGACCCCTCGGCCCAACCTTGGGAGGCCATCCTATTGCGCTGGCGAGACCAGCGCCAAGAGAGGGTCTACCCCCTGAGCATCTCATTCCCCGCCCCCGGCCACGCCGCCGCCCGATGCCGGGTGCGCGCCTTGGCCGACTTTGATGGCGACGGACGGATCGAGGTGATCTCCACTGCAACTGGCAACACGTTCCTCTTTGCCACCATCTGGTCTTTCCGAGAAGGCAAGCTGTCTCCTATGTTGGATGCGGCTCTGGAGACAAGCGTGCCCGTTGGCGCAACCTTGTTATCCGACCCGTAGCCCTCGGGTGGCTCGTGCCGGGAGCGGTCGCCACAAACCTGTATTCTGAGCAGAAATCCAGGCGAAACGGCGGCAAAATGCATCCGCCACCTACAGTACCGTGCGATTTCCGACTTCCGGCCCCCTATCCATGCTCCAACCAACGCAACTGCTCGGGGGACAAGTCGATATCCACTGCCTTCAAGGTATCCCTCGCCTGATCCGCCGTCCTCAGACCCGCCAAGGCAAACACCGGATAGGGCTGGTTGAGGACCCAGGCCATGGCGATTTGGGGAGTGCTGACTCCCATCTCGGCGGCCAACTGCTCCGCCCGATCCCGCCGCGCCCGGCTGACGTCGTTGTCGTAGGCCCGCACCACATCCGGGTCGTCGGTGTGGGCAAAGTAGCCCCTGGCCATCGACGACCAAGAGAAGAGAGGGAACTGGGTTGCCTCGTGCCATTTGCGGCCGTCATCGACGATCGTCAAACAGCCTCCCCAAAGCGGCTCGCTGTTCTCGGCCAGGGTGAGGTTGGGGTTGTTGAGCGACAGGCCCTGCTTGCCGGACTTCTCCGCATACTCGTTGGCCGCCGCAATCCTGTGGTGGGTCCAGTTGGAGCCGCCAAACGCCCCGATCAGGCCCTGCGCCTTGTACTCGTTTAGCCAATCCACAATCTCGCCCACGGGAACATTCTCGTCGTCCCGATGCAAAACGAACAGGTCGGTGTACTCCACCCCGATCCGCTCATGGTTCTCGCGAATATCATTGCCCATGTCCTCATAGGTGACACGCGGGCTTCCATAGGGGTGGCAGCCCTTGTCCAGAAAAACCGTGTCCTTCGCGACGCCGCGTGATTGAATCCACTTGCCAAAGACGCGGCTGTTGTCGCCGTAGCAGTGGGCGGAATCGAAGCATCGGCCCCCTAGCTCCCAAAACACGTCGTAAGCCTCAAACGAGACGTCCTCCGGTTGCCCGAGCAGGAAGTCGGTGCCGCAGACGATCTTGGAAATCTCTTTATCCAGGTGCGGAATCTTGCCGTATTTCAACCTTCCATCTCCCCCGTGAATTTCAAGCCCGCGCTCTGGCGGAGGGCGTCCAGCGCCTTCATCTGCCCAACCGTGTCGCTGAGCGACATATAAGGGCACTCTTTGGCCTCGATGAATTGGGCCACGGCGTCGGCTTCATGACCATAGAGTTCGTCGTTGCTGACGCCCAAATCGAAAGTCTCCGTGTCCCTGCCATTTCGGTAGAGATGCATCTTTCCACCCGCCGCGGTCTTCCACGGACTCTCGATCTCGATCCAGCCTTCTGTGCCATAGATGCGGGCGTCGTTCTTCATGTTCAGGTGGATGCCGGTCCCAAAGGCGGCGGTGATGTCGTTCGGGAAGTGGAGAATCCCGTTGCCCCACTCGTCGTAGCCTTTCTCACCGATGTGGGCGGTGAACTCGCACCGGTCTGGCTCACACCCGGCGACCAATCGGGAAAGGGAGACGCAGTAGGAACCGACGTCCATCAGCCCCCCGCCTCCGCCTTCGTTGGTCGCGCGGAAATTATTCCAGTCGTGACCCGCATGGAAGGCGAATTCGGAGTTAACCGCCCGGACCTGGCCAACAGCTTTCTCTTCCAAGAGCTCGACCAACTTGCGGGTTTGGGGTGCGCAGCGGTACATGAACGCCTCCATGAAGAACACACCCTGCTTCTTTACCGCCGCCAACGCCCGCTCCGCCTCCACCGCGTTCAGCGTGAACGGCTTCTCGCACAGGACCGCCTTGCCCGCTTGCGCCGCCTTGATCGTCCATTCGCTGTGGAGCGCGTGAGGAGTTGCAATATAGACCGCATCGACGTTGGGATCGTCCAAGACTGCCTGATAGGAGCCGTAGGCCTGTCCTCCGAACTTTGAGGTGAACTCGCTCGCCCTCTCCAACGTGCGAGACCCGGTCGCAACGAGCGTGCCCGTCTTTGAAACTTTGAGACCATTGGCAAACTGGTGGGCGATAGACCCCGTCGCCAGAATGCCCCAATTCAATTTCTCCGCCATACCGCGCGAGAGAATACACGCGAAGCACTGCCGCAAACTACGGCCTGGGAATAAAAGTCGAAATACGCTGAGGACCTTGCAATATTGCTCGACCTGCACGGCGTCATCCTGAGCGAGTCAGAAGCTTTTTTGTATTGAAGCCGCTCGATTGTCGCAAGTCGAAGGACCTCACCAGTTTGTCAATTCCGCCAATTTCGGCCCTCCGTCGAGTTCATAATCTCCCTCGTGGTTACAGTGCACTGGAAGAGCGAGATGGTGTTTGAAGCGGAGCCGCCGAGCGGCAACAGGTTCACAATGGATGCCTATCCCGAAGAGGGGAAACAGACTCATGGCCCAACCCCGGTCGAAGCCCTCCTCTCCTCCATCGCCGCCTGCAGCGCAATGGACGTGGTGAACATCCTGGAGAAGAAGCGACAGAAGATCGAGAGCTATCGCGTGGAGGTAGAGGGCGACCGTATCCCACCCGGCCAATGGCCCCGCCCTTTCCTTTCGATCCGGGTCAAGCACATCCTAAAAGGCCAAATCAACCCCGACGCCCTCGCCCGAGCCATCGAACTCACCGACGAAAAGTACTGCTCCGTCATCGCGACGTTGAGGCAGTCGCCAAAGGTGGAAAGCGTCTGGGAGATTGAGGAAGGGTAGGAGAGGCCTTTGGGATTTCGGAATCCGGAAATCGGAAACCGAATCTGTATCCAGATCGTCGCCTCAATCGAGGAAGGGGCCGCCAAGTTTTACAGGCCTTGCTCGCGTAAGAAAGCGCCGCCCAGGAGATTTCGGCGGGGCTCCACTTCACGGGACGAATCGTCCCCTTTGAGCGTGTAGATGGAGTCTCCGCCTTCGTTTGCCTTAAGCGGTTTGATATCCTTGGGATGGATATGGGGGCAAAGGGAAGGCGTGTTTGCCTTGCGCGGCTGACCGACTTTGCCCAGTTTGGTTGGCTGGAGTCGGATAGCGCGGAACAGGAGATCGTTCCGCAGGTATTCTGCCACCCGATATGGCGACTCCCATCACGATGACCCCTCAGGGGCTCAACGTTCCTAACGACCCGATTATTCCGTTTATTGAAGGCGACGGCATCGGCCCTGATATCTGGGCCGCCAGCGTTCGCGTATTCGATGCCGCTGTCGAGAAGGCCTATGGCGGGCAGAAGAAAGTGACCTGGCATGAGGTCTTGGCGGGAGAGAAGGCGTTCAACCAGACGGGCAGTTGGCTCCCCGATGCGACGCTGGAGGACTTCAAGAAGTATCTGGTCGGTATCAAGGGTCCCCTGACTACGCCGGTGGGAGGCGGGATTCGGTCGCTGAATGTGGCGTTGCGACAGATCCTGGACCTCTATATCTGCCTCCGCCCGGTCCGCTGGTTCACCGGAGTTCCTTCGCCCGTCAAGGACCCTGGCGCGGTGGATATGGTGATCTTCCGGGAGAACACCGAGGACATCTACGCGGGCATCGAGTTCGCGGGGGGCTCTCCAGAGTCGCAGAAGCTCTTGGATTTCCTGGCCCAAGAGTTTCCCAAGGAGTTCGGCAAGATTCGCTTCGGCAGCCAGGAGAAGACGGATGACTGGAGCAAGGTTTTGGAGGGGATCGGCGCTCCGGCTCGGCAGCTACCGGTTGAAGTTGGCATCGGCATCAAACCCGTGAGCCATCTGGGCACCGAGCGGGTAGTCCACAGCGCCATCGAGTACGCGATCTCCAAGGGCTCGAAGTCGGTGACCCTCGTTCACAAGGGCAACATCATGAAGTACACCGAGGGCGGCTTCCGCGACTGGGGCTACCGAGTGGCGCAGGAGTTCTTTGGCGCGGTGGAACTCGATGGCGGCCCGTGGCATGTGATTCCCGAGGGCAAGCGGGGAGCGGGCCTCATCATCAAGGATGCCATCGCCGACGCGTTCCTCCAGCAGATTCTTCTGAGGCCGAAGGAGTACGACGTGATCGCGACTCTGAACCTGAACGGCGACTACATCAGCGACGCCTTGGCCGCGCAGGTGGGCGGGATCGGCATCGCACCTGGCGGCAACCTGAACTACCTCACCGGCCACGCCATCTTCGAGGCCACCCACGGCACTGCGCCCAAGTATGCGGGGCAGGACAAGGTGAACCCCTGCTCGGTGATCCTGAGCGGCGAGATGATGTTCCGCTTCCTGAAGTGGGACGAGGTCGCGGACCTGATCATCAAGGGCGTGGAAGGAGCGATCGGCTCCAAACGGGTCACCTACGACTTCGCCCGACTGATGGAAGGCGCCACGGAGATCAAGTGCTCCGAGTTCGGCGACAACATCATTGCCCACATGGGATAGATGAATATATAGGACATATTCCGCCAATTGGTCCTATATGTCCTGAGCCAATTGCAAAACTAGCGAAAGGCTCTTTCACCGCAAAGAAACAAAGAAACCAAGGACGCAAAGAAGAATTTGAGCCTAACAAGGTTCCTCTTTGCGCTTCTTTGTCTCTTTGTTTCTTTGCGGTGAGAAGAAACCCCTGACGTCGTCGCGGCTGTGGCGGTCAACCAAACCCCTCGTCCGACCCATTGCGGCACCTCGGTTTAGTTTTGCAACAGGCTCATGTCCTATAAGAAAACCGCAACACCCCAACCCCCAACACCGCCCCAAAATGAGAAAAGGGCCGCAGATCCGAAAATCCGAAGCCCTCTCTCGCGGCCTTTTGGGCCGTTGGTTTGGAACACTCCCGAGGGAGGCTCCTCGCGACTGGTGGGCCGAAGCCCACCCTTCGCGCTTTTCTGGCCTGCCTTTCGGCTTCCAGAAGGCGAATCTTGCTGGCCTAGGTGGATGACTCCGCTTTGCCTACCCTGAGGTGGGCTGCGCCAGCCGTCATTCTGTGGCCAACTATCGCCTCGTTTGGTTCTTTGCAGAACCGGTCGCTTCGATTGGCCGAAACCAACCTCTGCTTGTTCCTCGCTCCTTGCGGAGAAAGGACGACTCTCCCCGACCGAGGTCGGCCTCGCCTCCTTCGATCCCCTTGCGGGAACCTCTGGCGGCTCGGCCATTCTATGGCCGGCTCGCGCCGTTCTGAAGATTCACGGCCGAAGCCGATTCTCTTCATAGCGGGACTGCCTTGCGGCATCCCAAGTCGAAACTTTCTCCCGACCGAGGTCGACTTTTCACTTGGAGTTGGGCTTCTTGCGAAGTCCGTCAAGCGATCCGTCATTCGGGGTCGGCTTCCGGTTTCGATTCGGCTCATTGCTGAGCACATGGATATGTTAGGTCATGTTCTTCTCCAGCGGTAGCGGTTGTGGATAAAGAAGGCGGTTTTGGGGATAAGTTTTCAGAGCTTGAATCTGGCAATTTTCTGGGCTATCGCCAAAAACCCATGGCTCGTGTACGGAGGTGGAAAACGCGAGGTTTTTGGGGAAAAGCTAACCCGTATCAATCACGATCATCCTTCGGTGGCCCTCTGCGGTCCTCGGTGGTTTGATCCCCGGCACTGGAAGGCCACCGAAGGATGACCGCAGATTCCGATAACTAAGGGTCAACGGCCCGGAGACGTTGTCTCACGCTAAGGCGCAAAGATCGCCAAGGGCAGGGGCTTCTTTTTTGGCGGTTTTTGCGCCTTTGCGTGAAAGAAGGCGTATCTCTGATTGCCTGCAATTCGCGGCGAAGATGAAACCACCGAGAACCGCAGAGGACCACCGAAGAATTGCCTGGGCGAACGATCACAAACCTTCCGGATGTCTCAGCAACTTCCAAAACGCAAAACCGCACACCTGGAACAAAAGGACGCCAATGCAGACGAATTGAACCGCATCCGCCATGGAACGCCCCAAGTAAATCGCCATGTAGATCGGAATTCCAGCCGAGAGGACAAACCACACGGACATCCAAGCGGCTCTCTTGAAAAGCTTCGTCCTTCCGCCCCTCCCTAAATACTCCTCCTGGTCGGCATTGCTCGCGGCAAGGGCAAGGTTGAGGCCCAGGCAAAAGCTGACCAATCCATGCCAAGGAAAAGTCGACCACCTAACGGAAGAGGCAGAGTCATCCAAGGAGAAGAGGTAGACCCCGAAGCCAATCAACGCGATCCCAAGCCCGGCCATCGTCCACGCCAGCGGCGAGACGTTTGCGAGGTGGATGATCTTTGTACGTGGCGACTGAGACATCATCTTTAGTATACGGGTGGAGCGATCCGTCACGGTCTTTTGAAGCTGTGCCAGACATCCTCCGTAGACCCTGACCGCGAAGCGGTCTCATCTATGTAGCCAGGGCGTCGAAGACCCCTGGATAGCCTCCAAAAACGACCACGGAGTGGTCGAATCCTTTTGTAAACAGATGCTATCGCTCGACTGAGGATGGCACTCCTGCCGGAGTCAGTAAGAATGGGTTGCCGGTCCAGGGGTCTTCGACGCCCTGGCTACTAGATGGGACCACTTCGTGGTCGAGTTTCTATTACTACATTGGTTGTGAATCAGCAGATGCCAAGCCGGTCTTAGCGGCCCTGGAGCTCGTCCCTCTCTCACAAAAAGCCCATCCAAATCCTTGGGCGGATCTTGTCTAATATGTCATGTCAAAGCTCTCCCAAAACCTAAAACCAATCGCCCCAATGCCTAACCCCCAACCCCCAACGCCCTCCATAATGGACCCAATGACCGACGACGACAAACTCATCGATGCTGCTGGCAACGTCGATGAAGAGGAGTTGGAGCGCCGCATCCGGGAGATGGGGTTGGATCAGACTCCCAGTATCGAGCAGGCCAAGCAAGAGGCGGCCAAGATCGACGATGAGTTCTCCGAGCGCCTCAAGAAACTGGAGGACAAGGCCCGCCAGCAAAGGCTGATCCGTGACAACCAGGCCCGGGATACCTCACGAAAGCAGGAGAGCGACTCGCAAAGCGCGAAGGGTCTCGGCGTCGGCCTGAGCATCGCCTACACCATCATCGGCATGCCGCTGTTGGGTGTCGCCATCGGATGGGCGATCGATACTCGGCTGGGGACTCAGACCTATCGGAGTATCGGAGTCTTGCTGGGTTCTGTGCTCGGCATCGTGGGGGCCGTGGTTTTGCTGTCGAGGGTGAATCGTAACGAGTGAAGTTCACGGTCGCCTGCGTCATCACCGGCCTACTCGGGTTGGTAGGTTCCTATGTATTCTGGGGAGAGAAGGGTCTCTTTGGGATGGTCCTGGGTCTCGGCGGCACAGGGTTCAGCATGCTCGCGCTGTGGTTCATTCTGGTGATCGCGGGGAGGAGCATTAAAGAGACCGCTCAGACTGATGGAGCCGCCGTTTTTGCAGGCACCGCTTTCCTCTTGAAACTCCCCATTTGGGCCGTCAGTGCGATGATCGCCCAGAAGATGGGAGGTCCTACTCTCAATTGCTTTTTGGGAGGAATCGCTCTGGTATACTCGCTCATCATTGGACTGGTCTTGGCGAGCAGCCGGGATCCCAATTAATCACTATGGGTGAAATCCTCTCGGGTCCTGGATTGATGCTCGCTGCCGCCGAAGGCGGTCATGTGGAGCCCACTTTTCTTGGTCGCCTCGTCTACGCTGTGTTCGTCGTCACGATCATCTTCATCCTGTTGGCGATTGCGAAGAAAGGTCTTAACGGCCGGGTTTTCAAGAACCCACTCACCCAGGCCTCGGAGCAGCTTTATCTCTTTATCGAGAATATGTGCGTCGGCATCATCGGCTCGCACGGGCGCAAGTATGTCCCGATGATCATCACCTTTTGGCTCGTGATTTTCATTGGCAACGTAGTGGCCCTGATGTTCCCCTACTCCCCAACCGCCGATCTTGGCTTCAATCTCGGCATGGCGGTCACCAGCATCTTCTATGTGCAGTACGAGGGAATCAAGGCGAACGGTCTATTCGGACATCTGGGCCACTTCGCCGGACCCAAGCTGGGCGGAGTGATGGCCCTGCTCATTACGCCTGTTATCTTCTGCATTGAGATCATCTCGGAGCTGATGAAGAATGCATCGCTCAGTCTCCGAATTTACGGCAACATCCACGGCGGCCATGAGGCGGTCAAAGCCATGAACGAACTCGGGGAGAGCATCTATGTCCCCTTCGGGGAATTCCTGTTGCCTATCAAGCTTCTCACTGTCGTGGTTCAGGCGATGATCTTCTGCTTGCTGACCTGTGTTTACCTTTCACTGGTCACAAGTCACGGAGACGACCACCACGATGATCACGGCACGGATCATGCTCAACCAGCACACGCATAAGTTTTTTTGACTTCAACTAACACATAAGACACACACCAGGAGAACATAAATGAATCTAATCGGACTTGGACTTGCATCTATGGGCGTCGCGCTCGGACTCGGACTTATCGGTGCGGCCGGCCTGCAGGGCATGTCCCGCCAGCCAGAGGCAATCAACAAGCTGCAGGTTGCGATGCTGATCGCGCTCGCGTTCGTCGAGCTCGTCTTCATCTTGACCGTCTTCGTTGGCGCCCCTGCCCTCGCTGCGGTTCCCGCCGCTCAGTAATTACGTTCTGGGCCGGGGAAACCCGGCCCAACTTACGACAGGCAATCGAAACAGCTTTAAAAGCATGAGCAATCAAGAAAAGAGTTCCGGCGTTCCTTATCCAGTGAAGCTGGTAGTCGGCGCTGCGTTAATGGTCGGCGGCTACTGGGTCTCATTGAATACCAAAGACCTGCAGCATACGCTTGCCGAGAAGGGCTTGCCCCTCGACCTGGGCCTGACCGTGGCTGTTATTGGCGTCTTCATGATTCTAATACCGGTCATCAAGAGCTTTTATCTGACACCTCTGGCCGACGCCATCAATGAGCGAACTCATGCGCTGGAGTCCACTTTTAGCGAAGCCGAAGACCTTCGCCAAGAGATGAACAAGATGAAGAGCGACTATGAGCACAGGCTGGCCGCCACCGAGGCCGAGGCCCGAGCTCAGATTCAGGCTCAAATCAAAGAGGCTCAAGACCTCCGGCAAACCCTGATGTCCGAAGCCACCGCCAAAGCCGACGAGATGGTGAAGCGTGCCCAGCAGGAGATCGAGTCGGAGAAGCAGAAGGTCCTTGGCCAGCTTCGCGCTGAAGTCGTCAACCTGACCCTCGCCGCCAGTGAGAAGATTTTGGGCGAGAATATGGATTCCGACAAGAACCGCAAACTCGTCACCGAATTCATCGAGAAGGTCGAGGTGCCGAGCTAAATGGCCGACACTAAGGTCGCCCGAAGGTACGCTGGCGCGCTCTTTACCACGGCGCAGAAGAACGACGTGATCAAGAGCGTCGAGGACGACCTGGTTGCGATCGCCAGCCTTCTGGAGAACGACCAGAAGTTTAAGGACTTCATCCTGAGCCCCAAAGTGGGTCGGGATGAGAAAGTCAAAATTGCGGAGAAGCTGTTCTCAGATCGGATTACCGCTCTGACTATGCAGGCCCTCCGGCTGATGCTGGTCAAGCGACGGCAATCCGAGATCGTCAGCGTGCGCGACGAATTCATCGCCCTTCGCCGCGAGCACGGTAGCGTGGCTTACGTCCAGGTCTCCTCAGCGGAAGTTTTGGAGCCGGATCAGAAAGACGCGATTGTGAAGAAGCTTGAGCAAAAGACCGGTAAGACGGTGGAAGCCGACTTCCGCATTGACCCCCGCCTGATCGGGGGAGTCAAGGTCCAGATCGGCGACTACGTTTTGGATGGAACCGTGAGCGGCTCCCTCCGGCGGCTGGAAGAAAAACTCCGCCGCGATGTTTTGAAGCAGAATTAGTGAATCATTAGAGGATCATCGACACCGAGCAACCCCATGTCTAGCATTCGTCCAGAAGAAATCACATCCATTCTCGAACAAGAGCTGCAGCGCTTCGAGCGCTCGGTCGAAGTCGAGCACGTTGGCACCGTCATCCAGGTCGGCGACAGCATCGCCCGAGTTTACGGCCTGCCCGATTGCCAAATGGGAGAGCTCCTTGAGTTCCCGAACGGCGTCATGGGCCTCGCACTGAACTTGGAAGAGGACTCCATCGGCGCGGTTTTGATGGGCGACGACACGCTCATCAAGGAAGGCGACCAAGTTCGCGAAACGGGACGAATCATCGAAATCCCCGTCGGCGAGCAACTCCTGGGTCGAGTCGTGAACGCCCTGGGCCAGACCATCGACGGCCTTCCCGCCCCGACTGGCGCCGAGATGCGGCGACTGGAGACGGGCGCTCCCGGTGTTGTGGAGCGACAGCCCGTTACCGAGCCCCTGCAGACCGGCATTAAGGCCATCGACGCGATGATCCCCATCGGTCGCGGCCAGCGCGAGTTGGTTATCGGCGACCGCCAGACCGGTAAGACCGCGATCTGCGTGGACACGATCATTAATCAGAAATCCACCCACCAGGGCAACGGCGACCCGGTCTACTGCATCTACGTCGCCTGCGGCCAGAAGATGGCCAACGTGGCCCGCGTTGTCGAAACCCTGCGAGCCAACGGCGCGCTGGAGTACACCACCATCGTTGTGGCCTCCGCCTCCGACTCAAACGCCATGCAGTACCTCGCCCCGTTTGCCGGCGCCGCGATTGGCGAATACTTCCGCGACAACGGCAAACACGCGCTGGTCATCTACGACGACCTTTCCAAGCACGCCCAGGCCTACCGCGCCCTTTCGCTCCTTCTGCGAAGGCCACCCGGACGCGAAGCCTATCCCGGCGACGTTTTCTACCTGCACTCCCGCCTTCTGGAGCGCGCCGCCAAGCTGAATGACAGCCAGGGCAACGGCTCGCTGACCGCGCTGCCGGTGATCGAGACCCAGGCCAACGACGTGTCGGCCTACATTCCGACCAACGTGATTTCGATCACCGACGG
>CAZCSP010000006.1:68773-165628 GCA_964501275.1 uncultured Fimbriimonadaceae bacterium | reverse complement strand
ATAGACTAAACAAGAACAACGCTGCTTAGTGTCTCAAAAAACGAGACCACTCCACAGGCCACAAACTTGGCCCGCTTGAAACCACGGCCCTGAGGCTACTAACTCCCTCAACAACCTCTACATCTGCTTTGAATCCTGCCCGTTCACCTGTAATGCTGGGGGATATGATAGGTGACATAGCAAAGGCTACGGGCTTTGTTGGTGGATAACAATCTCCGTTCTTGATGGCGAGAGACGGCCACGATTCGTTCTCATGTGGTACTTCTGGTCCGGCACATTGGCCATAATCAGCTTTCCCTTCAGAAAGGTTGACTCTTCGCTTGGGAAGCCTCGTGCAATCCACCCATCGTCCACAAATCGAGGAGCTCTGAAGGCCAACTCGGAGACTTTATCCGCCTTTACGCGATCTACTTTATCGATCCACAGATGGATCCACTCTTCACTGATGCTCCACTCGCCCGTAATCAATTGGGAGCCGATCGTAAGGTCATAGATGCCTCGATCCTTCTGCTTCCCGGGATAGAATTTTAGCTTCGCCTTCTGTCCTTGCACGTTCGTACTGCTCTTGGTTTTTGGAGGAGTCTTCCTTGAAGAACTAACTTCCCCGATAAAGACCCCTTCAAATTTGAGGTCTAGCAGATACTTCGAAAGGCTGATATTGGGAATCGTCTGCCGATCCACTCCCTGGTAAGGGCTCAAGCCCGTGGCTAGCAACATGGCGAGTAACGTGGACTGTATCACGAAAGCATTTTACAGCGATTTTCGCGGTCAGGGTTGGAGTTCAGTGCCTCAGGATGCATGGGTTGCAAACTTGGTCCGCTTGGAACCACAACCCTGAGGCAGGCAACAGCTTCTGATACAGACCGTATCCAACTACCAGGTGTTTGCCGAATAAATTCGGCGATCCCAGGGCCGATTTACCTCGCCTGAGCCAGCGCCAAGGCATCCGGCCCTGCGGGAACCTTAGTTGGCCGGTGTCGTCGTTGGCGGCGCGCCAGATCGTCTCGGCGACGTTCGACTCCGTTTGCTGGTCAAACGACGCGAAGATGCCTTCAGCGAACGGCACGTAGGTGAGAATAGAAGGGAATAAGGGGAAACCCCTTCCACACTCCCTTCTTCCCTAATCCCCTATCGCTCGACTTCGCCCTGGAGTCCGCGTCGGACGACCAGGAACTTGATGCGCTCCGGCTTGAATCGCTCTCGGAGTACATCCACGGCTTTGTGAACCTTGATGGTGCCGCCGCAGTAGAACAGATCCACGGCCGCGTAGCCATGCTCGGGCCAGGTGTGGATGGTGTAGTGGGACTCCTGGATAATCACCGCTCCCGAGACGCCGTAGGGCTTGAACTCGTGGAACGATTGGGTGACGACGGTAGCCTCGCTCTCAACGGCGGCATCGTTCATCGCGACGCCAACCGAGGTTTCGAGTTCGAGCGACTTCTGGTCGCAGCCAAAGAGTTCGATCAGGAGATGGGAGCCGAGCGACGGCTCTTCGTCGATGCCGAACGGCATACCGGTCTCATCCTTGCCGAGCCAAATTCCAAAGGACTCTGGATCGTCGCACTTGATGAGCGTCCAGCCCTCGTCGCGGCTGATAACGGGCGCGGCTACCGCTTCTTTTCGCTGATCTTTCGCAGAGAAAAGGCGCTTGAGCCAGTTGAATCGACTAGTAGCAGTTGGAACTGCGATTGCGGCGCCCAGAGCCGAGACGGTTAGGGCGGAGCTAACAAGGATGAAAGTGTTTGCCAATCACATAGACCTCACATGAATTACCGTGCGCAGACATCCCGTTGGAACGGGGACGCGAGAAACCCGACGAATCAGATAAGCCTGGCGATGAGCTGTGTGGGCGGGTTGCAGAATGGCTGCTTCCGAGTGTGACCCTAAGGTGCGTCTTCCACTTGTTCATCGTAATTGCCAGGCGAGGATCTCTCCTAAGGCAGAGCGAACTCCTACCCAAGCCGCCTCACGGTCATCCCGTGACGCAAGGCGCATGATACCAGACCCCATATTTGAAGTCAATGTTTTCCACATTGGACCTACAGGGTCCTTATGACTACGAATATTCGGATGAAAAGGGTTCGGTCTTAACGGATTAAGGTGAGACCGCTTCGTTTGACAAGGTTAAGCAGCTTCAAAGATGGGCCAGCCGGCCTACGCTCTCCACGTTCCCACTGGCTGACGAGACTCACCGTAACGTTGAGGTACTTGGCGAAAACCGCTTGGCTCACATGCTCCCGCTCCCGCAACGCCCTGATTTCTTCTGGGCTGAGCGAGGCTATGGGGGACAGGCATAGGTCGTCAAAACGTCGCATCGTCTGCTTATCCACGACGCCCGCCGAATGCAGATCGGCGACGGACGAGTGAATGGTCTTGAGGATAGGGCTGTCTTCGTTATTCGTCATTATTCGTCCCGTCGATCTGTATTAGTGAGCCAGACTCTAGCGCCGCTCGAATTTGATCCTCGTCCATCTCGTTCAAGAGAGCGCCATACTCTCGCAACGCTTTAAGTTCATCCTCTCGGATGTTTTCCCTTTCGTTCTTTGCAAACCCATAGAGAAAAAAGCAGTTCTGGTCTACGCGGTAGGCAATGATGACTCGGTATCCCCCGATTTGCCTTCACCCTTCCTTGCGACCCTTTGCTTTATCAGGCCCTCGCCCATATCGGCATACACTAGGCCCAAGTCTGCGTCCGCTATAGCCGTCATCAGGTTCTCGGTCGTAAGGCGATTCTTGCCTGCAAACTTGTGGAACGCCTTGTTTACATATCTGTGACGTTCCACGAGCTTATAATATCACACTCTGCATTACACCTCGGCAGAAATCACCCCGTCGCTCAGGTGGACGATGCGGTCGGCTTTTTCCAACATCGACGGGTCGTGGGTGACCATGACCAGGGAGCCCGCTCCTCGGTTTTCGTTGAGGAGCTCCACCACTTGGAGGCCGTTCCGGTGGTCCAGGGCGGCGGTGGGCTCGTCGGCGAAGATCACTTTTGGCCCTCCCAAGAGCGCCCTCGCCACACAAACCCGCTGCCTCTCGCCTCCGCTGAGTTCGTGGGGCAGGCGGTGCGACTTATCTGCCAATCCGAGCTTCGACAAAAGCTGGGACGCATCCTGCTTGAGGGGCAGCCCAGGGACGGCGACGAGGACGTTCTCCAGCGCGGTCAGATAGCCCAGCAGGTAGGGCTGCTGGAAGACAAATCCGAACTCCTTGAGGCGCAGTTTCGACCGCTGGTCCTCCGGCATGGCGGCCAAGTTCTGATCGCGATACCGCACCTCGCCGTGGGTCGGAACCTTTAGCCCGGAGAGAAGATACAGCAGGGAAGACTTCCCCGACCCCGATGGCCCCAAAATCCCCAAAAACTCCCCATCCCGAACCTCCAAGTCGATATCCCGGCAAGCAAACACCTCCTTGCCATGGTCGTAGTACTGGAGGCTGGCGGAGCGGGCGGCGATCACTTACTGTGCCTCCAGGAAGTGCGGAGTGCGGGGTGCAAAGTTCTAAGTGCGAAGTGCAAAGTGCGAAGGAACCCGGTATTCGGAGTGCGAGAGGCAAAGCGTGGTCCTCTCGACCCGTCGCACTCCGCACTTAGAACTTCGCACTTAGAACTTAGAACTCCGCAATCCGCAATCCCAAATCCGAAATTCAAACCAGCCTCCTCTCCACCACACTCACCGGGTCAAACCGGCGGAATCTGCCGACGACGGTGAGGGTGGCGACCAGTAGAATCGCGGCCGGGATGGGGATTGTGTAGAGAAAGGCGGTCGGGTCGAGGGTGTTGAGGGCGAACGCTTTGGGGTCCATCAGAACACTTTTCGTGAGTTGCAAGAGCAAGTAAGCCAGAAGGACTCCGAACAGCCAGCCGAAGACCACCACCGACACCGTCTCCCGCATGACCCGAGCCAGTAGCTGCCGTTTGGTGTAGCCCAATGCCTGGAGCAGACCGAACTCTACCAGCCGTTGCGTCTGGTAGATGTTGATCAGCATCCCCATCATCAAGGTAATCACCAGGACAAGGGTGGCGATAACGACATTCAGAATCTTGTAGAGAATGCTGAACATCTCCTGACTTTGCTTCTCCAATTGATTGTAGGCCAGCACCTGGGCCCGCTTCCCCTCAAACGCTTTTTCCGCCCAGCGGTCCAACTTCCCTTGGTCGGGCAGGTTTTTGGCGAACGCAAGGATCCCGTCGACGTCGGGAAAATGGTTGGCTTTGACGTACTCATAGCTGATCAGCATCAGCCACATATCCGTCTTGGCGATGCCGACGATCTCCACTGGATAGGGCGAATAGGCCTCGTTGTCATCCGGCTTCAGCAAACTGTCGCCTATCTTCAAGTTGAGATTCCGAGCGATTGGTTCGCTGATCAACGCCTCCGGCTCGCCGGCCTGGGGATATCGACCGTCGATCTCGCGAACCCCCTGCCGGTCCATCCAGTAGCGCATGTCCTCTTGCTTGAGGCCCAACGCGCCGAAGGGCCACTTGCCGACGATGCTATTGACTTGGGTTCCGGCAGCCCTAGCCCGGACGATTCGATCCAGCGGAACAGGCGAACTCTTCTTGATCTCTTCTATCAGCAGAGGCGTCTGGCTGGCATCGCCTCGTGGCGTCACCACCAGAGTTTGCTGAAGGTACATATAGATCGTGCGGATGGAGAACGGGATGGAGTTGATCAGCGACACAATGCCGCAGATCAGCAGCACCGCCAGCATGATAACCCCAGTCAACGGGATCGTCTTGCCCGCGTTGCGGAAGAGGTAGGTAGTGGCCGCAAGGGGGCGGAGGACCTTCAAAAACCTCTCCTAGATGGACCAAATGGACCGCCGATCTCCAGATCGGCATAGCGAGTTTGTATCCGATCTTGCAACTCGTACAACCTCAAACCCCTTCACCCCTGTGAACAAGTCTCCGGTATCTCAAAAACACCTCGCTCCCCACCGCATGGTGCTCCACCAACTCATAGTTCTGCAACGCATCCTTGGGCAAAGGATCGCCTCCCGCATAAGTAGGCAGGTCCCGGCCCAACTTAACCTTTGGGGCCACCGTCAAGAACAACTCATCCACCAGATCGTGACTGAGAAACAGCGCGTTGATCTCGCTCCCCCCCAGGATATGAAGCCGCTCGATCTCCAAATCCTGGCGCAGATACCTCGCCAGCCAAACCGGATCGACGGCGTCCTCCCCGGCGTTGATTCGTTGCACATGGTCCGGCAAATCCAAGATCAGGTTGAATGGGCAGGCCAGGTAGCTTTGGCAATCCTTGGCTGCAAAAAACTGGCTGTCGAAAGGAACATCGCCGCTCCGGCTGATTCCAATCCTCACCGGCACTTTGGGATTCCAGGTCTTTGGCGTCGCTCGCAAAGTCTGCCCGCCAATGAGCACCGCATCGGCGGCCCGCTCTATCCGGTCCATCAACTCCTGGTCCACCTTCGACCCCAACCCGATCACGCTGTCATCCCGATCCCCGATCACCGTCTTGCCGTCGATGGTAGCGACCATGTTGATGAACGTGTAAGGACGGTCGGCGGGAGCCGGAGGGAACGTCAGGTCGGAGTAGATCGTCAATCTTGCTCCTTAGTAGCTTCGGCTACTGCTCTTTGCAGAACCAAATAAGGCTGTTCGGCATAACGCTCGCCCGCGATGATGAAGGTCGGCACGTTGAAGATGCCAGTCTTGTAGGCGGGCGCATCGAACCCCACAATCCGATCCGCAAACTCCTCGGACTCGATGGAGCGCCGCATCTCCTCGGGATCGAGACCGAACGGTTCTCCCGTGCGAATAAGGAACTCCACTTCATCCAAGAACTCTCCCCGCTCCCAGAAGGCCCGGTACAACTCCAGAATATACGGCTCGCCCCGCCCCTGCGACTTGGCAAACTCCGCCGCCAAAAGCGCCCGATGCGAGGACATCCCCTTAGGCCTCTCGACTTTCGGAAGCTCGATATGCTCCAGCATCAGCATGAGGTCGAGGCGGGAAGGGGTCGGAGGTTTGTTGGGGATCATTCTCGGGGGGTCGTAGACCGGCCGCTCCAACTCCTTGGGCCAAAGCTCATAACCCATCCACTCGAACTCCACATCGAACTCGCGCTTGAGCCTCTCCACCTGGAACACCGCCACCCAGCACCACGGGCAGGTGAAATCGTGGGCAAGGGGTATGTTCAAACTCATGACCAGATTCTGGCCTACGCTGGGGATCGCTTGCCTGTTCGCGGGGATTCTGGCGTTTTTGGTATTTGGCATGAAGTCCGGCATCGCGGACCCGCAAGGCCAATGGTTCGGCCCCTGGCCCCTGCAAGGCGCCGACGACTGCCGCACCAAACTCTTCCCCAATGGCAACTTCGAGATGGAGTGTCGAGGTCGAGACAAGTATGCTGGAACCGGGACGTGGCTCAGACGGCAAGACAGGATTGAATTCGACTTCCGTCTGTTCGTTAGAAATGGACAAGCGAACGCCGAGATAAAGAAGCTGACGTTGCGCACCAGCGGCGCGATGTGCGTCGGTAGGTTGGAAGACAGAGGAGAACCCTACTGTTGGAAGCGAGCAAACCTTTAGAGTGCGGCAATTCATTGCCGCTTTCCCCAGGCCGATTTATCGGCCCACAAGGACGCGTCCGGCTCGCGACGCGATAAATCGCTGCTCGAAAGCGGTAATGAATTGCCGCACTCTAAAGGGCGACCGGCTGGCCTAGCTTGACGCTCTCGTACCCCTTGATCGCCACCCGCGCCGCTTGCAATCCGTCGTGCATCCCGATCGGTGGCTCTTGATCCTGCAGGATGCTTTGGAGGAAGCCGTCGATCATCAGGTAGTCCATGTCCGACGCATAGCCCGCGGCCACATGGCTCTTGCCCTCGTTGGAATACAGGTCCACCGCTGGACCAAACATATCCAGTTCGATCACGCCCAACTCCCCGACCACATTCATCGTCACATCGCCCCAGGTCTTGTAACCGGAAGGCCGCGACCAGCTAGAGTCCAGAGTGGCGAAGACGCCGCTGGGGAACTCGATGGTGAGCATGGCGGTGTCGTCCCAGTCCTCGCCGTACATGTTCGAACCAGTCTGCGCCTGCACCTTCACCGGCTCCTCACCCAGTAGAACCCGTAGCAAATCCGCCACATGCACCACATGGTCGATCATCGCCCCGCCGCCCGACTTCTCCGGCTCGATAAACCAGCCGCCGGGACAGGAGCCCCGATTGGTGGCGCAAATAGCCTTTACCGCCCCTATCTCCCCCGCTTTGACTCTTTCGACCAGCTTGCCGAACGCCGGGGAGAAGCGGCAGGGAAAAGCGGTCATCAGCTTCACTCCCGAGTCCTCCACCGCCTTCCGAATCCGACTTTCCTCACTTTCCGAAGCCGCCAACGGCTTTTCGCAAAGGATGTGCTTGCCCTTGGCTGCGGCTTTCTCCACCAATTCGGCATGGCGTAGATTCTCGCTGGTCACCACCACCGCATCGACCGCGTTCAGAAGTTCGTCGAGATCGGTCCAGAAGGCAATCCCCTGCTTCTCTGCATAAGCCTGGCCACGCGCCATGTCATCATCCCAAAGGCCGATCAACTCCGAGTCCGGGTTGGTCTTGGCGCAGTGGATGTAGCTCCCAGCGTGAAGATGGGCGGCAGTGAGGATTCCGATTCGGACGGGCATAAAAAGAGTTTAGCCGACCGGCTCCTCCCACACCTTCACCACCCTTCCATCCCCCGCAAACTCAATCTCCACCCGCCAAGCCTGCCCTTCGCCCACCAAACCCGCCGCCCGATCCGGCCATTCGATCAGACACAAGTGGCTATCCAGATAGTCCTCGATCCCGATCCCTTGCCAACTCGCCACCCGATATAAATCGGCATGGACCACCGGAGGGTTCAAGGATGGATAAGTGTGAAGGAGATTGAAGGTGGGGGAGCGCACCTCTTGGTCCCAGCCCAGACCTGCCAGGATTCCCCGCACCAAAGTCGTCTTCCCGGCCCCCAATTCGCCGGAGAAGAACACCACGTCGCCCGCCCGCAGCCGCTTCGACAAAGCCGCTCCAAGCGACCGCATCGCCGCCTCATCCGCGACCTCGAACACCTCAGGAGAAGACACTCCCATAAGCGTACCGAACCAAAACGACCCAGAGATAAAAACGATCCAACGATAGACGATTCCGCGATCCTGCGACGCACGATTCAGCGATCCAACGATTCCGCGAACACGCCAGGCTGCATCGCCTGCAAGCGATTCCCATCCGGGTCCGCAAAATCGAACAAAGCCCCGCTGGGTGTGTCGTGGTAGGGGGAGCACTGCACTCCGGATGACTCCAGCCGAGCCCGCAACCCACGGATATCTGAAGCCTCCACCATGAACACCCAACCCCCGCCTTTCACTTCCGCTTTACCATCAAATGCCGGGTGCAAACCAACACGGGTAGTCCCGATTTGTAGCGTGGACCAATGCGGGCTGGTGTAGAGAACCTGGAATCCCAGCAGGTCCCGATAGAAAGCCACCGCGCGATCCATGTCCGTGACCTCGCAGAGCAGAGTGTGCAGTCCCACAACCATGCGCCTATCATACAAGTACACTGCGATTTGTGGAACGTAGCTGGGACCATCTTTTGAAGACGCCGATTGGGTTCTACCTGTCGATGGCCTGCTCGGTTCTCGTCCTCGTCTTCATTGTCGCGGGCGGGATTTTCATGCGGGCCGAACTGATCCGTCAACGAGAGGCCAAAGAACAGGTTAAGGATTCAGAAAACCCTTCGGAAGAATGAATTTTCATGCGACAATATAGCGTATGACCTGGTATTGAGTTTGTTGTATGAAGAAAGTCGGTATTGCCTTATTCCTGTTGGTCGCGGCCACTAGCTGCAAGAAGGGGCCAATGGTCGTGGTTACTGATCCGGGACCTTACCAAGCACCTCAGGGAGCCGTGATCGCCACATCGAGCGATGGCCTGGTATCGATCCTTGTTCCAAGTGGTTGGAAGCGGGGCGGGCCGAACTCGATGGTGATGCCTTCTTTGGGCGAGGTGATGGGCAGCATGGGCAGCATGGGCAGCGATGGGGTAAGCGGCGACCTGCAGAACTTGGCCCAGCAGATGCAGCAGGATGAGGCCGCCGAGGACGCGCAAGTTGCCGCTGAGTTGGAGAAAAAAGGGATTCTCATCTGGGTTAACAACCCGTCCCGCCCCATCCCTGGAGAAGAGCGAACCAGCTATCGTATCAAACGTACCGACGACGGGCCTAAATCGCTGGAAGACGCCGCAGCCGCCGCGAAAGACGACATCCTCAACGAAGGCCCGATCCAGTACGTTGATCTCCCCATCGGCAAAGTCGCCCGAATGGAGGCCAAGACCACCAAGGTCGACGGTGGGGAACTCTATCAGATTGTCTACGTGATCGTCAACGGCGACCACACCTACAACGTCCGCTTCACCACCCAAGAAGCGCCGACAACTGTTCAACAGATTGAAAAGGAAGTCATGGAAAGCCTCCGCATCACGCCAGCGAAGAGTTCGTAGTTCGATAAGGCGATAGCGCTAGGACAAGGACTGTCTCAATGCGGTCACGAGTCGCCCAACTTCATCATTGATGTTGCGCAGCGCGGTGAAGGTGTTCTCATCGATGTACTCGATATCGAGAGCGGCGTAGAGTTGGGATCGAATCTACCCATTGGAATATCCGGCAATGCTCAGGAAGTGGCGAACCTCATTGTTGCCCTTCCACTCAAAGCCCTCGGCGATATTCGACATCACGCTGAGGGCTGCACTTCGAATCTGGGGACAAAAGTCGAAATCGCGCGATGCGGCCGACCTCTTGAGGGCGAAGTGAATGTCGCGCATTTGAAGACGCGCTTTCTGCCAGGCGATTAAATCCTCGAATCGTCTGACTCCTCCCATCGATCAGATCCCCTAACAGCTATCGCCCTATCGAACTACGAGTTTCCGAGTCGCTTCTCCAACTCTTCCAACTGCTTCTCCGCCTCAGACTTTAGCTGCTGCTCGACCGCTGGATCGACGGGGCCGGTGGCTTCGCCGTTGGAGGCGGATACCGAGACCGTCTGGGTTTCGTCGGTCGTTACGGATGCGGGCTTCATTCCGAGTCGCTCTTCCAACTTGGAGAGTTCGGCTTCGGCTTCGTAGTCCATGGCCTTATCCTGCATGCCCATCAGCTTGCCCTGGATGGAGTCGGCGTGCATCTCCTGGCGGGCGTCGGCTTCGCTCTGCATCATCTTGATCCGCTCGCTGGCCGCGCCAAAGGACTCGAACTGGTTCTCAAAGGTGAGGCCGTCGAGGGCCTTGGTGATGGAGTTCTGAATCTGGGCCTGCTTCCACTGCGCCTTGAGGGCGAGGGCTTCGGCGGTCTTCTTGCGAACCTCCTCTTCCTGCCGCTTGATCGCGACTTTGACAGAATCGACGACGGCATCGGCCTTGGAATAGCTCTCTTTGAGGGTGGTCAAAGCGGAGTCGTTGGTCATCTTCTCCCGCATGAAGCTTTGGGCCAATTCTCGGTTGCCCTGCTTCAGAGCCACGACCGCATTCTGCTCTAGCGTCTGCGACTTCTTCTCCGTCTCCTCGACCATCGTCTGCAAGCGATTCCGTTGGGTGATCGCCTGAACGGCTTTCTCTCGGTTTTGGATGAGGGCGGACTGCATGTCGCGCCGCGCCTGATCAAGCATGATTTCGGGGTCTTCAACCTTGTCCATGGTTCGGTTGAAAAGTGCCTTCAGCCAGTTAAAAAATCGTCTCATTATGGGTTTTCCGCGCAGCCCATTCGGGTACGCCGTATTATACACATTCCAGGTTCAATGGGGTTGCAGACAGCCTACGGAATCGGCCTGCTGTGGTGTCGAACGGCCTACGTTTGACCCACTCCATTGCCGAACCTCCATTCCGTCGTATGATGTATGAAGGGACGACCTGATGAAAAGGAAGTTGTCGTGGGCGGTGATCGCATTGGGACTCCTTTTGGCTGGGGTGAATGTCGGCTTGCGCCTTGTTGGTCCTGGGCAAGAGCCTCCCGAACTGGTCGCCATCAGACCAACCCCAATCCCCGAGGAGGTGAATGCGGTGGGGAGGTTCATCGACGACTGCCTGGACTCCCGATCTCTCCTCAACATGGCGGCCTCGACGACCTATGAAAGGGCCAACAGACAAGAGAAACTGGACTTGGTGCAAGCCTGGTGCCTGGCAAACGCTCCCCGGACATTCCAGGCCCTTGGCCCCGATGATCAGGGGTTTGCAGTGCGACGTCTGAATACCCAACTCGGCAACCTGCTTGTCGAGCGCGAATTCGACGAAGACAGTTAGGCCGCCCACTTAACGGCAGGATATAGCTAGATTCACGTTTCCGATGGGAAGCTGAACATCCCGCCTGGTCGTTATTTGTAGCATTGCTTTGACAAGAACAACTGTACAGATTCCTTCTCGCTTAGCCAAAGATAAACTTTGGTGGAAACGGAATCGGCGGCAAATCAAGTTTGGGAGACGGCCTCAGCGCTGATTTGCGTCGTGGCCCTCGTTCTCATCGTTGCCATCGTCCAACTCTGGCCCCAATCTCCAGCCGCCCCGGTCCCCCAGCCCAATCTCGATGTCACGCAACTGTCTGAGGATTGGTCCCGTGCTCCCGTGCTCCAACGGATTACCCAGTCAAAGTCTTTCCAGCAGGCTAAGAAAGAGCATCAGGCGTTGATCGTTCGGGGATGGCTGGACAAGTCGTCTCCCAAACGATTCCAGGCGCTATCCAGCAAGTCCAAGGATGTAGCCGTCCATATGACCATCTGCCGCATCGCCGAACGCAGCAAAGCTCGGTTGCAGGCAACCACGTTTCCCCAACGTTAGCCTGTAGCCAGGTTATCGGAACCGACCGTATCCCATGAGTGTATCTCCATGTTTTTGGTGGTGCTTTCAAGCGTCCAGGCGTAGTTCGGGGGTGTTGCATGGTGTCCGTTGCCTTGCGAATCTTTGCGTGAGTTCAAGAAACTCTCGCAAGAAGGTAAAGACCGCAGGGGAACCAGCGAAGGACTGAATGGATGACCCTAGGTTATCCGAGCTAATCGTCCACGCCAGGGAGGAGCCCCGTCCGCTTCCAGGAGTGGGAACGGATGATCCTCTCCTCATCGGCGTCGAACTCTTCGAAGTAGTTGTGGTAGTGGGGAAAAGGAAGCTCCACGTCGCCTTCCCTGAGACCTGCTTGTTCCAGGACTTCGATGTAGCGGTTGAGAGGGCCGTACGCATAGATCAGATTGTGCAGATCGTAGACCACCGTTGAGGCGGAAGGGTGGGAGTATATCCAAAGGTGGTGGCGCGCATCCCCCTCGAAGAACGCCCGATAGGGCTCCAGCATCAGCCGAAGTTCATCCAACTCCAATGTTCGGTCCAGTTGATAGCGGCCGGGTTCACTTCTTCGGGGCACAGCCAGCACATACATGACGGAGTACGGTGGCTCCAGGCATCCGACCAGTTGGAGCGTAAGGTCGATAAAGCCTCCTGATGGTCCGGCAACGATCCGCTCACCGTTGCCTGCCGGTTCCCGCCGCCAGGTGTGAGGGTGCGAATAGGGAACTTGCCCGGTCCCCGTCACAAAATAGCCCAACTTGGTGCCAAGTTCAGCGTGGAGCAATGGCGGCTGGGAATCCATGAGCCTTATTCTAACTCCATATCGAGACGGGGAAGGTTTCAAGGAATTTAGGGCAGGGATTAAAAGGGACCAAGGAACGCAAACGGCCTCCGAACGGTTGCTGGTCTTCACCTGGGCGAACGGTTGGAGGCGTGCTGCCATAGTTGCAAGTATCTCCGCTGCTTCGACTTGCATTACTTGCGGGAATCGACTACATTTGTACGCGCATTCTAGGCGCACCAACAGATTATGCAGAAAGAACAGCAACTCTCACGGCAGGAGGAACGGGTGCTTTCGCTTGCCCGCCAGGGCCTGGGGGATAAGCAGATTGCCGTCGAACTCGGGCTAAGCGCTGAAACGGTCCGCACTTACTGGCAGCGAATTCGGCGGAAGGTAGGGGCTGCGACTCGGGCAGAGATTGTCGCCACGATCAGCGAAAAACAGACCGCGGCGGTTCTGGAGGCAGTTGAGTCGGAGAAGAACGTTCTGCTCCAGGAGATCCTGAGAAGGAAGTCGGTAGAGCGCGCCTTGCGGGTGAGCGAACAGGAGTGGCGACTCCTGGCGGACTCGATGCCACAGATCGTGTTCGTCGCCCGTCCAGACGCCACGGTTTACCATTTCAACGCCCGCTTCTACGAGTACACCGGATTGACTCAGGAGGAGGCTTTGGGCGAGGGCTGGGGGAAGGTCATACATCCCGAGGATTCAGTCGTCGTCGAAGAGGCGATCTCCCAGAGCATGCCTCATTCATTGCCCTTTGAGTGCGAGGTGCGCATCCGACGGCATGACGGGGAGTATCGATGGCATATCAGCAAGGCGGTGCCCCAGTTGGATGAGAAGGGGAACGCGGTTCGATACTTCGGCACAGCGACCGACATCCATGAATCCCGAATTCTGCGGGACCAACTCCAGGCTTCCACCACGTTTCTGACCCAGGCGCAACAGGTGGCTCGGCTAGGTTCCTTCGAGCATGACGTGGAGATGAACCAAAGCCACTGGTCAGAGACGCTGTTTGAGATTTACGGAGTCACGCCTCGCAAGGGTTGGTTTGAGACCGAAGAGTTTGTCAAAGGAATCCACCCCGACGACCTTCCCCACTTTGGGCAGGCGATTCGTGAGATCATCGACCGCCAGGTTCCCTTCAGCGAACGCTATCGGTACATCAGACCCGACGGCCAGGTGATCCATGTGCTCTCGGTTGCGAAGCCGGTAGTGGAGAACGGCAAAGTCCTGCGCCTGGTCGGCACGGTGCAGGACATCACCGAGCAGGCCGAGATCGAGCAAAAGCTGCGTGACAGCGAGCGCTTATTGAAGGAAGCGGAAGAGATTGCCGGGCTGGGCTCTTACTACTGGAACGTTGACGAAGACCAGTCGGTGTGGTCCTTGAATATGTACAAAATCTTCGAGAGGAAGGTTTCCGAGGGTGTCCCAAGGAGGGATGAGTTCTTTACCATTCTCCACCCCGACGACCACATAGAGTACAAGGAGAGGATAGCGAGAACCGTCGCGACTGGACAGCCGTTCAAAATGGTCTATCGGCTTGTCTTCAGAGAACGACTCAAGTGGATCCACACGATAGGTTCCCCGGAGTTCAAAGACCGGAAAGTAGTGAGGCTCATCGGAACTTGCCAGGACGTAACGGAACAGCGGCGCGTCAACGCGCAGATCGAGCGCCGAAATGAGCAGCTTCGATACGCCGAAGCCTTGGCCGAATTTGGGTCCTACGTTTACGATCTATCCACCCAGACCTACGAATGGTCTGAGAACCTCTACGCTATCCACGACCATGACCCCGCCAAAGGGCCGATGCTCCCCACCGAATTCCGAAACCGTCTTCACTCCGACGACCGCCTTCGCTATGACGAAGCCCGCAAGGAACTGTACGAGGAGTTTAAGCCGGTAGACCAAACGTTCAACTTTCAAGCGTCCAAGGACGAGTGGAAAGTGCTTCGCGTGAGGGCCAGCCCGATCCTTGAAGACGGCCAGATGGTGAGAGTCTTCGGGACGGTCCAGGATATCACGCCGTAGATTGGCGCAATCGAAGTAGAATCAGGAAATGGGGCTGAATGTCAATTTATCTACCGACGCGCAGAATCGGTTGAATGCCCAGGCGGCAGCCTTGGGCTTGAATCCAGAAGACTTCGCCGCAAACTTGCTTGAGGCGTCCTTGGCCGCCAAAGAGGAACACAAACTGGTCGGCGCACAGTTAGTTGAATATTGGCGTGCAGAGGGAATAATCGGTTCTCGACCTGATATCACAGATTCTGTTGCTCATTCCAGGAAGCTTCGGAGGCAGGCCGAGCGTCGGAGTAAGTGATTGCTGATCGTCGATACCGATATTCTGATCGATGTTCAGCGCGGATATGAGCCTGCGGTGGATTGGTTTTCAAGATACTCGGTCAACATAGCCATTACAGGGTTTTCTGTGATGGAATTGATCAAAGATGCGAGAAATGTGCGCGAGGTCCAGCAAGCCAGAAAGTTCACCGCGCCGATTCCTGTTTCTTGGCCAACACCAGCAGACTGTGACTATGCAATCGAGCTGTTTGCCACTCATCATTTGTCAAGCAAGATAGGCCTGATCGATGCATTGATTGCAGCGACAGCGCTGGGACGAGGCGCAGAGCTTGCTACATTTAACGTCAAACATTTTCGCCAAATTTCTGGGTTGACGTTGGTTCAACCGTATCACAAGAACTGAGCAGTCCTGATCCTATCCTGGATATGAAGTCAAAATAACACTTGGAATGCGCCCTCCTCTTCGCCCCAACGTTTTGCAGATGACCCCCTACTCGCCCGGCAAGCCGATTGCCGAGGTGAAGCGGGAACTTGGGCTGGAGCGGGTGGTGAAGCTGGCGAGCAACGAGAACCCCCTGGGGCCATCGCCCAAGGCGGTCGCCGCCCTGAAGCAAGCCGCCGAGGAGGCGCATATCTATCCCGATGGGGCGGCGCACGATTTCCGCGGGGCCGCTTCGGCCAAGTTTGGGGTTCCCTATGAGCAGGTGATGGCGGGGAATGGTTCGGATGAGCTGATCCATCTGCTGGGCCTCGTATTCCTGGAGGGGCCGGAGGATGAGATCATCGTGGGGCATCCTTCGTTCGTTCGCTACGACGCGGCAGCTCACTTGGCGGGAAGCAAGCTGGTACAGGTTCCTTTGAATTCGGACTACCGCCACGATCTTCCCGCGATGTTAGCGGCCGTGACACCTTCTACCAAGCTCCTTTTCATCGCCAATCCTAACAATCCGACCGGCACACTGGTGACGAAGGCAGAGGTCGACGACCTGATCGATAGGTTGCCTAATCATGTCACCGTGGTTCTCGACGAAGCCTATTTTGAATTCGCCGCCGACCAGCCCGACTATCCGAACTCGGTGGACTACATCAAGGCGGGCCGCAATGTGGTGGGCTTGCGCACGCTTTCTAAAACCTACGGCTTGGCGGGAATCCGCTTGGGCTACGGATTCGCGCCTCCCGCGATTGCGGATGCGATCAACCGGGCGCGCGAACCTTTCAACGTGAACTCCTTGGCCCAAGTGGCCGGGGTCGCCGCTCTCGACGATGACGAGCATGTAAGACGGACGGTGGAGAACAACCGGCGAGGTCTTGAAACCCTCGCCGGCGTCTTTGAACGGCTGGGCGCCAAACCCTGCCCAAGCTTTGCGAACTTCGTGTTCGCCGACCTTGGCCGCCCCGCCCGCCCAGTGTTCCAGGCTCTGCTGGAGCGAGGCATCATCGTCCGGCCTGGCGACGTTCTCGGTGCGCCCACCTGCCTGCGGGTCAGTGTGGGGACCGAAGAGGAGATTTCATTGTTCGTGGAAGCGATTGAAGAAGTGATGAAGGAACCGGTGTCCGCATGATCATCGTCATGCGCACCGGATCGAATCGGGATCAGGTCGATGCGGTATCGAATCGGCTGATCGAACTCGGCTACAAAACCAACCCGATCTTTGGGGTAGAGAAGTCCATCGTCTGCGCCATCGGCGTGCCCGAGTACGACAAGATGGAGGCCGCCGACCAGCTTCGGAGCCTGGATGGGGTGGACGACGTGGTGTTCATCTCCAAGCCCTACAAGTTCGTGGCGAAGGAGCTTCGGGGCAAGACGGTGGTAGACGTCGAGGGCGTGAAGATCGGCGGGGACGAGGTCGTGATGATGGCCGGGCCGTGCACGGTGGAGTCAGAAGCCCAGTTGATGACGACCGCTGAGGCGGTGGCTAGAGGTGGCGCCAAGGTTCTGCGCGGAGGCGCCTACAAGCCATCCACATCGCCTTACACCTTCCAGGGAATGGGATTGCCCGGTTTGAAGTTGTTGCGGGAAGCGGGGCGTAGGTTCAATTTGAAGGTGATCACCGAGGTGATGCACGTTCGGAAAGTGGAAGAGGTCTGCGAATATGCGGACATTCTCCAGGTTGGAACGCGGAACGCGCAGAACTACGATCTGCTGCGGGAAGTTGGGTTGGCGAAGAAACCGGTTCTCCTGAAGCGGGGAATGACCGCCAAGTTGGAGGAATGGCTGCTGGCGGCAGAATACATCGCGAGTGCGGGAAATGAGCATATCATTCTCTGCGAGCGGGGTATCCGCACGTTTGAGACCCACACTCGGAACACGTTGGACTTGTCATCCGTGCCTGCACTGGCTTCCCTGACCCACCTACCGGTGATCGTCGATCCTTCGCAGGGAACGGGGCGTCGGGAGCTTGTTCCTCCGATGAGCAAGGCGGCGATCGCCTGCGGAGCGGATGGTCTGTTGGTTGAGGTTCACCCGAACCCGGACAAGGCGATGAAAGACGGGGTGCAGAGTATCGACATCAAGGCCTACGAGAAGCTGATGCCGGAGCTTTCCCAGGTTGCCCGAGCGGTTGGCAGGAACCTGGAAATTCCCGTTGCAGTCTGAGTGTGAGAAATCCCAGGTTCCCCAGAACCTGGGATGTTTGAGTCTGAGGAACCTATTCCTGGGATCGCCGAATTTATTCGGCGTATGAGAGTTGGAGTTGTTGGTGATCTGTATCGATGCAACTTCACCAACTGGCCAAACCTCATGTGCTGAATAATTCGGCGATCCCAGCTTGGTTTCTGACCTTCTTCCCAGGTACGGGTTCACAGGCAGGTACTAGCCTGTTGCGCCGAATAAATTCGGCGATCCCGGGGGATTAGCCTTTGCTGGCTCGTCGTCGGATCAGTGCGATGGCTCCAACTCCCAAAGCCGCCAGGGTCGCCGGTTCAGGGACGGGAGCCGCTGAGAACTGGGTTACGATAGCTCGGTTTTGGTTGGCGGGCAGCCAGGACGCGAGTTCGTCGCCCCAATTCCAAACGGCCGCATAGTCGGTCAAGAAGCCCTGCTCGCCGGTGAAGGAGGCATCAAGCTTGGCTTGGCCTGCTCCCAGGGGCATCCCCGTGAATCGGTACTCCACGGTCAGGTTCCCACCAGTGTAGAGGTAGGGCGTATCGAAGTTGATCGTCGGTCCCCAGTTGTTTGGGCTACCGCCGGTGGAGAAGTCGCCGGGGTTAAAGGTCAGTCCGCCGGATCGAACCAAGGTGGACCCGTTGGTGAAGTTGCTGGCAAATGTCGTGCTGATGGCGTTGGGAGCTACGCCGGATCCGATACGGATCTCAAACTCCGATATCGTTCCGCCGAATGCCGGCCAAGCGCCCGCTTCCGAATCGAGCCGCCAGGCAAGCCCATTGATATTCTGTCCAACGAGGTCCGTAAGCTGACTCTCGGCAATCACGCTCTGGTACAGCCGAGAGGAACCGGTCTCCACCGTAAAGACGAAGAAGCTGTTGCCATCCGTGTTGGCAAGGTGATTTGGGCTGACGGTGTTGGCGCTTGCTAGGGCGCTTGCGCCGACGACAAAGAGGGTTAGGTTGAACTTCATTTCATGCTCCAGTTTTGTGGGAGGAGCGGATAATTTCTGCCGGGTCCGCGCCCCCACAAGATCGGATTTACGGGATGGACCGCGCGCATCGTCTTGTGAGGGTGGTCGAATTGGGAGCTTGGTCCCAGTGGCTCAAAACTGCGAGATCGGCAAAGGTCCGTCTCGGTTTCTGGCGCGAGATGAACCGATGGACAGCCTACGTATGTTTTCGTCTTTCGGGACCATTGGGAAAAATCTTCGACATATTTGGATGGGTCTTGACTTAGAGTGCGCTCTAAGGACGTAGCATGATCTCATGCCGGAAGGACTCACTATCGCCGACGCCTCCGAAACCCTTGGGATGAGTTCGCACACCCTGCGCTACTACGAACGCGCCGGACTGCTGCCCGCCATCCCTCGAACTGAGGGCGGCCTTCGGAGGTATCGGGAAGAAGACGTTGCCCTCTTGCGCTTCCTGGCAAAGCTTCGGTTGACCGGAATGCCGATTCGTCAGGTTCGCGAGTACTGCGAACTGATACGCGAAGGCGACCACACCATGGACCAACGACGTGACATGTTGGTGAATCACCGAGCCGAAGTCCAACGGCAGATTGAGGAGCTACAACGGAATCTTGAGGTCCTGAACCTCAAGATCGGACTCTATGAACAGGGGTGGAAGCACGGAGTTTCCCCCGCCAACGACTGCAGCGAAAAGCTGCGATGCCTCCTGGAGGAGAAGATATGAAGCAAAGGAAGATTGGCGACCAAATGGTCGGAGAGATTGGATTGGGATGCATGGGAATGAGCTGGGCCTATGGCGCGGGAGCAACGGAGCAAGATGCCCATGCGGTCCTGCGCAGGGCGCTCGAACTCGGGGTCAACCACTGGGATACCGCCGATATGTACGGTGCCGGTGAAAATGAGAAGCTGATCGCCCCGGTGGTTCAAGAGCGTCGAGACGAGATTTTTCTCGCCACCAAGTTTGGGAACGTGACCGACAAGTCGCTCACCTCCCATCAAGATCAGGTTGAGGCAAACGTAGGTTGGATCGTGGACGGGACGCCTGAGTATGCGCGAAAGTGCATCGACAACTCGCTTCAGCGGTTGGGAGTGGAGCAAATCGATCTTTACTACCTTCACCGGGTCGATCCGCTGGTTCCCATCGAGGAGACGATTGGGGTGATGGCGGAGTTTGTGAAGGCAGGAAAGGTCAAGCACTTGGGAATCTCGGAGGTTTCCGCTGACACGATCCGTCGCGCCCACTCGGTTCACCCGATCGCGGCGGTTCAGAACGAATTCTCGCTCTGGACGCGCGATTTTGAGGCGGACGAGCTGCCGTTGACCAAGGAGTTGGGGATTGCCTTCGTGCCTTATTCTCCGCTTGGCCGTGGGTTCTTGACCGGGGAGATCAAATCTCTCGACGATCTGGCGCCCGACGACTGGAGAAGGAACAACCCCAGGTTCCAAGGAGACAACTTCGCCAAGAATCTTGAGATTGTCGATCAGGTGCAGGCAATCGCTTCGGCCCATGATGCCACTCCGGCCCAGGTTGCCCTGGCTTGGGTTTTGGCCAGTGGGGAAAACGTGACTCCGATTCCGGGCACGAAGCGGATTTCGAGGCTGCAGGAGAACGCGGCTTCCGCTTCCCTGGACCTGAGCGCGGAAGAGATCAGGGCTCTTGGTGAGGTGATGCCGCCTGAAGGCCTGCGCTATCCAGAAGGCGCGATGATCTATACGAAAGCCTAGTGTGGGCTGCTCCTACCTTGTATTGGAAGATACAAGGTAGGAGTCATACTGGGAGCGCCGAATTTACTCCCAGCTTGATTACTACCCTCTTAGTCTTATCGCCCGTAGGTTCATCACACCCAAACCAGGCTTGGTCAGGGGCTTTACAACCAGCTTGGTCTTTCCGGGAGCTACGATTGAGGCTTTGCCCAGACTAACTTTCCGAAAAGTGGACCAGCTTCCTGTTTTTGGGACCGTTCCCTTCAAGGTCTGGCCCGCTACCTGAACCTCAAACTGAGCGCCCGCCGAGTCGTCCGCGGCGGCCAGTTCGATCTCGATGTTCACCTCGCCCCGAACGGCATCAAACTCCCACTCGACCGTATCCCCGACGTTGGTCCAGAAGCCGATCGCTTCCTTGTCCGACTCGTATCCAGCATGGCCTCCTTTTACTGTGGCGTCGATGGCCTTGAGTTCCAGCGAGCGATCTGGGTTCTGGCGAGGGAGGACGGGGACGATGGCGGGCTGGCCTTCGATCTCCATCCGGATCACAAATGGGAGGTCGTCTTGGGTTCCCTGGAACCTGGGCACGGTCACATAGGTGCTGCCATCCTTCCGGTAGGTTCCCAGGAGTTGGCCATTACCGGAGACTGATTTGATGTTGGCGGTGAATCCTGGCAATTCAATGGACTCAGGGCCGTTCTTCTGGAAGACGTGCAGGAAGAGAACGCCCGGCTTCTGGGTCACCCGGCCCCAGGGAAGCTGTCTGGGGAATGGGCTGGCGGTCGCGCCATAGATGGAATCCCGGTTGGTCCGCATCCACTTGCCGACTTCGGCAAGCCTCTCCACACTGGGCTGCGGGATCAACCCCTCAGCAGTCGGCCCGACGTTTAGCAGGTAATTCCCGCCCTTGGAAACGCAGTCGATCAGGTTCTGGACAAGCTTGGCGGAGGACTTCCAGTTGTGGTCGTGCGATGAGTAGCCCCAGGTGTCGTTCATGGTCATGCACGACTCCCAGTCGATGCCCGGACCGAAGCCGTTCGCGGGGATCTCCTGCTCGGGGGTGCCGTAGTCGCCCTTGAAATGGTCGCCTTGGGTCATGCCCTGCATTCCCGACCGGCCCTTGTCCACGCGATTGTTGATGATGATATTGGGCTGGAGTTTGCGGACGTACTCGTAAAGGTCCTTGCCGTGCTCGTGGGTCCAGGTGGATTCCCATTCGCCATCGAACCACAGGATGCCGATGTCGCCGTAGTTGGTGAGAAGCTCCTTGAGTTGCCCCTTCATGTACTTCACGTAGTTCTCAAAGTTGGCCTTTAGCTCGGGGCGCGGGTCCCAGCTTCGGCGGGGCAGGTAGTCGGGGTGGTGCCAGTCCATGATGGAGTGGTAAAAGCACAGCTTGATCCCCGCCTCCCGGCAGGCTTCGGCAAGCTGTTTGAGGAGGTCCTTCTTGTAGGGGGTGCCCGCGATATCCCAGTTGGTGAGCTTGGAATCCCAGAGGCCGAACCCCTCATGGTGCTTGCTGGTGATGACGATGTACTTCATCCCCGCATCCTTCGCGATCCGCACCCACTCCTTGGCGTCGAACTGGGTCGGGTTGAATTGGTTGATCAGGGGTTGGTAGTCGGCGACTTTGATCTTGGCGGTATTCAGAATCCACTCGGCGGCTCCGGGGATGTTCTGCCCGTTCCAGACTCCGGCGGGAGTGGAGTACAGCCCCCAGTGGATGAACATCCCAAACTTCGCCTCCCGGAACCAGGCCATGCGCCGGTCCTTGTCGGCTTGGAGTTTGGCGGCGGGGGTGGCGAATACGACTGGATCAGCCACGATTGCATGGCCACGGGACTCGCTGACGTACAGATACACGGAACGGGCCAAGGTGGGCGGGACTCGGACAATTCTGTTTGCGCCAATTGTCTTGCCCCACAGCTCCGTCTTCACGCCAGTGGCGTCCTCGATCTCAAGGTAGAAGGATTGAACGGTTTGACCTTTCGAAATATCCTCTCGAAGAAGGATCCGGTCGATCAGGCGTGGTTCTTTGAATACGACCGCTTTAGGTACCTCGAAGATTTCTTGTTTTGCCATCTGTTGAGGGGTAAAGGGAATCTGGGAGAGGTTCTTGCCATACGTCTCCTCCCGCAACTTCTTGAACCCCATCAGCGCCTTCACATCGTTCTCATGGATCAATCCCCGTTTATCCGGCGGAACGTTCAGGAGGAACGAGGCATTGTGGCCGACCGACCGCTCATACAGGTCCATCAACTGCTCGGGAGTCTTCACTTTGTCGTCCTGCGAGGCGTGGTAGAACCAGCCGGGACGGATCGATACGTCGCACTCGGCGGGAACCCAAATATCCCCATTAGGATCGCCTTTGCCCAACTCCGCATGGAGCGGCGTCCCCGGCACATACCGGCCCGACTTCACCGTTGCCCAGCACTCCTCGGGAGCCCAGCCCTGCTCATTCCCAACCCACCGAATATCCGGCCCGGCGTCGCTAAAGATCACCGCATCCGGCGCATATTTCCGAACCGTCGAGTTGAACAGGTCCCAATCGTAAACCTGCTTCTTCCCGTTCGGCCCCTCGCCGTTCGCGCCGTCGAACCAGACTTCATAGATCGGACCGTACTTGGTCAGGACCTCCTTCAACTGGTCGGCGAAGACCTGGTTGTATTCGGGCGTGCCGTATTTGGGGTGGTTGCGATCCCAGGGCGAGAGGTACACGCCCATCTTCAGGCCGTACTCGTTGCAGGCCTTGCGCAAATCCGCCAGCACATCCCCTTTCCCGCCTCGCCAACTCGACTGCGCGACGGTGTGCTTCGAGTAAGCCGAGGGCCAGAGGCAGAAGCCGTCGTGATGCTTCGCGGTGATGATGACCTGCTTCATCCCCGCCTCCTTGAAGGTCCGCACCCACTGCCGCGCGTCCATCTGGGTGGGGTTGAAGACGTTCGGGTCCTCCTTCCCCTCGCCCCACTCCTTCTCGGTAAAGGTGTTCGGGCCGAAGTGGATGAAGGCGTAGTACTCCAACTTATGCCACTCCAACTGGCGGGGGCTCGGCTTGGCGATGGGCACAGGGGTTTGGGAGATCATGGCGGCGGCAAGAGCGGTCAGCAACATAGCGATAGGTCTATGTTAACCCGCATCGAGCCAGGGATGTCAAAAATGCTGAATCTATACAAAATCGTCAAGATTGAACAGCCCACGACATTTTTGACGTTCGCCCTCGCCTGCCCAGGGAATAACCTAGGCCCGATGTTTAGTTTTAGAGGGAATCGTTTCGTTGCGTTGGCGGCAGTTTTGGGTTTTGCCTCGATGGGTATAGGCCAGTACACGATCTCTGAGATCGGTACTTTTGGAGGCGCGCAGAGCAATGCCTATGGCGTCAACAATTCAGGCCAAGTGGTCGGCCGGGCGCAGAATGCGGCGGGCGACTTCCTGGGCTTTCTTTGGAGTGGAGGAACGCTGACCAATCTAGGGCACCTGGGTGGAGGTCGGAGCGAAGCCAACGCCATCAATGACAGCGGCACGATCACGGGTTTCTCTTTCGACGGCGGCAATCTAGCCAAGGCGTTCGTCTATGACGGAGCTATCTCCGGTATCGGAACGTTGGGCGGTGACCGCAGCTATGGCTACGCGATTAACGCCTCCGGGCAGGTCTCGGGGCCGTCCCAGATCACCGGCGCCGCGACTTATCGGTCCTTTATCTCCGGGCCAAGCGGGCTGCAGGAGCTTCCCTTTGTAAGCGGCGCGACTCTCACTTGGGCATTTGGGATGAACGATGCCGGGCACGTTGTTGGCTACACCTCGATCACGGGGAGCGGCGTGCGGGGTTTCTATTACGATGGAACCAGCACGGTTGCCATCGGTTCTGCGGTAACCAGGGCGAGAGACGTCAATAACCAGAACCAGATCGTTGGCTTTACCCGCGACTTCACCGGTTCCGACCGCGCGTATGTCCTCCAGGGATCGACCATGACCGACCTAGGCACATTGGGCGGAACCACAAGCGACGCCTATGCGATCAACGATGCAGGAGTGGCGGTGGGCGATTCCGCCAACTCCTCCGGGCAGTTGCGGGCGGCTCTGTTCTCCAATGGCGTAGTCACCGATCTCAACGACTTCGTCGATCCCGCTAGCGGCTGGGTGTTGTCTTCGGCGCGAGGGATCAGCGATACCGGATACATCGTTGGCATCGGAACCCTCGATGGGCAGACCAGAGGGTTCGTGATGGCTCCCGTTCCAGAGCCCGCAACCCTGGCAGTACTGGCTCCTGCCTTATGGCTACTCCGCCGCCGAAAAAAGGGCTAATCGTGTAAAAGGAGTTTCTGGCTTGTAAACTGCAAGGAACTCCAACCATGCTGCAAAGTGCCTACATCCTATCCGTCTATGGGCCTTTCCAGCTAACTAGGCCAACCGGGGAGACGGTCGCGTTTCCCGCCCGATCCGCCAGCGCGGTTCTGGCCTACTTGACGTTCTGCAAAGGGAAGTGGGTGGAGCGGCGGGAGATCGGCTCCGTCTTGTGGCCCGACCAACCAGGACCTGTGGCGATGGCGAACTTGAGGCAGGCCATCCACCGGGTGCGAAAGTCGGTGGGGGCTGACCCAATTCTGGAGTTCCAGGATGAGAGTCTTCGTGTCAACCCGGGCCAAATCTCATCCGATCTCGAACAGGCCGACCGCCTCCATCGCGCCTATCTGCTCTCCTCTAGCAACCCGGATGGCATCGCCTCGCTCCAGGCCGAGTGGGAGATACGGCGGGCGGGGCTCCTGTCGGGCTGGGATTTTGAGTGGCTGGAAGACTACCGCGTCCACCATGCCCTGTCGATCAACGACCTCGCCGCCGAACTCGCCCGAGCCTATGAGGGCACGGCAGAGTTTGAGAAAGCCCTGGCGTTGTGGCACTGGATTCTGGAAGGCACACCCCATCATGCGGAAGCCTTGCAAAACGCGCTTCGCTTGGAGTTCTCCATCCACGGCCGGGAGCGGGCCTTGGCGTTGGCCGACCGTTCGGCCCACGAGTTCTCCGCCGAGTCCGGCTTGGAGATGCCACGGGAATTGGCGCGGACCGTCAAGGCGATCCGTACCGGGATGATGGAGCAGATTCCGCGCCCCGAGTTGTTCCGCACCCGCTCCGACATTCTGCTCCTCGCCAACCTCTTCGAATCCAACCTACGCTCGAACCAGCCGGAGGCTCTGGCCCTTCTTGCCAGGGAAAGCTCTACCCCATTGGCGCAAAACCATCCCCGAGGCATGCTAAGCCTGTTGCAGATCGCGCTTGGCGAAACCGCTGGGACCAGCCCAGACCGCTTGGAGATTGCGGCCCACACCGTCTTTTTCGCAAGCTTGGCAACCGAGTTCGAAGTCGGGCATCGGTGGGCAGATTTCGTGGTGGAAAACACCAGCCCATCCGACTCGATTCACGGCGATGCCCTTAGCATGAAGGGGTTCATGCTCTTCGAGCAGCGGCACTATGACAAGTCCGAGGCGATCCTGGAGCAGGCGATTGCGCACCTTGAAGAGGCGGGACACACAGACCGGAAGCTAAGGGCGATGTCCCGGTTGGCGGGAGTGCGCTGGCATCGACTTAAATTCGAGGAGGCGATCTCCACTTATAAGAGCATTCTTGAGCAAGCCGACGACCGGAGGGGATCATCCTACGATATCTTGAGATCGGTCGCCCACGGCAACTTGTGCTTCGTTTACGCTTTCCTATGCGACTGGGACGAGGCGGTGAAGCATGGCGCGGTCAGCGAACAGATATCTCACGAGAACCCCTACTACAAACTCGTGCACCCCCTCCCCTACGGCCTCGCCCTGTTTATGGCGGGCCAGCGAAAGGCCGGATTGGAGTTGCTGTCGCGCGGGTTGCGCCAGACCTGCCGCGAGGGGTTGATGAGGTTCAACCAGATCGGTTTGGACTTCGCCGCCGTTGTTCTGCACGAGGCGGGAAGAAAAAATGCAGCAAGGGCGGTCATCGAAGCCGGTACCCAGCAGAGGGCCGCGTTGCGACACCACCGTTCTCCAGCGGAGGTTCAACTGCTGGACCGAATGGTCGGCTCCGATCCGAATTTGAAAACGAGATTGAACCCAAGCAAACTTGTGGGGCAACCCCCGTCCGTTCTGAGCGAGTGGGTTTGCGAGCAGTTTGAAGCCATCAGCTTGGTTGCTTAGTTTCACCATGTTGGGCGACGCCTGATCTCGCTCACAGCTTCCAGCAGTTCGCGTCAAGTTTGTTCACCCCGAAGGGGTTCGGCTCGACAGCGAAGGGTCAGGCGAAGCCGCCACCCTGGTACCTGCCACCCAACCTCCCCAGCCCCAACGGGGCTGCACTCTACCAACTTGCAGTGGTGTAACCCTTTCAGGGTAGGGTCATTCAGGCGGCGATTAACAGGGTGGCGCGGCTGGTTTTGAGGAAGAAGAAAATGGGTTTCAATCGGGCTGCGCTACCCTTCGCTGTCGAGTTGGACCCCTTCGGGGTGAACCTATCTCATCGACCAAGAGGATTGCCCAATGAACCTTGACAAGCTACTTGGGGCAGTCGGCTTCCAACTCATCCAACTCTTTATCCGCCAGGAACTTTTCGCTCCAGGTCTCGATCTCGCTCAAGGCGGGACTTAGGCCAAGGCCCGCTTCCGTCAGTTCATAGCTGGTCCGGGGGGGCATGGTGGAGTGGATGGTTTTCTTCACCAGACCGGCCTTCTCCAGGAAGGAAAGCCTCTGGGAAAGCGTGGTCGCGCTCACCCCGTGCGCCTTTCGCGCCAACTCGTTAAAGCCGCAGGGCTCCGCCATCAGGTGGGCGATGAGGAGGAGCGTCCATTTCTCCTGGATCAAAGCCACGCCTCGCACGAGGTTCTTGGGACAACGGTCTTTCCATTCCATGTCGTCTAATTCTACGTCGGTGCGTTTCATTATAGGAGATGAGTAGGACTTTTTGTAGAGTAGTGCATTTTTTGGAGTGCTACGGAGTATGATGTTAACACGATGCCAAAACTGATCGTTCTCGTTGCCAGCACCCGCCCAGGAAGGGTGGGCTCGACCATTGGGCAGTGGTTTGACCAAGTTGCCAGGGAGCATGGCGGCTTCGACGTGGAACTCGTCGAACTTGCCGACATGAACCTCCCCGTCTTCGACGAGCCCGAACACCCCGCCAAGCAAGCTTATGTCCATGAGCACACCAAAGCCTGGAGCAAGAAGGTGGCGGAAGCGGACGCCTTCGTCTTCGTCACTCCCGAATACAACTTCAGCACGCCGCCCAGCCTGCTCAACGCCCTCACCTACCTGGTCAAAGAGTGGGCCTACAAGCCGGCCGCGTTCGTCAGCTATGGCGGCATGTCGGGCGGGCTTCGCGCAGTGCAGATGACCAAACAGGTCCTCACCACCTTCCGTATATTCCCGCTCGTCGAAGCCGTGGTCCTGCCAAACGTCTTCGGGCAACTCAACGACGAAGGAACCTTCATCGCCAATCAAATTCAAGAAGATGCCGCCAATACGCTTTTAAACGAACTCGCCAGAGTGGAAAAAGCTCTCGCGACCCTCAGAAACTAACCCAACACCCAAAGGAGAAACCCATGAAAATCAGATACGCCCTCATCCCCGCCACCCTCGCAATCGGCCTCGGCGCCTACATCGCGTTCCACCCCGGAGTTGCCTACGCCGAGCCGCGGATGGCCGCTACCGGTCAGCCAACCGCTATCGTCCAAGATGCGTCGTACACCATCGACCCGATGCACACTAGCATCTACTTCGAGATCAGCCACATGGGCCTGGCCAACATCCACGGCCGAATCAACAAGTTCACCGGCAAGGTCGTGGAGAGCGCCGACATCGCCAAGTCGAGAGTCGAGTTCACCGCTGAGGCCAACTCTATCGACACCGGCGTGGTCCCCCGTGACAACCACTTGAAGTCCGCCGACTTCTTCGAGGTAGAGAAATTCCCGCTGATCACCTTCAAGTCCACGAAGATCAGCAAGACGGACACGGGCTACCTGGCCGAAGGCGACCTGACGATCAAGGGCGCGACCAAGAAGGTCTCCATCCCGTTCAAGCGATACGGGCCCCTGAAGGGAACTGGCGACCAGCCGGACAAGATCGGAGTTATCGCCGACCCGATCAAGATCAACCGCCGCGACTTCAACATCACCTACGGCAACAACCTCCCCGACGGCACCCCCGCCATCGGCAACGAGGTCACGATCCGAATCTCGCTGGAAGCGGCTAAGGACAAGTAAGCAGAGATCGGCATTGCGGCGCAACGGTATTAGGGTAGCCAGCTGGGTCCATTGGCTGGCTACGCCCGGAACGTGTCTCGCAACTCTTCCTCAGCCCTTCGAATCTCTGCGATGCGGTCGAGGGCTTGGGTGTAGGGGGCGTCGTCTACGGTGGTGACCGACGCAAGGCTGATCTCGGTCTTGAGGCGTTCCAACTCCCCTCGGATGTCTTCCAACGACTCCAAGATCGGGCCCTTGATCGACGGGTCGGCCATGCGTTTGGCAAAGGCGTCCCGACGCTGGCCTTTGGATCGGATGCCGGAAAGGGAGATCACCAGGGCGTCGTCGAAGAGAGCGCCCAGAGCGGATTCGGCGGCGGTTTTGGCTTCGAGCTTGGTTCCCTTTGCATTCTCCCACTCGTCGCTCTTGAGCAGACCTCGCACTTCCCGATAGATCTGGCAACAGCTATTCAGGAGGTCGCCAATCTCGACATCGGTCCGCTCCTCCAGAGTGCCGTCGCGGTTGAAGCCCCGAATCTCCCCCAAGGCCTGCTTCCCCTCCGAACTCCAGCCCAATCCCAGGGACTCCCGATGCTTGGCCATGATGCTGGCGATCTGGAGGAAAATTAAAGGGGACAGGACAGCCAGGATGATGAGGGCGAGTACCGAGAACCGAGAGAGTACCAAGGCGGCAACAATGAAAAAGGAGGTCGCCCCGAAGGCCCAGGACAGCCAGTGAGCGTTGTCCTGCTCCAGCAGGTCGCGTTCGTGCCGCAGAAACGCCTGTAAGTGCCGCAATCGGTGTACAGGCCGTGCCATCTACTCTATGATACGCGGTATGAACCTAAACCCTAAACCCTAAACCTAAAGCCCAACGCCTATTTCATGATACGCGGTGTGAAGTCGGTATCGGGCTTTACCTTGCGGCAATAGGCCGCCATGAGCCGGGAACAGTTCTCCACGTCGGTCAGGGAGAGGAGTTCGCAGGGGGTGTGCATGTAGCGCAGGGGGACGCCGACGATGCCTACCGCCATGCCGCTTCGATTGAGCTGCATCGCGTTGCCATCAGTGCCCGTTCCACCCGCCGCCACATCGACCTGGTAAGGAATCCCCGCCTCGTCGCAGGCGTCGCAGATCATGCGGAAGACGATCGGGTTGGCGTTGGCGCCGCGCATTACGGATGGGCCTTTGCCAGTATCGAGTTGGCCATAGCGGGTCTTGGAGACGGTGGGGTAGTCGATGGCGTGGTTCACGTCCACCGCCAGGCCGGATTGAGGGTTGAGGGCAAAGCTGGACGTCCGTGCGCCGCGAAGCCCGATCTCCTCCTGAACGGTCGCCACGGCATAAACCCCGACTCCTGAATCCAGGCCGCCTTCTTCCTTCAGCATCCTCAAGGCATCAGCGACGATCATCGAGCCCATCTTGTTGTCAAAACCCCGGGCCGTGGCGCGGTCGCCGAGGAGTTGCTGGAACTCATATTGGAAGGTCACCACATCGCCCAGCACGATCCCCGCCTCTTTCACCTCGTCCCGCGAGGTCGCGCCGATGTCGATCCACAGGTCCTTCAGCTCCGGCTTTTTCTTGCGCTCTTCCTCTTCTAGCAGATGGATCGCCTTGCGCCCGATGATCCCCGGCACCTGGTCCTTGCCATGCACCCAAACCCGCTGTCCGACCGGAATCACGCTGTCATGCCCGCCGATCCCCGAGAAGTAAAGCAGGCCCTCATCGCTGATGTAGTGGATGATAAATCCGATCTCGTCCATGTGCCCGGCTAGCATGATCTTCATCTCGGCGTCGGGATTTAGGGCCGCATAGGTGTTGCCGTGCACGTCCGTCCAAACCTTGTCGGCGAACTGCCCGGTGTACTCCCGATAAATCTCAGCGGCCCGCTCCTCATAGCCAGAAGGGGAGGGAATATTGACGATAGCCTTGAGGAATTCGAGGGATTCGGCACGCATGGCGTTCATTTTGCCCGATGTGAGAAGGTTATTGCAGGCCAACGGGCCACGGGAGGGTCAGCTTAGTCGAACCGTGATAAACGAGTTCGCCGGAACCTGCGCGCGAAGGACGTTCCCGTCCCAGTTCGCGGTTTGTCCGGTAGGACGTTCCATCAGATCGCAAATCTCCGCCTTTGTATATCCATCAATCAACTCGGGAGCGAAGACGATCTCCGTCTCTCCGTCCTTGCCGTTATGTTCTACCAGCCGCAGAATCAGGCCGTTGCCATCCTCCGCGGGTTTCAATGTGGTCATGATAACGTTCTCTGTTTTCACCTCGACAAACGACTTGCTGGTCGGCAAGTCGCCTTCCTGCAGCGTCGCGCCAACGATGATCAATGGGTGGTTCCAATCGGTTCCCAAGCGGGTTAATTCGGCTGGGGTCGGCGGCTCTTGGTGGAAGTAAACCGAATAGCGCATCTTCGACTTCGCTACTTCGGGAGCGTGGTCAGGATCGTAGCTGGAGCGCACGACCCGGGGGCGAACCGCATTGTTCAAAACTTGATGGCCATACTTGCTGTCCTGCAGGACGGTAACCCTGCCGCCGCCCAGATGGGCGTAACGCAGAGTCGGAACGTCACGATCCTCGGCATCGCGCAGGACGGAACCATACGGGGTTTCAAAGCGATTCTGGTCGGCGTCGTCCATTTGGTCGTCGGCGAATTCGATATACAGTCCGGGAATCCCGTCTTGGGGGCTGCCGATCTCCCGCCAGTCGATGTCGGCCTCAAAGTCGATCCGGGGGCTTAAGCCGTGGACCGTGGCCTTTAGGGTGACCTTGCTGCGAGTATCAAGAACGGGGAGGTCGCGGATGATCTCATAGGCGAAGTTGGTGCCGAAGGGCGTGCTGTTGCCCTGGTTGCGTTGGTCGCCCTTCACTCGACAACCCGAAGCCTTCAGCGGCTTCTCGTCGCTTAGCTCCCCGATCACCCAAGAGGTCATGCCGCGAGGATTCTCGCGCACGAAGAACCAGTTGCCGAGGTCATTTCCGTACAGCGTGTAGTCTTCGCCGTAGGGTTGGGAAACATGGTTGAGGCCCGCCGAGTACCGGTCGAATTGAAGCTTCAGGTATGGGGTTTCGAACCATTCGTTCTGGCTGGGGGTCACCTGAGGTAGGTCGGCGTCCGGCGTACCTTCGCAGATCAGGAACGTTTTATAACCCATCGCGGGGATGTCTTTGGCGATGAAGAGGATGCGGGTGGATTTGTGATCCCAAGCCCATTCCTGTCCTGGCGCGGAAGTCACCATCGTGGGGTAGCTCAGGCCGTTCTCATCCCGCGCAACCAGTCGGCCTGGATCGATGTCGATGTCGTAGAGGACCGCTTCGACGATCTCGGTTCGGGGCCAGGGATTTGGGTTGTAAACGACGTAAGGCAGGAATCGACGTCCGCCGCCCGCCGAGGTGGAAAGGCCGCTGAACCAGGCGTTGTGGCCGGCTCCACCAACGAACGGCGTGTTGGCGCGGCCCTCCCTGGCGAGTTGGCGTTCCTCGTCGCCCTCCAGGTTTTCGGGAAGGAGGGCGATGGAGTTGACGCGACGTCCGATTTCGCTCAAGACTTCACGCTTGATGGCGCCGGTAATGGCTCCAGTCTCCTGGAAGAGGCCCAAAGCGTGGTCGCGGGTTGCGGCGACTCCCGAGCCGGGCAGGATGTCGTGGAACTGATTGAAGAGAATGTTCAGCCAAGCCTCTTTGAGGCTTTCGGCGTGAGGCAATTGGGCTCGGGAGTTGTCCCCAATGCCCAAAGCCCTTTGCCCAATGCCAAGTAAGCCTTCGGCTTCAACGCAGTAGTTCTCCCCAAACCGATTCGCCTTCTTGATCGCGCTTTGGGAGGTGTAGCAGCCGGTGAATTCATAGTTCAGCTCATGATCGATCACTGGGATATCAAGGTTGTGGTCGGCGATGTACTTCTCTGCGGTTCGGAACCAGCCCTGAGCGGTGGAGAACTTGACCGTTGGCCAACAGGGCCATTCTCGCGATTCGAGGAAGTACTCGATTTCAATGCGAGTTGGGCCTCCCCCGTGATTGCCGATTCCGTAGACGTCTAGCCAATCCTTGAGACCAGTCTGCTTACAGAATTCCACCATTGGCAGGGCGTAGTTGTCGCCGATGTTGACGTAGCTGTTGTACCAAGTCGTTTCCCTGTTCACCAGAAGTCGTGCGCCGTCGGGGCCTTCCCACCAGAAGACAGGTGGACGCTTCTCCCCGTGGCGGTCGTGGTGATGTCCCCCTCCGGTTCGACAGGCATAGTAGTACTTCACTCCGCCCTGAGCCAAGATCGTAGGGATGGTGTTGGCATGGCCAAAGGTGTCCGGCTCCCAATCCAGTTGAACGTCCTCGGGCTGGAGGCCAAACTTGTCCAGGAAATATTGGCGCGTGTAGAGCAGGTGGTGAGCCAAGGATTCGCCGCTCGCGATGTTCTTGTCGCCCTCCACCCAGTGGACGGCCGCAACCTCCCAGCGCCCTTCCTTAACTCGCTGCTTGATCATCTCAAACATCGAAGGGTGATACTTCTCGACAAGGGCATAGACGCTGGCCTGACTCTGCGAGTAGGTTAGCTCTGGGTATTGCTCCATCAGGGAGAGCACGCTGGCGAAGGTGTCGTGAGTGGCGGATACCGTTTCTGGCCAGCTCCACATCCAGTTCATATCGATGTGCCCGTGACCTACCAGGTGGACGGTAAAAGCCTTGGCGGCCCGAGAGGTTTCTAAGAGCGCCTTCTCGATCTCGGCAACAGTTGAAGAAAGGTCTCCCTTTGCGGGGTCAAGGCCGTCCAGGAGGAGTTGGGCTTGGGTCACTTCTTCTGCCGAGCCTCCCAGCCCAGTGGCCACGAACGAACGCGCAAAGTCGATCTGACAGGTTGCCCGGCGAAGGAGAGCGTCGATACGACGGCTGGGTTCCGCGGCGAGCTTGCGGCGGAGGTGGGAGGCGGCATTGGACATTTGACTTAGCTTGGAATGTTTGCCGGGTCAATGACAACATTGACTTTTGGAAAAGGGAGTGGGTAGTCGCCTTCCTCGACCGGCTAGGCCGTCCTCTTCTGCGCCCTCGCCCGGAGATAGATGGCGAAGGAGTTGAGGCATAGGAGAACGATAATCAGCACGATGATCGCGGAGGCCGCGGCTTCGTTGAAGCCCTTACGGGACTCGTTCGCCCAGTCGAATATCTGGATCGGTAGGACGGTGTAGCGGTCGCTCAGGCTGGAGGGAAGTTGGGAGACAAAGCTCGCCGCTCCGACTACGATCAAAGGCGCGGTCTCTCCAACGGCTCGGGATAGGGAGAGGATGATGCCGGTTAGGATGCCCGGAGCCGCGTTGGGCAAGACTTGGTGCCGGATCGCCTGCCATTTGTTGGAGCCGAGGGCGAGGGAGCCTTCTCGGTAGCTTCGCGGAACCGCCTTCAGCGCCTCCTGGGTGACGATGATGACCATCGGGAGGATCAGCAGGCTCATGGTGAGGGCGCCCGCGATAATGCTCTGTCCCAGGGCCAGCCACCTCACAAATACCGCCAAGCCCAGCAAGCCATAAACGATGGACGGCACGCCGGCAAGATTCGCGATGTTGAGTTGGATGAAGTCGACAAACCGGTTCCGCTTCGAGGTGAACTCTTCCAGGTAGATCGCCGCCGCGATGCCGATGGGAACGGCGGTGACGGCGGTCAACAGCATTACGTAGAAGCTGCCGACGATAGCGGGCCAAATGCCGGTTCTCGCGGGTCGCGCCGAGAGTGGCTCCCGGATGAATTCCATGCTCAACCGCCCCACGCCGTCCGTCCAAATCTTCGCAAGGAAGATGATGAGGAGCAGTACTCCAATTCCGGCGGCGCCGAAGCACAGGTACTTGAAAACGACGTCCGCACGGCGGCGCCTTCGCATATGGGCGCTGGGGGCTCCGAAGATCATGTGTACACCTGCCGGAACTTTCTCACCAGCCGCTGGGCCAAGAGGTTCATGGCCAAAGTGAAGGCGAAGAGGGTGACGCCCACTGCGAACAGAGATTGGTACTTAATGGACCCCGCCGCCGCGTCGCCTTTGGCAGTGGAGACGATATAGGCGGTCATGGTTTGGATCGCCTGGGTGGGGTCTGCGGTGAGTACGGGGTTCGATCCGGCCGCCAAAGCCACCGCCATCGTTTCGCCCAAGGCTCGGGACAGGGCCAAGATGAAGGCGGCCATGATCCCCGAGAGGGCCGCCGGGATGACGATCTTCTGTACGACCTCCCGCTTGGTCGCTCCTAAGCCGTAAGCCCCTTCACGCAACGCCTTGGGCACGGCGGCGAGGGCATCCTCGCAAAGGGAGGAGACCAACGGCAGAATCATGATGCCCACCACGATCATTCCCGAGAGGGCGTTCGCGCTCTGGGCCTGGGGGAAGATGCTTTTGACGATCGGACTGATGAAAAAGAGGCCGAAGTAGCCGTAGACGACGGTGGGAATGCCCGCCAGTATCTCCAGCGCAGGCTTCAAGACGGCTCGAAGCTTGGGATGGGCGTACTCGGTAAGGAAGATGGCGCTCAAGAGTCCGATCGGCACCGCGACGATCCCCGCACCGATGGTAATCATGAGGGTGCCCGCAATAAGCGGAAGCACCCCGAATGAGGCGGGATCGCGGGTGGGCGCCCACTCGCGACCGGTGAAGAAGCTGACCGGCGAAACCGTCTGAAAAAACGGAATCGCCTGACTCAGAAGGACGGCGATGATGCCGAAGGTGGTGGCGACGCAGAGGAGCGCGCAGGCAAAGCTGATCCACTTGACGACGGACTCCGAGACACCGCGAGCCGTAAGGCCGCGCCTCGCCAAGTTCGACAAAGTGGTCACCGATGTTGGCACGCTCGCCATATTACTTAGCCGCGTTGAGAATGTCGAGGATCGGCTTGCCCGACTCGGCGGATGCAAAGATCGATCCAACCTCCTTGGCCTCCACCCGCGCCTTGACGAGGCCATAGGCGTCGGCAGGGAGCTTGACATAGCCGCTCTCCTCCACCGCTCCCAGACCATCGCTCAGGGCGTACTCCACGAACTTCCGAAGCTCGGGCTTGGCGTCGAAGGCCTTCTTGCTGACATAGAGGAAGAGGACGCGGGAGAGTGGCTTGTAGCTGCCGTTCTCGATGGTATCGGGCGTGGCCTCCACGCCGTTGACCTTAATCGCCTTGAGCTTGTCCTTGCTTTCCACGTAGTAGCTGTAGCCCATGTAGCCAAAGCCGTTCTTGTCCGCTTCCACTGCCTGGACGATGGTGGAGTACTCCTGGTTGGGCTGATAGGCTTTGCGGATCGCGTTTTTCTTGCCGGTGATCTTCTCGGTGAAGTACTCGTAGGTTCCATGGTTGTCGGTCGGCCCATAGAAGGTGATCTTCTCATCGGGTAACCCGGCACGAATCTCGCTCCATTTGGTGACGGTGCTATCGGGCCCCCAGGCTTTTTGAAGTTCCTCGACCGTTAGATCCGAGACGGCAGTGTTGGCGGGGTTGACGACGATGGAAACGCCATCAAAAGCGATGGGGATCTCAAGGTACTCGATGCCTTGGGCCTTAAGGGCGGCTTCTTCCGACTCGTCGATCGTTCGGGAGGCCACACAGATGTCGAGATCGCCCTCGGCAAACTTCTTGAACCCGCTGCCGGTACCGGACTTGTTCGCAGTCGCCTTGACACCGTTGTAGGCTTTCTGGAAGTCATCCGCGATAAGGCTGACAATGGGGTAGACCGTGGAACTGCCGTCGATATCTACGCTTCCCGAAAGGGCAGTGCTTCCGCCTGAGGGTGGGTCGCCAGCCTCCGGTTCCTTTGGCGAGCAGCTGATGCAGGTTGCCGCTGCGAGAGTGGCTCCGGCAAGGGCGACAAGAGCCCAATTCTTCTTGATTTTCATGTGTTTCGCGTGTCCTCCGTTGAGCAATCTGGACAAGGCGAAGCTACCAACGGACGGTTAAGAGATTGTTAAGAAATGGGTTTTTCTGCCGTGTTTTGGACTCCGTGGGAATTGTTAAGAAAGGTGCTGGGAGGAAGGGAATGAGGCAATGAGGGGCCTGAAGGGCCAACCGCGAATCCAGGGCCGGGAACTTTCTTTCGGTACGCCTTCGTAGCCATCAGGACGATCTTGGTTGGTTGCCCAACTAGGACGTGCAGTTTGGGGGCTTGTATATGATTCAATTTGCTGTCGCAGTCCTTGTCATGTTCCAAGGGAATCAGGACACGGGCGAGGGGATGCTTCGCTTGGCTACCGCCGACCAACCCTTGGTCCATTCGGTTGTGGTCGATGCACCGGTCAAGGAGGTTTGGAAGGCGTACACCACGACTTCTGGAATTACCGCCTGGATGGTTCCGAAGGGCGAAGTGGCGCTAAGGGTGGGCGGGCACATCCGCACCAGCTACTCCAAGGAGAGCAACCTCACCGGACCGGACGTGATCGAAAACACGATCTTGGCTTTCGATCCTGAGAAGATGCTCTCGATCAAATGCACCAGAACACCCGATCAGTTTCCCTTTAAAAAGGCAATGGAGAGTGTTTGGACGGTGCTCTACTTTAAGCCGGTCAGTGAGCGGAGGACTGAGGTCGTGTGTCGGATGATCGGATTCGACCGGACGGCGGAGTCTGTTCAAATGAAGAACTTCTTCCGCGAGGGCAATCAGCAAGAGTTTGACATGTTGACGAAGTATTTTAAGTCGAAGAAGTAGGTTCGGACGAGGCGGGTTACTTTAAGTCGCTGCAACATCTGTAGGCGGCGGATGCATTGTGCCGCCGTCTACAGATGTTGCAGCGACTTGACGGCAGCACAATGCACCCGCCGCCTACAAAGCCAGTCCGTCCCTTCTCCCTCACAATTCCCTGACTCCCTACCTCAAGAACGCCTCAACCAACCCGCCATCCACCGCCACCACCTGCCCAGTGGTCTGGGAGAGGCGGTCGCTGGCGAGGAGGTAGGCAGCCTCTGCGACCTTTCCAGGCGTAACCGCCTGTTTGAGCAGAGTGCGTTGGGCGTAGAAATCGCTTAGTTTCTGCACCAGCGTCTCCGTCTCGTCTGCTTCTGTGAAGGGGATGCTGTACTTGGTGAGGGAGGCGATCACACGATCTCGGGGGAACATTTGGGAACCGGCTACCACCGTCGCCGGGGCCACTGCATTCACCCTGGTCGTGGGTGCGTACTCCACCGCCAACTCCCGCACCAGGTGATTGAGGGCGGTCTTGCTGGTGTCGTAGGCAACGCTTCCTTTCTTGGCGACGACCGCATTGGCCGAGCTACAGAGAACGATACTTGCCGGAGTCTTCTGCCTCGCCATCACCCGCTGGGCTTCCTCCGCCACGATATGCGATCCGACCACGTTGATCTCGAAGGTCTTGGCCCACTGCTCGTCGGTGTTTTTGCCCTCGGGCGAAGGGGGGATGAAGACGGCGGCGATGTTGATGAGGATATCCAGTCCGCCAAAAGACAGAATCGCTTTCTCAACCGCCTGGCGAACGGATTCGCGGTTGGTGATGTCGATAACCACCCCTTCCACGACCTCCTTCCCATAACTGGCCCGCATTGTTGAAACCGCCTCATCCACCAAGTCCTGCTTGATATCGGCCAAGACCACACAGGCGCCCTGATCCAGCAGGCGCTTGGCGATCTCTTGTCCGATTCCCGGACCGGAGCCGACGAGGAGGACGATTCGACGGGACATCTCTTTCTCCGGCGGTTGGCGCTTCAGCTTGGCCTCTTCCAGAAGCCAGTATTCGATGTTGAAAGCCTCTTGCTCGGGGAGAGCGATGTACTTCGAGACGGCTTCGGCTCCACGCATGACCTCAATCGCGTTTCGATAGAACTCGCCAGTCACCCGCGCCTCGGTCGGGTTCTTACCAAAGCTGACCATGCCGATGCCGGGCAACAAGACCACGCTGGGATTCGGATTGCGCATGGCAGGGGAGTCGGGATGCTTGCATCGGTCGTAGTAGGCCGCGTAGTGGGCTCGGAAATCGGCGAGGGCCTGGTCGATAGCGGCTTCGCTCAGGTCTTCCAGAATGAGCGGGCGAATTTTGGTGCGGAGGAAGTGGTCGGGGCAACTGGTGCCCAGTTTGGCCAAATCGTGAGCTTTGGATCTGGAGAGGTACTCAAGCACGGCATCGCTTTGGTCGATCTTGGCGATGAGCCTTTGACCATTGAAAGCAACCTTCCCTCTTAGTAGCGGAAGCAACTCCGTTAGTTTTTCTATAGAGGCTGGGACCTGCTTCTCCCGCACTACTTCGCCAAAGGGATGGGTGGAAGTGTTCTTCGCGATGTACTCCGCCGCTTGGTTGATGAGGCGCAGAGTCAGTTCATAGCACTCCTCCCAGGTATCAGCCCAGCAGATAAAGCCGTGCTGGCCCATCAGCGCAGAGTTGATGCCAGGGTTGGCTTCAATGAGATCCCTCAGCATCAAGCCCAACTCAAGACCTGGACGCTTCCAAGGCAGATAGCCCATCTCTCCCTTGTAAATCTCGTTCATTAACTGCTCGGCATCCTGAGAAGCCGCGATCGAGATCACCGCGTCGCTATGCATATGGCTCACGGATCGGGCGGGGACGAAGGCGTGGAGAGGGGTGTCGATACTCGGGGCGGCGGGGTTGTCGTTGAAGATGCAGTGGCGGTAGAGGGCGACGATCTCGTCTTCAGAAAGCGTGGCTTGGGCGTCCCGCCCAAGGTTTCCATGCCCGTCTCGGGCATGTTCATACCGACTCTCAACCGAAAGAACCTTGTCCAAATACAGAGAAGCAAATCCTGATCGCTTGGCGGTCCCCAAGTCCCCACCGGACCCCTTCACCCAAAGCACCTCAACCTCCTCACCCGAAAGAGGATCGACTTGCCGAACCTTGACCGAGGTGTTGCCGCCGCCAAAGTTGGTGATTCGGGGATCGGAGCCGAGGAGGTTGCTGGCGTACACCATCTTGTCGACTTCGTCGGTCGGGGCGTTGGCGGGGTTCCAGAGGGAGGGGATGAGGATGTCTTGGGTCATGAAAGGGGTTTTCCTGTTAGTTGCCGAAGCAACTCTTGCCGGTAGTGTTCGTCCGGGCGAGTGTGGATGCGGTCGATCTGCTCGGCGTTGAGCGGTTTAATTTCGAGGCTTGAGGCAAAGGCGTTGAGCCAAACTCGGGCGGCTTTGACCGACATCAAAGTGCCGCTGAGGACTTCCTGGGCGGTCTGCCCCAACACGATCAGCCCATGGTTCCCCAACCAGATCGTCTTCGGCGCCTCCTCGCGCCGTCGGATGTAGTCTTCGACCGCGGCCATGATGGCGTGGGCCAAGGGCAGGCCGGGATCGGTATAGGGGACGAACGCGGTCTCCGGGCCGCAGCATACAATCTCATCCGGGAAGAGACGCTGCTTGGCCAACTTGGGAGCCGAGGTCGTGCTGAGGAGGCTGAGGAGGGGCGTCGGGTGCGTGTGGCCGACGAATTTCACCCCCGGCAGGCCTAAGAAAAAGGCGTGCATAAAGGTCTCGACGCTGGGCATCAGTTTCTGAGGCGGCACGGCAATCGACTTCAGCGACTCTCGAACCTCCGCATCGCTCATCGAGGCTTTGTCAAGCAACTGGTAAGCCGCCTCGAAGTCGATCTCTACCAAGCCCGCCTCATCCAGAGAGGCTAGATTGAACCCGCTCGCCTTCACCCAAAAGGAGTCCCCGTCCCGCGCCGAGGCGTTGCCTTCCGCAAGGATCGCCAGATCGTGTTTGGGGTCGCCGAGGCTACGGCTCAACCAAACCAGGTCTTCGATCAAGGGAGACATCGTCCCCTAGTTTACTTTCCAAGCGGACATTAGCCACGGTACCCTCACACCTTCGTCGTTCAAGCGCCCCTTGGTCAAGATGTTGCTTCGCCGCTTCGGGAGTCAAATCCAGCTTGGCCCGGGTGAAGAGGGCATTGGCATCGACCAACCTCTTCCAGCGCTCTCCGTTATAGGCAGCAACGGCGTCCATGCCTAATAGTAGCCAAACCGGTCGGCCAAGCCATAGCAATCGTCCAGGGGCAACACGCCCGACGAACTGTCCGGGGCCATCAGGCTGGAAGCGGCGACGCAGACCCCCGCTCTCAGGCAGTCTTCCGTTCGATCCCCCTTGACGAAGCCAGTCAAGAAACCAGCCGCGAAGGCGTCTCCGGCTCCCACCGCCCCCTTGATCTGCTCTACGGGCATTCGAATCGAGCCGTGCTCGGTTCGCCGCCCGTCGCGAGAAAAGGAGAAAACGCGGTCGGGCGTATGGACGACGAGTTGGCCCTGGATGCCCGCCATCAGAACTTCGCCTGCCTGCAATAGGCGAGCCTCGTCGGTGCCGCCAAAGCTGATCCCGGTAGTGCGGGAGAGTTCGAACTCATTCATGAAGACGATATCGGCGTACTTCAAAGCCGGGAGCACCGTGTTGCGAAATCGGTCGCTGTCCTCGCTTACGACGTCGATGGAGGTTGTCAATCCGTTCTGCTTCGCATCGGCTAATATTCTTGCGGCAGCGGTGCCATAGACTTCGTCTATCTCATCGAGGCCATCGAGCAAGAGCAGATAGCCGAGGTGGATGTGGCTGGCTCGGATTCGCTCAAAGTCAAAATGCTCGGCCCTCAGCAGGGCGTTGGCCCCCCGTTGGTGGAAGAACGTGCGCCTCCCAGTCGACTGGACCGTCATGACGTCGGTATAAGAAGTCGGCGCATGAGTTGTCCGAGCTAGTAAGGAAGTATCGATGTGAAAAACTTCGCAGTCCCGCAAAATACGCTCTCCATCCGGGTCGTCGCCAACGAGCCCGATGCCCTCCAAGCGGATGCCTATCTCCAACTTGGCAAGGTCTTTCAGAACGTTATAAGGGGCGCCTCCATTCCCACTCGACTCCTCTAGGATGTTGGCCAAGGCGTCTTGGGCGGGGAAGACATCGATGACTTTGACGCGGTCGATGATCCAGTTCCCAGCAGCGGCGATGCCCGATCTCAACTGTTACCCCCATTTAAAGCCCCTTCCTCCCCGAAGGTCGGGGAGGAAGGGGTTGGGGATGGAGGGGTTTGAACTTGTAGTTGGAAGAAGTATGTACCCCCCGGATGGTTCGTGCCGGCGTGGTTGCCGAGATTTCGGATTGCGGATTTTGGATTGCGGAGTTCTATACAGACCCTGCGGCGACAGCAAGTGAAACCTCCTCCCCCCGCCCCCCTCCTCCAAGACGAACCACTTGGAAGAGGGGGAGATACGGAGACGATCACTTTTCCCCCACTAGCCTTACCAAGGGCTCCTCGTCCTCCCGAATTTCACTAAACCGCCCAACCTGCGGGTTCGCGAAGAAGTTGTCGTTCAGGTCGTCGTTGGCAGTGGAGACTTCGCCGATGATGCACTCCTCGGTCGTCGGCTCGAACTCGTGCCAGATTCCGGGTTCCAGGGTGATCCGTTCACCTTGGGCCAGGATCAAGGAGTCCCAGGAGAGGAAAACGCGGGGTTCACCGTTGACCAGAACGCTCACTGCCTCGTGCCGCCCGATCTCCGGCTTCTCCGCCCACAGGGTCACTCGAAGTGAGCCCACTCGGCAGATGATGTCCTCTTTTTTCTTCAAATGGCAATGGGCGGGGGTGACCATGCCCCGGTGGGCATACATCAGTTTTTCGCAGTATTCGGGTTGCTCCGCGAGGTTCACCAGGACCAGGCCCCAGCGTTGCCAATCGCCCAGGCCAAAGTCGGTGACATCCCAACGCGGGTTGGGCGGCAGGTGCCAGGAGTGCAGGCCGAAGAAGGCGCTGGCATCCAGAACGAGTTGGTTGATCTCCGAGCGCTTCATGTTTCTTGATGATAAGTCCATAACGGTCCGCAAAACCAGTGATTCGCACTTAGAAACTAAAGAACGCGGAGAAACGTAAAGGTCGTCGTCAGGCTCTTTACGCTCCTTCGTTTCTTTGTTCCTTGGCGGTGATAAAGAACTGCCTGCCATTCAAAGGTCAAGCCCCACAACCGACTTGTTCAAGCCCGACTCCAACGCCGCCTCGTTCAGCCGATGCGCCATCACGCACTCATCGGGCGTAGCGCACCCGAAACGATCCCCCAACAAACCCTTTCTCTCCACCAGAAACGCCGCCCACATCTGGAGGAAGGCATCGGGGAATCCGAACTCGAAGATAGGGCCGGTGACGACCGGAAACTGGGTTTGGTGGCCCAGGTCGATTCGTTGCCATATCTGCTCTTTTTCGCGGCGGAAGGTCCAGAGGGTCTTGGGCTCTTTGGTCGAGAACTTCACGCTGCCTTCCGTTCCGTAGACCTCAATGAACCAGGTGTTAGTCTCGCCCGGCGCGATCCGCTTGACCTCGATCCGCATCGGCGTTTCGTGACCATCGATCAGGGCGTCCACGTTCCAAACCGCGTTGTCGTCGGTATCGCAGGGGACCATTTGGCCGGTTGCGTCGGGTCTCTGCTCGACGATGTTGCTGAGTTGGGCGTGGACCCGGAGCGGCTTCCATCCCAGACGCAGGGGGATGTGCCAGGCGTGGAGGCCGAGGTCGTTCATCACCCCTGCCTCCCCGCATCTCGACTTCTGCCGCTTCCAATTGATCGGCTTGTTGGGGTCCAGGTCGCTGGCGTGCCAGAAGCCAGCTTTCACTTCAATAATGCGGCCAAGTTCCCCGCTCCTCACCGCTTGGAGCACTCTCTGGGCTCCCGGATAGAATGGGAACTCGCTGGAGCATCGGACGAATCGACCGCTAGTCCGGGCGTTCAAGGCGATGTTCATGGCCTGCTTTCGATCCATCCCAAACGGCTTCTCGGCAAATAGGTCTTTGCCCGCTTTAAGCACGTCCATGTAGATCTGCTCGTGCAGGTCGTGGGGGACGGCCACATAGACGGCGTCCACCTCCTTGCTGGTCAACAGTTCCCGGTAGTCGGTAGTCTTGAGGGCGACGGACGGGATGCGGTCAAACCAGGCCCGCGCCCCATCGCTGACGTCGGCAATGGCGGTGAGGACCGGCTGGTCAGGCTGAATCTCCAGCGCACACCAGCGGGCCAAGGCGCTCGCCACCTCTTTCCCCATCAGTCCCCCACCAATGATGCCGATTCGGGTCATGGGTGGATTTTAGATTGCTTGATTGCTTGATTGCTTGATTGCTGGAATGTCTTCACGCCCCGAAGGGGCCACACTCGACAGCGAAGGGTAAGCGAAGCGCCACCCTGGATACCATCCGCCGAACAATCAAGAACCCTGAAAGGGCTCTACAATAGCTCGCTTGTAATCCGCCAGTAGAAAACCTATCCTATCGGTATGCCCCAATCCCTCTCTGCCGTCACCGTTCAGGCCGTCTTCTCAACGCTGAACCGGAACCCCTACTTGAATGACCGTGAATTGCGAGGGCGTATGCATGGCTACCTGGTAGGAACATCGAAGGGGCTTGGCTGTCCGACCATCCAAGTCGGCGGCACGGCAGACCACGTCCACATCTTGGCCTTCCTGGGGCGGACCATCACACAATCCGATTGGATTCGCGACCTTAAACGGGCCTCCTCCAAGTGGGTCAAATCTGAAGTCCCCGACTTCGCATGGCAGGCTGGCTATGGCATCTTCCCCGTGGGGCTTGATGGGATTGAAGCGGCAAAGTCCTATATTGCCAATCGAGAGGAGCACCACCGGAATTTATCCTTCCAGGAGGAGTACCTCCAAATGTTGAAAGAGTTCGGTCTTGAGTGGGATGAGCGGTACCTGTGGGACTGAGTAGAACCCGCTTCGGGGTTCTTAGATTTGGGTTGGAACCTACCAGGGTGGCGCTTCGCTGACCCTTCGCTGTCGAGTGTGGCCCCTTCGGGGCGAAGTCCCGTAGTTACTGCCTACCGCCTTTTCCGCTTCAAGGCGGTTTTCATGTAAGCTACCGTGTCATCTGCCAACTTGAAGGCAAGCACCATGATTGCAGCCAGCCAGATGACATCGTCTCCTTGAAACATGCCAAACCAAGTCTGGAGGCCATATAGCACTGCCCAAAGGATCAACCATTGGCGGGTGAGGTGGTATGCACATATCAGCACAGCGACCGTAAGCCTTATCGCCGGACTGGGCTGAATGGTGGCTCCGTCAAAAGACGCCACTGTATCGAAGCCCGTTTGTTCAAATGATTCGCTACCACTCATACAATGCCCAGGCTCACCGTTTCACTTAGGGGATGGTTCCAAACAGAGCGGCGGCACAATGCATCCGCCGCCTACAGAACTCCATCCGTCATGCGGGCTTACAAGGATTTTGCAGGTCCCTCACCGTTCAGCAACGCCTTCGCCTCCAGCGCGCTCGCCCCTTCATGCACAATCGCCATCAACGCCCGGACCATGCCCTTTGGATTCGCGTGTTGGACCACGTTCCGGCCATAGACGATCCCACTTGCTCCCGCCTGTATCAAAGCAAAAGTGCGGGACAATATCTCCTCGTCCGACGCTTTCCCCCCGCCTCTCACCAGCACCGGAACCCTCGCCGCCCGAACGACCTCGCCATAGATCGTGGGATCGTCGGTTGGGTCGGCTTTGATGATGTCGGCTCCTAGCTCGGTGGCTTGCCTCACCAAGGGGAGAATCTTGTCGATGTCGCCATCGACCATGTAGCCTCCGCCCGCCGAGTTCGGTTTGAAGACCAAGGGTTCGATCATGAGGGGCATGCCCCAGGCGTCGCAGTCGGGCTTGATCGAGAGGATGTTTTCGATGCAGTGTTCGGTGACCTCGGGCGCACCGGGGATTCGGAAGAGGTTGACGACTACGCAGGTCGCATCCAAACGCAAAGCCTGGCCAACTGGGTCGGCGATCATTCGGCTGAAGGGGGATTCCAGCGTCTTTCCGTAAACGTTGGCCACATCCGTTCGCAAAACCAACGACGGCTTCTGACGACCCCGAACCCTCTGCAAGACGTCCGCCTGCCCGACCGTCAACTGAATCGCATCCGGCCCGGCTTCGACCAGGGTGGAGACCGCCGTCTCGATATCCTCGATCCCCTTCAGGAAGGAAAGCTCATTAAAGAAACCGTGATCGATGGCGACGTCGAAGCACCGCCCAGACTTGGCGTTGAACAGGCGGTTGAGTCGGTAGGATTTCACTTGCGCATGAGTTTACTTACACGCGGAACATGGGCTTAGCGCGGGAGGGTTTCGTGCTTCAAGTGAATATTGCGAAACTCCACCGTCATGTCCATACCCCCGTGGAGTTGGAGGGCGACGACTCCCTCCCGACGTCCCTGCGCATCCTCGATATCCGTGATCGTGGATCCGTTCAACTTGACGATGTACCGCGTCCCGATCGCGCTCACGTCCATCTTCGTCCACTGTCCGGGGACAAACTTGGCGCGGGCGTGGATTTCGGCGTTGGGCTTGAAAACCCAGCCTCGGCCACCCGTCTCCCAGATGCCCCCGACATCCTCGATGGCGTCTACCTCGGCCTGAAACCCCTTCACCAGGGGTTGCTCTTTCACACGCTCGGCCCGGAAGTAGAACCCGCTGTTACCGCCCGAAATGCGGAACTCAAGCTTCGCGGTGAAGTCCTTGACCGGCTTCTCATAGATCAGTACGCCCTGTTCGTCAGCCTTTGCGCATTCCCCCTTCAGCACCCCGCGCTCGACGGTCCACTTACCGCCGCCAACAACTTCCCAACCCTTCAGGGATTTCCCATCGAAAATCTGATCGCTGGCCGCCAAGGCCACAAGTAAGCTAAGCACCGCTTATTCTAGCCCAGGCTACTGCTTCAGAACCCACCCGTTCGGGTCGATCACCGGTTCGGCTCCTGAGTAGCTCATCGATCCCCGACCGCCGAGCATGGGAACCCGAACCGTCTTCCCATCGACCACGACATCCACTGGCATCGGGAACGGCAGCTTCTCCGGCGTCTCCCACTCCAGCCGAAGCACCCCGTTCGCCGCCTCCGATTTCAGCATCGGCAGCTTGGCTTGTCGGACGTACACCTCAAAGAACCAACGCAGGTCTTGCTTTGCCTCGGTCGAGGCGATGTTTACGTAGTCGTCCGTGGTCACCAGGCGCAGAGCCCGCCCGTCCGTCCACTTTTCTGACTCGGAGGTGGGATAGGCCATCCGCCGAACCGAGCGCAAGAACGCCTCATCCCCGATGAGGTAGCGCAACGAATGCAGCACTAACGCGCCTTTGTCGTAGATATCTCCACCATAGGCCGCGCTGGAGGTCTCGGCCCTAGGGGCAACCGGAGCCGCGTTCCTGATCGCCCGTCGCCGATTCTTCATGCCAGCAAAGTACGCGTCCTTCCCCCGAATCTGCTCGATGTAGAAGGTGTCCAGAAAGCTCTGGAACCCCTCATGAATCCACATATCGCGCCAATCCGCATTGGCCACCAGATTCGCCCACCACTCGTGGCCAAACTCATGGAGTAGCAGCCAGTCCAGGCCGTCGGGCGCAAAGCGGTAGCGATTCCCATAGGCGATCGCGGTCGAGTGCTCCATACCCAGGTGCGGCGTTTCCACGATCCCCAGCTTCACGCTCCGAAATGGGAACGGCCCACAGTACTTTTCCATGAAGGCCAGGTATTTCTTCTGCTCCTCGATCAGACGCGGCGCTTTGTCCTTGTTCTCGGGAAGCACATAGTAATGGATCGGGATGGTCTGCCCCGTCACCGACTTCGCCGAGTCCTTTACCAGATCATAAGGAGCGGCGTTGAATACCAGTGAGTAGTTATTAATGGGCAGAGGCATGTGCCACATAAAGGTGGATGTCTGGTCGCCATTCCTCACCGTCTTCTCCAACTTGCCCGGCCCCACCGCAATGAGCGGGTTTGGCACGGTCAGCCTCATGATGGCTTTGTTGGGCCGATCCGACGGGTGATCCTTGCAAGGGAAGATCAGGTCCGCGCCTGCTCCCTGCAATGCCACCGACACCCAGTCCGCGCCACTGGGAGTCTTGGACCACATGATCCCGCCATCCCAGGGCGCGTTCCGGGCCACTCGGGGCGAACCCTCGTATGTCATGTCGAGCCGAATCGGGTCGCCAGGCTGTTTGGAGAGCGGGAAGAACACCCGGATCATCCCCCGCAACCGCTCATAGCGCAGCGCATACCTGCCGTCCGTCACCTTGGAAACGGTGAACGGATCGTCCAAGTCCACCAAAACGCTCCCGGTCGGGATGACGGTTTTGGCTTCCAAGATGGTGGTGCCAGAGAGCGTCTTGCCCACCGGATCGACCCGGATCGCGATGTCGTAAGATTGCACGTCATAGGCCGCCTGCTCCAGTTTGAGTGCTCCGCCGGATACGGGCGATTGCAGGGCAAGCGTCGAGGCGAGAAGAGGAAAGGCAGCAAGGGAAGTCATGGTTTGGCTCCTAGTATAAACGTCCGCCATCGTTCATGGAACGCCTTCGGCTGCAGCATTCGCCAGATGGCCAACAAGGCGGACGGGTGTCGTTCGCAAGCTTCTCCGCCGGACAAGAGCACGCCTTGGGCGGCAATGATGGCGCCGAATGCACGAATCGTTTCACCGAAACCTCCCGGATAGGTGGGAGGGCCGCCAAAACCGGTTTGACCTTCCCAACTCTCATCGGGCTAGAATCCAAGGGTGTTAAAGATTCGAACCGTTCGCCATGGGTCTCCTGAGTATTGGGAGATGGTGCAGCTTCGGCGGCGGATACTGCGGACTCCACTCGGGCTGGACTTTGCCCCAGAAGACTTGGAGAAAGAGGTTCGAGATATCCACGTGGCGGGGTTCGATCTGGCTCACTTAGTGGGCTGTCTGGTCTTGACTCCGGCTTCTGCCGAGGACATCAAGATGCGGCAAGTGGCGGTGGACGACGGGATTCAGGGCAAAGGGGTCGGGACCGAGTTGGTGCTGTACTCCGAACGTCTGGCCAGAGAGCGAGGCTACCGACGGATGGTGCTTCATGCCCGAGATACCGCCGTGCCCTTCTATGAGCGGCTGAAGTATGAGATCGAGGGCGAGCCATTCGAGGAAGTCACGATCCCGCATCGGCGGATGGTGAAGGAACTCTCTCCGGGCTAAACTTCCCAATCACCATGCCCATCGTCGACCTTCCCCTCGAGCAGCTTCGCCAGTATCAGGGCCGCAATCCCAAGCCCGCCGACTACGACGAGTATTGGACGAGGGCCCTGGCCGACCTCGCCGCCCAACCGGACGAGGTTGAACTGATCCCGGCGGAGTTCCAGTCTTCCATCGCCGACTGCTTCCACCTGTGGTTCACCGGCGTCGGCGGATCGCGGGTCCATGCCAAGTACCTGCGGCCCAAACGGGATGCGAAGGGGCCGGGAGCGGTGGCTTTCCACGGCTATTCCTGGCACAGCGGGGATTGGCATGAAAAGCTGGCCCTGGTTTCCGAGGGCTTCAGTGTGATGGCGATGGACTGCCGGGGACAAGGCGGGCCTTCACAGGAGTTGGGCGGATACCAGGGCACCAGCTTCTATGGGCACATCATTCGCGGGGTGGACGATCCTGACCCCGACAAGCTCCTCTACCGCCAAATGCTCCTGGACACCGCCCAACTCGCCCGGATCATGATGGGGATGCCGGAGGTGGATGCAGATCGGGTGGCGGCGATTGGAGGGTCGCAGGGCGGAGCCTTGGCTTTGGCCTGTGCGGCACTGGAGCCCAGGATCAAGAAGTGCGCCCCGATGTACCCGTTCCTCTGCGACTTCAAGCGGGTCTGGGAGATGGACTCCGGCACCGGCTCCTACCAGGCGATCCGCGACTGGTTCCGAATGTTCGACCCCCGGCACGAGCGCGAGGATTGGTTCTTTGACAAGATGGGCTACATCGACATCCAGAACCTGATGCCGAGAGTCCGCGCCGAAGTCTTGATGGCCTGCGGTCTCATGGACACCCTCTGCCCCGCGTCGTCCCAGTTTGCGGCCTACAACAAGATTCAAAGCAAAAAAGAGATCGTCATCTACCCCGACCACGGACATGAGGGGTTGCCAGGGTTTGGGGATATGACGTTTGAGTTTTTGCAGAGCGGGTGGGTGTAGGTCCACCCGCCTACACTCTGATTTATGTTGCCGGCTTAGTTCTGAACTTGATGGACCTTGCGAACCAGAGCAGAGCCAGACCCGCCAGTCCGAAGCCGGCGATGAATAGCGCTCGGTGAAGGGTGATCTGCTCTTGCGTCTCCTTGTTGAACACGGGATCCAAAACGAACTTTCCGTTGACGACCGAGTAGACCTCGTTTCTATCGTCGTCTTTGACGATCGCTCCCTCTTGCCACTTGAGTTCAAGGGGCTTGGACTTGTCTTCGTTGATTTTCAGAAGGGTATAGGTTCTGCGCTGGGTCACTTGCCCGCCTTCGGTGAATTCCAGGGTCACCAACGACGGATACTTCGATCCCTTGTAGTCGACCCAATCCAGCACTCGAAGGACCGTGGGGATTGTCGCTTGCGCCGTTACCTTTTCAATGAGGGCCTGTCCATTCAACCTGACTATGTCAATTGTTGTGGGAGTGCCATGTGCGTCAACTTGAATCCGATTTACACCGTTGTCTGCTAGCTTCAACCGAGCAGCGTAACGTTCAAGCGGTTCTCCGTGAAGTTCGTAGCCAGCGGCGGCCGGGTTCGTCATTCCGGAATGGCGTTTTCCAAAGGTGGCACGCTCACCGCCATCGATGACGGTGTAAGTCTTTTCCGCAGTGGCGAAGTAGGTTCTCGCCCCCCCTGATGCCATAGGGTTTTCTGGAGATAGAGTCTTGTACTTCATCTGGCTGCTGTGGCTATCTATCGACGCCTCCAACTCCAGCTCGCTGTCCTTCGATCCCCAGCCCGCGATTCCCTCCCTGGTCTTGGGTCCGACGAACACCTCGATCTTCTCCAGGTAAGTGGCGCAGAAGGGTTTCAACTTCGCCCTGGAATCCAACAGATCCTGAAGGTTGCCTCCCCGGGCCAAAGTCGGCCCGAGGAGCAGTATGGCGACGGATATCGTCGCGAGCGTTGGTTTGTTTTTCATATTCGCCTTCCTGACCGTTTTTGCAGAGCGGGTGGGTGTAGGTCCACCCGCCTACACTCTGATTTATGTTGCCGGCTTAGTTCTGAACTTGATGGACCTTGCGAACCAGAGCAGAGCCAGACCCGCCAGTCCGAAGCCGGCGATGAATAGCGCTCGGTGAAGGGTGATCTGCTCTTGCGTCTCCTTGTTGAACACGGGATCCAAAACGAACTTTCCGTTGACGACCGAGTAGACCTCGTTTCTATCGTCGTCTTTGACGATCGCTCCCTCTTGCCACTTGAGTTCAAGGGGCTTGGACTTGTCTTCGTTGATTTTCAGAAGGGTATAGGTTCTGCGCTGGGTCACTTGCCCGCCTTCGGTGAATTCCAGGGTCACCAACGACGGATACTTCGATCCCTTGTAGTCGACCCAATCCAGCACTCGAAGGACCGTGGGGATTGTCGCTTGCGCCGTTACCTTTTCAATGAGGGCCTGTCCATTCAACCTGACTATGTCAATTGTTGTGGGAGTGCCATGTGCGTCAACTTGAATCCGATTTACACCGTTGTCTGCTAGCTTCAACCGAGCAGCGTAACGTTCAAGCGGTTCTCCGTGAAGTTCGTAGCCAGCGGCGGCCGGGTTCGTCATTCCGGAATGGCGTTTTCCAAAGGTGGCACGCTCACCGCCATCGATGACGGTGTAAGTCTTTTCCGCAGTGGCGAAGTAGGTTCTCGCCCCCCCTGATGCCATAGGGTTTTCTGGAGATAGAGTCTTGTACTTCATCTGGCTGCTGTGGCTATCTATCGACGCCTCCAACTCCAGCTCGCTGTCCTTCGATCCCCAGCCCGCGATTCCCTCCCTGGTCTTGGGTCCGACGAACACCTCGATCTTCTCCAGGTAAGTGGCGCAGAAGGGTTTCAACTTCGCCCTGGAATCCAACAGATCCTGAAGGTTGCCTCCCCGGGCCATAGTCGGCCCGAGGATCAGCATGGCGACGGATATCGTCGCAAGCGTTGGTTTATGATTCATCTTGGCCTTCCTAGCCGTGGTGCGGTTCTCCGCCGCCTGCGCACATCGCCTGATTCACCCATTCGTGGTAAGTAATCATCCCGCTACACCCCTGATCGTCCCAGTGTTGGATGTCTCGGCAGAGGCGGAAGTTATGGAGGCAACCGCCTGAGCCGGGGTTGGGCGGCCCGCTGCATTCCTTTCCCGGATACCACTGGTCCCAGATGTCAGCCGTGATCCGGCATCCCGAACCGTTGTTGCAGACGTTTACGGTGCAGGAGCCATCATAATCCCCGGAAACTCCGATGTAGGTAATCGTATCTGCCGAAATGGCACTTGGCGTTAGACTAAGGGCGACCATCCCGATCGCAACGAGAGACAGCAAAGCGCTGCCGAGCTTAGATGCGTTCATTTTTTCCTCCAAGGATCGTTTGCCAGCGTAAGATAGAGACTGGCGGCAATCAACGCCGCGTCGATCGCAATCATTGCCACCGGCGTGAGAGTGTAGAGTATGCCAAAGCAGGCACATGGCGCATGGACCCCCTCTAGAATCCTCAAGAAGTTTGCGCCCAAAAAGGCGCTCGCAAGAATCGCGCTCAACCAAGCGCCTACCAACCGATGTCGGGTGAAGAGCAGGATGGCAATCAGCGCTTCCGCGACGATAACCGTCGCCGCAATGGCGGTATCTACCGAACCAAAGCTTGGCAAAAAGGCTCCAATAACCGGACGGAACTCGTCGAAAGAGAGGGTCTTCATGACCGCTGCAACCAGCCAGACCAAGGCCATCAGCGTTGCCAGGTACCTTGGAAGCTTGGTCAGGCTCGGATGCTTCGACTTGTGCAATGTGACAGTACTGCTATCGCTCACATCGGCAGTATACGACCGTATTTGCCGTTTGCCAAGGGCTTTCTTTCATTCTTTCTTTTTGAGGCTCCTTAACCTTGCGGTTAGCTTGTCGATCACCGATACTGGCCCTTATTGGGTGGGACTTTTGGGGGGGTAGGAGGCTGGCCCGGGCAGGCGGCTCCATTCAAACCTACTCCCCCAACGGCATGATCGGCGGATTGAGACGGTACTCCCGGGGGGAGATGCCGAACTTGGCGCGGAACGACTTGTTGAAGGCTTGGAGGTCGGCGATGCCGACTTGGTTGGCGATCTGTTTTGCCGGCATGTCGGTATTTCTTAAAAGTTGTTCGGCCCGCTCCATGCGTCGCTCGATGATGTAGGCGATAGGAGTTTTGCCGAGGTGCTTTTGGAAGAGGCGGGTCAGGTGGTTGTGGCTGATATCGAGGCGGCCGGCGATGTCGCTGACACTCAGCGGCATCTCAAGCCAGGTCTCGATGAAGCGAGTGGCCTGAACCACGGCCGGATGGACGGGGGCGACCTCTTGGGTGGGGAACTGCGACCGCTCGGCATGCTGCCAAAGCATGTCCCATAACTTGATTTCGGCCCGCAAAGGGCTGAGGGGAAAGAGCCCAATGGCCTCCTCGAACTGCGCCCAGGCTCCGGCAAATGCGTCGCCGATGGCGATCATAGGAGCTAAGGGTACAAGTTCGGTTCCCGAAGGCTCGAAGTGGAAGAAACCGTGGGTGCAACGGTCCTTGAAGACATACTCCGCGGCGGTCCCTCCGGGGGTGATGCCGACGCTGCCGGGCACGATGGCGTAGGTCTCGTTGCCGATGCGGATGCTGCCCTGGTAGCGGTAGAAGTGCATACACCAAGGGCCGACGTCGTAGCGTTCGACGGTCTTGGGACCGTGGGTGGCGATGGCGGCAACCTTCATAGTAGGACGCTCGCCCAGGGGGCATTCAAAGGTGATAATGCACAAAATCTACCACAAAAGTGGAAGCTGGCAACTTGGATTAACGTGGAATAAGGTGAAGAATAGGGCGAGCGATGGTGCAAGATCAGTTGGTTCAGGCGATGGAGCCTTATCGGGTTTCGGTGGAGGAGTACAAGTCCTTCCGACGCGACGGCTATTTGGTGGTTCGAGGGCTGGTTACCCAGCCTGAAATCGACGAGATGAAGGCTCACATCGACGACCTGATCGCGGGGCGGGTGGAGGTCGAGGGGTTGGACAAGCCTCAGCCGGGGGAGTCTCTTCGCGACGTCGAGAAACGCCTTCTGCGCATCCACATGATGCACGACCGCATCTCGATCTGGGAGCGGTGGATGCTGCATCCAAGGGTGCTGGACGTAGTGCAGGCTTTGATCGGTCCCGACGTGCTGGCGATGCAGACCATGATGTTCATCAAGGGGCCGGGGGCGGATGGGCAGGGGTTCCATCAGGACAGCTACTACATCCCCACCTTCCCCGACTCTCTGATCGGCGCCTGGATCGCGGTGGACCGGGCGGATCGAGAGAACGGGTGCCTCTGGATGACCAGAGGCTCGAACGTGGAGCCGATCTATCCTCCCGCCCACGGCTATGGCTACGGGGACTGGGGCCTGAAGGACATTCCCGAGGTCTCGGGCGTGGGAGGCCATTCCAACTCCGACGACGACCCCGAGAACGGTCTGCGGCCCATGACGCGGGGATATGAAGAGGTCCCGGTGGAGTTGGAGCCAGGCGACGCCGCGTTCTTTGGCGGCCACGTCCTGCACCGGTCGCTCTCCAACAAGACCACCGACCGGACCCGCAAGGCGTTTGTGAACCACTACTGCAACGCCCGCAGCTTCACCACCTGGGGCGGCGGAAACGAGAATCACATCTTGGCCCGGGGCAATACGCATCTGGGGTTTGCATTGCCCAGGTTTGGGACGCCCTGTGCCGCCTTGGATCCCCAGCTTTCAGTATCGGATAGCGGAGCGGTACCCACGATGATGATGGCAACGCCTGATGGGGAGATGGCAGCTCAGGAGCCGGGCTCAGAAGACCACGACGATTAGGCGCCCCTTGATCCTCCGGGTTCAAAGCTGTCATGAGGCAAGGTGCCAGTTAAATGGCGACGATTGACTCTCCGGCCCTCGATTCGTGCTCCCTCATTGGCCGTCTTGGGATAGCGTCTAACACTCAATCCGCAACCCATCCCAAGCCAACTCGATCCCTGGGGGCAGCTTGGCATTGGTAATGTCGTGGTCGTAGTCGTGGCTGAGGTGGGTGAAGTAGGTCCTCTTAGCTCCAAGCTCTTGAGCCACCTCAAGCGCCTTCTCGAAGTGGAAGTGGTTGGGGTGGGGGGCTAACCGTACGGCGTCCAGGATGAGGGTGTCTAGCCCTTGCAACTTTGCCCAGGAGGTGGGAGGGATGTGGGAGACGTCCGTCACATAGGCGAAGTCGTTGACCCGGATACCCACCACCGGAATCTTGCCGTGGGCGACCTCAAAGGTCTCCACCTGCATTCCTCCGACCTCGATGATCGGGGGCACGTCTCGCAGGTCGAAGCGGGGGAGTTCGATGCCGGGAATCTTTTCTCCGAAAGCATAGGGGAAGATGCGGCGGATGTCTTCTTGGTATCGGGGCCAAGCGTAGACGGGCATGTCCTTTCTCGTCTTCACGCAGAGCGAGCGGAGGTCGTCCATTCCCATCACATGGTCGGCGTGGGTGTGGGTGATGAGGGTGGCTTCGACGTCGTAGATTCGCTCGCGAGCCATCTGGACTCGCAACTCCGGCGCGCAGTCCACTAGCAGGTTGCCGGTGGGGCCGAGGAGGCAGACAGAGGCGCGGGTTCGCCAGTTCTTGGGGTTGGCCAGATAGGGCTCGGGGTACTCGATGCCGAGCATGGGCACGCCGTTGCTGGTTCCCGAACCTAGCATGACGCAGGTCGGCATCAGAGCTCGCCGGCTCGAAGCAGGATTTCTCGCGCCACGATCGCGCTGGGGATCTCGGCGTATTGGGCCAGGCGTTCGATGCACCGGGCGAAGTTGCGCTCCTGAAGGTCCTCGAAGTTCGATTGGTCCTTCCTCGCCTGGACGATCAGCTCTACGCCATCCTCAAAGAAGCGGGCCCGATTCTGGGGGAGCGACTTATTGGCGACGGCCGCGTACTTGCGGCTGAGCTGCTCGTAGACCTGATCCCAATCGGAGCGGGCGGTGAGTTCGGCCCGGAGCTTGGTCATCGCCTGCTCATTCAGCCTCTGCTTCTCCGCATCCCGGCGTTTTTCCAACGCCCAGTCCTCCAGCGTGGTGCCCTCGATGACCCGGAACTGGACGGGTTGGTTGAGTTCCAAGGCCAAGTTCTGTTCAATCAGCCGTTTGGTGGAGGCCAGTTTGAGGTGGCCGGAAAGATCGCTTTCCTCGTGAGGCAGCCCCACCACATAAAAGCCGTTCTCCATGATAATCGGCTTGCAAGAGTTGAGCGCCGCCCAAACGCCAACGCCCGTCACGCCTTGCTTAACAGTAGGAAGAACCTGGCTCCAGATTTGAGCGACATCGGGCATGCTACCGAGATTATAGTGTGCGGGGGGCGGATTAAGCTAGGTTGGGGTTTTGAGTTTTGGGGTGGGCGGTCTTTGATCGGATGTATCTGTCAAATCGCACGAATCGGACATTGCACTCCAAACTCCAAACTGGCAACCGGCTCCTATGACGGCGAGTTTGGCAGGGGACATTTCGTGGCCTGCCACTGTACTTAAGATTTTTGAGGGCCAAGGTTTTGGGCCGAGCCAATACCAGACGTAGCGAGAGGCTCCTTTACCGCGAAGACACAAAGAAACCAAGAAGCGCAAAGGGAAAAAAGCAGGATGGAAATTCTGCTTTGCGCTCTTAGTTTCTTCGTTTCTTTGCGGTGAGAAGATCTAAGGGTGTACGTGATCCAAACCGGCTAGCCCGAGCAGAGACAGGCCATGTTCCACATATAAAGACGAAGCCTACGGTAATCTCACAGCCCCACTATGGACGACTTTGGCTTGGACCGCCCTGAATTGACTGGAACCCTGATCTCGATGGAGTTTGGGCAAGGGGGGCGGATTGGCCAGATGTGGGTGGCGAATCCCAACCTGCCGGACGAGAACGAGGAGTTCCAGTTTGTGCTTTCTCCCTTCAACATGGGGGACGAGATTGCTGAGGACTACTATCCCGGCACCATCCTGATCGGGACACGGAACCACCCGGACGACCCTTGGATCGTGAGCCGAAACTCCACGGCCCGGCACATCGACGACGACGAGGACCCCGGCAAGGTCTCCTTTGCCTATGAGTTTGCGTTTCTGGATGAGATCGAGGCGGTCGGGAAGTTTTACGAGCGAGCCGGTCAGATTCCCCAAATCTGCTGGGACCTGACCCTGACCAATACAAGCCGAACCACGGTCGAAATTGGCGAACTGGCTTTTCCCTTTGCTTTGAACAACCTCTTTGAGGGGTACCCCGGCACGGACAGCGGCCTCTCGGAAATGTTCAAGGATCGGGTGTACATTCATAAATATATCGGCGGGGCCGGGAGCTATCTTTTTGCCCAGAGACTGAACGCCGAAGCCCCCGGACTGCTAATCTTTCCTGGCGATAACACACGCTGGGAGTTCTATAACCACGTCCCCGCCTCCCTCAACACGCCGTTTCGGTGGGAGGGGATACCGGTGGTGTACCTGCACAGTCGGGCGGCGATCGAGCGGGAGGAGTGGGCAGAGTGGTTCAACGAGCACACGACCCTAATCTTGGAGCCGGGCGAGTCTCGAACCTACCAGACCCGATTTGTCCCCACCGAGCGCGACCGGTACGACAGCGTGAACCCGGTTTTGGCGGCTTGCGGCCAGCCTGCGATTCGGCTGTTGCCGGGGGCAGTGGCGCCAGCGGACGTGGGGATCGCGATCGAAGTGGCGGGAGCGACGCCGACTCGATTCTTCACCGATGGGGAAGCCGAGCTAGAAACCGACGCGGACGACGAGGGCGGGTTCTGCTTCGTCCGCCCCGACGCTCCGGGCCTCACGACTCTGGCATTTGAAGACACTCTGGGGCGGGAGACGAATACCCATCTGCTTTTTATCGAGCCGATTGAAAACTTGATAAGGGCGCGGGCGAAGTGGATCGTCGATCATCAAATTTACAAGTCTCCAGGTGCAAACTTGAATGCGGCCTTCCTGGCAACCGACATTCACAGTCTGGAGCAGATGACGTCTATCGATGAGTATCTGGGGCCGTTTGGGATTGAAAGCTCTCTGGCCGATGCGCTGTTTTTGGCGGAGAAGAATGCGCTCTATCCCGACCAGGCCGAGATCGCCGCGTTGGAAGCCTATGTTCAGGAGTTTTTGCTGGACGACCTGCAGAACCCAGGGGATGGGTCGATTGGGAGCGCGTTTGCGGATGGGAAGTCGGTGGCGCTGAACGCGGGGCGGGCGCAGATTTATACTTTGGCGGCGAACCTGTATTCCGCGCTGTACCGGCTGGAGCGGCTGGGGCTGACCTCACTGACGGGCAACCTGGACCACTTTTTGCGGACCGCGACTTATGCAGGGGCGGTGACCTCGGGGAGTCCTGAGTTTGGATCGGCTTTGCTCTTGGGCGAACTTCGGCAGGCGGTAGCGGAACTGACAGAGGAGGAGTATGCAGCCCAGATCAGCCAGGCCTGGCAGACCCTTTCCTTCGCCTATGCGGCGGCGGCCCACCGCGCCTTCCCCTTTGCCGGCCCGAGCGGGTGGTCTACCGAGGCTTTTCGCGAGGCGTTTGAAGGGGCGAGCACGGGGATCAACCCGGCTTTGGCGGAGGAAGCGATGCGATTCGCCTTCGCCGCCCGGTCGCTGAGTCCGAGTTGGTGGTGGTATGCCAGCGACAAGCGGTGGCTGGAGGAGCACGAGATTCCCCATCCGGCGATGGCGGACAAAGGCGAGCTATGCCTGGGGCCGACTACGGTGACCAACTCGCTGATGTTCTTCAAGATGCTGGAGCGCGACTACACCTCCCTGCCCGACAGCTATATGCGGCTGGCGTTCGGCGGGATGCTGGGAATCTGGGCGCTGGTGCGGTCGGATGGGGCGGGGTCGATGGGCTTCTGCCCGGACGCGGCCTCGCGGCAGTTTGGAATTTCGGCGTTGACGGGCGACGTGGGGGTTGGGCTGTTTGCTTACCTGCGGAACGTGGCCAGCTACGTCCTGCCGACGCGAAGCGCGGGGGTGATCACCTTCGGTTGCCACTTTGAGATGGAGACGGTGGAGGGGCGAGATCTGTATCTGATCCGGCCCTGGGACGGGGTCGGGCGGCGGATCGTGGTGCGGCAGATCGGGTTCGAGGTGCGGAGTTCCTTTGGGGTGATCCGGGAGCTGCGGTTCGACACGCGGAAGCGATGGGCGCGGATCGTCATCCATAATCCAGCCAGTCAGCCGGTGGAGTCGGAAATCGTCGTCAGAGGAATGTGGGGGCAGGTTGTCGAATTCAAGTCCCAACGCCTGGATTCGGAAGGCGGGGCGGTTCGGGTGGCGGTCAAGATGGAGGCTGGGTCCACAAATGAGGTTGAATTGAGGGTAGTTGAATGAATGAGATTCCTGGTTGGTGGTTGGTTGTTTCCCTGATCTTTTTCGGGATCAATGCTCTGGCTTTTGTTGCCATTGGCTATGTGCTGTTTCAGCTTGTAAAAGTGGTGCGTGCGCTACAGCCAAAGGTGGAAGGGCTGGTCACCAAAGTTGAAGGGGTCACGGCCAAGGTAGACGGGTTGACGACGACTCTGCAAACCACCGTGCGAAATGTTGGAGAGAAGGCATCGGGAGTCGCGGGGTCGGCTTCGGCTATGGCTTCCACCACGTCCAAGGTTTTTGAGCGGTATGCGCCGCTGTTGGGGATTGTTTTGACTGGGCTCAAGATTCTGGGCTCGATCAACGAGTACCGGTCGGCGCATCGGAAGACGGCGGCTTTGCCGGAGAAAGAGGCTTGAGTTCTAAGTGCAACGTGCTAAGTTCTAAGTGCGGAGTGCGACATGATCTGTCCGATTGGATATGTCAGATCAAATCTGCACCTCGCACTCGGCCTCCGGCCCTAGGACCCCTTGACCCGCCACCGGCCTTGGGGTATCATCCTAAACATACCGCGGGATGGAGCAGTCTGGTAGCTCGTCGGGCTCATAACCCGGAGGTCGTAAGTTCAAATCTTACTCCCGCACCCAAATTTTGAAAAAGCCGCTTCCATTTTGGAAGCGGCTTTTTTTCAAGGCATGATCCTTGTAGAGGAACCGTCGCCTACTTCGCCTCCTCTAGCTTCTGTTCCTTCGGAATGGCTTTTGCGGGCTCCTTGGGGCTGATGAGACGGCCGATGTCGATGTACATGACGGTCACGAAGAAAACCAGGACCAAAGAGAATCCGATGGCGGCGACGGTTCCCTGCACTTGGAAGCTCAGCCGTCTGCCTCGCCTCAACGCTTCGGCTATCGCCACCAGCATCTGGCCTCCATCCAAGGGAGGAATGGGTAAGAGGTTAAAGATGCCGACGCTGATGCTGAGCCAGCCGGAGAGGAGGATGATGAAGCCAGGCCCCATTTGAACGGCGGCGCTTGTAGCCCGCGCAATGCTGATGGGGCCGCCAACATTCTCCTTGAGTTCCTTGGGCCGAGGGATCAGCGAAATGAGACGCGTCACGACCTTGACGGGGGCACGAACGGCTTCCGCAAAGGCTGCACCGAAACTCAGCTTGACGAGCGAGATATCCGGCGCGACCCCAATTCGGCCCGCTTTCCTTGCCGGCTGCGTCGTTTCCAGGTCTGGACCGAGAATCGGCCCATCTCTCTCAACCGGGGTGACGGTGGCGGTCAATGTCTTTCCGTCGCGAACGTACTCAAATTCGACCGGCTGCCCCGACTTGTCCACGATTCCTAAAATCATGTCGTAGAACTTGGCGACGGGCTTGCCGTCCACTTTTGTGACAAGGTCCTTCTCTCGGAGACCGGCCTGATACGCGGCTCCGTCTTCACTGAGCCCCCCTAGGACGGGCCTGGGGTCTGGACCATCGAGACCGCGAACGGAGTAGACACCAGTCAGAATGATAACGCCCGCCACTACACTGAACACTGGGCCCGCCAGAAGGACGATGAAGCGCTTCCAGGGGGCTTTGCTGTAGAAGCCTCCGGGGACTTTGGTTTCGCTGCCATCTTCCTCCGGCACCATCCCTTTGATGCGGACGAAGCCGCCGACGGGCCAGGGGCGGATGGTAAAGTCGGTGGTTTCCTGAAGGGAGAGTTTAACCTGACTGGGGCTCGGCTGTTCAACCGGCTCAGGTTGGAGAGCGGTGGAGCCATCTGTTAGGTAGGCGTAGCGTTCCTCTTCGGTAAATTGGTTGGATTCCTGTCCTGCAGGGCCGGGGATGGGATCTACGCTGTACGTCTTGCGCATCCAAACCTTAAGCCGGGGTTTCCCCATGCCGATCGCGAACTCCTCAACCCCCATGCCGAACAGTCGGGCGAAGAGGTAGTGCCCGAACTCATGCGCGGCAACGAGGATGGACACCATCAGCAACAGAACGATGCCGGTGTAGAGGACGTGAAGGACGGTTCCAAAATCCATGGTTGATTCAAGCTAGGACAGCTTCATTAGGTTACGCGCAATTTCCCGAGATTGCGCGTCTGTTTGCAGAAGATTATCGAGAGTCGGGTCTTTTCGCTCATGCCGGGCAAGAGTCTCGCCAACGATGTCGGGGATCGCGAGAAACGGCACTTCGCCCCTCAGAAAGGCGTTGGCCGTCTCCTCGTTGGCGGCATTCATGGCGCAGGGGGCCGTCCCGCCGATCCGCACGCTCTCCTTGGCGATCTGGATGGAGGGGAAGGTTTCGTGGTCTACGGGTTCAAAGGTGAGGTTGGGCGTGTCGAGCGGACTCCAGGGTTTGAGGTCGTTGGGTTTGCGCTCGGGGTAGAGGAGGGCGTATTGGATGGGCAGGCGCATATCGGGCCAGCCTAGCTGGCCCAAGACGGATCCGTCTCGGAACTTCACCATCGAGTGGATCACGCTTTGGGGGTGGACGATAGTCTCAACCTGGTCGATACCCACTCCAAACAGCCATTTCGCTTCGATGGTTTCCAGGCCCTTGTTCATGAGGGTGGCGGAGTCGATGGTGATCTTTCCGCCCATGCGCCAGGTTGGGTGGTTGAGGGCTTGGTCTACCGTGATTCGTTCAAGTTCAGAACGTTTTTTGCCACGGAATGGGCCGCCACTGGCGGTGAGCATGAGTTGGTCGATCTGCTCTGACTTGTATCCTTGGAGGCATTGGAAGATCGCGGAGTGCTCGCTGTCGATGGGGGTCATGGTAACGCCGTACTTGTCCACCAGGGGCATCACCAATTCTCCCGCAGCCACCAGGACCTCTTTGGAGGCTAATGCGATGTCCTTCCCGGCTTTGATCGCCTGGATGGTGGGAAGTAGGCCGACGACCCCGGCGACCGCGACGACCACGATGTCGGCCTCGGGGAGGGTGGCCAAGTCTTGGAGATTGCTGGATTGGGTGGCGAGGGCGGTGTGTTTGACTCCGAATCTCTCGGCCTGCTCTTGGAGCTTGGCGGCGTTGGAGTGGGCGGCGAGGCCGACTACCTGGAGACGGTCGGGGTGTTGGGCGATGATGTCGAGGGTTTGGGTGCCGATGCTCCCCGTCGATCCCAGCACCACGACGCGTTTCATGGGGAGAGTTTACTAGTTGAACCGGTGATCCGGACACCGGTCCTGTTGGTTTGCGGCACGGAACCGTGCTTTGCTCTACCCGCTCCTATTATCCCTCGGATTTGAGCGGGATTTTTTTTAGGGTGATTCAGTAGGTGCAGATCTCTACACTCATCTTGTAGCAGTTCTCGACGCAATGCTCGGGAATCGCTTCGGGATAGGGAACTTACGCCTAAGGCTGCCTGTCTTTTCAAGCGGCGGGTTATCCACGAATACTGTCTGTGGAAAGACCTCGGGGAAGCAGGCAGCTGTTTTCAGGTTAGTTGAATGGTAAGCGTCCGGTCCTTCAGAATGAGCGTCGCTTTTCCACCCTTGACCTTTACTCCCGGCAATTTGAGATCGAGGTCGAGCTGCGCCCCAGATCTCCACCGCTCACTCCCCACCAACCGGTCAAGCAAATTCGCATCGATGGCTCCCGTACCCATCAGCACGACATGCCTCCGATCTCGATCTTGAAGCACGGGTCTTGGAGTGTCTTCCGAGAAGTCGGTCGCCCCGATCTGCCCGCTGATCGGCACGAGTCGAAACACGGTCCTCTCTGGGTCAATGGCCAGGATGCCGAACGGGGTGAACGCAAAGCTTGCGCGAGCATCCTTTAGCAGTGAATAGTCCAGGACAACCTTGGATGGCGCCTGGTCGAACCCGTCCAATACGCCTCGAATATGCTCCCTGCCATCTTTCTCCAACCGCTCCTTCTCCTCACGGACCTGTCGGAACCGCTCCGAAGTGAGCGCCCCGCTCAACGCGGACTCGACTTCGGTTGCCGCTGGACGAAGGGTTGCAAGAGCAATCGAGGTAAGGGTGGTTCCTGGTCGAAGTATCTCGTCATGCCACTTCGCGCCCAATCGGTCCAGCAGGGCGGCGACCCCCATTCCCGAGAAGTAGAGCCGCATCCGAACGGGCGATGCTCCGAATCGGTCGTTGTTGACCAGGGTGCGCCCATCCATCATTGAGGCCATCTGATTCTGAAGCTGGATACGAACATCGTCCAGTCGGTCGTAGCCCCGAAAGCCCTGAATGAGCCACATATCGCGCCCCGGCTTTCTTCCCTGAAGCGCCGCCAGAGCCCGGTATTCGACATACTTGGCGAGCCCCTCGTTGAACTCCGTGCCGTCCTCGTAGGCGACCGACTCGGCGGTCAAGCCCGCCCTACGATGTTGCCGGATCGCCAGCCACTTCACCGCCGCCCGCCTCAAAGTCTCCGGCCCCTTGGCCCGCAGAGCTTCAACCAGCGCATCCGCTTCCATCGCGTATCCAACGTTGTTCTCCACGCTGAGCGACGGATACTTCACCAAGCTGACCTCATTGCCTCCCTTGGTCGGCACACGATGCCGCTGGTAGACATGGAACGCCTCATGGGCAAACATGAGCATCGAGCTGTACGGGTTTGGCTGAATGCTCCCATCGATGCTAGATGTCATGCTTTCCTTGCTCCCTCGAGCCTGATCAACGACGCTCTCAAGCTGTTGCCGCAGGTTGGATAGTCGGTCCGCGACCACCAACGTCTCGACTCCGTTGATCGAAATCGTCGTGTTCTGCCCGTCCATCTGAATGAGGGTAGGCCCGTTCTTGACCAGCATTCGAGCACCAGGGAACCTGACTGGCCCATCATAGAGCGCGAAACCGTCCGGTGGCTTGGGATGGTTGATCAACAGGTCCTGCTTGCCGGGAAGGTAGATCAAGATTGGTGTTTGGGAGGCATCCCACCCCGGCCAGATCGGGTTCCTCCGATTCCCGATAACCTGCCAAATCTCCGCCGCCTGGGTAACCAAGAGCGGATCGACCTCCAGATGGGTCTGAAGGTTTGACGACAGCACAAGCGCAAGCGAGAGAGTGATCATTATTCCGATTCGTAATAATATCCAATTCAAAATGTCAAAGTTCCCGATAGTTCATAATTTCCCGCATGTCGCTTGATCGAAAGGTCTCAACCTTGGAGGGAACGGCCCTTGGCGTGATCTATAAGCAAGGCCCCTGCAAAGCCTATGCGGTCCTGAGCGCCTTCGCGAACTCGCAAACCTCGGTGTATCGGAGCGGCGCGGGAGCGGTCTATCCCCTTCTCCAACGGCTAGAGGGCGCAGGTCTGATCAGGTCAGAGCTTGCTGGGGAGCACAAGCTCTACACCCTCACAGAGGAGGGCCTGTCGGTCCTTACCCACTGGCTGGACTTCTCGACCGAGGATGCGTTCGTCAGTTGCTGCCTCGACGACCTGCGATCCCGAGCCTACTTCCTAAAAGCTCTGGACTCTGAAGCGCGAAAAAGGTTCGCCGAAGCGTCTCTTGCGTCCCTTAAAAACCTCCTTGCCGAGTGCCGGAAGCAGGTGGACTATTATCGGAAATCAGGCGACGCTTTCAGCGAATTCGCGATGCAGGGTGCCGTCCTGGAAACCCTGGCCAGAATCCGTTGGATGAAGCGCCTTGCCGATTCGGACCTCTAAGCCCATCACCCCCTCACATCCATCACGCCGTTCACGTCCATCACGCTCATCATCCCAAACACGGGTAGCCTTTCCCCATGCTCAAGGGCAAGCTTCTTCATCCCGAAATCCTCAACGCTCTCGCCGCTGCGGGCCATGGCAGCAAGGTGGTCATCGCCGACTCCAACTACCCCTTCGCCACCCACTCCGGCCAGAACGCGCATTTGGTCTACCTGAACCTCGCCCCTGGTCTGGTCACCGCCACCCAGGCTCTGGAAGTCCTTGCCCAGGCCATCCCCATCGAGGCCGCCGAGGTGATGGTCCCCAATGACGGCTCTGAGCCGCCGATCTTTCAGGAGTTCCGCAACGTCTTGGGACCGGGCATCCAGCTTCAATCCCACGACCGCTACGGCTTTTACGATGTCGCCAAGAGCGACGATGTCTGCCTGATGCTGGCGACCGGGGAACAGCGTATCTACGCCAACGTCATCCTCACTATCGGCGTGGTGCTGCCGGGCTGATGGAACTTGGCATCTACTCCTTCGTCGAGATGACGCCCGACCCAGCGGGGCACACCGTGAGCCCGGCCCAAAGGGTCAAGGATCTGCTGGAGGAGATCGAGCTTGCCGACCAGGTGGGCCTCGATGTGTACGGAGTCGGTGAGCACCATCGCGAGGAGTACGCCGCCTCGGCGCCAGCCGTCATCCTTGCCGCCGCCGCGACCCGAACCAAGAACATCCGTCTCACCAGCGCAGTGACGGTGTTGAGTTCCGACGACCCGGTTCGCGTTTTCCAACAGTACGCCACGCTGGATTTGGTTTCCGGAGGGCGGGCCGAGATCATGGCGGGGCGGGGCTCATTCATCGAGTCCTTTCCTCTCTTCGGCTACGACCTGAACGACTACGACGAACTTTTCGACCAGAACCTGAGGCTGCTTCTGAAAATCCGGGAAGGCGAGCGGGTGGATTGGGAGGGAGGGCATCGGGCGGCTATCGACAACCTCGGCGTCTATCCCCGCCCCATCAATAATCCGTTGCCGGTTTGGATCGCGGTGGGCGGAACCCCGGCATCGGTCGTCCGGGCCGCGACTCTCGGGTTGCCCATGGCCCTGGCGATCATTGGTGGCCAGCCCCACCGCTTCGCGCCGCTCGTCACCCTCTATCGCAACGCCGCCGAGGAGGCCGGACACGATCCCAGCAAGCTCCCCGTCAGCATCAACTCCCACGGCTACCTGGCCGAAACCTCGCAACAGGCCGCCGACGAGAGCTTCCATTCCCACGCCTACACCATGTCCAAGATCGGTCGGGAAAGGGGTTGGCCGCCTACCACTCGGGCCGACTTCGACGCTGGACGCGGTCCGCAGGGCGCTTACTTCGTGGGCAGTCCGCAAGAGGCGATCGACAAGATCATGGTCCAATACGAGCTGTTCCACCACCAACGGTTCCTGCTCCAAATGAGCGTCGGCACCATCCCCCACGCCCAACTTATGAAGTCCATCGAGCTATTCGGAACCCAGGTCGCGCCGGTGGTGAGGCGCGAAGTGTAGCTTGTGGAATGTGGCTTGTTAGATTGAATCGACAGGGCACATTTCACAGGCCACAATCCACAAGCCACACCCCAGCAGGGTAACTTCTCTGGCGTTGCGGGGTTCAACGGCGAGCAGGCGCATAGGACAAGAAATGTTGACGACTCTGATTGCAGGATTGACGATGATGGAACAAGGACGGCCGACCTCGATTGACAAATGGATGCCCACCCGCTGGACGCGCGACGCTTTGGAGGGCCGCGCTTGGACCGAATACCCTCGCCCCCAACTGGTTCGCGACCAGTGGCTGAACTTGAACGGGCAGTGGGACTACGCAATCGCGCCCAAGGACGCGAACCAGGCTGAGCCGCAGGGCAAGATCACGGTGCCCTACCCAATCCAAAGCCACTTGAGCGGGGTCAAGAAACAGGTATATGCCGACCAGGCGCTCTGGTATTGGCGGAGCTTCGAGGTTCCCGCCGACTGGAGGGGCCAGCGCGTTCGGCTGAATTTCGGGGCCGTGGATTGGCTGGCTGAGGTTTACGTCAACGGCAAGAAGGTCGGGGAGCATTTTGGGGGCTACGACCCGTTCAGTTTCGACATCACCGATGCGCTCCAGCCCGGGTCCAATCAGATCAGCCTGAAGGTGGTGGACCCCACCACCGACGGCGACCAGCCCTACGGCAAGCAGGCTTTCAATCCGCAGGGCATTTGGTACACGGCGGTGACTGGCATTTGGCAGACGGTTTGGCTGGAGCCGGTTGCCCAAACCTCCTTGGCCAGCGTTTATGCCGAGACCAAGGTCAACGGCGAGGTGAAGGTACATCCCGTCTTGAACGGCAAAGCCAATAACCTTACTCTGCACCTTGTCGCGACCCTTAATGGAGCCGAAGTTGCAACCGCGCAAGGTCCCGCCACTGCCACAGTCGCTCTCAAGGTGACCAAACCCCAACTATGGTCGCCAGCCTCGCCTTCCCTCTATGACCTGAAGGTTGAGCTGCGGGATGGCAACCGAGTGATAGACGCAGTTGATTCCTACTTCGGCATCCGCGAGATTGCGCTCAAGAAGGACAAGTACGGCGTTCGCACCTATCTCAACAACGAGCCGGTGTTCATGTTTGGCCCGCTCGACCAGGGCTGGTGGCCCGATGGGCTCTATACGCCTCCCACCGACGACGCCCTCCGCTACGACCTCGAAGCCACCAAGCGCATGGGTTTCAACACGGTTCGCAAGCATGTGAAGGTCGAGCCCGCCCGGTTCTATCGCCATTGCGACGAACTCGGCCTGCTGGTCTGGCAGGATATGCCCAGCAACCTTAAGTACGGGCCGGGTTGGAACACCAACTGGCGGGTGAAGAACGAAAAGCCAGACGGCCCACGCCCCGCCGACAGCAAGCAACGGTTTGAGCAGGAATGGCGGAATATCATGGAGGCTTGCCGACCGTTCCCGAGTGTGGTCGTCTGGGTTCCTTTCAACGAGGCCTGGGGTCAGTTCGATACCCAGCGGGTGACGGAGTGGACCAAAAAGCTGGACCCGACTCGATTGGTCAACTCGGCGAGCGGCGGCAACTTCGTGGAGACGGGCGACATCATGGACATCCACGTCTATCCCGGTCCTGGAGTACCCGACCGCGATCCGAAGCGGGCCATCGTTCTGGGTGAATTCGGCGGACTGGGCCTGCCGGTTGAGAAGCACACTTGGCAGGACAAGAACAACTGGGGCTACCGCAACTTCACCGACGCCAAGGAGATGATGGCTCGGTACGAAGAACTGATCCGCAACCTGGTTCTGCTCAAATCCAAAGGCCTGAGCGCCGCGATCTACACCCAGACCACCGACGTGGAGGGCGAGGTCAACGGCTTCCTTACCTACGACCGGGACATCGCCAAGATGCCGATCGACTGGCTGCGCAAAGTCAACACCACCGTCTACGGGCCTCCGCTGGAGATGCAGGCGATCCTCCCTACCGCCGACGACAAGGCCGGAGAATGGCTCTACACCGAATCCCAGCCCACCGGCAATTGGTTTGGCGAGGGCTTCGATGCTTCGGGTTGGAAGAAAGGCAAATCCGGCTTCGGCACCCAGGGAACGCCGGGCGCGGTGATCGGCACCGTTTGGTCAAGCAACAACATCTGGATTCGCCGTGAGTTCGAGGGTACCGACATATCGGGCGACCTCTGGTTAAAAGTCCATCACGACGAGGACGCCACGGTCTACGTCAATGGCCGGGCAGTGGCGAAGTTCGAGGGCTATGTGGGGAGCTACAGCTTCAAGGACATTCCCGATGGGATTCTGAGGCCCGGCAAGAACGTGATCGCCGTAGAGTGCAAGCAGACCCGAGGCGGACAGTTCATCGACGCCGGAATCTATCGGGCGATGAAAGGGAAGTAGTTTGGAGTCCAAGAATGCGGTTCCTTACCAGCGAAGAGTGTAAAGAGCTAGCTGACGTAACGGGTTTGGAGCATCCTTCGGAGCGGGTGATTGGCGGGTCGTTGCCCACCATTCCCCGCTTGGCTACTTTCTGTAGGGCATTAGAATCAGCTCTCCAGCCTTACGAACGCCTCTTGCTTTGGGTAACCCAAACCGGGGTCTGGCCATCTAGCGAAGTCCTGCACCTCTACTATCGACTCCGACAAAGCTACGGAGACCAGCGACTGATCGAGGAAGCCCCGGGCCACCTCTTTTTGAAGTTTGAATCCGAAGACGCTCGGTCTTTCATCCACCTGGCCCTGGTATCCGGTTGGGATTTCCACCTGATTCCGATGGGTGGATATGGCCGAGGATTTGTTTCCCACGACGAGTACTGGGAGATTGCTTTCGACAACGACCAGTCGCTTCAGAGCGGCGTCGAATTGCTGGAAGGATTCCAATAGGGATCGGGACTCAAATCGTCGCTCCAGCCGCGAACGTCGTCTATAGAGATGTAAGTTCTGAAACGAAGACAGCGAAGGAAAGAACTGGAATTTGAAAGATCTAGAATTTCAATTGCCAACTTCCTAAGGAGATCTTCATAAGGAACGAATCTAGCAGCGGACCTTGTGGGTTCGCTGCTTCTATTTTTGGCAGGTGCAGCCTCAATACCCGCCCTCTACCGACGCCGCTTTCGCTTTCTCGTGGGCAATGTTTTGAACCAACTCCACCAACGCCCGGCATCGGTGTTCCTCGGATGCGTCGCTGGCGCCTCCGATGTGCGGAGTCATGACCACGTTGGGCAGTTCGTGGAAGGGAAAGGCGGACGGGTAGGTGGGGGTGTCGGATTCGTCGGGGTATTGCCACCAGACATCCAGACCGGCTCGGAGAATACGGTTCTCTTTGAGAGCCAGATAGAACGGCTCCTCCTCGAGGATCGCACCCCGACCGATGTTGGAAACAATGCAGTTGTTGGGAAGGAGGGCGATTCGTTCGGCGTTCAGGAGCCCTTTGGTTTCCGGAGTCAGGGGGAGGGCGATGAAGAGGGCTTCGGCTTGGAGGAGAAGGGAGTCCAGTTCCGTGATGGGGCGCACTTGATTGTCGAAAGGGCCACTCCGTCGAACGCCCGTCACCCTCATACCCAAAGCCTCGCACACCCGACCGATGCGCTGTCCGATCGCGCCATAGCCAAGAATCAGGGCTCGTTTGCCAGCCGCCCTGACTGATGCTGAAGAGCCCCGGCGGAGGAACGATTCGTCCGACCATTTGCCTTCTCGCAGGCCTTTGTCGCGCGGGACGACGAGTTTGGCGGCGGCCATATAAAGGGCAATGGCCATTTCAGCCGTATCGGCGGCATTGTGGTGAAGGTTGTAGAGGGAGACCTTAGGGTGGTCGAGGAGGAGTTCTCGCGTGGCGCCGGGGATTCCCGCGAAGGGGACGACAACCGCCTGCAGTTGGGGCAGGGCCGCGATCTCCTCTCTGGTAGGGACGCCTTTGATCAGGACCTGGACGAAGGGGGGAATGTCTTTGCCGCAAGTGCAGACCGAGACGTCCTCCAGCGAGGCGGCGAACTCCTTAAACCAGGAGGACTCTTCCCAAAGATGAACGTGGATCACTGACTGAGAGGATACGCCCTGAGTTGGATCAAAATCTTGCCAATCGCCCGCCTTCGCATCTTTTTCGCTTCTGCTCCCGTACCTACTTTCATGAAGTCGGCAAACGGGGTTTTGATCTTGATCTTGGGCATCCTTGGCCTCATCGGGTTTGGGTGCTTTACCGGGTTGCCCGCCTGGATCATGGGCAACTCCGCCCTGAGGGACATTGATGCGGGTGTGGCTGATCCTAGCGAACGTGGTTTGGTGGTCGCCGGAAAGATCCTCGGCATCATCTCCACAGTTCTTGCGTTGCTGGGAACTCTGATCGTCGTGCTGGCATTTGCCGGCCTGATAGGATTGGGAGTATGGGGCGCGAGCCAGTCTCCTAGGTAGCGCCGCGCGACCGGATGCCTTCGGCCAGGTCGTCGCCAATAACGATTTCGATCTCTGGGTCCCAGTCGTTGGCGGGTTTGACCTCTTTGGTGACCGACGGCGCGCCGAGGGCTCTCTGAATCTCTCGGGCCGCTGACTCAAAGGAGGACTTGCGGTAGACGATGGTGGTGACTTTGGCGGCGGGGGCGTTGCCGGGGGCTTTGGCCGAGTAGCCCTGGAGTTCCAAAAGGCTGGCGGCTTGTCGCGCAACACCAGGGGTCTTGGTGCCGTTGCGAATCTCCACCCGGACCAGCCGCTTCATCGCCAAATCGTCGCCCTTGATAAGCCAGTCCACGGTGGCCTGGGCGCGAGAGTAGTCGAGTTGGATGACCGACTCAGCTCCGACCATGCCTTCTGTCCCCGGTACGGTGGCGCTAAGCATGTTGCCCATTGCCGCGCCTTTGAAAATGAACGCCAACGCCACGCACTGGGGGCGGCTCAGGCTGGTGTCGATCTGGTTAAAGCTGGTATCGATAATCTCATCCAGCCGCAGGATGTTTCCCGGCTTGTTTGCCGCCGTCATCATGGCCTGGACCAGTTGCTGCTGACGGGCGGTGCGGCGGAGGTCTCCCTCTTCTTTAGATCGACCAGCCCCCGAGTTCATTTTTCTGAAGCGGGCGAAGCCCTCGGCCTGAGCCCCAGTCAACGTGTGGCGCCCCTGTTTGATATCGACGTGCAGCTGCCCCCAACTATCGTCGTACTTCATGTCGTCGATCGCCTCGACCTGGACCCCTCCCACCACATCCACAATCTCGTGGACGGCGGAAGCCTTGATCATAACGTGATGGTCGATGGTGAGGCCGAACATCTGTTCGAGCGTTCTCTTCAGGAGATCGACCCCTCCACGGGCGAGGGTGGCGTTGATTTTTCCGGTGCGTTGGTCAGCGGCTTGGATATAGGTGTCGCGAGGAATAGAGCAGGCTCGAACCGTCTTGTTCACCAAATCCGCCCTCAGAAGCATGATGGTGTCGGCGCGGCTGTTCTTGGAAGACGGATACCCTTTGCGATTGACGTTATAGTCTTTGCCGACCAAGAGGATGGTGAGTTCGCGGTCGTTAGGGAACTCGGCTCCCTTGGGGTCCCGCATAGTGTGGAGAACTTCAGTAAAACTCTTCTCGCCGCCGCCGATGCTCTCCACGACATTGGCCGTCAACCTGCCAACCGCTCCGACCGTAAGGCAGAGGATACAGAATATGCCGTATAGGCTCCACTTAACCCACTTCATCCGAATCTAATCAACGATTATACGGCTTTTGTGGTGCCTGGGCGGGACTGTTGGGGATGGGGTTGCGGTCCGAGCCCCCTTGAGGGGGTTGGGGGTGGCGAATAGTTCTCCATTTGTATCGTTGATCTACCTTGGTCTGATCTTCTGGATACATATGGGGAGCCTGGCCGCACCCCCAACCCTCTCAAGGGGGCTCGGACCGCGAATCCTACAAACAATGCCCTCTCCAAGTAGAATTTGCGGTCGATGCAACAGGCAATCGCGTTTATCCAGGAGGTAGATCGCCTCAAGCTGATCCTTCGGAAAACCAGGGTCATCTACGGGGACCGGCTGGAGAACTCGGCGGAGCACTCCTGGCACCTTTGCATCATGGCCATGGCGCTCGCTCCTCATGCCGCCTATCCTGTGGATTTAGGACGAGTCTTGCGGATGCTGGCGGTCCACGATGTGGTGGAGATCGACGCCGGGGATGTTCTGGTTTACGACGACGCGGCCCGCGCGGCAAAACGAACGCTTGAGTTGGCGGCGGCTGAGAGGATATTTGGAATGTTGGGTAATCCCGTGGGCCAGGAAATGCGAGAATTGTGGGACGAGTTCGAAGCCCAAGAGACGGCGGACAGTCGATTCGCGGCGGCATTGGATCGGGCGCAACCTATCCTGGCGAACCTGAGTCACCAGGGACATAGCTGGAGGGAGCATGGGGTGACCTATGAAACGGTGGTGAGTCGCAACGCGTTTATGGGCGAAGTGCTCCCGGAACTCTGGGCCGAGATCAAGGCCCGATTGGATGAGGGGCGGGAACGAGGGTTCTTCGCGCCCAGTAAACTGTAGCCATGGCCAATATCCATGAATATCCCGTGACCGTCCAGTGGCAAGGTGGGCGCGACGGCTCGGGTTCTGTCACTGCCGACCGATCGAACGTCTCCAACAAGTTGAGCGTTCCCGAAGAGTTCCAAGGCCCTGGCGACGGGACAAACCCCGAAGAGCTTTTGGCCAGCGCGGTCGCGGCCTGCTACACCATCACCTTCGGCATCATCGCCACGAACCAGAAGCTGCCGGTGGCGAGTATCGACGTGAAGGCGGTGGGCGAGGTCGAGCAGGCGGGTGCGATGTTCAGCTACAAGAAGATCACCATTCGCCCTACGATTGTCGCCAGTGGGGACGCCACCGACGACCAGATGAAGAAGATCGAGGACATGTCGCACAAGGCCGACAACTACTGCATCATCACCAACGCGATTCGGGGCAAAGTAGAAGTGGTGGTTGAGCCGGACATCTCGAAGGCGTAGCGCGATGGTCAGCCTGGAGCAAGGAATCGACGCTTTCTGCTCCGGGTTCGGCTACACCCGAAGCTTCACCCACCCCTACGAGGTCCATCGGTCGGGCGACTTTTGGCAGATGAAAGATGGTCCGCGCAAGAAAGGGGATCGGCGGGCGTCGGAGGTCGTGACCACCTATCTGGATGCCGAGAAAACTCTGGCATACCTGCGAGGCTTGCAAGGAGATCGGCTTTTCCTGTGCGTCCTGCACGCGGTCGATACCCCTGAAGAACCGATCCTTCAGGACTACAAGGGGCTTGGTTGCAGGCTGTTGAGGCGGGAGCCGATGATGGTGCGACCGCTAGCCAACCTGCCCGACCTCCCCGGCCCCTTTCCAATCCATCGGGTGGTCGATGCTGAGGACGCGGCGAAGGTCGCCAAAGCCGCCCGGACCAAGCAGATTCTGCCCAAAGACGTCCACGACGGCGACGCCCAACTCCGCCTGTTCGCGGCCTGGGAAGGCGAGAAGCCAGTGGGTTGGGTCCGAAGCATCCGCACCTCCCCCGAATCCACCTGGGTCTCCAATATGTACGTCAACCCCGACTATCGAAGGCAGGGAATCGGTCGTTCACTCATGGCGGCGATGCTCCAGGACGACCAGCGACACGGCTGCCAACAAAGCATTCTCCTCGCCAGTCAAACCGGAACGCTGCTGTATGAGACCCTGGGCTACGAACGGATCGGAACGTTGCTGCTCCTCGACCCCAAAGCCGCTTTGTAGCCATTGCCAATGCTGAAGCGTCATAAACCATGATGAGGATTTGGTGTTGGCTGGTTTTCGTTGCCGTATCTGCGATGGGGCTTTCTCAGACCAATGAGACCCTGCGGCTTCTCCAAAGCTCCGATTGGACGGAGGCACAGAAGGCGTTGGTGGCCTCTAAAGCCGTCCATCTGCCTAATCTCATTGACCTGTTGGCATCAGGAACGCCCCAAGTCAGGACAAGAGCCGCAATCGCCTTGCGACTGATCGACGATGAAAGCGCTGTCTCTGCTCTTGTCAAAGCTTTCGCGGACAGTGATCCCGCAATAAGAAAAGAGGCAGTTTGGGCTCTGGCCTCTCTATTGAGATACAAGGACTTTGGATACCACGGAGAACCACTGGACAAAGTGGATCGAATCAAGCCGCTTATCGATCTGGGAAAATCCGCCGTTCCTCATCTTGTTCAGCTATTGGACAAATCCGAAGAGGAGGTGTCTGATAGTGTGCGGTTCTCGATTTCGAGAACTCTTGGGGAGATCGGCGATCGAGGTGCCGTGGAAGGGTTGTTGCGGGAGATCAAGCGATCCAGCCATTGGAACTTGCATGTCAATATGGAAGCCGCGGCTAAGTTCAACGATCCGCGTGTCATACCGGCGATCATCGATAAAATCGACGACGATATCGAGAGCTATGGAGACACGCCCGGTGTATGGGTTTTAAGGGAACTGAAAGATAAGGCTTATCCCTATCTGATCCAGGCGTCGCGACGACATGCAAGAGACTCAGTCAGAGGATATTGCATCCATACGCTCAAGCACATTGGCGACCAACGCGCTATTCCCACTATCTTGGCGGCTACCCAAGATGCCGGTCCGTTCACCCGCATGATGGCTTTTAGCGCTTTGTGCGAACTCAAAACACCAGACGCTGCCCCCGCGATTTTGAGAGGACTTGCGGACGAGGATAAGGGAGTACGAGCAGCGGCTACTCGGGCAGCAGCCGCAAACCAAATTCAAACGTCCTTTGAGGAGATTTTAAGGATGACTAAGGAGGACGACATAGGTATAGCCCGGGCAGCCGTGCAAGCCTTGGTCCAGGTCGATAGGGAGAAGGCGAAGGGACACCTGCTTGTCTTGCTTCTGGATGAACGTCTATGCCGCTATGCTATTGAAGGGGTAAAGACCCTACAGATGAAGGAAGCCGAGGGCGTCCTGATCAGCTTGCTAACTTCCAAGGAGAGGTACGTGGCCTCCGATGCAGCCACTGTGCTCGGTTTGTTAAAGTCGACGAACGCCATCCCGTATTTGATCGAGGCAATCAATGCAAGCACCGAGTTGCTTCCCTCGTATGCGTCAGAGGCTTTGGCTCAGATTGGAAAGCCAGCTTTATCCGCTCTATTGGATGAGATGAGGAAAGCGCCCCATGAGAAGCTTGCCTACTACATCCGGGCCTTAAGAGGGACAGGAGACAAGGCGGCAGTCGATGCAATCCTTCCTTATCTTAACGATGTAAAACTGGATAGGTCGGCAATTGAATCGCTAGGCGAACTGGGTGATGCGCGGGCTATCAAGCCGCTGATCGAAATGCTCAAGAGTGGTAGGGATACGGTGCGAACTGCCTCCGCCGACGCCCTTGGCAAACTCAAGGCAACCGAGGCGGTGGATATTCTCATTGAGGCGATGTTCGATGAAAAGGCAATGTACGTGCATACTCGTGCCGCCGCCGCCCTCGGGATGATCGGGGACAAGCGCGCTCTCGAACCGCTTTTAAAGAAAGCTGAGAAGCGGTTTGAAGGACGTTGGATGGTATTGGAAGCGTTGGGATCTTTTTGCGACGACCGAATCGTGCCTCTCCTTATCAAGGATTTGGAGTATGAATGGCCCGACTCGGCGGCGGCAGCCCGTGCCCTTGGAAAGATTGGGGACCGACGAGCATTACCCGCCCTCTATAAGGCTGCGGCAAGCGACTTGGATCGGCTGGCCAACGATGCTAAAAAGGCAATTGAGGAGATAGAGAAAAGGGGTGAACCTACTTCAACCACCTCAAACTCTCCACAATCCGCTTGATGGTCGCGGCATCCATCCCTTCTGAGTAGACCATCGCGAAGTAGGGGAAGGTTTTTTGGGCGACTTCCATCCAGTTGCAACCGGCGGTTTTGTACTTGCCCTTCTGCGCAGACATGATTTCGAACTTCCCGAACACGGGAGACTTGCCGTACACCGACTTGCCAGGCTCGATTACGTCGCCGTCGGGGGTGGAGAAGATGATGTCGCCCAAGCCGTCCGAGGCCATTTGAACGGTGAACTCCGCTTGCGTCTTGGGATTGTGGTAGCGCACCCTCCAGTCGGTGAGCGCGGGTTCCTTGTCCACTACCAGCTTCGCCTCTTTCACCACAAAGCCCGCCGGGACATAGGTCGGCACCAGCACTCGGTACTTTGACTTGCGAACCTTGGCCAATTCGGTCTTGGAGATCTTCGAGGCCGCGCCGTCGCTAGTCTGAGCATTGGCGAGGGCGGCGAGGAGGAAGACGGCGGAGATAAGGAAGGCGCGGATCATTGGGTGAAGTATACGGTCCTAGGTCCAGGTTCGCCAAACGTCCCGAGTGGCTTGTCCCGCCCGCAAACCCTCTCTATGCTGAAAGGAAGCAGATGAGTGGGGACATCGAGAAGCTGTTTGAGGAGCTGCGGGAAGAGACGGCGAAGCGCGAGCATTCCCGGCGGCTGGTCAATCGGGCGTTGCTGCCCGCGATGGGCGCGATCTTGGCGATCTTTATCGTCAGGCTGATTATTACGGGCAAAGGAAGCTCCGACTTGACCAGCCTCCTGCCCCTCTTGTCCGTCTCGATCATACTGGCTGGCTTCTATTCGCAACGGCACAAGAGCCTCGTCGCCGAGATCGCCGCCCGGAAGGACCCGCGCATCCTCGGCGATCTCCTGGAGGCCGCCCACAACGGGGATGAGGAGATTCGCAAGCTCGCCGAATCTGCCCTCCCCGACATCTTGGGAGTGTGGCTGAGCGGCGAAAACGAACTGGAACCGGCCCATCGCGGCTATCTCTACCGACTCCTCGACGACAAGCGGCCGATAGAGTTGGTGGAGGCCTGCCTGATCGCCGTTCGGGCGATTGGCGGCGTGGAGGCGGTCCCTTACCTGGAGTCTCTCCAACGCCGAACGGATCGGCATCAGAAAGCCCGCTGGCAAAGAGTGTCCACCAAATGCCTGGAGACTCTCGCCGACGTTCGAATGAGGGAGGCTCGTCGGATTATTTATGAGGGGCCGATGCCGGAGGAGGAGCGAGTTGAGCAGAGCGCTTAGCTTGGAGAGCAAATGAACGCTATGATGATCAATATGAGATGGGTTCTTTTCCTGCTTCTGGTTGGGTTGATAGGGGGGTGCGCCAAGTCGCCGGAAATGGCGACCATTCCTGCTCCCCCAATCGTCGTCCCAAAAGGAACGCACATTCCGCTGGTTCTCGCCAAACAGCTCAATGCGGGCGAGGCGAGGCCGGGCGAGTTTGTGCCGCTCTTGGTCGCCGAGGATGTGATAGTGGATGGACGCGTAGCGATTCCCAAAGGGACCTTGGCAGAGGGCGAGGTCACCTCGTCGCGTAGCGAGGGCTCGCTTTCCGGCTTGATGAACCAGCCTGCGCGACTGGAAGTGAAGATCAAGGCGCTGAAACTGGAGAAGGGCGACGCTCCGCTGGCGGTGGATGCGGAAGACCCCGGCGAGGCCCATGCCTTCACCCGAGAGAACACCGGCAAGCCGGCCGCCAACGAGGCAAAGGTGGACGAGTTGCTGCAAGACGAACTGAACCGGCAACTCGCGGAGAAGCTGACCGAACTCTTCGACGGTAAGAGCCCCGACCTGACCACGCCCGACACAAAGATGGCCTTGGACCGGATCGCCGGCCAGATGGGGCTGGCCGATACCAAGCGGATGCTGGACGGTGGCGAAACAAGTGTGGGACAACTGGCGACCACCATCCAACGCCTGCAAAAAGGCGACCTATCCGGCGTCGCCAAAGGCGATCTCACGCTGAGTCTTGGAGCGGTGATGGAGTTGGCCAACCTGGTCGGCGGCCTGGGAGACAAGGTTTCGCGAACGCTGAAAGGCCGGACGATCCGGGCCTACCCAGGAACAAAGATCGAGGCTCTGACGGTGGAAGAGATCAAGCTATAAGCGGTTATCGAAGCGGATTCGCCGCCTCATCCTGGAGCAATATCTCGTATCGGCGGCGGAGGGCCGTGCTGGGGTGGGTCGCCATCCGGGAACCCAATACGACGGTTTTGGCCAACCTAACAAACTTGAACCCCCTAATCTGCTCATAGGAGGAGGTCGGCTCCAAACTCGGGAATCTCTGCAGGGCAACGGCCAGCCGGTCTTCTCCCTTAAGGTTCACCGAGGCGGAAAGCGCCTCCAAGGCCGCTCGCTGGGCAGGGGTCGCCATCTTCAGCACCTCTGAGTAGGGAGTGGCAAACACCTCCTCTTCAGGCATCGCAACCACGCGACGCACAAACTCGTCGGAAGTGCATACGGGAGTGTCGATGGTGTTGTCGTGGATCAGCGCCCAACAGAACGCCTCATTCATCCCCACCTTTCCGTTGCCGTCGTAGTCGGCGCCGGTCACTGCTTCGCCCTGCCGATTCTTGCCGGAAAGAGCGGCCAGGAAGAAGGTCGTGAAATCTTGATAGTCCTTGATGTAGATGCTGGTGGTACATCCAGTCGAACTCCTCGATTCCACGCTGGCATAGAAGCCGCAAAACCGGTTGTCGAGGGGTGGCTGAGTCGGATCCCCGTCCTTGAAAAGGCTCTTGGCAAAGCCACCCGAGTGGCATTGAACCATGAGCGCGGCGATGGGAACGTCGCGAGGAAATCGGTTGAGAAGGTAAGCGAAGTCGATAGCCGTGAAGCTCTCAAAGTTCCACAGAGAAAAGTAGCTGACTCGCGGCGATGGCGGTTTGGGGATGTTGCCGTGGCCCGTGAAGTAAAGGAATACCGGCGTATTGCCTCCAGTTGCAAGTGCGTTGATTTCGCGATCGACATTTGCCTTAGAGGTTGCACCGTCCAAGCGGGGAAGCTGTGGCAGTCGGTACTGGTCGCCCGAACCCGGAGTTTTTCCTTCCGGCGTGTACCGCACGCTCGCCGTCAGTGGATTCCCGTCGGCAAAAAGGACTCGATAGCTCGCCTTGTCCGGCATCACTCGCGCCGTGTACTGGACATTGAACTCCAATGCCACCTGGTTATTGGCCGGATTTGGACCGCCGCCGATGATAAGAAATCTGGCGGCCGGAGCAAGGAGCAGAGGCAGGAGGAGATTCATAGGGAGGTTAGCCGTCCTTCAATGGTTAGATACTACAACAAGTAGGCGGTAATTTGGAGATTCTTCAGAATTACAAGCTGGGTGGGCCGATCTGGAGATCGGCGGTCCATCATTAGTTGGTTAACCAACTAAATGTGTGATAACATAAGTCGCGAGGATTTCTATGAGCAACATCAATCGCCTTTCGTCCACCCTCTGTGCCGTCCTCATCTTTTGTGCGGCCCTGTTTGCCCAAAGCGAGCCCAAGTTTGGGACCTTTAAGGTGGATGTGGTGTCCCTGATCCAGAACGGCAAGGAGGAACCCGGTGTGCCGACATATTCGGCTGACCGCTTTGGATATCGCTATCTTTTCGCCTCCAAAGTTCATCGAGACGCCTTTCTGAAGGAGCCTTCCAAGTTTGAGGTCCAACTGGGTGGGGCATGCGGGAAGATGGCGGAGCTTAGTGGGCGGGGGAGTGTGGATCGGTACTGGGTCTACAAAGGAAAGTTGTACGTTTTCGCCTCCGACGGCTGCCGCACCGGCTTTCAATCCAATCCCGAGGGACACATCGAGCAAGATGAACCCCCTCTGAAGGCCACGGCAACGGAAGCCCGGAAGGGCCGGGAACTCCTTGAAAAGGCGGCCAAGTGGAGCGGCATCGACCGGATTGGGCCGACCGGATCGATCTCGCTTTTGCTGGAGTCGGAGCTAAAACAGGGCGGCCAAACCTATGCGGTCAAAGCGACAACCCGCATCTCGGCGAACGGAGACTACTACGACGTCACCACTTACAACGGCCTAGGCTACGCGAACCAGATATCTAAGGGAAAGGCGGTCGAGATCGATTCCAAAGGCGTGGCCGACGAGCATGTGCCGACCTGGAAGCGAGCCCTGGAGCGGCAACGGGCAAGAAACCTGGCCTACCTCCTGCTCAGCCGGAAATCGAAGACCATGACCGTGCGCCACGACGGCACCGCCAACGGCATCGCGTCGGTCGTCGTGAACCTGGACGGCTCAACCTCCACCCTCTGGATCGAAGAGTCGAGCGGAAAATTGCTGAGCCAGATTTTGAAAGGCCGGAACAGCCTTGGCATCATTGGCGATGTCCAACGCGAATTCACCGAGTACGCCACTACCAAAGGCATCACTCTCCCGGTATCTTGGACCGCCACCTACAACGGCCAGGAGTCGGCAATCCATGGGCGGAAGGGGATGCGGCTGAGCAGGGAGGAAGGGAGTTGAGGGAATAAGAGAATCGAGGGAATCGAGGGGGAGAGACTTGCAAAAGTCGCGACCCGAACCCCCTTGATTCCCTCTACCCTCATTCCCTCCCAGGTACGATCAAAGCCGAGCCGCGCCAAAACCTAGAGCATTTTGTAAAATTTTCTGGGGGACGGTCTAAAGATGTTCGGGAGAGCGTCCGAAGATCATATCAGCGACAAAACGTCTGCGACAGAAAAGGGCACGGTAGGGGCGACCCTATACACGCAAAGCCACGGGTCTCGCCGAGTTTGAGAGAAAAGCTCGAAAGGCGAAACGAGACAGCCGGGTTCCCTGTCTGAGATCAAAGCTAAGGATAAAACCATGCGGATATCAGACAACGAAGTAAAGAAGATTCTCTCGGGCACGGCCATCGTGCAAGACATCGAGTACCGAGGCCAAATCCTCGACCGCGAGGCGGACGAGAAACTGGCTCACGACGTAACCCAAGACGTGCTTGCCATGGGCGATCGGGAAGACCAGATCGCCGACCTCAAGGCCCGCATCGAAGCCGGAACCTATAACCCCACGGGCGCAGAGATCGCGGACGCCATGATCCGCCGCTCCATCGCCGACCGAGTTCGGTAAACCGCCCGGTCTGCAGGTGGTTCCAAGGCGCTTATGAAGCGAAGAAGCAGATTGCTTCTTCGCTTCTCTGCATTGTCAGCTCGTTGGCCACAAAAAATCGCGACGCCTGAGCCCGCTCACAGCTTTACAGCAGTTCGCGTCAGGCTTATCGCGTAAAACCACGCTGGGGCAATGCCTCGGAGATCATTTCACCGCAAAGGAACGAAGAAACAAAGAAGCACCAAGGGCAACCAGCGGGGACATGACTCTTCTTTGCGCCCTTCGTTTCTTTGTTTCTCCGTGGTGAAAAGCCCTTCTTGTAGGCGGCGGATGCATTTTGCCGCCGTCCGTGCCTGATACCCCCCGGGACCTGGAAGTCTATTCCCTGATTCCTCATTCCCTCTCCCCGTCTCTGTCATCCTATACGCATGCGCCTGCTTCGCGACCCCGAGGTGATCCTGACGACGCTTTGCGGCGTGGCTTTGGCGCTGGGGTACTTGGGGGTGCATCCTTGGATGCCTTATCTGAGCGTGGCCTTCGGCTCCTATTTCGCGCTGAAAGAGGCGTGGCATTCGTTGAGCCATCGCTCGATCGACGTTCACGTCCTGATGGTCCTGGCCGCGATTGGCGCGGTGATCGTGGGAGAGCCGCTGGATGCCGCCGCTCTGCTGTTCCTCTTCGCCCTCAGCGAAACCCTCGCCTCCCTCGCCATGGCCCGCACCCGATCCGCCATCGAGGGGCTGGTGAAGCTTCGGCCCAGCCAGGCCGTTCGCCTACGGGAGGGTAGGGAAGAGAAGGTCCCGGTGGAGCAGTTGTCCCTCGACGACCTCATCAAGATTCCTCCTTTTGAGGGCGTTCCGGTGGATGCGATTGTGGCTGAAGGCCAAGGCTCGGTGGACCAGAGCGCGATGACCGGTGAATCGGTTCCTGTACCCAAGGCGATAGGGGAAAAGCTTCTGGGCGGCACCCGCAACTTGGACAGCGTACTGATCGCAAAGGTGACCTCCACCGTTGGCGATTCCACCTTGGACAAGATCGTGGCCTTGGTAGAGGACGCGCAGGAGAACAAGGCCAGTGGGGAGCGGGTCAGCTCTTGGTTCGGCCAGCGATACACGGTCTTTGTAATCGTCGTCTTTACCGTGGCGTTGGGGATTCGCCTGCTCATCGGGGAGCCCGCCAATGCCGCTCTCTACGCCTCGCTCACCCTCCTGGTCGCGCTCAGCCCCTGCGCTCTGGTGATCTCCACCCCCGCCACCACCCTCAGCGCCCTGGCCTGGGCGGCACGGAACGGGGTTTTGGTGCGGGGAGGCGAGTTTATCGAGAAAGCAGGCCACATCGACACCATCGCCCTCGACAAAACCGGCACCCTGACCCTGGGCAAGCCCCGCTTGGTGGAGATCTGCGTCTGTGCGAAGTCGATGGCGGTCCTCGGGGCCGCGCCGGGGTGTACCGAGGAGGAAGCCTGCTGGCATGGCGAGGGCCAACTTTCGGACCAGACCCTCTCCCTCTTGCGCTACGCCGCCTCCGCCGAGCAATACGCCGCTCACCCCGTGGCCGAGGCGATTCGGGAGGCGGTCCGTGCCTACGGGATCGACATCCCAGTCGCCCAAAACGAGAACACGGTTCCCGGCCAGGGCGTGAGCGCGACGGTGGACGGGCGGCGGGTCGCGATTGGGCAGATCGGCTTTGTGCAGGCCCTGGGCGTCTCGGTGCCGGATGAGTTCATTCGTCACCTTAGCGAATTCCACCAACAGGGGATGACGGTGGCACTGTTGGCGGTGGACGACGAGATCGCGGCGCTCGGCTTTATGGACACGCCTCGCCCAGAAGCCCAAGCTTTCTTGGAAGCCGCCAAGTCGGCTGGAGCGGGCCAGATCGTTGTCTTGAGCGGAGACACCGAGAAGACGGTTCAGGCGATTGCCGGGAGTTTGGGCATTGAGAGCCACCGCGGCGCGCTCCTGCCCGGAGACAAGGCGGAGGTCATCAAGCAGTTGGTTGCGGAGGGTCGCCAGGTGATGATGGTGGGCGACGGAGTCAACGACGCCCCGCCCCTCGCCGCCGCCACGGTTGGAGTGGCGATGGGCGGGCTGGGGAGCGACATCGCGATGAACGCCGCCGACGTAGTCCTGATGCACGATCGCCTGGACCGCATCCCCGAACTCATGCGTCTGGGGCGCCGGACCAACAACATCATCCGCGCCAACCTCTACTTCGCCGCCGGAGTCATCGTCGTCCTCACGATCCTCTCGCTCCTGGGAATCTTGCCGCTTCCCATTGCGGTTTTGGGGCACGAGGGTTCGACGGTTGTGGTGATCTTGAATGGGTTAAGAGTTTTGAGGGGGCCTTAGGGAAGAAGACGGAAATCGGAGAAGTCTTTTCATAAATACCCCCACGGGGTACGACATCATCCTGAGCGAGCCAGAACAAGCTTCCTGCTGGGCCGATTGCTTGTCGCGAGTCGAAGGACCTCACCCACGTGTAGATTAACTTCCTAGCTACAACCGGGTGAGGTGGTTCAACTTCGCGGCATAGAACACTCAAATAAACAAAACCGCCGGGCCGCTCTCGCTCACCATGACGCAGTGTACAAGTTTCAGTTGAATCATGAAAAGACCTCCGGAAATCGGAATCCGTCCGCCCCAAAAACCTAAAACCCAACGCCTTCCCCTACTTCGCCCGCACAAAGAACCGCTTGTTCACCACGGTCCCCGGCTCCATCTTGCCTCGGATATCTATCTCGCAGGGCGTGTCCAGCTTGATGTCGCGGTCGATAAAGGCAAAGGCGATGCCGCAGTCCAGGACGACGGAGAAGACGCCGCTGGTGACCTCTCCCACCTCGCGGCCCTCCACATAGACCTTCATGCCGGGAGTGATGAGGCGCTTGGAGCCCAGCTTAACGCCCTGAAGCTTGCGAGGCGTACCTTCGGCGCGGGCCTGGTTGATGATGTCGGAGCCGATGAAGCTCTTGGTCTTGGAAACAACCCAACCCAAACCCGCCGCGATGGGGCTCAGGTTTTCCTCCAACTCATGTCCGTACAGGGGTAGCCCGGCTTCCACCCGAAGCGTGTCTCGCGAAGCCAAGCCGCAGGGGACCACGCCCAAAGCGACGAGTTCCTTCCAAAGCGTTGCGGCCTGGTCGGCGTGGCAGATGAGTTCGTAGCCGTCCTCTCCGGTGTAGCCAGACCGGCAGCACATGCAATCCACTCCCGCGACCTGGGCTTGCACCACGCCGAATACCGGAGCGTTGGTCAGATCCTCAAAGGCGTCGGAATGCTCAGCCAGCAACCCCACTGCCCGAGGACCCTGCACCGCGATCATTGCCGTCTCGTCGGTCTCGTCCTTTATCTCCACCCCATAGGTGTTCTGCTTCTGCATCCAGGCGACGTCCTTCTCATGGTTCGCCGCGTTCACCACCATCGCGAATTTGCCTTCCTCCAGGCGATAGACGATGATGTCGTCCACGCACCCGCCTTGGTCGTTGGGGAGAAGGGAATACTGCCCCGTGTTCTCCGCCAGCTTGCCCACGTCGTTGGAGGTGATCTGCTCCAGATACTCCAGCGTCCGGTCGCCCTTCAGCACCAGCCGCGCCATGTGGCTTACGTCGAACATCCCCACATGCTCCCGCACCGCCTTGGCCTCCTGGATCACGCTGGCATACTGAACCGGCATGTCGTACCCCGCAAAAGGCACCATCCGCCCTCCGGCTTCAACGTGGCAGTCATAAAGGGGTGTGCGTAGAGCGGTCTCAGTCATGGGAGAGATTGTACCGACCATTGCCTTGGGATAGACTTCGAGGGTGTTCCCTTGTCCGTGCTGTTCCGCGCTTACGATACACGAATTGGGTGGGTTTGAGGTTTGCCCTGACTGCTACTGGGAGGACGATGGGCAGTCTGATGAGGATGCGGATGAAGTGAAGGGCGGGCCAAACGGAGAGCTGAGCTTAACCCAGGCACGACTGAACTATAGGGAGTTCGGGGTTTGCGAAGCCAAGTTCATCCGCAGGATTGACGCAAAGCTATTTCCCTGATTGAATGATCCCATGAAAACCCAGATGACGGGCAACATCGCGATTGGCGTGGGAGCGGGGAACCTGCACAAGGCGGCAGATTTTTATGAGGACGTCCTTGGCCTCAAGCGGGGGAAATCTTCGGAAAAGTGGATCGAGATCCTAGCCGGGCCTCTAAACTTCTACCTGGTCGACGACGAGCACGACACGCCCACCTTTGAGATTCTGGTAGAGGATGTGAATCAGGCCATGGACCGCTACCTCGCGAGTGGCTGCGAAGAGTCTATGCTTGGAGAATCGGCCAAGGAGAGATACATCCGAACGCCTTTTGGGCAGTTTATCTGTGTCTCGCCCTTCGGCGAGAACTGATCGCCTATCCTGAAATGTTCTCACTCTTAGATGGTTTGCTCAATTGCCCTTTTCGTCTTGGTTGCCCAGGTCTCCCCGGAGGTCGACTTCCAGGTGAGAGCCACCACCCTCTCCACCGCGCTCGGCAAGCTAAGCCGCCAAACCGGGCAAACCTTTGTGCCTTCGCCGGAGATTCAGAATGAGATCGTGTGCGTCAAGGTCCAAGGCGTGAAGCTTTCGGAACTCACCGACCGCTTGGCCCAAGTTGTGACGGCCGCTTGGATTCAGGACGGCGACAAACAAATTCTCCGCCGAACGCCCGAGCAGATTCGGGAGATGGAGCAGCAGGCGTTCATCGCCAGACGAGACCGTCTGCAAAAACTCTTTGATGCCAAGGCGAAGGAGCTGGCTGCTTTGGCAACTCCACACGCTCAAGCCGAGACTTTCCTAAAGGCAATTCAAACGCTCAATGATCAAGCCGCCGCCAACCCTCAGGGGTTGAGCTTGGACGGTCCAAGGTTGGCCGCACCTGTGAGTACCCTCGCCAATCTTCTTGCCATCGACCTTGGTGCGGATGTCATCGCGGCGATTCCAGAAGGAGAGAAACGTGTCTTCACCCAAAAACCCAACCGAGCCCAGTTTGCCCTTGGTCCGAATGCAGCCGGGATTATCCGGAACTATGAAGATGCAGAGGCTCAGCTAACGAGTTTGGTGAATACCCCAAGCAGCAATCAATCAGGATGGGGGCAGGGGCTTCTTGACGACATCTTTGATCGCAAGTTGGCCTCGGAGCCACTGGGCAAAATTCATTTGGTCGTTTCGAACCGAGGCCGTTCTACCTCTTTCAATGCAAGCGTCTTCAACAAGTCGGGAATCCAGCGGAGTTGGGGCTTGGCCGGAAGCTACTTCTTGGGCGACGATCCAAGGCAGGAGGAACGGGAGGCTGGCCAGGGTAAATCGCCCGAGTGGGTGACGATCTCGGAGGGTACTCGGGAGTTTGTCAAGCATGCCGAGCTAGAGCCGAACGTTTTTGGTTTTCCTAAACCCGCCCGGTCTTGGTCCGAGTTGAGCGATGCCGCAAAGAAGATTATTCTGAATCCAGAAACGATCGATCCCTTATCGCTGGCCGCTACCGACGCGGTCTATCACTTGGCAACGGCCCCCAGCCCAAACGTTGTCGCGTACTTGGGCGACGCCATGGCAGATGCACGGCTCGCCGTTGAAGAAGGCAAGATGAATCTAACCCGGCTGAAAGCGCTGCTTCCCGTTAAAGGGCACAAAGTGGCTCAGAGCAGGGGTTGGACCATGGTGCAACCCACTTCTGCCTTGTCCGTCACGCGCTTTCGAATGAGCCGAACCGCAATGGGGACGTTCTTGAGACGAGTGGCTTCTGCGGGCCACATCGATCTGGAATCCTACTGCCGCTACCACTTCCAGGCTGGTGGTGCCATCCAGTACAGCGTAGTCGAACGTCTTTATCGAAGAACTCTGGAGAACTACGGGGTCATTCCTCTTGGCGATCAGAGTTCCCATAGCCACATCAGCTACGCTGCTCTAGGCTCCTTGAACTCCACTCAATGGAAAAACATCTTGGCAGGAAACCCGATCCGCTTTGGGCAACTCCCAGCACCGCAGAGGGTGGCTGGGGAGCGGTGGATTCTGGGGGACAGTTACAACTTGAAGACTGAACCAAGCATTCAGGTATCGGACCTGATGATGCAGCCGACGGAATTCGCCCCCAATGGCCTTTCACGGGACACCCTGCTGTCGGCGAGTGTCGACTCCAACTATGTACTGAGGTCCATCAATAAAATCCGGGATGCGAGTGGGCGAGAGTACGAAGGGTCCATGGAGCCAACTGGAAAGACGGCGATGCAGCGGGCAAGCGCCTTTGCCAAAGGCGGCTACTACAAGTCGGTTGAGCATTTCCGAGAAGACATATCCAAAGGGAAGTGGGAATGCGCCGAGCGGACGGACGTAACGTTTAGGTTCCAGTTTCTGGATACCCACTGGATCGAAGAGGCCTTCCGGGGGGCCCCCTCAAATGTAAAGGTGCTGACTTTCGATAAACTCCCTCAATCGGTTCAAAAGGAGTTCCTGGAGACTTTTGAGCGGGAGTTCAAGGCCCGGTCCGCAGGGAACTGAAATCGTCGATGGGGCGATCTCATAGGGACTATGCCACGCGGAGATAAGAGCAAGTACACCGACAAGCAGAAGCGCCAGGCCGAGCATATCGAAGAAGGCTACAAGAAGGAAGGGATGCCCGAGGAGAAGGCGGAGGAGATCGCCTGGGCCACCGTCAACAAGATTCATGGCGGAGGTAAGAAGCCCGGCGGATCGGGGCGGGGGAAAGAACCCAACTACCATCGCACCGAAGCCGAGAAACGCCGGACCGCCGCTCTGAAGGGATGGGAGACCCGCCGGAAGCGCGCCAAGGGCTAAACTAGCGCCCATGGGAAAGTCCTTCCTCATTCCCGAGTGGCTGACCGACTACGTTGAAACTACCTGGCTGCGGGAACCCGATGCCCTTCGTGAACTGCGCGAGGAGACAGCGAAGATGGAACACGCCGGGATGCAGATCGCGGCGGATCAGGGGCAGATGATGTCGTTCCTCGTGCGGGTGATGGGGGCCAAGAGGTATCTGGAGGTTGGCGTTTTCACCGGCTACTCCTCCACCGCCGTCGCCCTGGCCCTGCCGCCCGACGGTCATGTCACAGCCTGCGATGTCAGCGAAGAGTTCACCTCTGTCGCGCGACTCTATTGGGAGAAAGCGGGTGTGGCGGAGAAGATCGACCTCCGCGTTGGCCCAGCGGTAGATACCCTCGACGCCCTGATCGCCGCTGGGGAGACCGGAACCTACGACTTCGCCTTCATCGACGCCGACAAGCCCGGCTACCTTGCCTACTACGAGCGGGTCCTGTCGCTCCTGAGGAAGGGAGGAGTAGTGGCGATCGACAACGTGCTGTGGGATGGCAAAGTCGCCGATATGTCGGTCTTCGACGAAGACACCGCCGCCATCCGCCAAGTCAACGAACACCTCCACCGAGACGAAAGAATCGACCTGTGCCTGATCCCCATCGGCGACGGGGTCACTTTAGCGCGGAAGCGGTAGTCGGTGGCCACTGATCGGTACTCCCGCAATCTTGCCAGTCTGCCTATTGGCGGGAACATCGGCGGGGGCATTTCTGTTACCTAGATCGTGACGTTGACAAGTGCTCTGGGTGGGTCTGGGATGGTGGCGAGGGCCGCAGGTACACTCGCCCGACCTATGCTCTTTGGCCGCCGCAACCAGCGCGAGGCATTTGAACGGCAGGCGGAGAAGGTTTTCCCAGCAATCCTTGGGACGGCCTTACGCCTGACCCGCTCGCGTGAGGAAGCCGAAGACCTCGCGATGGAGGCCATGGTGCGCGCCTATGAGGCGTTCGACCGCTTCGACGGCACCAACTTCAAGGCGTGGATGCTCCGCATCGTCACGAACCTCTATATCAACCGTTATCGTCAAAAGCAGCGTGGGCCGCAATTAGGCTCATTGGACGATGAAGGGGTTTTGGAGCCCGTAGGAAATGAAGAAGAGATTCCCGACCGGGTTCTCTTCGACAACATGGTCGGCGGGGAAGTGGAGCGTGCGTTGGGCCAAGTGCCCGAGGACTTCCGGACGGCGGTGATTCTGAGCGACATCGAAGAGATGAGCTATCAGGAGATCGCCGACGCGACCGGAGTGCCGATCGGAACCGTGCGCAGCCGCATCGCCCGAGGGCGATCCATTTTAAGACGGCTGCTATCTGAATTTGCGATGAAAGAAGGAATCATTAAACAAGGGGCTGGCGAATGATCGAGAAATCCGAACTGCACGCGCTGGCCGACAACGAGCTCTCGGAGCAGGAAGCAGCAGCGCTGAAGTCTCGCCTGGAAGCCAATTCAAAGGCGCAGGCCGAGTACCTGGAGATCATGGCCCTGAAGTCCGCCCTGCGATCCACCGCTCAGACTCCCGAATGCGACCAGCTTTGGAAGGCTTGCCGGGGGCGGCTCGATGAGATCGACAAGACCAAGCGGGTCGAGGCCTTTGTGGGCAAATACGCCTGGGGCATTTGCGGCGTCTTCTTCCTCGCTATCGCCTTCGGCGGCATTCTCAACCGCTCCATCAACCGCACCGTGCAGCCCAACGATGTCGCCGCCTATGTTGCCGGCCTCTCGCCCCTATCGGTGCCTAGAAGTCAGGCCGAACTGAATCCGGCCCTCAAGCAGATCATGGGCGAGACCTTCGCCAATCGCCCCACGGAGATGACGGTCACGGCCCTGGGCAGCAATCGGCAGCTTGGTCGAAGGACTGAGTTCATGCAATTGTCCGACGCCTTCGGCTCCGTTGCCGTTGTCGCCCTCTTCGATGTAAAAGAGATTGGCGGCCTGTGGGACTACGAGCAAGACCCCAACTTCAAATGCGCCAAGATCGACGGCGCCAACGCGATGTTCTGGAATCGAGGCGATGGCGTCATCTGCATGGTCATCGGCCAAAGAAGCTACAGCGAACTCCACGCCATCATTGCGGCGATGTGTTCCGCGGATAAAGTGAAGCGGTAGCCGAACCTACGTCAATAGGAATACGGTCCTACGGTATGAGATGGATCCGCTGGGATCGTACCAACGCAGTCTTTCTAGAAATGTTTAATGTATTGTCATCGTTTTTAATTGACAATAAAAACTTAGATGCGTCGTCTCTCGATCCCTTCGGGATAGGTCCAGTGCACTGACTTCGCTGGCGATTTATGAGAAGGTCTCCAGCAATCATACGCTCCCACATTCAAGCAATGGGAGATGGCAGGGGCGACAGGATTCGAACCCGCGACCTAAGGTTTTGGAGACCTTCGCTCTACCAACTGAGCTACACCCCTGCGCGGTAGCCAGATATTACTCGTTTCTACGCCTCGGGAGCAATCTGGGCCTAGAACTTGTCTAGCTTTAGAGTATGCCGATACGCCAGAATGAACCCATGCGTCGAGCGTTTTTGCTCTCCCTTCTCGTTGCAACCCTCATAGCGGGTTGTCGTCCCGGCGAGGAGAAAATCCAGTGGGCTGTTCGGCCCAAAGCTTATCGGTCTATCGTAAGCCTCAGCCCAAGCGCCACCGAGGTTGTCGCCTCAACCTCCTACACCATCCCGTTGGTAGGGCGGACGGCCGCCTGCGACTTTCCTCCCCAGGTCTCCAATGCGCCAATCGTGGCCCAAGTCAAGCCGGACTATGAGAAGATCAAGGAGGCCAACCCTGGACTGGTGGTCTACGATGCCAGCGTCTACAACGAAGCCGATATCGCCCAGATCGAAGCCCTCGGAATCGATACTTTCGCTTTCAAAGCCAAGACCGTCGACGAGTACATCGCCGAACTGCGGAAGTTGGGAACGCTCCTGGGAAGTGAGATGGAGGTATCGACGTACATCGACAAACTCGAACAGGGAAAAAAGACGCCCCTCGACCCCAAACCCAAGGTGGCATTGATCCTGCCGGGTAAGACTGGCGAGCACTTGATTGCGGGCACGAGCAGCTTTCATGCGGACGTGGTACGCCAGGTGGGCGCCGAGCCCGTTGGCCCAGAAGCTGATAAGTACGTTTCTATCAGCATGGAGGCCCTCATCAAGCTCAATCCCGACATGATTGTCATGTCGGGCGAGAAGAAAGACTTGGATCGATTTGTCGCCGACCCCCGCCTGCGGGCCATGCCCGCAGTGGCAAAAGGAAAGGTGCGGAGCTTCTTACCCTCCGACCTCCTGACGCGGATGGGTTATCGAGTGGATCAAGAGATGGATAAAGTGTATCGATCAATCATGGATATGGCAGGTGGTAATTGAAGGCAGAGATAGGTGTTTTCGGCGGATCGGGCTTCTATAGCCTGTTGGAGAATGTGCGCGAGGTCAAGGTGGATACACCCTATGGCCCGCCCAGCGACGCTCTCTTCCTCGCAACGGTCAACGGGCGGAAAGTGGCGTTCCTCCCCCGGCACGGGCGCCATCACACGCTTCCGCCCCACATGATCAACTACCGGGCCAACGTCTGGGCCATGAGATCCCTGGGGGTACAGGCTGTCATCAGCCCATGTGCAGCAGGCTCCCTGCAACTCAACGTCCAACCCGGAGACTTCGTGGTCTGCGACCAATTTGTGGACCGCACCAATGGACGCAAAGACACCTTCTATGACGGCCCCATCGTCACCCACATCTCCCCCGCCGAGACCTACGATCCGCTTCTTCGGAAGCTGGCGATCGAGACGATCACGGAGCATGGGATCAACTGCCACGCGACGGGAACGGTCGTGGTGATCCAAGGTCCCCGCTTTAGCACCAAGTCGGAGAGCAAGTGGTTCCACGATGCGGGTTGGGAGGTCATCAACATGACCCAATACCCCGAGGCCTACCTCTGCCGGGAACTTGGCATGGGCGTGGTAAACATCTCCCTCATCACCGACTACGACAGCGGAGTTCACGCCGGGACCGAGGCGGTCAACGCCACCGACGTATTGGAAGTGTTCAAGTCCAACTCAGAAAAAATCAAGAAAGTCGTTTTGGACCTGATTGGCAAGTTACCCGCCGACCTTTCCGTCGTCCAACCAAAAGAGGCGCTTCAATTCAGTCGCGGCGACGGCCATGCGGTCTCCGAAGACGATATCCGCCTCTTCGAGATACTGTAACTATGGTCCTCCTTTCCGCCCTGGCGGCGATTTCAGCAGTTGCCTTCCAAGGCGGGAACCTGACTTTGGCGGGCAAAGTCATCCCCATCACCTATCCCACGCCCGCCGTGCGCCAGGTTCCGGAGGACGTCAAGAGTTGGGACGGCTTCGGCGGATTGTCTGCTGGACAGCGAGACTGGCCAACCCCCTTCCGATCTCCCGGCGACTGGTCATCGATTGCCGCCAAATTGGAGCAGATGGGGCCGGTGGACAAAGGCGCCCCCCAATGGAAGACCAAGATTTTCATCCTGACCCAAGCTGATTGGGTTGTTCAGGATGCGAACGGACTCTACTACCAAAAGAGACACCGACTCAATCAGAAGCAGATAGACGATCTTCTTAGGGCTCTGGCAAGAGTTCCCGGTTATGCCCGAGCGGCGACCGACGGAGCCGTCAATGTATCCCTCGATGTGGTCGTCGATGGAGAAGCGGTTGTCTTTGAAAGGCAAACGCTTCCTCGTCCATTGGACCTATCTCGTCCCCTTGTCCTGGACAACGACCCCTGGTCCAACGACTACCTGACTTCTCGAACCAACCATGGCGCATTTGTGGCGGAAGACAAAGTGTTCCGGGGGCCTTATCAGACGACATTGCTGCTTGGTCCTGATTCCCTAAGTCGGATCCTTTCTGGAGAGGCCGATGGTTATGGGCTGGAAGAGATAGTGGCGAGCCATATTGCCAGCGATGCCTCCTCTCGGTGGCACCGACTGGGCATCTATACGACGCCCAGCGCAAACCTATCGGCATCGATCGCTCCTCCCATTTTGCCCGCTCTTTTCCCGCCCAAGGCTTGGGAAACCCTAGCCGGTGAAGAGCCAAGTCTCGAAAAGCTCCAAGAGCTATACGGTATTGCCGACCAGGCCTTTGGGAGCAGCGCGAACGCCCTCTTTTTCCCTTGGCGACCCACCGCATTCTCTGGAAACGTCAACGTCTCCATCGCCAACGATTCAGAGCGGGGAAGCGTGCTTCGGTATGCCGAAAACTCGCCGGTACGCTCTGGTGGCTTTGCTCTCCCTTACCGAAAAATCGACCCTACCCAAACACCCTATCTCAGCTTCTGGGTAAAGACAAACTCACGCGACGATCTGTCCATCGTCGCTGGGGTCCAGAACAAGGGGCGGTTCTTGGTTCGCCAAGCCATCCCTGCGGTCACTAGTGGCAACTGGCAACAGGTGGTCGTCGATCTGCGCAGCCTCAACCCGCGAACGATGGATGATCTTTCGATCGGCCCGGCTACCGATGGAGGCGAACGTGACCAAGTCGGCGACATCCTCTACTTCTTCGATGACTTCCAACTGCTCCCCGACGCCCAGCCGACGCCTGCTTTGCCTCCTTCAGACCTCATCCAGCGCGCAACCAACGCCAAGAACCTAAGCGCCGCCGACCTCGCCAAAGAGACGTCCGACTTTGTAAAGCTGAACGGCCTGCTTCGGGAGGGGCCTTTTGCTGCTGCGGACGAAACCGGGCTGATCCAAATGACGAAGAGCATCAACATTCGCGTTGCGGGCGAGGCGGTGAAGAAACTGGCCCAACTCGGCACCGTTACCGCAAAGGCGGAGGTGATGCGTCTGGTTGTCTCCAGTCCGTTTGAGTACGTCAAGCAATGTGCGGCGATCGAAGTCGGGAAGTTTGGCGACCCTCAAATGGCGGGATTGCTGAGTCGCCTGTTTGCTAGCCGCTACTGGCAGACTCGCTTGGCCGGAGCCCGAGCCCTCACCTTGCTTCCCGGCGACGAGCCGGCAGTGATCTCCATGACTTTCCTCCAAGAGATCGATCCCCAGATTCGTCTGACCCTCACCCGCCACGCCCTTGTCCAGAATTCGGTCGTGCAGAAGCGGCTCCTGTGGTCCACTGTCAACGACCCCAGCGACGCCGTCCGTGCCGAGAGCGCCTGGCGACTGATGACCTCGGGCAATGCCCAGTTGGCGGCGGAGGGATACAAAGCCATCCGAGACGACTCGAACTGGGTGCGGATCGACTTGTTGAACCGGATGCGCCAGAATCCCGCCGATGCCCATCGTCCGACCCTAAGACTAGCCGTCACCGACCTCTCCCCCAGAGTACGCACCGCCGCTCTTTCTGCTCTGACTACTCAACCCGGAAACGTGGACTTGGAAGAGATCGCCAACGTCTTGGCGGATAAATTCCCCCAAGTGCAACTTGCCCTCATCGAACTCGCTAAGACCAAGAAACTAACCCTCCCCGCCGCCGCCATCGAATCCCTTCAAGCCAGCATCGATCCTCGCGTGGTGGAGAAGGCGAAGGAGTTGACGCCTTGAAGCTGATCTTCGGCTCGGACCATGCCGGATTAGAACTGCGCAGCCATGTCGCCCAATGGGCAAGGGGCCAAGGGCATGAAGTGGTGGAAGTGGGAGCTGACTCCGAAGAGCCGTTCGACTACCCGCTTGCCTCCGACGCCGTGGCCTGCGAACTGAAGAAGGGCGGGGTCAACTTCGGCGTATTGGTGTGCGGAACGGGGATTGGAGTCTGCATCCGAGCCAACCGCTACCCCCACATCCGGGCCGCCGAGTGTACGTCGGTGGAGATGGCCCAATTGGCCCGACGCCATAACCATGCGAACGTTTTGTGCCTTGGCGGACGTATCCTGAGCAAGGAACAAAGTGAAGCGATTTTGGAGGCATTCCTCATTTCTGGTCCAGATGATGCCGAAAGACACGCTAGGCGCGTCGATATGCTCGATGCGGAGTTGAGCTGTTAACCTATGAATTCGACCGCAAAGAATTTCGTCGCCGCCGGAGCCGTTCTTCTTGCTACAGGCGCTATCTTGGCAGGCGCTATGATCCGCGACCGCGTGGACGTGGGCGGAGCCAACACCCTTTCCGCTTCCCTAAGCGGCCCCCCTTTTCCCACCGACGGTCTGGTGGCCTCCCGCGATGCGCGGGAGGTGCCCGAGGGCGACTACTTCTATGAGATCACCAACCTCCTGAAGCAACGTTATGTAGAGCAGATCACCGACGAGCAGAAGCTGGCTCTCGGCGCCGTGCGCGGAATGGTCGTAAGCTTGGGCGATGCCGACACGCTCTACATGGACAAGGAGATGTTCCAAGCCCATCTGAACATGCGACTTGGGCAGTTTGAGGGCGTCGGCGTACAGTTGGAACTCATCTTTATCGAGCCCCCACACGAGGGCGTTCGAACTCCCGGCCAACCCGTCGATCCTGCGCAAGCCTTGCTGGGTGGCCTACGAATCCCCAAACTGACGGTCGTTGCGGTGGTACCTGGTGGACCGGCAGATAAGGCTGGAGTTCGCGTGGGCGACTATGTGGAGTATGTGGATGACCACTGGGTCCCCAACGCCGAGACCGTTGCCTCTTTCCGCCAACTTCAGAAGGACGCCGCCGACGGCAAAGTGTCTGCCGACGAACTTTCCAAAGTGCGGATCGAGTTGACCAAAAGGACAAAGAAAACGATCATGCCACTCAAGGCGCGCGAGAAACTCCTGACGGGCAAGGCTGGCAAAATCCATGTCGTTTGGCTGAGGGGCGCTGAGAAGCTGGACACCATGATTGAGAAAGCCCCCTCCCGACTCCCCGCCTTTGCCGATGTCGATGGGGTCTACCATATGCGTTTTGTGCCGGGAATCGAGAAGGAGCTACAGGATCTGCTCGACGCTAACAGTCAGTTGACCATCGATCTGCGCAACAACGCCAACGGCTTGCATGAGCCGATGCAGAAGTGCCTTGAGCTCTTGGCTCCGAAGGGAACCTATGGCGAATTGAAGCTCGCCAAGCGGAGCATCCCGTTTGAAGTGAAGATCGGCAACCCCAATCCTCCCCAGCTAACCCTTTTAGTGGATACCAGCACCAGGGGTGTTGCCGAAGTTTTTGCCGAGGTCCTGGTCAAAGCGGGGGTTGCGAAGGTGAGCGGCCCGAAGACGGCGGGGCACCCCATCCTGGTCGATGACTGCCCTCTTCCCGATGGCGCCGGATTTACTTTGGCTGTGGCTGAATATCAGGCAGGTGCGAAATGAAAGCTCTCAAGTTCCTGGCGTTTGCTGCCCTGATCTGCTTCCTATGGGCGTTCGGCTTCTTCTGGCGAGACATCCAGCAGGGCCAACTTCCCAGTCCGCGTGCCTTGGCGATGGCGTTTGGGTCTGAGAACAAGACCACCCTTAGCCCGGAACAGATTTTCAAGCAGTCCTACACCCGGATCGCCACCTCCTACTACCGGCCCGTAAAGAGCCTGGATCTCAAATACGCGGGGATGGAGGGCCTCATGGCGGCTCTCGGCGATCCCCATACGATGTTCCTTCAACCCAAGCTGGCGGAGCACTTCGCCCTGGAGACCAGAGCCAACTTCGTCGGGATCGGAGCCCGACTCTCCGGCGACCCCTTGGGCGCCAAGATCGCCACGGTCTTCGAAGGCGGCCCGGCGGCCAATGCCGGCTTTGCCAAGGACGACACGATCACCTCGGTGGACGGCGTTTCCTATGCTGGAAAGGATGTCGATTTGATGGTGAGCAAGATTCGCGGGAAAGAGGGCACCACGGTTCGCCTTGGCGTCATCAAGAGCGGCGACTCAAAGGTCCGCACCTACACGGTTCGTCGCGCCCGCATCGTGACCCCGACGGTCGAAAGCTCCTACTTCAAGGATAGCGAAGTCGGCTACATCATGGTTCAAAGCTTTAGCGAGCCGACTGCCGAGCAGTTTGACAACGCATTGGACAAACTCTCCGCCAATCCATTGCGCGGTCTGGTGATCGACCTCCGAACGAATCCCGGCGGTCTGTTGGAGACGGCGGTTGAGATGGTCTCCCGCTTTGTGGAGAGCAAGACGGTGGTCACCATGAAGGATCGGGACGGCCGACGCTCCACCGCTAATAGCCGCACTGGCTACCTCCGTAAGTGGCCCTATCCGGTTGTTATCCTCATCGACGAGGATTCCGCCAGCGCCGCCGAAATTTTCGCGGGCGTCCTGCGCGACTACCGAAAGGCAACCCTCGTTGGCACCCACACCTACGGCAAGGCTTCGGTTCAGGAGGTCAAGGAGCTGATCGACGGAGCCAGCGCCAAGATCACGATCGCCAAGTACTACCTCCCCAGTTCGGAGGACATCAGCCGAAAGGTGGATGAGGACGGCCAATACGTCAGCGGTGGTCTGAAGCCAGATATCGAAGTCAAGATCGACGAAAACACGCCCCTCACCTTCCAAGCCTTCGGCGACCCCGAAAAGGATCCCCAACTCAAGAAAGCCATCGAAGTGATCCTCCAAGGAAGACCGTAGCATGGGCATCCTGCCCAT
>CAZCSP010000006.1:6163-68673 GCA_964501275.1 uncultured Fimbriimonadaceae bacterium | reverse complement strand
GCGTCCCAAGACCTTCCAGGTCTTGGAGGAAACATGGTTGTGGCATGAGCAGCCTTGCCCATGCGTCCCAAGACCTTCCAGGTCTTGGAGGAAACATGGTTGTGGCATGAGCAGCCTCCTCATGCGTCCCATGACCTGCCAGGTCATGGTGCAGGCTTGTATTGAGGAACCACCTTCACAAGCTAAAAACTTGACCACGAAGTGGTCCCAGATAGTAGCCAGGTGGTCGAAGACCCCTGGATAGCCACCCTCCAACACCGCTATCGCGCATGCACTCCCTCATTGATCTCTTCGATCAGCTTCCGCGCAAAGGCCGGGATGTCGGCGGGTTTGCGGCTGGTGACGATTCCCTGGTCGGTCACGACTTCCGAGTCCTCCCACTCCGCCCCGGCGTTTACCAAGTCGGTCTTGATGGAGGGCCAACTGGTCATCTTTCTTCCGTCGGCAACCCCTGCCTCCGCCAACAGCCAAGGGCCGTGACAGATCGCGCCGATCGGTTTCCCCGACTCGGCAAACGCCTTCACCAGGTCCACCGCTTGGGGGTTCATACGGAGGCTGTCCGGGTTCATCTGACCACCGGGCAGCATCAAGGCGTCGAAATCTTCCGAGGTGACATGGTCCAGCGGCTGATCGACCGCGACCGAATCGCCCCAGTTCTTATCCTTCCAACCCTTGATCTGGCCCGTCTCAGGAGAGATAACCACCGTCTCCGCCCCCGCTTCTTCCAGCAGGCGCTTGGGTTCCAGAAGCTCCGATTGCTCAAATCCGTTAGTGGCAAGAATGGCGACGCGTTTTCCGTTCAGTTTCGTTCCCATGCATCATGGGACTCACGCTTTTCAAAAACCGTTCTGTAGGCTTGCCAGGTAGAAGGGACGACTCAAAAGGTCCCAAGAGGTTTGGCCGATCCTGGTGAGTGTGATAGGATACGGTTTGGACGTATCGTTCCGTAGAGGTAAGGCCAGTGGAGATTACTTCAAAACACAACTCTCAGCTCGGCAAGAAGACCGCCATCGTGGTTACTGGATTTTGCTTCGCGGCATTTTTCGTCGGCGTTCTTTATGTGGGTTGGGCTTCTAGCGGCATGTTTGGCGTCCGACCTCAAGTCTATGTGGCCGATGCGATGCCCTTTTATCGAGAGAAGGTGCAAGGGCTTTTCCAAATCCCGCCCGAGGCGATTATCGAGCGGGTTGAGCATCGACAGGCATTCATCGACGATCACTACACGCTGAGCTTGAAACTTCCCGCCGACCGTGCGGCCAGACTTTGGGTCGACCATCTGTGGAAGGCCAATGGCTTCTTTCCCGAGGGGAAGAAGAGCGAAACCAAGTACGAGGCATACCACGACAGAGGCGAACATCACGGCTTTCGCAGCATTCGCTTTGACCGTGCGAATGAACTCTATATCATAGAGATTGACACCGACTAAAAGATCGGTCCTTAACCGTTCTGTATGGCGGCGACCATCTGTATCGCTCGCGATGCCGCCTTCACATCGTGGGTGCGGATGACCCTCACGCCCTTCATCTGCGCAATGGCCTGGATCGCCAAGGTGCCCTCTAGGCGGTCCGCCACAGGTACATCTCTCAGAACCTTGCCGATGAACCCCTTCCGACTCACCCCGATCAAGACCGGGTAGCCCGTCTCGACCAGGCTTTCCAGACCCCTGATCAGCGTTAGATTATGCTCCACGGTCTTCCCAAACCCAATCCCCGGATCGATCCACATCTGCTCCTTGGGCAAGTCCAATGAGCCCGCAACATCAACCAGATAATCCCGAACCTCCCGAACCACGTCCTGGTAAACCGGATTCGCCTGCATCGTCCGAGGTTCGCCCTGCATATGCATGACGCACACTGTTGGCCTCCTCGTTTGAACCAGTTCCCGCATCGCCGGATCGCGCAGGCCCGAAACGTCGTTCACTAAAAACGCCCCGACATCCAAAGCGGCCCGAGCAACCTCCGGCTTCATGGTGTCGATAGAAACGGGAACGCCCTGCCTCGCTAAACCCTCCACCACCGAAACCGTCCTTCGCAACTCCTCCTCCACTCCCACCGGCTCCGCTCCGGGACGGGTGGATTCGCCTCCCACATCCACCAAATCCGCCCCCTCCTCCATCATCTGCAACCCCTTGCCAATTGCGATGGAGTGATCGAAATGGAGGCCCCCGTCGCTGAAAGAATCGGGGGTCACGTTGAGGATGCCCATGAGGGCGGGTTTATTGTTAGGTAGGCTAATGGAAACACTAGGCACTCTGGTAAATCCGTTAGGTTTTCTAAACAATCTCCGAAAGCCGGAACTGTTCATGGAGAAGCCGCACCGTCCGGTTGGTTTCCGACTCGGGGACGAGGACGCTCAGGCTGAAATCCGAGTCCGTGGTCTGCAAGACTGGAATCTGGGCGTCGTGGAGGGTAGTGAGTACCTCGAAGAATACGCCGGGTTGTTGCATATATTCATGACCCACCAAGGAGACCATCGTGCAACCTTCGGTGAGCTCTGCGACGACTGCTTTGACATTACCGAGCGGCTCCAACAAGCGAAGTTGGTTCTCTACGTCCTTGCTGGGGTTCACGCCGACTTGGAGGAGATAGATTTGCCCCTCCACCGGCACCACCAGGCTGTCCAAAATTCCCGCCAGCATGGCGAATTGGGCGCGGGGGACGGCGAAGCCGGTGCCGCTGGGGCTTAGGTTCAGCATGAAGAGGTTGAACCCGTAGTGGGCCATGGTCTCGAAGATTCGGGTTTCCAGAATCCGGCGATCCTCCTCGGTGGCGTCTTTCAGGTCGAATTGGAGGTAAACGAGTTGGCCGGTATGGGTCACCCCGGTCACTCTGCGACCAGGGAAACGGTCGCGCCTGACAATCTCGGTGCCTTCGTCGTCACTGAAGGTGTTCTTGACCCAAAGCGGAATGTCGAAGTTCATCGCGATCTCGGCCGCGCGAGGGTGGAGAACCTTGGCGCCCAAGTGGGCGATCTCGGCAACCTCGTCGTAAGTCACTTTGCGCAGGGTCGGGGCCTGAGGGACCGAGTCCGGGTCGGCGGTTTTTACGCCGTCTACGTCCGTGTATATTTCCACGGCTTCGGCTTGCATCGCCGCGCCCACGGCGGCGGCGGTAGTGTCGGAGCCGCCTCGTCCGAGAGTGGTCAATTCGCCGCCGGGGGCGCCGTCGCCCGCTACATAGACTCCCTGAAACCCGCACACCACGGGAATCGCGCCTTTCTCGCAAGCATTGAAGATACTAACGGGTTTGATGCTGACGACCCGAGCGTTCCCAAAGACACCGTCGGTGCGAATTCCGGCTTGCCCGCCTCGAAAAGCCATCGCAGGGTGGCCCAGCGTCTTAAGGGTGTGAGAGAAGATAACGGCGCTGAGGATTTCGCCGCAGGCCACGAGGAGGTCCAGTTCACGGGCATCGGGATCGACAGTGGGGTCGATGTCCCGGAGCATGGTGATCAGGGTGTCCGTGGCGTAAGGAGCCCCTCGGCGCCCAATCGCGCTGACTACCACGACCGGCGAATAGCCCTGCTCTTTGGCGCTAATGACCTTTAGGGCCGACTGGACTCGGGCGTCATGGGTTGCGACGCTGGTGCCGCCGAACTTCATCACCTTGATGCGCGGCTTATCCGCCATTGGCGACCTCCAGGAACAGGTTTTGCAGGGTCGTGGCGTACTTATTGTCGGCGACAATAAGCATTCGGTCGTGCATGTCGCTGATGTGGTCGACGATCGCCCCGCTGGCGATGGCCTTTTGCACGACTTGGGCGGTTAGGCCTTCCTCATCTCGCATATTCACGGCATGGACCAGCACCACGCACCGATCGCGACGGATGGTACAGCGCAGGTTCAGCGGCTCCAGCGCCTTCTCGATGTCTCCCGAATGGTTTTCGCCAATGACAAAGGAGAGGCCGGAGGGGGTGAACTTGAGGAAGTCCACGCTGACGGCCGCCTCGCGTACCGCTTTCAAGACGGCCAGGCGCTGCTCATGGATGTTCTGGCGAATCTGGGATACATGGACCTGGGCGAAGCCGGTGCGGACCTCGACCTGGCTGATGCCGCGTTGCTTTTCAAAGGCGGTTTCCCGCATGGGGACGGTGGGCAGGTGGGACACGTTAGCCTTGATTCTCCCCGGCTAGGATGCCCTCGGCCCGGGTCCAGACTTCCTGATCTTGGGCAACTTCCGTAGCGGCCACATTCGCCTCCAACTGTTCGATGGAGGTCGCGCCGAAGATGACGGAACTCACCATCTTCTGTCGCAAACACCAGGCGAGGGCGAACTGGGGCAGGGTGTAACCCAAGCTCTCGGCAAAGCCTTTCAGGTTCTGGACCCGCGTGAGAACATCGTCTTTCAGCAGGTTGCCCATGAACATATTGCTTTTGTCGTCCCCGCCTCGAGTTCCAGCAGGAGGGGGTTGGCCGGGCAGGTACTTGCCCGACAGGACGCCTTGGGCCAAGGGGGAGAAGACGACGTTTCCGATGCCGTACTGCTCGCTGACGGGGAGCACGGCGTCTTCAATGTACCGGTTCAACATGCTGTAACTGGGCTGGTTGCTGGCGGGCGGATTGGCGTTGAGGTCCCGGGCGGTGAGGACGGCCTCGGTGAGTTTGTGGGCGGGCCACTCGCTGACTCCCCAGTACAGAACCTTGCCTTGCCGGATCAGATCATCGATGGCGCGCACGGTCTCGTCCACGGGGGTATCGGGGTCTACACGGTGAAACTGCATCAGGTCGATGTAGTCCAGTTGGAGCCGCCGCAGGGAGTTGTGGACGGACTCAAAAATGTGCTTCCGGCTGAGCCCCCGGTCGTTGGGGCGGTCGCTCATGGGGAAGAAGCATTTGGTGGCGATGAACAGGTCTTCCCGTTTGAGGGGTTTGATGGCGATGGCGAGGGCCTTCTCGGCTTCGCCCACGTTGTACACATCCGCGGTGTCGAAGAAATTGATGCCGAGCTCAAAGGCGCGGTGGACGATTTGGGAAGTGGCCGCATCCTCAAGGGTTCGACCGTGGGTAAGCCAGCCGCCGAGAGAGACCTCGCTGACTTTGACGCCATAGCGCCCCAGTTTTCGGTAGTTCATTCCAGGGGGAAGAATACCTTTGCGGCGTTGGGGCGGTTGCCGAGATTTCGGATTGCGGATTTCGGATTGGGGATTTTGGCGTTCTGTACAAGCCTTGCGGCGACTACAAGCTCCCGGAACCTCCTCCCCCGACCCCCTCCTCCTCCAAGACGAACCACTTGGAGGAGGAGGGGGGGTTGATTAGGCCTTGAACCAGGACTTGGAGAGGTTGCCGGTGATGGGAGGCTCGAAGCGAGAGCCCGCATTCGCGGCAATGGCACCCATGATAACCATGATGAGCCCGTATAGTCCCACTAGCGGGAGCAGGAGCATCCCGATCAGCACTACCATCAGAATTGCCGAAATAACGTACAACACGAAGAGTGCGATCGACAACGTGAGCGCCTGGCAAGCGTGATGGAAAACGAACTGCTTATCCTTTGCGATGAAGTAGAAAATCAGCGGGGAGATGAAGCCGATGAAAAGGCTCAAGACCCAAACTAAGAGGGCTTGAGTTCGCTCCTCCTGGGGAATGGACGAATTAGCGGGGCCAGAGAACGGGACTGGTCCCCCACTAAGCTTGCCACCCAGGTCTGGCATCGTGTAGGAGGCCGATGGAGCGGAGGGAGGCGTGGTCGAGGCGGCTGTCGGAACTGGGTCCGGAGTAGGCGCGGAAGGGGCTGTTGATTCTTCAGGCAGTTTGTTCTCGTCCATGGTTTTTTGGTACCTAACCAGCAAAGACGATTCGACAACCCGAATGGATTTTCCTTTATTTGGTTTTTTATTGCGGGGAGGGGAAGGGCTCAGGCACTTTGCCCGAGAGAGGCGCTTACTCGCAAAGCGAGGGTTTGTGGGGGCGTACTCGAAGGTGCACCATCTGGCTCGCCGTCACAATTGCCAGGTTTGTTCGGACCTAAGGTTGGGCTGGGCTACAATCAGGCCATCAGTCCCCATTGGACTTTTTGGACAGGTGAAGATACGTGAAGAGATTACTGGTTGCATCGTTGCTTGCAGTTGCTTCGACCAGCTTTGGCGTGGTCGTTTTTGAGGATGGGTTCGAGTCGGGCGACTTTACGAAGTGGCCTATTGATGCGAATCCTGGGTTCACCATTCGGACGGACCAAGTGCATTCGGGAACATTCAGTGCCGGCGCGGATACGGCGGCTCGCCGTCGCGCAGCCTCGATCGCACCGATTGCCACTGACTTGATCACCACGTTCTCATTTTGGATGTACGATACCGCAGGCCCCGGCGGGGACGGCCGGCAATTCTCGGAGATTCGCTCCTACTCCGGTGACGCCTATGGGACAGGCGGACTAGAGCAGATTCATGCGATTGGGATTTACAATAACGTGACGATGGAGGGCGAAACCCACTCCTCAAGCAAGTATCAGGCTCGTATCTTGAGTGCGACTTCGGCTGGTTGGTTTACGCTTACAGATGCGCCGAATCGGTCGGTCGGCTGGCATGAATTCAAGGTTGTGCTGTCCGGGAACACAGCCTCCTACTATGTGGATGGCGCGCTGGGGCGGACGATTACGGGGGCAAACGCATTCACGATCGACTCGGTCGTCATGGGTTCTGGGCTGTCTTCCGGCACTCAGTCAGCGTTTTACGACGATTTCACCGTCGAAGCCAACCCTGTTCCCGAACCTGCCACCTTGGCGGCTCTGGGAGTTGGCGCGGCGGCGCTGGTCCGACGTCGGGCGAAGAAGTAACTCTCCTGATGGATCGGTAAATGCCTCTGCCATGAATGGCAGGGGCTTTTTTATTTGGATTCGGATGGCTCGTTGGCGAGCTTCTTCACAAAGTTCTGCACCTCTTCGGGAGCGCGATAGGACTGCGTGAGCACAAACCTACCGATCCCAAATCCAAAGAAGATGATGGCACCGGCGACGATACCGGTCATCCACTTGGGGCCGGAGGTGTCCACCTGGAAGCGCTTGAAGAACGCCCATAGGTTGATCAAGGCAAAGACGGTGAGTCCCAGGTAGAGGAATGGGCCGAGCGGGTGGGCCTGGAACGCCTCGCTCATGTGCCCGTGGATCGTCGCCGTCCAAGACGTGGTGAGCCCGCATCCGGGGCAAGGCTTGTCGAAGAAGAGAACACTGGGGCAGGGCGGCAGGCCAAGTTGCTGGTGGGTCCCGTGCCCGTGAGGATCGGGATTCAGATAGATGCCAAACGCCGTGATGGCCGCCCAGATGAACGTGACGATCAACTGACCGCTCAAAATCTTCTTATCATCGCAGGGCCTAAGGAACGACATGGAATGCCTCAAGAGGAATGACGCATTCGGGCTGCAAGACGTTGCCTTGGACCCGCGCCACGCTGAAAACGTCGCCCTGAGGGTCTAGGAGCGCCACGATCCCCGCGATCCCGCGATCTGGCGGCTCCTCGATCTGCCGCCCCTCCCGGATGTGCTGCACCTGGGTCTTGTTCAGTTGGACCATCGGCATGGGTGCGAGGGCCTCCTTCAGGGGCACCAGCATCTTGGGGTTGGCATCCTCGATCCGCGTCGCCTCTGCATCGGTAAACCGTCCGACCTTCGTTCGATGCAGCTTGGCCAGGTGAGCCCCGCAGCCAATCTCCATCCCCAGGTCGTGGGCCAGAGAGCGGATATAGGTGCCACCCGAACAGACGATCCTCGCCTCGACCGTGGTCTCGCTCAGCGGCTTGACTTCAAAAACATCGATGTGGACATTGCGCGGCTCCCGCTCGATCTCTTTCCCCTGGCGGGCGTAGTGGTAGAGCGGCTTGCCGTCGATTTTCACTGCGCTGTACATCGGAGGAAGTTGGCTGATGAGGCCCTTGAACTTGGGCAAAGCCTGCTCGATGGCGGCGGGCAAGTCGGCGGGGACGGGGCCTTCGTGGATGATCTCGCCTTCCAGGTCATAGGTGCTGGTCGCCCGCCCAAAGGCGATCTCGGCGACGTACTCTTTGGGCTCCAGGGGAAGGTACTGGAGGAACCTCGTAGCCGGGCCGACCGCTACCACCAAGAGACCGGTCGCCAAGGGGTCCAGGGTCCCGGCATGGCCAACCCGACGCGTGCCGAACTTGCGCCGGATGGCATCGACCACATCGTGCGACGTGCGGCCAATCTCTTTCTGGACCAGGATTATTCCAAACAATTCTTCAACTCGGCGACGACTTGCTCCACGGCCTCATCGACCGGTCCGTCGAAGGTGCAGCCCGCCGCATTCCGATGCCCACCGCCGCCAAACATCCGGGCCACCGCCGCCACGTCGTACTCGCCTCGGGAGCGGAGGGAACAGCGAATCTTGCCCCGCTTGGGCTCCCGGAAGATGGCGGAAATCTGGACGGTCTCGATGGTGAGCAGTTCGTTCACAAACCCCTCGGTATCTTCATCCACCGCGTGGTTCTGCTCAAAGTCCTCGATGGTCAGAACGGTCCAGCAGATGCGATCCTGGCTTTCCAGGTTCATCCGCTCCAGGGCAAAGCCAAGGAGGCGGGCGCTGGAGATCGGCTTGGTCTGGAACACCTGCTCGCTCACCAGGTTGATGTTTCCGCCCTGCTCCAGGAGTCCGGCGGCAAGGCTGAGGGATTCGGCGGTGGTGTTGCGGAACCTAAAACTGCCGGTGTCGGTGACGATGCCGGTGATGAGGCAGGTCGCAATTTCGGGGGTTATCTCGACATCCAGGTATCGAAAGAGGCGGGTGAGGATGACGGCGGTTGCGGGAGCGGCGGTATCCACAATGCGGATGTCGCCGGGGGCGTCGTGGGGAACGTGGTGGTCGACGAAGATGGTCCTTTGGCAGGTTCGGAAGAAGGGCTCGGTGTTTCCCAGACGTTCCAGGGAATCCAAGTCCAGCACGATCCCCACGTCGTACATCTCATCCTTGGGAGTCTGGCGGATGCGGTTGACCCCCGGAAGGAACCGCAGGTTTTTGGGCGGCATATGGTGGCACACCACGTCGTTGCGGATGCCCAAGCCATCCAGATAGTGGGACATGGCCAAGGCGCTGCCGAGGGCGTCTCCATCTGGATTGAGGTGAGTGCCGATCAGGACCGATTCGGCGGATTTCACGGTCTCCAGGAACTGCGGGGCCAACTCTTCCACTATCCCCATCCACAGCCCCCTACACGTTCCTGAGTCATCAAAGCGGGGACAGTTTACTTTAGAGCGCGCCGGTGAGTAGTTCCACGACGTCGGGATAGAGGGCGGCTTGGGCGGAATCGAGGGTGGCCAGTTTGAGTTTGTGATGCTTTGCAAGATGAGCCAAATAGGCGTCGGTGACTTGCTTATGGCCCCGAATTCCTCGCCCATCGAGGGAGAGATAATCGATGTCATCAGGGATGAAGCGGTGGCTTGGATCTTTTGTGATGGCGCTCAAGACCCTCTTTGCTTCAGTCATCAAGGGCTTTTCGGCGTCCCGAAAATAGGCTCTCATTAAAGCGCCCTGGGTTATCGGACAGGTGGCATATTGAATTTGCTTGGAACTTATCCACCGAACCACCAGCCCATGATGAGTGTGATCGGTGCTTGATAGGGCGATGAGGACGCTGGAGTCAAGGAGATATACCGTCCCTACGGACCTAATACTCATCGTCCAAGTCCTTCGCGAGTTCTGGATTAAGAACCCGCTTGCTGCGGTAGGACAAGAACCGGCCTTCCTTCACCAAACTGGGCGTCTTCTCTTTGGGAGTCAGGATCAGTTGGCTGATAGCCTTTCCCAGGCTAATTCGCTCTTGCTCCGCAAACGCCTTCGCAACCGCGTAAGCATCCGGGGTCAGGTCAATGGTGGTACGCATACCATCATTATCACACAATGACATCAAAACATCATGATGCGATGGGCCAACTCGCTGGTGAGGAGGCCCTCGGGATCGAGTTCAGACTTCAGGCGGCGGAGCTTGTCCAAATTCTCTCCCAGGTAGCGTTGCGCATCCTCGGGGCGGAGGGTGGAGTCCTTGGCTAGATAGAACCGTCCTCCGGCTTCCAGAACCAGGTCGTTCATCCGATGGGCCAATCCTTGAAGCCTGGGCCATGTCGCTCGCGTCACCTTGTAATCCAGGGCCAGGGAGTATCCGTCGACTCCGTGGCTCAGGAGAAAACGGTCTGGCCGATGCTTCTTGAGGACTCCTAGATAGGGCTCCAGCTTGGCTTGTTGAGAGAGTGCGATCTGCCGGGCAAACACATCACTGGCCTTATCCTTGGGGATGAAGGTTTGGTATTGGATAAAGCCGTTGGGGAGGTAGGCGTTGCGCCAGTTGGGGACGTAGTCGAGGAGGAAGGAGAAGGCGACCAGGGTTTGGTCGTGCATTTTCTGGTTGCCAACCAGCTTGGCGCTGAGATGTTTGGCGGCGTTGAGGGCCCTCATGCCGGGGCGATTGTTGAGGGGTTTCAAAAATCGCCAGACTTGGGATTTCGGTAGGATTCCTAATATTTTAGGGGGTAAGTCCTGGTTGATTTCCAGTAGGCTTCCTAACGATTGTTCGTCATCATGCCAGGCGGCGTGAAAAAGGCCGCGGCCGGCTTTTGACCCCTTTGCAAAGCAGTCCACCCAACTCACCATGTAGTCGGCGTTCTCGGCCCGCTTTTCAAAGGCTTCGAATTGGGCATCCCAGTTGGGGATGGACTCGGCGTAGACCTTCAGGTTGCCGGAAACGACTTTCTTGAGTTGGAGTTTGACTCGGGTGATCACCCCCAGGAGTCCGGCGGAGGAGATGGCGGCTTGGAAGAGGTCGTCGTTTGGGGCTAGGGTTTGGAGGGTTCCGTTGGGGGTGAGGAAGTCGATCTCCAGGATGTTGTCGCCGAGCGTTCCGACCTTGTAGTTGTTCTTGCCATGGATATTCATGGCAAGGGCGCCGCCGAGGGTGGGGAACATGGTGCCGCTGACGACCGGGGGCCACCAGCCGTTGGGGAGCCCGGCGCGCCAGAGGTCTTCGATAGTGACTCCCGGCTCACATTCGGCGACGCCGGTTTCGCGGTCCCATGCGATGAAGCGCCGCATCGGGGTGAGGTCGAGGACGATGCCTTCGGCGAGGGTGGAGGCGTCTCCGTAGCTCCGGCCCGCTCCCCGCAGGGTTACCTTTCGCCCGGTTTTCCGTGCCAAGTCGAAGACGGCCTTGATCTCCTCAATGGACCTCGCCGGGATCACATAGGCGTCCACCGAGCTTGCCATGCCGAATCCAGATATCTGGCGAATCGACTCGCGGGGAAGCATCATACGTTCAGACGGCGGAAGATCCATGAGGGGATGTTGCGGATGATGAGGAAGATGAGGACGTGGACGGGGGAGAGGAAGCATTCTCTTCCGCTTCCGGCTTTCTTCAGGATCAGGGTGGCGGCTTGCTCGGGGGTGAGGGCGTTTTTGAGGGCGAGGCCGGCGGTCATTTCGGTTTGGACGGGGCCGGGTTTGACGGTAGTAACCGTAACGCCGTGACGGCTCAATCGGTTTCTGAGGGCTTCCAGATAGGTGTGGAGGAAGGCTTTGCTGGCGTTGTAGACGGGCTGTTTCAGGCGCCCCCGTTCGCCGGCCGCGCTGCCGATGCCCAGGATGGTGCCGTGCTTCACCCCTTGGAACCGGGCAGCGGCTTCGTTCAGCCAGGCCACCGCGCCCATATCGTTGACTTCGATCATCTGGCGGTCTTTGGCGAAGTCGAACTCGTCGATCTCGACCATGGGCATGACTCCGCTGGCATAAACGATCAGGTCCAGGCCGCCGAGTTGGCCGGTGATCTCTTGGAAGAGGGCGGGGATGGCTTCGTAGTCGGTGGCGTCGTGGGGGAAGGGGAGGATGGAGGGCGGAGGGGGGAGGGCGGAGGGGGGATTGTGGATTGTGGCTTGTGAGGCGAGTTCTTGGAGGCGCTTTTCTCTTCGGGCGACTACGGCTACCCTACAGCCTGTTTGGGCCAGTTGGAGGGCGATCTCCCGGCCAATGCCAGACGAGGCTCCGATGATGATGGCGTGTTTGTAGGCGGGCATGGGATTGCTGGATTATGACGGCGTTGCGGCATTTCGGCATTGCGGTCTTGGGGGATGCTTGATTATGAGCGGTGTTTGGGCGTTACGGCATTAGGGTGTTAGGGGAAGGAACCGCAGATGTCGCAGATGGGGTTTTCGCCGAAGACGCATATGTTGGGCTATACACGTTGACCAGCGACTACGAGCGGGAGCCGATCTGGAGATCGGCGGTCCATCGGTTGTCTGCCCCTGTCGGACTCCACGCCCCGTCCCGCTCCTGTTTGCTTCTTGGACCAATCTCTGGCCGTGGAAAACGAGGAGGGGGAGGTTTCTCAGCCTGCGATCAGCGGGACTTCGAAGCCGCTGATGGCTAGGATGGAGGCGAGGATGAAGAGGATGACGCTTAGGAGAATGTGTTTGTCTTTGTAGAGCAGGGTTTCGGGCTCTCCGCCTTCGTCGTAGCTGAAAACGATGAGAACGTAGCGGGAGATGCCGTAGAAGACGAACAGCGACGTGAGGATGAGGCCGGGGTACTTTTGGGCGGTTTCGCTTTCGATGCAGTAGATGCCGTAGCAGATGGCGGCGGCGCAGGCGAAGATGGCGACGAAAACGTCGAGGGAGGCCTTGGTGTACTTGGCCAGGGACTCGCGGGTGGCGGGGGCGTCTTCGACCGTGAGGAACTCGTTTCTTCGCTTGGAGAACCCGAGGAGAAGGGCGAGGGCTCCGGTGCAGAAGAGGAGCCAACCGGAGATGTGGACCGTAATGGCCGCGGCCCCTAGCACGGCACGGAGAACGAACCCGACCGCGATGCAATAGACGTCGGCGACCGGGACGTGCTTCAGTTTGGCGTTATAGGCGATCTGGAGCAGGAGGTAGCCGCTGATGATGGCGAGGGAGGCCATGTTGAGCAGGGCGGCCAGGGCGAGGGCGGCGGCGAGGCAGAGGGCGGCGATGATCCAAGCGGTGCCGACTTTGACTTTTCCGGAGGCGAGGGGGCGTTTTTGCTTCCGAGGATGGCGGCGGTCCCGCTCGATGTCCCGGATGTCGTTGACGATATAGACCGCCGAACTGGCCAGGCACATGGCGGCGAAGGCCTGGAACGCGAGCAGAGTGAGGCCGGGCTCCTTGAAGCCTCCGACGAACAGCAAGGCGGCGAAGACCAAAAGGTTCTTGGTCCATTGCTTGGGTCGGAGGAGGAGAAGATGTGCGATCACCAGATTCTGTAACAAACGGGCAGCGGGTTTGCGGCGTTCCGGCATTTCGGTGTTGGGAACCACAGATTTCCGCAGATTTTCGCAGATGAGTTTTTCCACAGAAGACGCAGAAGTTTTGGACTGACGGTTTGGATACAAGTTGGCTGGCGACTACAAGCGGGCCAATCTGGAGATCGGCGGTCCATTGGTTTGGGGATCATAATGACGACGTGAGAACCTGGCTGGACGCGCTGTTCATCACCGTACTGTTAGGAGGCTTCGCCTGCTTCGTGGCAGGGTACACGCTCATGGTTCGGCACGTTTGGCATTTGCCGGATCGCCGGGAGCGATTGAAGACGTTGTTTCTCAAGGATGAGTTTATGAACTACCCTCCGGCGGGGCCGCGCCTCATCGGGATTGGCGCACTTTGCGGGGTCATTATCTTCTGCGGGTTTGGCGGATTCATCCTGCTATCCATCGTCAGATAGGTGGCGGGTTTTGGTGTTGGGAACCACCGGTTTTTGCAGACGGGGCTGTTGCGCAGAAGACGCAGATGTGGGTTGCCGGTTTGTATACAAGTTGATCGGCGACTACGAGCGGGTGCCGATCTGGAGATCGGCGGTCCATTGGTTTGGAGGTGAGGCGCCTACCCGTTTAGGCGTTGGAGGACTGCTTCACGAGCCGTGAAACAGACAGCCTGGTCGGTATAGCGCGTGTGCAAATAGGTCAGCGCTTCAGGACTTCCTGCTATTTCCGTGCTCAGCCCTCGCAAAAGGCAACGGATACGGTGTTCGTCTCCATTGGGCTCGATGAGCCATACATCCGCCTGACTCCCTTCCGAAGAGGGGACATGCTCTATAAACCGTGCGCTGAGGCCATTCATGGATTCATTCTACAGCAGTTCTATTGAATGGTGGGTTCGTTTGTTTTACACGTTGATCGGCGACTACAAGCGGGTGCCGATCTGGAGATCGGCGGTCCATTGGGGGTAGGCCGAACTTGGCGAAACCCCCTCCTCCATTTCCGTTTCCATTTGCGGCTGGCCTTGTCTGTTCCCGGCAAATGTAGGAGGGGGCTTTTGGGGGCTATGCCACAATGGTTCTGTGTGTGGGATCGCGGGTTATATTGGGCCTCAGCAGGCGGTGGGGGTTGTTTTTGACCAACTGAAGCGGCTGGAGTATCGGGGGTACGACAGTGCGGGGATCGCTTTGATGGAGCGGGACCAGATCAAGGTTTTGAAGCGGGCGGGGAAGCTGGCCAACTTGGGAAGCCTGATCGACGACTATCCCTCCGATGCCCATCTGGCGATTGCCCACTCTCGCTGGGCGACCCACGGGGGGCCGACCGACGAGAACGCGCATCCGCACTACGACGCCTATGAGCAGGTCGCGATCATCCACAACGGGATCATCGAGAACTACCTGGACCTGAAGGAAGAACTGGCGGCGAAGGGGCATCGGTTCCGCAGCCAGACCGATACCGAGGTGGCGGCGCACATTATTGGGGAGGAGTACAACGAGTCCGGGCCCCTGGAAGAGGCGGTGAAGCGGGCGGTGCGGCGGCTTCGCGGGGCCTATGCGCTGGTGGTGGTGTCGAAGAAGGAGCCGGGGAAGATCGTGGCGGTGCGGAACGCCTCGCCGCTGGTGATCGGTTTGGGCGAGGGGGAGAATATGCTGGCCAGCGACATTCCGGCCTTGCTTCCCTACACGCGGAAGATCGTGGTTTTAGAAGAGGACACGATCGCGATCTTGGAGCAGGACCGGGTGCGGCTGATGGACGGGGATGGGCGCGAACTGCCGATCAAGGTCCAGCTCATCGAGTGGGACATCACGGCGGCGGAGAAGGGCGGTTATGAGCACTTCATGCTGAAGGAGATTCACGAGCAGCCCGACGTGATCCGACAGTGCCTGGCGGGGCGGATCGACGACAAGACGGGGATTCGGTTTGAGAACATCTTCAGTGAGCACGTCTGGAACGAGGTCGACCGGGTGAACATTATCTCGTGCGGCACGGCCTATCATGCGGGACTGATGGGGAAGCACCTGTTCGAGAAGCTCCTGCGTCTGCCGACCGACGTTTACTACTCCAGCGAATTCCGCTACGGCGATCCGGTTTTGTCGCCCAAGTCTCTAGCAATCTTCATCAGCCAGTCGGGCGAGACGGCAGATACTTTGGCGGCGCTGAGGCTGTGCAAAGCGCGGCGCATCCGCACCTTAGGCGTGGTGAATGTGATCGGGTCCAGCATCGCGCGGGAATGCGACCGGACGATCTTTACCCAGGCCGGGCCGGAGATCAGCGTGGCTTCGACCAAGGCTTACACGGCGCAGGTCCTGGCGCTGACGATGCTGGCGCTGTACATCGCGCAAGTGCAGGAGGCGCCGGGGATTCGGGTGGAGGAGTGGATCGAGGAGTTGAACCGGCTTCCCGAGAAGGCGCGGGCGGCCCTGGACCTGGATGCCCAGATTCAGGAGATCGCGGAGCAGTGCAAGAATATGCCGCTGTGCTTCTTCCTGGGGCGAGGGGCAGATGCGGCGGTGGCTCTGGAGGCGGCCTTGAAGCTGAAAGAGGTCGCCTATGTGCCGACACAGGAATCTCCGGCGGGGGAGATGAAGCACGGGCCGCTGGCTTTGGTCCAGCCGGGAGTGGTGTCGGTTTTCGGCGCGACAGATCCTTCGACTTTGGATAAGGTGGTCAGCAATATGAAGGAGGTCCAGGCTCGGGGCGGGACGGTGATCGGGGTGACCACCCAGGACGACACCACGGTTCAGAGGGCGGCGGATCTGACGGTGAAGGTGCCGAGCACTCCGTTCGAGTTCCTGAATGCTGTACTTTCCATTATTCCGCTCCAACTTTTCGCGTATCATGTGGCAAGGCTGAATGGGTGCGAGATCGATCAGCCCCGGAACCTTGCCAAGTCCGTGACCGTTGAATAGGCACTGGCACAAAATCTGCCACCTGGTCTTTCGACGATGGGCCACGGTCGAAGCTCGGCATTTTTACCTGTGCCGACCTGCAACGGGTTTGTGATATGCTGTAAGTGTTCGGGCTTATCGAAACGCAGGTGTTATCGGCTGGTCCATTTGGTTCAGATTGGAGAGACAGAATGCAAACGCAGTCAGCGTTCGAAGCGGTAGGAAGGAATATTTCAGAAGCAATTCCACGACGGCCGGTTTCATACCGGGTGTGGAAACGGGGATTCGACTTGGCAGTCTCTCTAGCGCTGCTCACCCTATTCCTGCCGCTCTTCCTGGTCCTGGCCCTGTTGGTGAAGCTCACCAGCAAAGGCCCTGTGTTCTATGCTTCTACGAGAGTAGGACGCTGCGGCAAGCATTTTCGATTCCTGAAGTTTCGGACCATGTATGCGGACGCCGACAAGAGATTGGCAAGTTTGCTAGAGAAGAACGAGAAGGACGGACCGATCTTTAAGATTAAGAACGATCCCCGGATCACTCCCGTTGGACGATTCCTGAGGAAGTACAGCCTGGATGAGCTTCCCCAACTGTTCCATGTCGCCCGCGGAGAGATGAGTCTGGTGGGTCCGCGACCGCCGGTTCCGCGCGAAGTTGAGCAATATGACGAATTTGCGCGCGAACGTTTGACGATCAAACCGGGTATCACTTGTTATTGGCAGATCCAAGGTAGAAGCAACCTCACGTTCGAAGAGTGGATGCAATTGGATCATAAATACATCAAAGAGATGAGCTTCTGGACCGATGTGAAGATTCTTGCGCAGACTCCCAAAGCGGTGTTCAAAGGCGAAGGAGCCTATTGATGCTATTGCCGACGTTTTCTCCCTAGCGATGGGGATATCAAACTAGAACATAAGCTTTTCTTAGCACGATTCAACGATGAAAGGGAGGAACGAACGACACAGACCTCGTGTTTGTTAGATTCACACACTATGCCCGATGTCTCCCAGTGGGATAAGAAGTGGCCCATCACGGACGTTTGCGGCTACAAGATTTCGGCAGTCTCCCAGCGAGAACTGCTTGAAATGCTTGTCCAACGGGTAGAGACGGGAGAAGGGGGATGGCTCCTTGCCCTTAATCTCGATCTTTTGGCACGGGGCTTTCGCGATCCCATTTTCAGGGCGTTGATGCTTTCCGCCGACTTCACTTTTGCCGACGGGATGCCCCTGGCCAAGGCGGCGGCCCGAATTAATCCTTTGGCGCAAAAGGTGGGTCGAGCGACAGGAGCCGACCTGACGCGAGAAGCCCTGCTGCATGTTCCGGGCAGGGATTCGGCGGTGATCGGCGGCAAGGACCCGCGGTCCGCGATCAAAAAAATGGGGTTGGATCCTTCCGACTTTTTCCTCTACGACGGGGTCGTCTCGATGGAGCCGGCCGATCTGGATCGGGTAGCCGAGCAGATAGCCGACCGCAGACTCGTCTTTGTCGCATTGGGCGCTCCGAAGCAGGAGTTTGTGATCCAGCACTTGCGCGAGCGGATGGCGAGGACGGTATTCGTTGGCGTTGGCGGTTCATTCGACTTTCTTGCCGGAGTGACGAAGAGGGCGCCGGTTTGGATGCAGCGAGTTGGGCTCGAATGGCTGTTTCGGCTGATGAGCGAGCCACGGCGCTTGTGGCGCAGGTATCTCATCGAATGTCCCCCCGCCGCGCTTCAGCTATGGAAAGAGACGCTTCGGGCTCGGAAGCAAGCTCGCAACTCGTTGAACAGCGGCTAGCAAATCCCCGCCTTCGTACTTAGCGCTGGCGATTCCCGCCGCCGTTGCGGCCTGGATATCGGAGTCCTTGTCCCCAATCATCGCCGCCTGACCGGGTTGGATTTCCCATTCCCGCATGGCCTGCAGAAGCATGCCGGGCTTGGGTTTGCGGCAGTCGCATTCGAGGTCGAAGGGCGGTTTGGCCTCGGTCGGGTGGTGGGGGCAATAGTAGTAGGCGTCGAAGTGTGCGCCGACCTCCATGAGTTGGGTTTGGATCCACCTCATGAAGCCCTGGAATTGGGCATCGGTGTAGTAGCCACGACCGATACCGGCCTGATTTGTGATGATGATCGCGAGGTATCCGGCGTCGTTCAGCCACCGGATGGCTTCCCTCGCATTTGGAGTCCATTCGAAACGCTCCGGTTCGCAGACGTAGCCGTGGTTGACGTTCAGTACGCCATCGCGATCCAGGAGGATGGCTGGCATTCGACGCCATGCCGGAATGGCCTCTTGCGCCCGATGGAGGTCCTCCGGCACGCCGATATCGATAAAGAATCCTGGGAAAACATGTCCTTTAAGTAGTTGTCGAGACGCCAGGGCAGGGAAGAGGTCTCGTTCGATGGAGGAGGGGCCGTCGGGCAGTTCGGCCAGAGCGCCTTGGGTGAGAATATAGGCGCCGCCGCTGATGGGACCAGGCCCGGCTTGCCTCTTTTCGGCGAACGAGGCGATCCGGTCCCCCTCCAGCAGGGCGGTTCCATAACGCGACGTATCGGGAACGGTTCGGAGGGCGATCGCGGCTTCGCCCGGAGCAGTTGCCAAGTTGGAGAGGGCGGGGAGGTTGAAATCAAAGAGCGTATCGCCATTGAGGGCCAGAAAGCGTTCTCCCAAGAGCTTTGCGCCCAACTTGATCGCGCCGCCCGTTCCCAAAGGTTCGGACTCTTGGGAGTAGGCGATGCTCAGACCAAACTTGACGCCGTTGCCGATCTCCTCTTCTATTCGCTCGGCGAGGTGGCCGGTGCTGACGACGACGCGCTCGATGCCCTGACGCTTCAGGTTCCAAAGAAGGTACTCAAGGAAAGGTTTCCCGGCGATGGGCAGGAGAGGTTTTGGGGTTTCCTTGGCGACTTCACCCAAGCGCGTGGCAAAGCCCCCGGCTAGTATCAAGGCTTCAGTCAGCAAGGGCGGTTTCCGAAATGTCGCAGAGGATATGTCCAATAAGAATATGCATTTCCTGCACTCTTGGTGTTTCATCGGAAGGGATGGCGAGACAGATATCGCAGATGGGCTTGAGGGCTCCGCCTGAGCGTCCCGTCATCCCGATCACTTTCATTCCGATCCGCTTGGCGACCTGGGCGGCTTCGATGACATTGGCGCTGTTGCCGCTCGTCGAGATGGCGATCAACACGTCGCCTGGCTTCCCGTGGGCTTCCACCTGGCGGCTGAATACCTTCTCGAAGCCGTAATCGTTGCCGATGGCGGTGACGATGGTGGAGTTGGTATTCAGGGCGATGGCGGGCAGGGCGCGCCGCTCCTTCAGGAACCGGCCCACAAACTCACCCGCGATGTGTTGGGCGTCGCCCGCCGAACCACCGTTTCCGGCCAATAGCAAGAGGCCGTCTGCACTCATCGAATCGACGATGGTCCTTGCGGCGGCATCGATATCTCCTTCCAGGGCGCGCACTGCTTGAAGAGCGACTGCGTGGGAATCCAGGGTTTTGGCGATGATGGGGTTCACGGTTTCCATTTCTATTCGATAATCCACGATCTCGCGCCGTGGTCGACGAAGCTGAAGTTAATGACTTGGCAACCCTTCTCGCGCAGCGCCTCTTGCACCAGGTGCTTTCGGAACGGATCGCACATGAAGAACATGAAGCCGCCGCCGCCCGCGCCCGTTATCTTTCCGCCGACGGCGCCCGCTTCCCGAGCGCTCTGGTAAACCTCGTCGATGATGGGGGTGGAGATGCCGTCTGCCATCTTCTTTTTGTTCTCCCAGCCTTCGTGCAGCAATTGGCCGAAATCATCCAGGTTCCTCCGCATCAGAGCATCCTTCATCTGGATCGCCAGGGCTTTGAGATTGTCCATCGCCTCGACGGCATCCCCCTGATTGGTCCGGTAGTTCTCCTGTTGCCGTTTGACGATGTTGGAGTAGATGCGAGTCCCGCCCACATAGGCGAAGCAAAGTCGGTATTCCAGTTCAAACAGGGTTTCTTGGGGGATGCGCAGCGCGTTGACCAACGTTGAGTCGGAGGCAAACTCGATAAAGTTGAACCCTCCGAAAGTGGAGGCGTATTGGTCCTGCTTGCCACCGACCACCCCGACTTCTTCCCGCTCGATCTGGTAGGAGAGTTGGGCGATCTGATAAGGGCTGAGGAACAGGCGGAGATACTCGGCCAGGGCCACGATCATGGCGACGGTCATCGCGGAGGATGACCCCAGGCCGGAGCCGGGAGGAGCGTCGTTGTGAAGCAGGAGCCGAACTCCTTGGTCCAGCCCAAAGTGTCGTCGGAAATGGTCAAGAACGCCCTTGGCCAAGTCGAGGGAGCCGTCGTAGACGAACGGGTCCTCGATGCCGTAAGAGATGGTGGCATCGTAGTCCAGGCTTGTGATCTGGAAGCTGGAATCGTCTGGAATCAGGGTGACAAACGCGTGGCGGTTAATCGTCGCGCTGAGAACGGCTCCGCCCCGTTCGTCGCAATAGGGAGAAACGTCGGTACCCCCTCCGCCAAAGCTGATGCGCAACGGCGCTTGAGCCCGAACCTTCATAAGAGTCTTCTCGATCTACCCGTAGTACACCGGGAATTTCGATAGGTTACCTTGCCGGCCATGCCCCGTACATGACGGGTTGCCCCCATGCCTAGATTGGGCTGGGGGCATTGTGGTTTAGTACGTGACTTCGTAGTAGATTGCTGTCTTGCCAGATGAAGCGTCGTACGTCGTCGCATTGAACTTGATCGTGTTCGATCCCTTGGTCACGTTGACGACCGCAACCCGCCTGCCCGATAGGTCCAGCCGATAGACTCGGACCTGGGCTGGAGTCTTTACCTTGATCGTCACCTCCGCAGTGCCGACCTTCACGAGGTGCGGGAGCGTGCCCCAGTCGGTCATGACGCTTCGCTCCTTCCCGGAGAACGTTGCACCCGAGTTCTGCACGTCGGTCAAGTGAGCCAAGAGCATGCGGCGGCTGGTGGAGAGTGGCTTCTTATCGACCGAGGTTAGAAAAATCGACGCCCGACTCTTCGTGAACTTTGCGCTAAATGCCTCGGTGGTTCCGGTATAGCCCTCCGGACCGATGATGCTTGCCGTATTGGGGGTTGAGATGCGGAGACTGAGGTTGTTGAGGTCCACGGAGACTTGGCCGTTCGATGAACTGCCGACCCCGGTGTACAGTATGCCGCTGCCGGAACTCGATTCCGCATTGACCTGGGCCATCGGTTTGGTAAGGACGGATTGGCGAACGATGTCCTCTTCTCGTATCTCCGAGTGGTTGGCCGTGGAAAGGGGATTGGCGATGTTGTACGGCTGATCTACACTGGTTATGTCTCCACGAAGAAACATTGCCACAATAGCGCGTTCGGTAGCCATTGCCAAGGGGTCAGCCGCAACGGTGAAGAAACGCATGGGCTTGATCGTAAGGGCCCAGGGTGCGTCGTCGGCAAACTGGAACCGCCACAGGGCATCCCATTGTTGGACCGCTCCCATCGCGCCCATCATGATGGCAAACTCGGCGCGGAACTGGTTGGGAGACACCGCGTCGAACTCGCTGATGGTGTACGGTTTGCCCTTCATGCGGGACGCCGCCATTTGGCCAATCCTCTCGATCCTGCGCATGGGGTTGGAGCCTGATTGGGTAGCTGGCAGGTCGTACCCGCTTATGTTGGCAAAATAGTAGTGGTTGTCCACGTAGTCGAAGTGGGCTCGGGCAATCGATAGAGCGCGTTCGCTTCCGGCGTTAAGATCGGTGATTAGAGCCTTTACACCCATGCTCCGGAGTTGAGAAGCGATGTAGGTGGCGGCCTGAAGACTCAGATTGACGGCGATCTTGGAGCCGTCTTCGGAATGGGGATTCCAAGTTCCCCCGGCCGCTTGATCAAGCATCGTCATCACGTCAGGTCGGATCGATGTGAATGTGAAGGGCGAATTCTCGTTGCTGAGGGAGATCCAGGCAATAGCGGGATCATCCTTCCATTTAAGGCCGGTGTAGGGGTTGAGCGTGTTCAGCAGATTGGAGCTGTAGGTCAGGAGATTCTGCCGTGTGGCTTGGCTCGTCAGGAGCAGCGCTTTGTAGTTGTTTTTATCGACCGCCCCGGACAGGATTTCGTTGTTTCGTAATGTTCGGTTGCTGTGCAGGTCGATCGAGATGTAAATACCCCGCTTCTTAAGCTCGCTCACCAGGTAGTTGATCTGATCCATTCGCTCGAGATCGATGGTGGTGGAGTTCGCTTGCGTGGCACCCGTCAGAATGTCGTCGATGTGGTGAAGTCGAACAGCGTTGTAGCCTAGCTGGGCCAGCCGATCGGCGATTCGTACAGCGTCGTTCTTACTTGGGAAACACGCGTGGTGGGCCAGATTGGCTCCATAGAACTTCACTGGCTGGGACAATGCTCCGGGGAAGGCGAATTTGCCGTTGGAGTTCACGGTCAGCCAGCCTTTCGAGCCAGCAACAGGGACAAATCTATCCTGCCAATCGAGGACGGACCCGGACGTGACGGTGGTGGCCTGCTCAAGCGGTTGCCAATCGCTGCCTTGCGAGACGACGATGGGCGAGTCGGCGGTAGTGGTGGTGCCGGATGAGTACTTCAACGTTGCTTGGTAGGTCCGGGCTGTGTTGGCGAGCCAAGTTCCATTCTTAACACCGATCCTTATCTCAAAACCTTGGCGGAATCTGCGGGAGTCTTGGCAGGACCAACTGACCGGCTGAGGCGTGGTGATGGTGAGACGGAAGCCATCGGGACGCGTGACGGTAATGGAACTCGTGACGCCACCTCCTTGAAACCCTTGAGTGAAATTGGGATTGAAGGTGAAGTTGGTGGAGCCAGCAGTGAGCGTGGACCCGGCCCAAAAACCTTCATCCAACATGAGGCCCATGTGGTCCGAGTCGCTCTGAACCGTTTGCGACGGAGTGGCGGTCATCGTAATCGCCGTGCCGTTGGACGAGTTGGACACTTGGGTGGAGGTGGTCATGATCCCGATACCGTAGCTTCCTCGCCGCTGAAAGGTCGTAGTGCCGTTGCCCAGGGTCTCCCATTCAAGAACGCGACTCAGCCAGTTGTTGTGGAACAGATAGAACTCGGTCGTGACCACCGGTTGTGATTCGTACAACGCCTTGACGGTCCCATCGGCTTGGATGATGTTGGTCAAGTTCGGTTGAACCTGAGAGAAAGCCAAGGAGGAGGAAATCGTAATACAGCCCAAAAGAAGCGCAGATCGCCAGCAATTCATGAAGCTGTTGTTCCACACAGGTTTTAGGTGACCGGGCTTACAGAAATACCGGCTTGCAGAGAATTTGATTGTCACGGGCATTAAATTTGCAGGAGTCTTGAGCCCAAGCAGAATGCAAGTAATTATACCTGGATTCTGAAGGAGAAGGGGGGAATGTGCAATGGCGTGAGCGCTTGAGCTATTGGGGGCGGAGGCGGTTGACTCGGCGTCTACGGTCAACTTATCGATGTTGCCTCTGGTTTTGCGATTTACCAGGTTCCTTCCAGCGGGTAACCTTCACGGAGGCATCTTTGGGGTTGGATTCGTCCAGTTAACAATGTAAGATGCAGTAAATCGCGGGCTTCCGCAATACAGACATGATTAGACAGCACATTATTCGCACCATCCTGTTCGCCATCATTGGGCTTGCGATAGGGTTTGCTTACCTTCAACTCGCCCCCAAGGTCTATGAGGGGCGAACGCAGTTGGTCATTGGCACGCAGTATCAGAACAATATGCGTATGTCGAACTCCGTCATGTCTGATGAAGTTGCGTCTATTCTGCAAAGTGGACTGGCAACCAACCCGATCACCGAGGCGCAGATCATCCGCGGCGAGGGTGTCTTCCGACAAGCAATTGAGGATGTGGCCGTCAAGACCGGGAATGCTGCGATTCGTATGCAGGCCGACGACTTGTATCTGATGTACGACGTGGTGAGTTCACAAGATTCCAGCGATGTTTTGGTCCGGGCGCGGGCATATTCGCCTGAGATGGCGACGGAGCTCGCCAACGCTGTTGCCGTCGCCTACAATAACCGCCGGCAGACCACGCAGCGAGAAGCGGTTGCCAAGGCGTTGACCTACCTTCAGGGCCAGATCGATCTTGAGAACAACTTCCTCAAGGAAAGCGAAACCAAATACAAAGAGAAGAAGGAAGAGCTTGGTCTGCCGGAGATTGGGGCCAATGTTACGCGCGACATCGAATACCAGGCCCAGTTGCGAGCCAACCTGGACGCCGCCAATGCCGAATTGGCAGCATCCGACAGGATGATTGCCGAACTGAGCGCCGAGATGGGGAAGCGACCAGAGTTTGAGGCTACCGATCAGTTCGACCAAAAACGATCCACGTTGGTGGGGCTAGAGAGTCAACTGGCCGATTTGGAGCGGCAGAAGCAGTCGTTGCTTGTCATGTACTACGAGGATAGCCCTCACGTGCAAAGTCTCACCGCTTCGATTGCGTCGGTCAAGAAGCAGATCGCCGACATCAATAAGTCGGGATCGATGGACACCATGACCAAGGGCAGCCGCCCCGATTCTCTGCGCAAAAGCCTGGAGAGTCAACTGTCGATTACCAAGGTCACCCGCGATGCCACGCGACAGCGGATCGCTGAGCTGCAAAGAACCTATGATTTGCACACCAGTAAGGTCAACCAGCTTCCCGCCTCGTTCCAAGTTCTGACCGAGTTGGCCCGAGACGTCTCGCTCAAAGAGGCGAACTATCGTCGCTTGATGATGCAGTACGAGGACCTCAAGAACCGAACTGAGGCAACGGCGGATGCGGCGGGCATCGTCTACCCCGCTATCCAAGACATCGATCCGGTCTTGCCGCGACCGCTCTTGGTTTATATCGTTTCAGTTTTGGGCGGCGCGATCCTGGGCCTGCTCATCAGCTTCGCGATCGAGGCGATGCGGCTACGGATTTACTCTTCAAGCCAGTTGCAGGAGTTGACCGGCCTTCCGGTAGCAGGCGTGGTCCACGATCTCCCCGGCCCGACGGCAAGGAAACTGCTCACCAGCGTCCGCGAGGCGAACCCGGTTGTCTCGGAAAGCTATCGGTTCATGGCCTTCTCCGCCATGTCGAAGAACGGGGGCCAGAAGAAGATCCTTCTGACCGGGATCGACAACAATGCGGGTTGCTCGACTACGGTGGCTCAGTTTGCAACCGCCCTTGCTCAAGCAGGCTCACGGGTTATGTTGGTGGACTGTGCGCTTGAGGACCCAACCATCACGAAGGTGTTCGGATTGGAGCAGTCCTCCGGCGTGAGCGATATTCTCAGCCAGACCCAACTGCCGCCTCCCGATTCCACGCCAGGATCGGATACCGAGGTGCCTAATCTTCGAGTTTTGGGAGCGGGAACAGAGGGCCGAAGTGCGATCAAGGTTGCGGCTTCTCAGAACATCAACGGGATGATCGGTGCGCTTTCCAGCCATTGCGATATTCTCGTGATCGACTCGATGCCCTGCTTGTCCTCTTCGGACGCGGCGCGGTTGGTTCCTTACGTGGACGAGGTCTATCTGGTAGTTAACGCCAAGACGGCGAATATGCGCAACGTGGCGGCGGCTATCGACGTGCTGACGCTTGCTTCTGCGGCCTCCGTAAAGTTTGTCTTTACCAAGGGTAGCCGGGGCGAAGAAGCGGTCATGAAGCAAGCCAACCTTGCCTCCGTTAGAATCTAGATGATCAACCTGCGCTCTCGTCCCCACCATTCACCGCCTGCGTTGACGCCTGGATATGGCGCGCAGCGGATGGGGGGTGCGCGAACCTATTTCAAGGGATTAAACGGCCCTTTGATCGTCGTTGGAAGCGTCTTAGTCTTCGCGGCGCTCGCCTTGCAACTATTGCCGCCCGGTATCCGGTCAAACAATGTTTTCAACGGCATCGTCGCGGTTGCCTTGTGCTTTTTTTCGTTCATTGGCTTTCTTTTCCTTCGATCCAAGTTCCGTATTACAATGCCGGTGTTTATCCTGTCGCTCATCCAAATATGGATAGTGATCACGGTTTTCCTTGGTCCCCAGGTGTTCATGACTGAGCTCAAGTTGGGCCGGAATATCTGGTGGCCCTCTTTTGTGTTGATGCCCTATTTCGCGACGTTTGTCATGGTGGCATTAGAGCCTAGGTTTAGGGAACGGCTCTTCAAGTTTATTCTCGGCGTCTGCGTTGTTTCCGCAGCGATCGCCGTCCTTCAGTTTTTTAGGTTCCCAGGCATGTACCAGCTTTTTACTTACTATATTAAGGCTGAGTATTTAGTGGTACAGGACATCGGCATCCGGTTTCATGGACTTACGACGCACCCGTTCCACCTTGCTGCCCAATGCATCCTGGGCTGTGGGCTTGTTGCTTCCAACCTCCTTTTCAGAAGATTGACGCCGTGGGAAGTCTTTCTATATGCCCTGTTCTCCGCGGGTGTTGTGGTTGCCCAATCGCGCACTTTTTACGTCTCTTGGGCACTGTTAACTATCTACACGCTTGTTCTGGTTTTCCTCCGAAATAAACCCCAGTTCCTGGTCATCGTGTGTATGATGGGCGCGTTGGTCGCGGGGCTGGTCGTGACTTTCCCAGAGCAACTGTCGTATGGGTTAGGCAATAAAAATACGATCCGTGAAGGGCGTATGACCCAGTGGAACAGGGCGGATGACCTCTCTTCGCAATTCCCAGTAACTGGCATTGGCCCGAAGGAGACGGTTTTTGGCTCCGGTAAAGACTTTATGGGTGGTGGCCGCTGGGTCACTTACTACACGGAAAGTGGCTATCGTATGAGCCGGGTAAGCGGCGGCTTTTTTGGATTGTTCCTCCTGATTTCGCTCGTCGGAACGATTATGTTTATTTCTTGGCGCATGTATCGAGACAAGTCTATCTCTCAGATACGGCGCCAGGCCGCCTTCGCTGGATTTTATTATATTATTGCTCTTGCTATTGGGCTATATATAACCAACATTGTGGAGAGCGAGGTGATTACCTACTACGGAATGGCGTTGGCCGCGATCGTTGCCCCCCAGATGGGCGAAGTCTACCGGTCGGCCAGAGGGCGGGCCGGGCTGTACACACAGAAGATGGCCCGGGCCAAGGGTCGAATGGACTTAGCCTCGATGGACGTAGCAAAGCGAACAACTGAGGTTTGATCGGTCGGACCAGGGACCGTTCAACTGCTACCAAGAGTCGTTTCTAGAACATCTCAACCAGACTCCGCACGACGGGCTCCATCCAATCTGCCTTTCGATTGGAGCGGATGTCGAGCCACAGGGTGTTATTGGGAGGTTGCCAGGTGGCTTCCAGAGTGCCTTTTTGTTTGGGAATGGTGAGGTGCCAGTGGGTAGATTCGGGGTGAGTGGCGAGGGAACCTCGGTGGACGCGCAAGCCCAGTTCGGCGCAGGCGGTTTCGAAGGTCTCCACGACGTTTTGCGCGGGCGGGTTAAGATGGTACCGGTCAGGCATTGGCCCATTGTGACAGAAGGTTTGCGGTCCCAAACTGGTACAACTAGAGCTTATGAGCCTCCTGGCCGCTTCTCTTGCGAGCTTCGTTATGGCAACTTCCGGCGATTCCCCTCAACGGCTACCCGCGCCTCCTCCGGATAAAGAGTTGCATGTCAAGCCTCCCATGTCGCGCTTTGATTTGAAGTCGCCCCTTCCCAGCCTGCGCAATGGCGTGATGATGGATTGGGTCGGCAATAGCTATGGCGTCGCCCAGTCGTTTGCCGCCCGGCAGGGCTTGCAGGCTCGGATTTTGTGGGTGGACGCGACGGCGAACATCGAACGCGTCAATACGGCGGAGAAGATTGCGACCTTGGTGAAGAACATCAAATTGGCCGGGTTCAATACGGTGGTCTTCGACATTAAACCGATAAGCGGGCAGGTGATGTACCCCAGCAAGCTCGCGCCCAAGATCACGGAGTGGACTGGCCGGGTTTTGCCCTCCGACTTCGACCCCCTGGCGCGCATGGTCGCAGAGTGTAAGAACGCAGGGTTGCCCCTTTTTGTATCCCTAAACGCCTTTTCGGAGGGGCACCGGAACTTTAAGGTAGGGCCAGGCTATGACAAGTTGGAATTGCAGACCATTCTCTATGAACCCCTCTTGTCGGCATATTCGATCTACAACGACAATTTTCCGGTCAGTTCCATCCTGAATAAGCTGGCGGCCAATGGCGACCAGATTGCGGCCTTTAACGACCGCAATGCTCTGCCCGATACCACGACGGCCGACATGCACGCGGTGGCGCTGGACCGCTTCGGCACGGTCACTGCGACCTATCAGGGTGTGAATGTGCCCTCCGCCAGGGTGCCGGTCAATGGCAGCGTTTTGGTGGGCAAGGGCGCCGCGGCCACGTTCCTGAGAAACCAGGCGCCGCTCAACTCGCGCATCCGCTTCGGGTCGGTGCCCAAGTTCGTTCCGATCAGCGAACGACCGGAGCAGCAGATTCCGCTGATGATGAACCCCAACCACCCGGACGTTCAGAACTACGCGGAATCGATCATTCGCGAAGTGGTGACGAACTACGAAGTGGATGGGGTGATCTACGATGACCGGATGCGGTATGGGGGGATCAACGCCGACTTCAGCCCGATCACCCAGCAGCAGTTTGAGAAGTACATCGGGAGGCGCATCTCTTGGCCAGACGACGTATTCAAGTTCACCTTAAGCCCATCGCTGAACAAGGGCGTGATCCCAGGGCCTTACTACGAGGCCTGGATGACTTTCCGAGCGCAGACGCTGCGGAACTTCATGCTGAGGATTCGGAAGACGGTGACCAGCATCCGCCCGAATACCCAGTTTGGGATGTATGCGGGCTCTTGGTTTGGGGAGTACACCAAGTTTGGCAACAACTGGGGATCGCCGGATCTGGAGGCGGGCTTCTGGTTCCTGACTCCCGAATACGCCCAGACCGGCATCGCGCCGCTGTGCGACTTCATGATCACCGGCTGCTACTATCCCACCGCGACGATCTATGACGCCATGAGCGACGGTCTCCCCATCGGGAACTCGATCGAGGGGGCGGGGCAGCTATCGAACCGGATCGTTCGGGACCAAAGCTGGACCTACGCGGGGATCGCGTTGAGCCAGTTCAAAGGGAACCCGGACGGGTTGCGCGCGGCTTTGCAGGCGGCTTGCGGATCGACCCAGGGCGTGATGGTTTTCGATCTGTCGCACGACATCGAGCCGATGTGGCAGGTGTTTGCGGGGGCCTTTGCGGATGATCCCAGGGCTGCGCCCCACGCTCAGAAGGGGCTGTTGGAAGAGGTGCGGCGTCGGCGAGCCCAGTTGGACCAGATGGGACACAAGGAGCCGCCGATCAACATCAACTCGGGTGTGAGCGGGACGGGGCACTGAGGGACGGCATTGCGGTGTTAGGGCATTAGGTGAGCCTCACAACCACGAAGAAACGAAGGACACAAAGGGAACGCAAAGAATCAGGCGGCGTCTTTGCGTTCCTTTGTGTCTTTGCTACTTCGCGGTAAGAGCTTGTTAGTTACCTCGCCTCAACCGGGATACCGCCTACCGCCCCGACCGCGAAGATGTAGTCGTCTTTGCTGAGCTTCTTGGCGGTGTAGGTCTCAACCGCGCCCAGCCTGACCGAGCCTTGCCAGACGGGGGAGGAGGTTTCTCGCCAGTAGACGGTGTAGCGGGCGCCAGGGGCTCCTTTCCAGGTGATCGTGGTGTCGTAACCTTGGGTGCGATTGACGCGGACGCTGGTGGGCTGGTCTCCCGCGTCGCCCAGATGGGCCATCGCCACCAGGTCGATCTTGGCGCAGTTCTCCAGGTACTTCCAATCCATGTGCTTGGGCAGGTCCTCGGCGGTGTGCTGGTGAGAGTAGTCTTCGATGGCCTCGGTAAATCGGACCGCGCTGAAGCCCGCTTGCATAAACGGCGTATGGTCCCCGCCCCGGCCGAAGCGGTCGTTGCGGAAGACGAGCTTGACCCCGAAGTTGTCGACGGAGCCGCGGGTCACGAATTCGATGAGACGGGCAAGCTCCCGGGATTGGTGAGTGCGAGCCCCCTCCTCGGTTTCCGCGCGGGAAGGGGTTTGTCCGGCCGCAGATCGAGTATCGCGGGAAACTGAGGAGGGGGTTGGGGGTGGAGTATCTGCGCTGAAAACCCTCACAAACTTGTCGTTCTTCTGCCCGACCGGATTCCGCACATTCCCGATCATGTCGTTGCTCAGGACGGCGTCGATCTTCCAGCCCTCTTTCACTGCCCTCTCCGCCAAGGCTCGGGAGCCGTAGAGCCCCTGCTCTTCGCCGGTGAAGGCCACGAAGACCAGGGTGTTTCGCCACTTCTTTTGGCTCATGATGCGGGCTAACTCCATCGCCATCGCCACTCCGCTCGCATCGTCGTTCGCTCCGGGCGCTCGCGCATTGAGGCCGTTCTGGGTGTCGACCATGTTGATAGTGTCCAGGTGGCCCCCGATCACGATCCGCCGGTCGGTCTCGCCTTTCAGAGTTGCCACGACCTGAACGACTTCCTTCTCCTCGGGAACGCGGGCCATCTTGGGGAGCTTATACTTCATCAGTTCGACCTCCAGCCCAGGGATGGCCCGATACTGGTCGGCGACCCAATTGGCGGCTTCGGTCAGGGTTGGGTTGTTGGTGTTGCGGTCGTTCCAACTGGCCAACTTCTCGACGGTTGCGCGCAAACGCTTCTGGTCCACCTGCTTGGCGAGGTCTTCGGGAACGATAGTGCCTTGGGCGAGAGCGGTCATAGCGATGACGAGAAGCATATCACTACCGTACCCTTTGGGAATCGGCGCTACGGTGTTGTGGCATTACGGTAGTAGGGTTCGCCGCGATCGCGCAAAACTGTCAAATCTCCGTGGGTAGCATCTTTTATGTTTGCCATTGCCTCGTCAAGCGTCTTGCCCTGGCTGAAGCACCCTGGCAGTTCGGGCACCTCCGCCACGTAGCCCCCCATAGTCTTCGTCGAAGCTAAGGCTCACTTGGAACTTCATAGATATCATTGTACGCCGCCAGGTAGGACAAGTCAGAACGCCTTCGGTGGCTTTCTGCGGTCCTCGGTGGTTTTATCCCTGGCCAATTAAGGAACCACCGAAAACACAGAGGGCCACCGAAGGGACGCCGCCGATCCTGGTAGCTAAGGTTCGATAGTAAAGATGCAGTCTACACACGATTGGAACCTGCTATAAATCATCGAGGCTGGCCGGGTGATTTTGCGCATCTTTCAGAGTAACGCCGGGAACAGCAGGGCGTCGGAAGGTCGTTAGGTGAAAGGATATGACACTTCGGCAAAGCGCATTTTTGGTTCTTGCGATTGGATTGGCCTCCATCGCCGCGCTTGCGTTAGGCGCGGGCAAGGTTCGGAAGACGGAGGTTCACGGGGTCGGCTGGCATGACTCTCTCGACCATGCCGTCGAGGAGGCCAAAGGGTGCGGAAAGCCGATTCTCTTCCTCAGCATGTTTGGCCAGTTGGATGAGGATATGCCCTGCGCCAATGCCCGGACCTTGCGGGCGACCCTTTTCAAGGATCCGGCATTTAAGAAACTTATCTCCCAAGACGTCATTCCTGCTTGGGAGATGGTTCGAGCCGTGCCCAAGATCACGGTGGACTTGGGCGATGGCAAAAAGGTGGCTCGCACGGTGCGCGGCAACGCGGTGATGTACCTGCTCAACCCGGATGGGAAGGTAGTCGATGCCTATCCCGGCGTCTACACGCCTGAGGATTTCATGCCTGCGGTCAAGGAGTCGATCTCGATGAGCGCCAAAACTCCTGAAGAGATCAACGTCTGGCATACCGCCAATGGAAAGGACGTCGGGCTGATCCGAGCCACGATGTCCAAGAGCGGAGTGGAGAGTCCGGTTCTGAACTTGGCCGGAGCGCGTCGCATCTCGGGGGCACGCTCTGCTGAGAAGCTCAACCCCCACGATGAAAAGCGAATGCGATTCCTGCGGGCCGCCATGCGGATTGAGGATACAAGTCTGACCCCCCTGCCTCCCGACCAAGTCGCGATGCGCGTTACCGGCGAGCCGATTGGCGATAAGTCGCCCGAGCAGATCGGGATGGAGATTTTGAAGGCAGATTCCCGGCAGAACATCACGGCGATGCGGGGCGTGATCCACCTGTGGCTGGCCAGCGAGAAGGCTCTTCCTACTCCTAAGGAAGCCAGGGACACAGTCTTGGAAACCATCCTGAAAATCCCCTACAAGGACCCGTACTTCGGGTTAAAGGACATCGTGGTTCCGGGAACGCCTTAGGGCATTTTTCATGGCGTGAAATGCCGCGAAGTCGAACTGCCTCAGCCGATTGTAGGTTGGGATGAGACTATAGACGGGTGAGGTCCTTCGACTCGCGACAGGCACTCATATGCTTGCTCGGGATGACGGGCTTTACAAAACGTGCCAAACAATCCTTGCCGCCCTATTCGGGAAGCAGCTCTACCCGCCCCGCATCGGGTCCAGCCAGGGGGTATCTCCGTAGTAGAACTTGTTCGGGTTCATCGCTTTTGCGTGTCCGTCCATGAATCCGATCACCGCCATCTTCCCGCCATGCCTCGGCGCGGGGCCGGCCCAGTCGGGGTTTACGGAGTCGGGGACCTGGGTGAGGCTTGCACAGCAGCCAACGCCCAATCCATCCACAATCGGATCCTCAAGGATATAGGCCCTATCTTTGGCCTCCCAGTTATCGGGGATGAACGGCGCGGTGGCCGCCGCTCTGGCTCCGCCATCCGCGATCAAAACCGTGGTCGCCGGACTATTCGCACCGGTATCGTTCGTGATGATCGGCTGGTTGGTCGCCCGGTTGAACCCGTTGCCCAAGATGCGGAAGTTGGCGATGTAGCTGAGCTTGAACGGAGGATCGATCCCCGCCGGAGGATTGGGGTCCGCCCAGTTGGTGATCCCGGGATTGGAGTGGGATGGGCACTTGAACATATCCCGGTTCTTGATGTACGGCTGGAATAGCTGATTCCACAATATGTTCGGGTTGAACGTCCAGGCGGGCATGTAGTTGTCGTCATAGTCGGCGACGTACAGTTTGAAAGCAGTCAGGAACTGCTTCTGGTTGGAGAGGCAGGCCGTCTTTTTGGCCGCCTCCTTGGCCTGGGCGAATACGGGGAAGAGGATCGCCGCCAAGATGGCGATGATCGCGATAACGACGAGAAGTTCAATGAGTGTAAATGCTCTTCGACGCAAAGGTGTCACCTCTGCGCTAATTGTACTTCTGGGTGATTGGAGGTTTTGCCCTCACTTTGGATAGGGTTTAAAACTCTATTTCACCCCGGAGAACCGTCGTCGCGTAGCCTTTCAGCAGGACCCTTGCGCCCAAGAACTCAACCCTCACGAAGCCGCCCCGTCGCGATGCCTGGTAGCCTACCATCTCCGTCTTGCCCAGTTTCTTGGCCCAATAGGGCGCCAACAGGCAATGGGCAGAGCCGGTGACGGGGTCCTCGGGGATACCGACGTTGGGACCGAAGAGGCGGGAGACGAAGTCGTCGGCCTCCGAGTCGCTCTTGGCCGTGATCAAGACCGCCTCGCGGCCCAGACTGGCGATCGCCGCAAGGTCGGGCTGGAAGTCGCGAACCGCCTGCTCTGACTCCAATTCAACCAGCCAATACATCCAGTTATCGCCTACATATTGGGTCTCAACACTCAGCGCTTGGTCAAACGGCGTGCGGTCTTCGACGGGCTCGGTGAATTCGGCGGGGAAGTCGAGTACGATCAGGCTGTCCTCCCGATCCGCTCGCATCTGGCCCGATTTGGTCTGAAATCGCAGCGCTCCGGTCTCCCTTCCCGTGGACCATAGGATATGAGCGGAGGCCAAGGTTGCATGCCCGCACATCTTGACCTCGGTCGTCGGCGTGAACCAGCGTAGATCGTAGTTGCCTTCACCGAGCTTGCTTAGAAAAGCGGTTTCCGCATGGTTCATCTCCATCGCGATCTGTTGGCGGAGTTCATCGGCCATTGGGGCGTCCAAGACGCAGACTCCCGCGGGGTTGCCGCGAAAGGGGCGGTCGGTAAAGGCGTCCACGACGAAGATAGGCTGAGGCATCCCTTGATTGTGGCCTTGTGGGACGGGATTTGTGGTCTGTATTCCGGGAAGGAGGCGGATTTTGTAGCGTCGCAGTCAGTGAAGCAAATCCACACCGAGCCACGGCTACACGCTCCGCGTTCGTAATTTACCGTCAGGGAGTCTTTCTACAGGCTACAGGCCACATCTTACAATCTACCGAGTAATCAACTCCCGCAAATCCTCTTCCCCGACTTCCTGCTTGGTGTCGGCCATCTTCAGGAATTCGTTATAGAGGTGCTCGAAGCGGGTTTCGTTGAAGTCGAAGCCCATCTCGTGGAGTCGGTACTTCAGCCCATGCCGACCGGATCGCGCCGTCAGAATGATCTCGCTCCGCTCTGCCCCGACTAATGTCGGGTCGATGATTTCGTAGGTGGAGCGATCCTTGAGAACGCCGTCCTGGTGGATGCCGCTACTGTGGGCATAGGCGTTGGCCCCGACGACCGCCTTGTTCCGCTGGATCACCATGCCGGTCAGCTTGGAGACCATGCGCGAGGTCGCCAGCAGTTTGCGAGTGTCCACGCCGGTCTGGCAGTCGAACTTGTCGGCGCGGATGTGGAGGGCCATGACGACCTCTTCCAGAGCGGTGTTGCCCGCCCGTTCGCCGATGCCGTTCACCGTCACCTCGACTTGCCGCGCGCCGCCCATAACCCCAGCCAGGGTGTTCGCGGTGGCCATGCCGAGGTCGTTGTGGCAGTGGCAGGAGAAGACCGCCTTGTCCGAGTTCGGCACGTTGTCGATGATCCCTTTGATCAGGTGGTAGTACTCATTGGGATAGGTGTAGCCGGTGGTGTCGGGCACGTTGATGGTAGTCGCCCCAGCCTTGATGACCTCCTCCACCACCCGATACACATACTCCGGGTTCGCCCGGCCCGAGTCCTCCATGAAGTACTCGATGTCGTCAGTGAACTGGCGGGCGTGCTTGACGGCCTTGACTCCGGTCTCCAGAGCCTGATCGGCGGTCATCTTCAGCTTGAACTGAAGGTGGTTCTCGCTGACCCCCAGACCTGTATGGATGCGTCGGCGCTCGGCGGGTTTCAGGGCCTCGGCGGCGACCTCGATGTCCTTCTCGCGGGCTCGGGTCAGGCCGCAAATCGTGACGCCCTTGAGTTCGCGGGCCAACGTTTCTACACTCTCGAAGTCTCCCGGAGAACTGATGGGGAACCCGGCCTCGATGATATCGACGCCAAGGTCCACGAGTTGGCGTCCAATCTCGATCTTCTCCGTGACGGATAGGCGTACCCCAGGACTCTGCTCGCCGTCGCGCAGGGTGGTGTCAAAGATTAAAACGCGGTTGCTCATGGTTGGTGGGACCTCAACCCCTATTATACAGGCCACTCGGTCGCACAAGAAAACGGGCGGGACATCCAGCTTGCCCCGCCCGTTTTGAACCGCCTTTACTTCTTAGCTCGACGACGGCGGAGCAAAGCGAGGGCTCCGATTCCGAGAGCGGCCAAGGTTCCGGGCTCGGGCACAGCCTGGAGGTTCGAACCAGTCAGGAAGTAGCCTCCCATGTTGAAGTATCGAGACCCTGGCTCATAGGCAGAGATGTATGCGCCATAGCTCATGATCTCGGCGAAGTAATCGCCCTGGGCCAGAGTTCCGGTGAATCGATGGATGAGAGTCGTCGGGTCTTCCTGAGCCGTCCCAACATAGCTGCCGGTGCTCGTATAGATGTTCATGACGCTCCGCATGGTCGCCCCGGGATCAGCGACGCCCTTTTGCAGGAGGTCGTTGCCGTCATTCACCGTCAGAATGACCGAGCCGCCACTAGAGCGGAAGCGGAAATAGTCTTTGGTGTAGTTGTCCTGCCCAGATGCGGTGTAGTTGGCAGAGGCCTTCGGCATGATGAAGCCCTTGGTCGTCTCGTCCAGGATGTCCACCTCTCCAGTCGATGTGATCGCGAGGGGGGTGGCGGTGGCAAAGGAGTGGCCCCGTCCGCTGTCGAGCAGAGGTCCCATATTGGTAGCCTGTTGTAGCCGCGCCACGTCGTTCGCATTGACTCCCGCCGTACCCTGTCGCCAAGTGCCACGCTGGGAGGTGTAGGTTGTGCCCATGATGGGGGCGTAAGAGCCGAAGCCGCTCGCGTTGTTATTATTGCTGTACTCAGCGCCGGTATTCTCGTCACGTTGGTGGGAGAGGCCCAGAATATGGCCGTCCTCATGGATACCCGCTGCTGCCATCCCCTTGGCCGACGTTCCCGATCCATTGGGGAAAACCCAGTTGGTATGTCCGCCCGAAAACACGTTTTGGTTTTGAGCCGTGCCGACATAGGAGACACCTCCAACCCCGCCGTACCAGGAGTTGGTTCCACCGAACACGGTGTGGCCGAAGTAGCGAGTCTGGTCATAAAAGGCTTGACGTTGGGCGCCCGTCGAGCCGGCGGGCGCGGGATCTACGGTCGTTACGTTGATGTTGAATCCCCGATAGGCATTTGCAAATCGAGCCCAGGTGTCCCGGATCGCCTGCGTCTCGGTGGAGTTAAACGCGTTTGGATTGCCGTCGGTGTTATAGGCCGGAACGAGGCCGGGCGACCTACCCGTCCCTCCCCACGTGCCCACGCCGTTCGAATTGGCGACAAACCGATAGTCGATCCCGGCGAAATTCAGATACAGGTTGTATCTCGCACCCAGGTTGCTGTTTAGCTCTGGAACGACGAGCCCTTGGGCAAAACTGGAATTGGCGACGACAAGAGCCAGCGCCGCTATAAATAGACCTCGGTTTAAACGCATAAAAACAACCTCCACCAGACACCAGGCAAAGCTGGCCTCTCAAAGAATACACCTAGAAGGAGGGGCGATGGCCGAAAAACGTTCTTGCCTAATCTAAATTTACGGCAAAAATGCCGTTCCTTCCCCGCTGTTTTTTAGACCTCTTTTAGATTCCGTACAGATCCCGATACTTCCCGCCCAACCCGACCAGATAGTCCTCGGCGCCCATGGGCTTCTCAGTGACGCGCTGGACCAAATCCTTTGGCGTGTAACGTCTGCCCTGGGAATAGACCTTGAGCTGGAGCCATTGGAGGATCGGCTTGAAGTCGCCCTTCGCCATCAGGTCGTCGGTGTTCGACACGTCCCTCTGGAGCGCATTCCAAATCTGGTAGCTGAGGAGGTTGCCCATGGAGTAGGTAGGGAAGTAGCCGATGAGTCCGCCCGACCAATGGACATCCTGCAGGCAGCCTTCGGAGTCGGTGGCGGGGACGATGCCCAGGTACTCGCGGTACTTCTCATTCCAGGCTTCGGGCAGGTCTTTGATAGCCAGCGAACCCTCCAGCAGGGCGCATTCCAATTCGAACCGCACCATGATGTGGAGGTTGTAGGTCAGTTCGTCGGCCTCGACCCGGATAAAACTGGGCTTCACCTTGTTGGCGGCTTTCAAAAAGGTATCCAGCGACTTGTCCTTGAGGTCGGTAAAGGTGGCCTGGAGCTTGGGGTAGAAGTGCTCCCAGAATGGGCGGCTGCGACCGACGATGTTCTCCCAGGTGCGTGACTGGCTCTCGTGAATGCCGAGGGAGACGCCTCCACAGAGGGGAGTACGGTCGAAATGCTCGGGGGAGCCTTGCTCATACATCCCATGTCCCGCCTCGTGCAGGGAGCCGAAGATGGCGGAGCCCAGGTAGTTCTTGTACCGAGTGGTGAGACGCACGTCGTTCATGGAAAAGTTGGTGCAGAACGGGTGGGGGGCGACGTCTTGGCGGCCCGAGTCGAACTTGAAGCCGATTGCTTGGACCAGTTCGTCGGTGAACGCCTTCTGCTTGGCTTCGTCCCAGGTTCCGTAGAGCCAGGAATCGTCGACTTCGGGAAGGTCCTGAATCTGCTTGACCAACTCCACCTGCGGCCCACGAATGGCGTCGAACATCGAGCGAACCTCGCCCGCCGTTGAGCCTTCCTCATACTGGTCCAGCAGGGCGTCGTAGATATGCTCCTTGTAGCCAAGGTACTCGGCTTCCTGGCGGCTGAGGTCGAACATCTTCTCCAAGGTCGGGGCAAACTTGGCGAAATCGTTATTCGCGCGAGCCTCGACCCAAAGTTCGTGGGCGTCGGAAGCCAGTTTGACTTTCTCCGCAACGAAGGCGGCGGGAAGCTTCGTGGCGAGGTCGAGCGCTCGACCGGTGACGCGGACGATAGCGGCGTCATCAGAGCCAGGCTCGGCCTCCTTGCGGGCGTCCTCCAGAAGACGGCGGGTTTCGTCGGCGGTAAAAAGTTCATGCCGCATCCGGCTCAAGCGTCCTTGATGCTCCCCTCGCGCCGATGCTCCTTCCTTGGGCATATAAGTCTGTTGGTCCCAGTCCATGACGGCGGTAGCGGCATCTAGGGCGTTGACATCCATCATGCGGTCGAGAAGGGCTTGCGCGGCTAATGACATGGAGCGGATGTTACCGGTCGGGATAACGTTATTGCAAGGGACGGCGTTGGGTGTTGGGTTTTAGGTTTTGGGGCATTGTGGTTTGTCTGTATCATTAGTCTTATCTGACAGATCAGTCAGATCGCCCTACCCCCAACCCCTAAAACCTAACGTCGAACGTCTTTCTTGAAAAACTCAATACCAAAGGCCCATTGGGATTATAAAACATGATATGATCCAGCGCATGGGTGAGAAAAAACTTAGGAAGTTGATCTCGGTGGACCCGGTTTCAGGAGGAGAGCTTTTCATCTCCGAACTGACCGGCGAAGACTCGGGGATTACGATTCGCGGGAAGTTTGAAATCCCTCGATACGCCAAGCTTAATGAGGAGCAGGAACAGTTTTTGGAAGCCTTCCTCCGTTGTCGGGGCATGATCAACAGCGTGGAGAAGGAGTTGGGCATCAGCTACCCCACTGTCAAGTCCCGCCTCGAATCCCTCCTTGCCGCGTTGGAGCTAACTCCAGTGAAGGAGGAAGGGGCCAAGAAGGATAAGTCAGCGGAGAAGAAGGCGAAGATTTTGGAGCAGTTGGAGAAGGGCGAGATCACGGCGGAAGAAGCCAAGGCGAAGCTGAAGGGAGGAAGCAAGTGAAGGAAGAAGTCAAGCGAATCATCAAGATGGTGGAAGAGGGGAAGTTGAGCGCGGAGGATGCGGCGGAGTTGATCGAGGCGTTCAGCGGACCGTCCGCTCCGACCGAAGAACCAACCGCCGAGGAAGCCCCCAAGACCGAAGAAGAAAAGAAAGACTTCTTCAAAACGATCACCGAGACCATTGAGAAGATCGGCAAGGACGCCACCCAATCGGTGAACTGGAAGGAGATCGCCGACCAGGCCCGCACGTCGGCGAACAAAGGCTTCGAGGCCCTGAAGGATGCGGGCGAGAAGATATCCAAGGGGAAGTTTGAGTTTGGCTTTCTCCACGCCCACGAGACGCGGAAGATCGAGATGCCTTTGGGATTGGACGCGGGCAAGTCTTTGCGGATCGAGAACCACTGTGGAGATGTGAAGATCGTCGGCGGCTTTTCGGAGGGCCATGTGGTGGCGGTGGCTAAGATCAAGGGAAGCAGCGTGGAGGATGCCCGGGATAAGGCCAACGGCTACACCCTGGTGATCGAGGAGAGCGAGGAACTGGTCCTCATCAAGCAGCCCGACATGAGCGGCCTCTCGGTGGACCTCAACATCCAAATTCCCGAGAAGCGGTTTGTGGAGGTCAAGGCGGATGCCGGCGATATCTCGATTCTGGACACCAAGAGCGGAGCCAGAGTCACCAGCCGATCCGGCGATATCCACCTGCGGCAACTGAACGGCACGGTCGAAGTCACCGCCTACAGCGGCGACCTGAAGGTAGAGGATGTGAAGACTCCGAACCTGACCATCGAGAGCAAGTCAGGGGATATCAGCCTAACCCGAGTCGAAGGCAACATCAACGCCCGAACCGCCAGTGGCGATCTGAAAGTGGTCCAAAGCTGCGGCAAGACCATCTCCATCGAGGCGGTCAGCGGCGATGTGCATGTGGACCTGGACACTCCCGTCACTGGCAGCCTGAACGTGCGAACGGTGAGCGGGGACTCCCTGGTGAGCGTCGTGGATGGCAGCGACTGCCGAGTCTCGCTCTCCACCCTGCGCGGCGAGGTCACCAGTTCGGTGTCCTTGGACGAGGAAGCCAAGAGCGACCAACGCATCACCGGGCGTCTAGGGGATGGAAAGGGCAGCCTAGATGTCAGCGCGGTCACGGGTAATGTGACCCTGGAGCGGCACGACAGCGTTGGGTAATTGCTGGATTGCCTGAATGCTAGATTGCTTAATTGTTGGCCAGCGGATAGTCCCTGAAAAAATCAGGACTCCACAATCAAGCATTCAAGCATTCAAGCAATCCAGCATCCCTCACAGCCCGCCGGCAAACAGGACGAAGAGGATCGCAAAGCCAATGAGAAGAGCCACCACGTTATAGGCGATGATGGCGTTGAGGGCGTTTTTATTGGTATTGCGGTTGAACTGGATGCGGCAGTTTTCGCACTTCTGCAGGTGCATCATCTTCGGCCCGACCAAGCCTCCACACCAGGTGTATTTGACTTCCTTGGTCTGTGTACTGCCACAACTTGGACAGGCTGGGCCGCCTCCTTGCAGGTGCGGTCTCGGGTAGTCGACCACGGGTGGCGGGGCAGAGTCCATGCGACAAGAATATCACATCACTTGGACTTTTTCGAAGGCTTCTCCGGAGGCGTAATCCAGCGGTTCATCCCAGGCCTGGTGAGGAATTGGTAGCGGGTTCCGGCGGTGGAAAGGGCCAGGATCGTTCTTGAAAATTTCTTTGCATTGGCCTTAGAGGTTGCCATGTTATAGTGTCGTCGGTCCGGCTCGATCCGGCAAGACGGGAGTTTCATGTCCATGAAACCCATGACAAGCTAACGGGGACGCCAGAGCGCGTAGATCGGCATATCGTCGAGCCGCATCTCCTTCACAACCTCAAACCCGCATCGCCGATAGATTTCGACGTTTTTCTCGTCCTCGGTGTCCAGGCCCATGCCTTGATTCTCCGGGTTCTCGTTCGCGAGATCGAAGCAGTAATCGATTAACCTTCTGCCCACTCCCTGGCCTTGGAAGGCAGGATCGACGCCGATCATGATGAGGTAGGCACTCGGTTTGGGCAGTTCGATGGTATCGACCATCTCGATGAACCGAGGGAAGAACTGGCTGGCAGACGGGCCCGCGGTGGCCAGGAACTCCGAAAACCAATCCGGTTTCTCGGGGCGGGGTTCCGTTTCCGGCAAAGAGAGATTGGCCCCTGCCGCTACCCGGCCATCGATCTCTGCATAAGGGATCTTCATCCCCGCCCGCTGCCGAGCCTCTGCCGATCGCTTGATCATCTCGAAAATCCACTCCTCCTGACTCCCGGGCGAATCGCAGAACGCATGTTGCATGACCGGATATCCGACAAACGCGCGGGCGACGGCCCGGGCATAGGGCTTAACCGGGTCGCCAGCCTGGAGAAGTTTCAAGTTCATGGCGTGAGGTTACTCAACCTGAACCAACAAAAAAGCCCGGCATCGGCAAGGCGCCGACGCCGGGCTCACTGCCTGTTTTTTAAACTTTGCGTCGTCGGCGAAGCAGGGCAGCTGCGCCCAGTCCGAGAGCGGCCAGGGTAGCGGGCTCGGGAACGACGGTGACGCCGTATAGCTCGTTATCCACTGCATCAGGCAGGCCCTGGGCAGAGGCGGTTACGATCAGCTCGGCGAAGGCGCTCAGGCCTCCTCCACCGAACCAGTAGTTTCCGACTTGGTTTGTGGATTGAATTTCGACGGTAAAGATATCGCCGGTGTAGTCGACTCCAGGGGCGGCCGCCGAAAGATAGGCTTGGAACCCGGCGTCGAGGGCGGTATTCAGAATTTGGGACCCGTTGTCCGGGGACTCAAGCGTTGCCCCGTTGATAGCAAAGGCTGGGTGCAGAATATCGACTGTGCCGGAGAAGGTCAGGAAGATCGAGCCCAAGCCCGGAAGGCCCGTTGTCTGATAGGGGTTGTTCAGGTTGAGATTAACAAAACCGAACGACACGCTTGAGAGACCGACGACCGCACACAGACACGCTAACTTTTTCATAACACACCAGAATCCAAGGAACCTTCATCTACTATATGCGCTCGGCATTGCAAGATGGATGAATACGCGCAATTTCTTTACAAGACCTGGCATTTTTGCGCGGGTTTTGGAAGGGAAACGAGGTGGTAGCGGAGACCAGACTTGAACTGGTGACCTAACGGGTATGAACCGTTCGCTCTAACCAACTGAGCTACTCCGCCACAAGAGACCTGAATTTTACCCAAGGGGGATCGGGCATTAGGCCTTGGGCACGTGGCATTGGGCGGGACGTTATTGCGGCATTGGGCATTCGGCATTGGGATCTGCTGCTATCCGGTGTGGTAGGGCTGAGAACGAAAGGCGATAGCAGCCCCAATCTCGAATCATTCAATGCGACTTCCTTCCCGAACCCAGACGCCCAACGCCGCCCCCCGCCCCAAGATAGACTCCAAGACATGATCGAAACCGAATCCCTGATCCACGCCTATTTCGACGCCTTCAACCGCCATGACGCGGAGGCTCTGTTGGACACCCTTGGCGAGAACGTCGTCCATGACATTAACGAAGGCGGACGCGAGTTAGGGAAGGACGCGTTTCGGAAGTTCAAGGTCCATATGGATGAGTGCTATCGGGAGCAGATCACCGACCTATGCGTGATGGTGAACGGCAATCGCGGGGCGGCGGAGTTCACTTGCTCGGGGATCTATCTCAAGACCGACGGCAGTCTTCCCGAGGCCAAGAGCCAGACCTACTCCATCCCGGCGGCGGCGTTTTTCGAGGTCGCGGATGGCAAGATCGTGCGGGTAACCAGCTACTATAATTTGGCGGGGTGGATTGCGGCGATCAGCTGATGCGAGATTTTAACGAACTTTCGGGAGCCTGGGCCGGGTGGTCGATCCAGTTTGGATTGCGGATCACAGAGTCGATCCACCTGACCATCAACAAGGGTCGGATCTTCGGCACGGGCACGGATAAAGATGGCGAGTTCGAACTGGTCGGCGCCTACGTCGAGCGGAAGCAGGAGGTCCTCATCACCCGAACCTACACCTGGACCACCGAGCCTTCACAGAGCGGCGTCGGGGTTCCCTATGAGTACATCGGGAAGTGGGACGGCAACTTCGTCTCCGGCGAATGGTTCCCCCGCCGATACCCGGACATGGACGGCGGTCCCTTCGAGATGTGGCCCGGTGGGGACGAGGAAGAGCTGAGGATTCAGCTAGAAGTCGAGGAAGAGGTCCCCTTAGTGGCACGCTAGACTGATAGGACATAGAGGACGAATAAGTCTTATAGGCCCTCTATGTCCTATTCGCAAGCCACACTCGCTAGCGGCTCTTGCTGGCGTCGACGATCTGCTGGATTTTCTCCTCGGTGAGCGGATCTTCCTTGCTGCCGGGGAAGCCCTGCCAGCGGACGATGCCGTCGGGTGAGATCACCATGACATGGGGAATGCCCTGGACTCCGAGGGCCTTCGACATCCTTTTATCCGAGTCGATAGCCTGAGGGTAGTTCATGGGTGTGTCCGCTTGGAACTTGGTTACCGTGTCTTTGGGCTCATCGCTCAGACCCACGAAGACGACGTCCTTCTCGAACTTCTTCGCCCAGGTGTTCATCTTCGGGATGAGGGCTCGGCAGGGGCCGCACCAGGTGGCCCAGAAATCGACCACGACAACCTTGCCTTTCATATTTGGGTTGCCCTGATGAATCCATTCACCCACGACGAACTCAGGCGCCTTCTTGCCTCGATAGTCGTTCTTGGCGTAAAGCTCCTTCTCCTTCACAATCGGTGGAAACTCGGTCGCCGGAGATCGGAACCCGATCAGCGCACCGACGCCGATCAAGAGTGCGCAAGCAGTAAGTGTAACTTTCATGGATACCTCCAATAGCGATAGCATAGCGCAAGTGGCAGGCTTACGTGAGGCGAAAAAGACGCCGAGGTCCCGAAGCCAGCTACGGATTCTCAGGTTCAAATATTCGAAAAACGCGACCGATCTCAGGTTCAAAAATCCGTAGCTGGCTTAGGTTCAACTGAACCGGGATTTTCGTGCTTTTTTTGCTACAAGTCACACCTGGAGCGGTTTTCGGTATTGCGGCGTTGCGGTCTTCGGGGCTTCTTCTCCACGAACTATTGTTGGCGATCTGCTTTTCACGCAAAGTCGCCAAGACGCAAAGGGTCGCAAAGGTTCTGCCTCCAGACTTGCGTTCCTTCGTGTCTTCGTGCCTTGGTGGTAAAGAATTCCTTCCAGGCGCCGATCTATTTTTGAACCACTAAGACACCAAGGGACAAAGGGGGAAACACGACGTTCATCGCCCTGTTCGATTTCCGCGTCCCTCACCTATATAGGGCGGAAAAGTGGGTTTTGTCAACCAACGATTTTGGGAATTTTCGATTGCGGAATTGCTTGAACGTGGGCCTAAACAAACGCCCGCATCAAAAACTCGTTCATCGGCGTGCAGGCTTTGATGTGCTTCATGATGAAGTCGGGCAGATCGTCTCGCAGAGCCGACCGCGCCTCATGCTCGGCCCAGTAGTAGAACTCTTTGTTGTAGAGAAGCGGCTGTTTCGAGGCCGCGTCGCGAAACTCTGGCGGGAGGAGTTTGTTTGCCTCTCCCCGAATCGCCACGAAATGCTTCTGAAACGCCCGGTTGGAGAGCTGGGCGGAGAACTCGTCCAGGTTCGCCATCAGGAACCGTCGGATCGCCATCGATTGGCTGTGTTCCAAGCTGTGAAAGCCGCTGGCGATGCCAAAGCCACTGGCCGCGACCTGCACATAGAGGCCCGGATGGGCAAAGCTGTCCGCGCCTTTTCGGGCGATGAGCAGGCCCACGTGGGTCTTATAGGGCGACTTGTCCATGCTGAACCGGATGTCCCGACCCATCTGGAAAAGGGCGTCCTCGGGTTGGATATCGATCAATGGATCGATCTTCTTCATCTGCTCGATCATCGTCGCCGACAGGTTGAGCATGGGCAGGCGCAACGACTCCTCGTAGCGGCTGTAATTGGCCTGGAACCACTTCCGATTGTTGTTTTCGCGCAACTCCTGGAGAAAGGCCAGAGCCTCTTCGTCAAACCAGGTTTTTACTTTAGGGGGCAAGGTTCTCTCCGGTCAGAAAGGCGAGAGTCCGCCAAGCCGTTAGGCTTGGCGGATAAGCAAGGGGTCCTACCAGCGTCCGCCGCGGCTGGAATCTCCGCCTCGGCTGGTGCCCTTGGGCTGGGCCTCGTTGACGGTGAGCGCCCGACCCTGGAAGTCCTTGTCGTTCTTGTCGGAGATCGCCGTCGCGAGCTTGTCGGCGTCGATGTCCACAAAGCCAAATCCTCGGCCTTCGATCAAGCGGGCATTGCTTGAGTTGTAGTCCGCGAAGTAGGTTTGCAGATCGGCGGCGCTGATCGAGTAGGGAAGATTGCCGACGTAAAGAGTTTTAGTTGCCATTTTGGCCTCCTGTTGACTGAGGCGAGAGGATTCTCGCGCGGTACGTATAGGAGAAGGCGTGTGATCTCGAAACGGAGAAAGCCAAATGGCGGGTCTAAGAAGCGAGAAAGAAGCGTTCTGAATTCGTAACTTGCTGATGATACCTTATTTCTTGAGGGTGGGGTTTGGAGGCGGAGTCAGAACCAGAACCTTTGAATGCCGCAACCTTACGCTGCGAGAGTTAGCGAAGCGAGGGTTGCGGAGCCGGTGCAAAGTTTTTTAAATCCTCAAACCCAGGGTGGCTTGGGCTGCTCCTTAGAGAGGTACCCAAACCATAGCTCAGTCGATCAAGACTTGTTAAACTCCTCCACCACCCGCAACGCCGCCTGCACACCTCCGTGGCTCAAGGCCTCGCAGGCTTTGACCGACGCTCGGATCGCGTTGTCGATCACGTCTCTCTCCTCCCGATCAAAGGAGCCTAGGACGTGGTCGATGGTGCCGTCCCTTTTGACCTTGCCGATGCCAATTTTCAGGCGGGGATAGTCTTGGGACTTGAGGGCTTGGATGAGGGACTTGTGGCCGTTGTGGCCTCCGGCGCTGCCGCTGAGTTTGATTCTCAACTTGCCAACCGGCAAGTCCAGATCGTCGGCGACGACAAAAACGTTCTCGGGTTTTAACTGATGATCCCTTGCCAAGGGCGCCACGGCTTGGCCGCTGAGGTTCATGTAGGTGAGGGGTTTCACCAACAGAACCTGGGTCTCGTTGACCTTGCCCAGCGCGGTCAGGGCGCGGTGCTTGGCTTTACCAATCTTGATCCGATGCGCCTCGGCCAGGCGGTCCACCACCTCAAACCCGACATTATGGCGGGTGCCCTTATACTCGCCGCCCGGATTACCCAGGCCGACGATCATCCACTCCGGGGGGAGTCCGAGGGTTGGCTTCTTCCAGAACATCGGCTACTTGACGATACCGGTCATCGGCTCCAGCGTGCCATTCATCAGGAGAACAATGAGGACAACGCCCAGGAGGATGCGATAGGCCACGAAGGGCATGATGCCATGCTTCTGGATGAACTTCATCAGAAAGGCGATGCTGGCGTAGCCCACCACGAATGACACGACGGTGGCGACGATGGTGGTTGTCAGTTGGTCGCCAGAGAGCAGGTTGTGCCGCTCATCCCAAAGCTCCTTGAGGCCTGCCGCCAAGATGCTGGGAACGCTTAGGAGGAATGAGAATCGGGCGGCGGTCGCGCGGTCGAATCCGGCAAAAAGCGCGCCCGTGATGGTAGACCCGCTACGGCTCATACCGGGGATTAGGGCTAACGCTTGCCACAAGCCCACGACCAAGCCGTCCTTCGCCTGGACAGAGGCTAAAAGGCGTTGCTTGGAGGCGACCTTTTCGGCAATCGCCATCAAAATGCCCATGATGATGAGGGTGGCGGCGATCACCCACAGCGACCGCAATTCGCCCTTGATCCACTTTTGGCCGAGCAAGCCCATGACCACGATGGGGATGGTGCCGAGGAAAATCGCCCAGCCCATCCGCGCTTCGGGAGCATCCTTGTTCTTCCCCATCAGAGTCTTGCCCCACCCAACCAAGGCTTTGCCCAAGTCCCGGGCGAAGTAGATGAGGACGGCGAGGACGGTGCCGAGTTGGATGACGGCGGTGAACCCGGCTCCGGGGTCGGGCCAACCAGCAAGCGCCGGAACGATGCGGATGTGGGCGGTGCTGCTGATGGGAAGGAATTCGGTAAGGCCCTGGACGATGCCGTAGATCACGGCTTGGATTAGGCCCACATTGCCACCTCGGGGGAGTCGATGCCGAGTTCTTTCAGGACCACATAGCGAATCCTCGCGCTGGCCTGGCCGTCGCCATAGGGGCTCACGGCTTGGGCCATCTTGTCGTGGGCGGCGGGGTCGCTTAGCAGTTGGTGGGCTTCCATATAGATTCTTTCTTCGTTTGTGCCGACGAGTTTTGCGGTTCCCGCATCACAGCCCTCGGGCCGCTCGGTGGTATCGCGCAAGACCAAGACCGGAATGCCAAACGCGGGGGCCTCCTCCTGCACTCCGCCGGAGTCGCTGAGGATGAGATAGCTGCGCTTCATGAGGGGGACGAATTCGTCGTAATCGGGAGGTTCGATCAGGCGAACCCGGTCATGGTTCCCTAGGATGCCCGTCAAGGTCTCGCGGACCGCAGGATTCTTGTGCATCGGAACGACCAGCAGAACGTCCTCAAAGTCGTTCAGAAGCCGGAGTGCCGCCCGGGCGATCTGACGCTGGGGCTCGCCCCAGTTTTCGCGGCGGTGGGTGGTCAGCAGGACGACTCGGCCTTCCCACTCGGGGAACCAATGGGTCGTCGGTTTAGATCCGATCTGGATCACCGCGTCGATGCCCGTGTTGCCTGTAATGTACAAGTTTTCATGACCTTCCTTGCTCAAGTTATCAGCCGACCATTGGGTGGGAGGGAAGTGGAACCTGGTAACAAGGCTGGCGGCGCGACGGTTGAACTCCTCAGGAAAAGGGTTGCCGATAGTGTCGGTTCTTAGCCCAGCCTCGATGTGCCCAAAAGGAATCTGACGGTAGAAACTGTTGAGGGCGGCGACGAAGGTGGTCGTGGTGTCGCCCTGGGCAAGCACTATTTGGGGTTCGTACTTGGCGAGGATGCTGTCCAAGCCCTCGATGGCGCGGGCGGTGACTTGGGCAAGCGTCTGACCATGCTGCATGATCGCCAGATCTTCATCGGGCGTGAGGTCGAAGGCCGCAAGGGCGGTGGCGAGCATTTCGCGGTGCTGGCCAGTTGAAACCAGGATCGTCTCGACCTCTGGGAATCGCCGTAGTTCCTGCACCACGGGGGCAACCTTGATGGCCTCGGGGCGGGTCCCGACAACACAGACGATTCGCGGCTTAGCCATTCTTCTGGAGGATGATAAAAATTAGCGTGCCACAGAGCGCGGCCGCCGCCAAATACAGTACCCACACCGTCTGTCGCTGGGTCAGGCCCTTCTTCAAGAGTTGATGATGAAGGTGCCGCTTGTCCGCCTGAGTGATGGGGACGCCGCTAAGTTTGCGCCGAATCACCACCTGAATGGCATCCATGATGGGGACGCCGAAGACGAAGATCGGAATGATGAGAGTGAGAGCGGCGGCAGTCTTTACGGCTCCCACGATGCTCAGACAGGCGAGCATAAAGCCCAGGATGTAGGCGCCGCCCGTCCCCATGATGATCTTGGCGGGGTTGTAATTGTGCCTCAAAAAGCCGATGCAGGCGCCCGCTACCGCCGCGGCGATAATCGCCACCCGAGGTTGGCCTTCATAGACGGCGATGGTCATCAGAGTCCCCGCCGAGATCGCAGCGATGCCCGAGGCGAGCCCATCTACCCCATCGATGGTGTCCATCGTCTTGGTGATGACAAAGATGTAGATCGCGGTCAGCGGAATGGCGGCCCAGGCCAGGGAAATGTAGCCATCGGTGAAGGGGATGCCGATGGTCTTGATGTGAACCTGCCCCAAGTTGTCCGCAAAGAACTGGATGGCAACCCCAGCGGCAAGCAGGATCAGGAGCTGAATCTTGGCGGAGTATTGGTACAGGTCGTCCAACACCCCCGCCACCACCAGCCCGCCTCCGATCAAGAGAGCGCCGATCAGGTAGAGCGGAAACGGGGTCGTGTTCGGATAGGCAAACGGGAGGACGGCGAGGATAGCGATGGCGATGCCCGCATAAATCGCGATCCCGCCCCAGCGGGGGAGGGGCTCCTTGTGGATACGGCGGTCGTCGCGCTTGGGGTCGTCGACTGCTCCATACTTGAAGGCCAGCATCCTCACCAACGGCGTCAGGCCCATGGTAATGACGAGAGCGATGAATCCGGTCAGAAGCGGGTACCGGAACCCGCCCCAAAACTTGGGGGTCTGCTGGGCAAGGGTCAGCCAAGCGTCCATCGCGTTTACAGTTCCACCATCTCTAAGACGCCCTCGCGATAGCGAAGGACTTCCATTTTTGACTCTCGGAACAGCTCCAGGCTGAAATCGTCGGGGTAGTCGCCTTCATAGATGCAACGCTTGATCCCGGCGTTGATGATCATCTTCGCGCAGTTGTTGCAGGGTTGGCAGGTGACATAGATCGAAGCGCCCTCGCAGGGAATCCCGATCATCGCGGCTTGGAGCAGGGCGTTCTGTTCGGCGTGGAGGGCGCGGATGCAGTGTCCGGCGCGGAGGCAGCCGACGGGCCACTCGTGGGTCGGGCCAAGCTCCGGGCAGTGGGAAAGGCCTTTGGGAGCCCCGTTGTAGCCTGTGCAAAGGATGTGCTTGTCCCGAACGATCAGCGCCCCGACGGACCGCCGGGGACAAGTCGCCCTGGTCTTCACGAGATGCGCGATCTGCATGAAATAAGCATCCCAACTCGGCCGCTCCTGCATTCCGGGAAAATTGTAGCATGGCGTAGCATAGACATCCTGTCTATGCGTCCCAAGACCTTCCAGGTCTTGGCTTGCTTGTATCTGATAACAAGCTCTCTGCTTGAACCCTGGCACGAGCCATTCAGGGGGTACAGAGTTCGCGGCCTGCGACGGCGGCACAATGCATCCCCCGCCTACAATGACTAGTAGCATAGACATGCTGTCTATGCGTCCCAAGACCTTCCAGGTCTTGTCAATTTGGAATTTGGAATTTGGGGTTTGGAGGTGAAGGAGGTGAAGTAGCCCTGGCCTTCATGCCCCTATAATGAAAGTAGCCAAGATGAAATCCAGGTCCAGGCTTTCAGAGAGCATTCAGGTGGCGGTTGGCGGCGCTTTGTTTGGGTGCGCCGCGATCCTGGCCGGAGTCGCGATGGGAGGAGGTTGGGTTTGGCCTGGCAGTGTGGCCGGAATTTTGTTCCTGCTCGGCAGTTTGGGCGCGGCATTGACAGCGATCCGGCGACACTTCCGACTATCTGTCATCGTAACGGTAGGGATCCTTGCTTGCGGGTTCCTGAGCTTCCGCCTTGCCGAACGCTGGCGGGAGGCCCGTCTTGCTAATACGGCCAAACACGTGATGTCTCAGGTCGAGGCTCTCCAAACCCGGTTTCCCGACCAAGACGTGCTGGAGGCCATCAAAGCAGACCCCAAAGTAGGCGAAGGCTTGCCGCGTGGCTTTGGCGAAGAAGGTGTCCGGGCGGTTTCTTTTCAGCTTGAACTGCACGGTATCGACAACGGCTCCAATCTGGTCTTCAACCCGGATAAGAGCATCGAGCAATACATCGGCCCGGACTCAAGGATCGACGACCGGGCCGAGGGCTGGAACCCATACCGCCCTCTCATCACGGCCCAACCGGTAAGGTGCAAGAAGCTCGGCGGCGGCTGGTACCTCATCACCTTCACCTGACGTTCTGCCAGCCCCCGCAAACCTGCGAGTAGCCCGAAAATCAATAGAGGTTTGTACACTTCCTTTGCCTTTCTTGGGCAAACCTCTGCTAAAGTCTATACAGTAAATCTTTTCAGGAATGGAGGGTGCAGATTTGACAAAGCTACTTTGGGCGTCATTGCCAGCCTTGGCTGTACTTGGCGTATGGGGCGGTATAGCCCAACTGGATAGGGATCATCAACTGAAGGTCGTGGGCGGGAAGGCAACGGTAAGCCTTTTCCCGTCGATCTTGGAGGCCAACGGCCTCAAGATCGCCACAAGCCGGACCGTTGCGGTAGATTTGGCGGTCGTTGAGGAGTCGGTCAGCTTCAAAGCAAAGCAGTCCGATATGAAGTTTACACTTACCGAAGGACGACTGAACCGAGTAACGGGCGGACAGGTTCGGTTTGAGGGAGGCTTGGATATCTCGCAGAAGAGCGCAAAGCTTGATCTCGACGGGTTCAAAGTCGCTTCGAGCCAAAATGTAAACGATGGCCTACAGGTACGAGCCGGAGAGGGCGACAACGAGTTTGTGCTTTTCGATCTCGCCAATCCTCGTACTTTGTTCGATGTGCAGGACCTGAAGTTGTACGTTTCCGATATGGATGTGATGGTCAGCCTGGAGTGCGCCCAGCGACTCGGCAAGACCGAATTGGCCGGCACCCTGATCGGAACGATGACCGTCGCATTAGAAGTCGAAACGGTGGACGGCAGCAGCATCCCCGTGGCCCCTCCCGCACCAGCAGCGGCGGCAGGGCCGATCGACGTCGCGATTTCCGATATGGGCTCGCTCGGCGTACTCGGACGAGTAGGGACCTATCCCAACGGTCGAAATGGTCTCACCATGTCTACCACCTCCTGCAATGTGGGAACCCAAAATATTCCTTGGGCCGCGCCGATGCAGGTGAACCATCCAGTGATTGCGATGAACCTCTACCGCATCAAGGATGGCAAGTTTGAGCAAGTGGGCTGGTCTTGGTTGAAGCATGGCTTCTATGCGACCAATTCCCCCGGCTGCGGGACCTGCCAGCATCCGGGCGGCAGCAACCCCGGCGCCCAACTGGGCCCAGGTTGCTCCGATACCTATGGTCCGGGCAATAACGGAGATCGCCTCTACCTTGGCGGACGGGATGAAGTGAATCCGTTCACTGGCGTGTGGACCTGCCAAAACTCCTACTTCTCCAACTACCAAAACGACTGTATTCGTCGCAACAACGGTTCTGGACTGGATGCAGTCGCGCACCGTTTGGAAGTCCATGATGCGGATATGGGCAACGCGGGAGCCCAGTACTTCTACGAAGCCTATTACATCAACGCTAACGAAACAACCAACAAGTACAACAACATCGCCTCGAGACAGGCTTCCATGACCTGGTCCGGCGCTGCCTGGAGCATCCAGAACTCGGGCACCCCCCATGCGTTGGGCCCCGCCATCAACCGATGGGGCGATATGAGAAGCACCGCGACCCCTCGAACGGAAGGCGATGTAATCGTTGCCGTCAAAGTTACCGAACTCGGCGGTGGGATGTACAACTACGAGTACGCAGTCTATAACCACGACCTGGATCGCCAGGTTCGCGAGTTCACCGTCCCCGTACCCGAGACCGCCGTCGTCCAGAATATTGGCTTCCGTGACATCGACAAGGACGCCACCAACGAGTGGGTGGGCACGTTCGTCGATGGGAAAGTCCAATGGGCAACGGGCGTCCAAGGAAGTTCCACTGCCAATCCGCTCAAGTACAGCTCGGTCTTCAACTTCCGATTCGACGCAAACGTTCCCCCCGCTCCCGGTCTCATCAAGATGGGGCTGTTCAAGTCGGGCAGCAACCCCGAGTTGACGGCGGCGACTCGAGCCCCGTTGAATTTGCAGCCTGCCGCCACCTACACCATCTCAAACGGCGCTCTGCTTGGCGGCAATCTTCAGAGCCTTGCGCACTCGGACGATAATCGGCTGGAGTTGGGACCCTTGAGCGCGGGCACTCGGCAAGGTTCCGGGATTATCGGATCGCTGACTGCTCCGATCTCCACCGTATCCAATCTGACATTTGGAGTTGAATCCAAGAATTCGGTCAGCAGCACCTCTGGCGGAGTGCAGACGGCTGAACTGTGGAATTGGACCACCTCGAACTGGGAGCTTGTCGATACGAGGGCGACCACCGTGAACGATTCATTGATGGTCGTGACGGTCTCGACCAACGCTTCTCGATTCGTGAACTCCTCGACCAGGGAGATGCGGTTCAGAGTGCTCCATTCCTCCAACGCCGGAGCGATCGGCAGTCGCTGGACCATGCACTTCGATCAGATCGGAATACAAGTGAACTAAAACGACCCAGGGCCGATCCACCGAAGGTGGATCGGCCCGTATCTTGCAAAGCATAAGATGAGAATGTTGAAAGGACCCTTCCTGCTGATGGCGTGGTCGTTTGCGGTCGCGATGGCCGCCGCCCAGACCATCATCTACGATAACACCACCTACTCGCTCAACAACAATATGCCCCTCTTACCCGATTGGCGGGACGATAGCGCCGAGGCGGGCGACGATATCTGGTTGGCTGGAACTGACCGCGTCGTCACTCGATTGAAGTTGATCTTCACCTACCGCGGAACCATCCCCGGCACGTTCGACGCGAGAATCAGATTTCGGGAAGTAGACGAAATCGACCAGACCCCCGGCGATGCCTTTTACGAGAGCGACCTCATCGTCGGGCTGCCTACGGTTGAAGGCTTCAATGAGTACACATTCGACATCCCCGGCGTCGAAGTTCCCCACCACTTCGTGTGGACGATTCAAGCCTACAATCGACAGGGATCGGTAGGTGAACTGGGGCCGTCGTACTTCAACCCGGCGACCGTGGGGTTCAGCGACGACTTCTTTTGGCTCTCCGATATGGGTTCTGAGTGGACTCCGTACAATTGGGGCGGAGATCCTTTCGCAAACTTTGCGGCTCAGATTACCGCTGTTCCTGAGCCAGGCAGCCTGCTGGCTCTCGGGGCAGGCCTTGCATGGCTGACCAGACGCCGCAAGAGGACCTGACTGGATAGCCAGCCCAAGTCCGAGCCCGTGATTTGTTGCGGGAGGAGCCGCCATGGAATGGCGACCCCGGTAACTGGGTGGCCCGCATGACCTCATGAGTACGCAAACCTATCTCATCCTGGCGCACACCGACCCCGCGCATCTGGCTCGCCTCGTTCGACGTCTCGGGCCTCAGGCCCACTACGTCGTCCATGTTGATCGAAAGGCCAGGTTGGCGGATTTTGAAACGGCGTTAAAGGGGTTGGAAGTGGCTTTCACCCCCCAACGTATGGATATTCGTTGGGGTGGCTGGTCGATGGTCGAGGCCAGCCAGCAGCTTATTCGTACCGCATGCAGCCAAGGGTTTCATGAGGACTCGTCCCACTTCGTCCTGTTGTCGGGCGCATGTTATCCGATTAAACCGGTCCATACCATCCGCGAGTTCTTGGCTTCCACTTCGGGCCGTCAACACATTCAATGGATCGATGTGCGAGATAGCCCTGAACACTATCTCAAGTCGGTCAAAGGCCGGTTCTTTCTGGACCGATTCCCATCGGCTGGGGGGCTGATTGGCAAGCGAAACGCCCTGCTGAGGAAGGGCTCAATCCTCGGTAGCCACCTCTTCCCCAAGCCCCTAAGGAATGACTTTACGTATGGGTTCGGCAGCCAGTGGTGGGCCTTGACCCCTGATTGCGCCAAGTTTTGCGTTGACGACTCTGAGACGACCATCCATGCTGCTAACATTCTTCGCTCATCATGGGCACCGGACGAACTCTATTTCCACACGGTCGTCGCCAACTCGCCGTTTAGCCAAGCCAGTGGGGGGAAGCGGCCCTACGAGGGGCGAGGAACCTATCGCACCGCCAATCTCCACCTGATCGACCCATCTCTCAGCAAGGTGTTCGCACTTGATGACTTTGATACACTGGCGACCGTCGACCAGCTCTTTGTGAGAAAGGTATCGACGGCTGTGTCGGGTCCCTTGCTGGACCGAATCGACTCGGAACTACTCCACATCGTGGAACCTGCCAGGTAAAGCATATCCTCCCAAATCCCCGGTAGATGAACAGTGTCGGGAGCTGCTTCGTCGGGAATAAGGGTCCTACATGCACGAGTCTCTGGCAGAATTGTCAAAAAGAGGCGCATAATGGAGCTTGAAAACAAGGAGGAATGAAATGAGCAACGAGAAAGAAGAAGCCAATGTCGTTCTGTACATGCTCGCCGGAGTAGGCTTGGGGGCCATCATCGGCGCCGCCGCCGGACTGCTGTTCGCACCGAAGGCCGGGACCGAGACCCGAGAGGACCTCGCCAACAAGTTTAACGAGCTCAAGGGCAAGACCGAAGAATGGGTTGCCGAGCAGCGCGCCAAGAGATCGTCCAAAGCCGCCGTCGAAGAACTGGGCGTCTAAGGTATAACCGCCCCTAAGATGGGTTGGAGAATAACGTTGTGGGTCACCCTTGTGGTGGTCGCCGTCGTCTTCCTCTACCTGGTTAGGGGCATTTTGTTGCCCTTCATCGTCTCGTTCATCATCGCGGCCTTGCTTGAGCCAAGTGTAAGGAGGCTGCGTCTGCGCGGCTACTCACGAGTCGTTGCTGTCTCGATGGTCTTTGCGGTGTTCTTTCTAACCCTGACCATGATCGGCGTTTTTGCCGGTCCCACCATCGCCCGACAAGTTGCCACAGCGTCGAACTCTTTAAACGACTTCACGCGTAGTCTCACCGCGGGGAGCCAGGCCGACAACTATTTCCTCCGCTGGAACCCGGTTAACCAAGCCCAACAGCTCAACCAACAGGATCAGATCGACGTCATCCTGACTCAAGCCAAGCCCTATCTGGAGCGGATGGGCCTCCCCAGCACCCGGCGAGCCATCACCGAACAGTACATCGACAAGAATCGAGACCAAATCACCGCCTATGTAAACAAGGCGTTCGGCTCATTTTTCGGCATCCTCACGGGCTTGGCGTCGGGACTCTTCACATTGCTCCTGGTGCCGCTGATCGTCTTCATGATGCTCTTGGAGATGGAGGACTTGAGAAGGCGTGGCCCTAGGTGGATCCCTCCATCGATCCGGGCCAGCACCATCGCGATGATGAGCGATATCGGCCAGGTCTTCCTGCGCTACTTGCGAGGCGTGGCCACCGTTTACCTGCTCTACGCCGCCCTTGCCGCCCTCATCTTCTGGTTCTTCAATGTGCCCTACGCCTTCCTCTTGGCGTTCCTGTTTGCCGGTTTCTACCTGATTCCCTATATCGGGGGCTTCATCAGCTACAGCATCGTGCTCCTGATCTTGGGGCTTGGCGGTGTGTCCGGCAACTTCCTGTTCTCGATGGGTTCGCCTTGGGCCTACGCGCTGGTTGTTGTCGGTGCCTATGCCGTGATCGGCATGATCTTCGACCAAGCGGTCTACCCTCAGGTGGTCGGGTCATCGGTGGGGCTGAGCGGGGTCATCAATATCTTCGTGATTCTCTCCGGCGCCGCCCTGTTCGGCCTTCCGGGCATGATCATGGCGTTCCCGCTGGCCGGTTCGATCAAGGTGATCCTCGATCGGCTCATCAAGGTCACGTCTGTTTCCGGCGACACCTTGGCTTTGCCTGCAGTGCCGTTAAGGCATCGGAATACTGTCAGTTAACTTCCAGAATACTGTTGTATAATGGCTATATGGTTAGGAGGCTCTGTTGTCTAGCTTTTGTGCTTTGCGTTTCGAAAGGACTGTCCATCTCGATTACAGGGAATTTCGCGACCGACGGGTGGATTTCACATGGTACATCGCTTGATCTAGGTAAGTGGGCGGCGGGAACGACCTCTGGAAACCACTTCAATGCCTATACAAAGTCTTTCGTCCTTAGCAACAGCGATTTTGCCGCCTCTTACCTTGTGGGAAATACGTCGGGACTGTTGGCGGACGGAGCGAGTTGGCAAGTGGGCGACCGCATCGTGGGGATTGGAGCTGAGTCCACCGGTCTGGGTTTCCTGAGCGGAATCTACTATAAGGTCGACTTTGCTGGAACTGGGAATTGGAAGCCCGCCAGTACGGTTGGCGGCAATGACGGCATTTCTGGTTCAGCCGCAAGCTCGACCTATGGCGCCCTATGGGGCTATCAGCACCCGCATACCCTCTACAAAGCCTTGCCTCATCGCTATACGGATCTGTCTGGGAATATGAACCTCTGGGGGACGACTCCCAACATGATCGACTTCACCAGTGCAATCAAAGCCTATTCGCTGCTAGGAACGCCACCAGGGGAAGGGCAATCTCAAAACGCGATCACGTCCCAGTTTCTAATCAACTACTCGCAGTTGGAAAGATTGGGCGTCCCTATTGGCGATTTCGGCCCATCAAAGATAGTAATCGGCGGCTATGGCCAAGACTGGGGACAGGATATGGTGATCGGTGGCTCGGGCGGAGTCAACTTGAACCCGGTGCCCGAGCCAGGGACGGTTTTGTTTGGAATAGGAGGGGCGTTGGCCTTTCTCAGGAAACGAAGGCGACTTCGTGGTGCGGCCACCTAGGAACGCTCTTGATTCACCCGGTCCGCCAAATCCTCCAGACCCAACTCCACTGTATACTTCCCGGATTGCAGGCCAACCGTCAAATCCATCGGCTCTACCTGAAACTCAAACGGCTCCGCCTCGCCTCTCACTAGGAAGCAAACGTTACCGCCTTCCACCCGACAGGAGCGGATGGTGTCGAACGGGAGCTTCGACTTGCGAAACACGCCGCCAAACTGGAAATCCGACTTGGTAACCGTCAGAGTGCCCGAGGAGCCTGAATCCAGGTTCACAGCGGGGCCCTTCCAAAGGACGTGGTTCTCATCGTCAAACCCTAGCTCCCCATCCCGGTACGCCGCCACGATCTTCCCCAGCAAGGTATCCGCAAACTCGCCCTCCTCCTCCACCAAAGGCAGGTCTTGGGCGATTCGATGCCAGTTCAACAGCTTGTTGGGCTCGTCTTGATGCTGGAGGAGCCGACGGTTGGGAGATCTGACCAAACGCAGATACTCTCCGTCCTTGTCGAACTCCGTGTGGCACTGCTGACAGACCAGGCCAGGGTGGGGGCTGAACTTGCCCACCGCCATCCATCGGTTGTCCTCGAAGTCCAGAAGTCGCCCCAGGTTCGACTTGGCATACCCGAACGGGTCGTCCTTGCAGGCCAAGAGGGTCACGCCTTCGCCATCGATATAGTAGTCCGCGCCGCACAGCATGCACTCCGCATTCCCTGATCCCGGCTCCAAGCCCGCCGCCACGCAGTCCCACTCCTCGGGATAGAGCCGCTTGTAGGGACTGGGGCGGGATTCGGCCTTCAGCTCCAGCCGCCCATCCGACTGCTCATCGAGCTGGGAGTTGCAGGAGTCGCACCGCCAGACATGCTCCGCCCTCCCAATGCGCCGCAACGTCTCAATCCCCAACTCCTCGCCATCGAAAGTCGCCGTACACTCCGGGCACTTCGCCTGAATCTCCTTGCTGAGCAGCCCCTTCTTCTTGATCTGGAGCCACCCGACGTTGCACTTGGGGCAGGTGCGCACGGGGTCCAAATTGGTGAAGCGCCGCATGATCGACACCCGGCAGATAGGGCATTGATGGCGGTGCATCTCCCGTTGCTTGATGGTCCCCTCATGGCACACCGGACAGACGCCTTTGCGCAGGGGCCGTGGCTCCTCCAAGAGCCCTTTGCAGGCCGGACACTCGCGCCGTTCGAAGCTGAACTTCTGCAGGCGCACCATCCGGGCGTCCATCTCAAACAAACCTAACGGCCCCTGAACTTCCGACTCCTGGGCAAGAAGCTCGCGAAAGGCCTCGATGGTTTGGGGGCGGTCGGTGTACTTGAGCGCCAGACCGGACTCGATGGCCTTGGCGACTGCCGAATCGATCTCGGGTCGGAGAGTAGCCAGCGGAGTAAGCGGAACGCCGGACGCCCGGTCGGTAGCGGTCTCTGGCTTGCGTCCCGTCGCCATCTCATAGAAAGTGGCGCAGAGGGCAAAGAGGTCACTGGCTGGACCCCGCCGCGCGCGCTCCGCCATCTGCTCCAGAGGCGCATAGCTGGGGGTGAAGAGGACGGTGTGGGTGGTCGAGAGGTCGGCCTGCCACTCCCGAGCCGCGCCAAAGTCGATCAGGGTGACCTCGCCGTTGGCGTTGAGGAGGATGTTGCTGGGCTTCAGGTCGCGATGCAATACGCCCCGCTTATGGATGGCCTCCAGGATTTCCAGGCATTGGTAGAGGATGTCCAACGCCCCATCGATCTCCACCCGCCCTTCCTTTTGGAGAAGCTTCTCCAAGGTCTCGGCGTTGGGGAGGTAGTCGGTGGCGAAGTAAGCCGTCCCGTTCTCCGAGAAGCCGAGCCGAACCGGGAGAACGCCGCGAACATGGAGTCGGCTGAGGGTCTTGGCCTCGTTCAGAAAGTTCTGGCGATTGCGGTGGGCGGTATCGGCGGGAAGGTCCAACAAGTTGCCTTCCAAACGCTTGACTCCGGAGGGAGCCAACTCCTTGACCACCACATGGTCGTTGCGCAGAAGGTCGCGGGCCAAATAAACAATCCCAAAAGCCCCCCGCCCCAAGACACCCTCGACTTCAAACCGATCCGCCAGCAAAGTGCCATCAGCAAGCGGACGCGGGTCGGCGGACATAGGGCAAAGGGTACCTGTCTTCGGGTTAGGAGATAAGAATGAGATTGAGGCCCTTAAACTGTCTAAAGCCCCCGTCCGTCGTCAGGAACGCATACTGGCCCGCAATGGCAAAAGCCGCGAGATACGCGTCCATCCATACCTTCGGGGAGGGAGTTGCGTGGGTAGTCAAGCTCTTCCAAACAGCCTCAACTCCCGGTGGCTCTTCGGCAAAGCCGATGATGGGGTCGTTGAGGATGTCCTCATAGTGCATCCAGGCATCGGCATTGGAACGTGGCTCGACGGAGTACTCCCGCAAAATGGAGCGTGTAGACATGAGCCTCAGGAAGGAGTTCTGGGTTGCCCGATTAAACAATGCCGATCCAGAGTCGGTTTGAGTTTTGAACCAATCCATCGTCGGCTGATGATGGGGATGCTTCGGCACTGCCCTAGCCAGCCAGATATTGACATCAAGCAGAGTTGCGATAGCGCTCATCCTCCTGCTCCAACAGAATCTCCGAAATCCGCTCTGGAGTCAGGGTATGCACCTTTGGCGCCTTGGCATTCACAATTACTGGGAAGCCGTATTCGTCCTTCTCGATGCGGGCCTTCTCCAACGGAGGCTCCTCGTTGGCAAGGGCACTCCGCAAGAGAGCTTCCATCTTCTCCTTCAGTTTCCTCCCCTCCGCCACCGCCCTCAACTTGATCTCTCGCATAAGGTCGTCGGGCAACTCCATCGTGGTTTTCATATTCCCATTTTACCATTTTTATGGGAAAATGGGAGCGGTCATGCCAGCAAATTTGAACTGGGTTCCTGAATGTCCAGCCGGGCGGTTGGCGGTGATGCCGAAGCCTGTCGCCGGTGATCTGGAGCGTTGGCAGGCCCAAGGTGTTCAGGTTGTCGTGTCCTTGCTTACCCTGTCCGAGGAACTGGAGTTGAGCTTGGAGGATGAGGTATCGCGGTGCGCGACGTTGGGAATTGAATTCGTGTCGTTCCCCATCGCCGACCGAGGCGTTCCCGACTCCGCTCAATCCGCCGCTCGCCTCATCGCGCTGATCCATGAACGGCTGAAACTCGGGAAGTCAGTCGTCATCCACTGTCGATTGGGGGTTGGCAGGACGGGGATGATGACCGCTTGTGTGCTGGCAAGCTTGGGAGTCCACTTGAACGAAGCCTTTGAGGCGATCAGCCAAGCACGAGGCTTGACCGTGCCCGACACCGCCGAACAACGGCAGTGGTGCGAAAAGTTTACGTGTAACATGGCTGACGAGAGCTGATGTGAATCTTGAACCACTACCCGCAGATATAAGCTACGAACGCTGGGTCGAACACGTCTTCGATCATCCGATCCTCGACCCTCAATGGTGGTGGCGAGACGACTCGCACTATGAGTTCTGGGACGAAGACGCCGACTCCGTTCGGACTCTCTCGTACTTGACCCGACTGTTCCGCAATTCAGGCATCCTTGCTGATCACTACAGCCGAGCTCAAATCGATCAAGGCTTCAACTACCTTGTGAGTAACTCTTGCTCGAGCTATATGTATGTCCTTACCAACGAGGAATTACCGATAGCAGATCGGACAACTTGCATCTCGGCAATCGGCGATGTGTATCGAGATCTGTTCTCAAAGGTATACGGAAATGACATCGCCCACGGCAGTCATGGTGGGGGCATGGAGCCGAACTTCATCTGCTACATGTGGTGGGACATCATCCCGCTCTATGGGGGGATGGAACTCCCAGATATCAACGCCATCAATAGCGCGGTTCTGCAAACGTTCGAGCACACGCTCGATCTCAAATCCGAGGCTTGCCTAGAAAGCGTGTTGCATGGGCTGGGCCATTGGCAGATGTACTGTCCACTTGAGGTGGGTCGAATTGTGGGTCGGTTTCTGAAGGGACGGAGCGACATATCGAATGCTCTCCGAAGGTATGCCGAACTTGCTCGTATTGGCCAAGTTCTTTAGTCTTAGTATCCATTGACAATCTCCGGTCGGGCAGTCTGTGTCACAATAGAGTGCCTCTTATGGCGCATCAGACCGTTATCGTCGTCGACTTCGGGGGACAGTACTCCCAGCTCATTGTCCGGCGGGTCCGTGAACTGGGCGTTTACTCCGAGATGGTCCCCTGGACCCACGCCGAGGAGAAGATTCGCGAAGTCAAGCCCGTGGCCGTGATCCTCAGCGGCGGGCCTCGATCCACTTTGGAAGAAGGCGCACCGTACCTCGACTTCAACGTCCTCGACGACATCCCGACCCTCGGCATCTGCTACGGGATGCAACTCATGGCCAAGCAGTTGGGAGGCCGGGTGGAAACCGCTACGCACAAGGAGTACGGCTTTCGCGAGATCACCGCTGTTCCTCTGGTCAGGTTCGGAGATACCGAGGACGACGAGAAAGCCAATTGGGAGGACGAGGGCGGCGCCCTTCTCCATCACCTGGAGTCTTCTAATGTCTGGATGAGCCACGGCGACCAGGTATTAGAGGTCCCCCCCGGATTCGTGATCACCGCCAGCACCGACTCCTGCCCCATCGCCGCTATCCAGAACTTGGCCGCCAACCGCTACGGAGTCCAATTCCACCCCGAGGTCACCCACACCGCCGACGGGCGCACAATCCTCAAGCGGTTCCTCTTCGAACGTGCCAAGCTCAAAGCCGATTGGACCAGCGAGGCGTTCATCGAGGAAGAGGTCGAGAGGATTTGCGCCAAGGTGGGGCCGGATAAGAAGGTTCTTTGCGCGGTAAGCGGCGGGGTCGATTCCAGCGTCATGGCGGCTCTCCTCATCCGGGCCATTGGCGACCGTGCGGTCTGCGTTTTCGTAGACCACGGCCTGCTCAGGAAGGATGAGGCGAAGCAGGTGGTCGAAACCTTTGCCGGGCACTTCCAAGCCAACCTCCACGCCTTCACCGAGCACGACCGCTTTTTTGGGGCGCTCAAAGGGAAGAAGGATCCCGAGGAGAAACGCAAGACCATCGGCGAGCAGTTCGTGCGGGTGTTCGAAGACCATGCCAATGACCTGGTCGGCTGCGACTTCCTGGCCCAAGGCACCCTGTATCCCGACGTGATCGAGAGCGGCTCCCCAACCGCCGCCAAAATCAAGACCC
>CAZCSP010000006.1:0-6153 GCA_964501275.1 uncultured Fimbriimonadaceae bacterium | reverse complement strand
CGCCGGCCTGCCTGACTGGATGAAGCTTGACCTCATCGAGCCCCTGCGCTGGCTGTTCAAAGACGAGGTGCGCGAAGTTGGGCGCAGACTCGGCCTCCCCGACGAAATGGTAGACCGAGAACCCTTCCCCGGCCCCGGGCTGGGAGTGCGCATTCTGGGAGAAGTCACTCCTGAGCGGGTGCGGATGGTGCAGGAAGCCGACTGGATTTTCCGGTCAGAACTGCGGGCGCGGGGTTTGAACAAGGGGATTTGGCAGTCCTATGCGGCCCTATTGGATGTGAAGTCGGTCGGCGTCATGGGCGATGAGCGAACCTACGAACAGCCCATCGTTCTGCGGGCGGTGGAGAGCGAGGATGCGATGACGGCGAGAGCGGTAAACATCCCGTTTGAAGTTTTGGAGCTTATCGCGAACCGGATCGTGAATGAGGTCGATGGGGTCAATCGAGTCTTCTACGACTTGACTAGCAAGCCCCCGGCGACGATTGAGTTAGAGTAAGAACACCCTCCGGGTAACCTCCGCAAGGGTGGCGATGACAGTGCAGATCGAACGGGTTGCCCGACATGGTAGGGAGCAGATCGATGTCTAGCAAACCTCCGTTTACCATCACTCTAAAAGCTGCCGACTATCTGGCTAAGATCGTGGAAGCCGTGACGCGGTTGGAGTTTGGCACGGACTTCAACCGCGATCTGCGATTGCACCGCGAAAACCGTCTGCGGACCATTCATTCCTCACTTGCCATCGAAGGCAACGCCCTCTCGCTCGGCGAAGTCGCGGATGTGCTTCAGGGGAAGGTTGTTGCGGGAAGCCAGGAGGACATCAAGGAAGTCAAAAATGCCTATGCCGCGTACGACCAGATTTTGACCCTTGATCCGTATTCCATCGACGACTTTCTGAAAGCGCACCAACTGATGACCGATGGCCTTCTGGCCGAATCCGGAAGATTTCGTAGCGGCAATGTGGGCGTGTTTGACGGCAACGTGCCCGTTCACATCGGAGCGCGACCGCAGTTTGTGCCCGGGCTGATGGAGGACCTGTTCAGTTGGGCGAAGGAATCCGATCTGCATCCGGTGCTGAAGAGCGCGGTCCTGCACTTTGAAATCGAAACGATCCACCCGCTCGCCGACGGCAACGGACGCATGGGGCGCTTATGGCAAACCCTGATGCTGGTGCAATGGAACCCCCTCTTCGCGTGGATTCCCATGGAGTCCGTCTTGCATCAGAAGAGGCCACAATACTATCAGGCCATCCAAGATGCAAGGAAGGCGAACGACTCGGCAGTCTTTATCGAGTTTACGCTGTCTGCGATCCTCGATAGCATCGTCGCCCAACAAAAGCACCAAGCAACCCCGCAAGTCGCCCCGCAAGTGACCCCGCAAGTGAGGAAAATGCTGGCCCGAATCGAAGGCGAAATGGCTCGGCAGTCTATCCAAGATGCGCTGGGACTGACCGACCGAGAGCACTTCCGCAAGGCCTATCTGGCCCCTGCTTTGGAACATGGCTTAATTGAAATGACCGTGCCGGACAAGCCAAACAGCCGACTGCAAAAATACCGGCTGACCGTCCAGGGCAAGCAGGTCGTCTACGACGGGAGTGGCCAAGCATGACCAAGCATTCCCGAGAAGTAGCTATCATGATTAGGTCGTGATTACTCCCTGGCGCAAAAGGTCTCCCGGCGAGAAAGCGCTGCTCATCGTCCTTGCCTTGGCTTTGGGCATGATCTTTACGGTGATTACCATCACCAATGGGCCTGTCCTCGCGCTGAAGGTAGTCGCTATGTTCATCGCCCTTCCTATTGGCATCGTCGTGGCAATTCTTGGGGTAATGATTGCGGTCGTCGGGGTCCATGAACTTGGCCACTACATTGCAGGAAAGTTCGTTGGTTTGCAGTTTTATGCGCTTAAAGTGGGCCCATTCCTATGGCAGAACACGGGCAATCGAGTGCGATTCTCATGCGAAAAAGGCAGCCAACTGGCGGGTGGCTACGCGAACATGGGGCCGACCGACCAAGAGAATTTGCTCAGGAAGCATAGGCTTTTTATTCTCGGCGGGCCGATTGCCAGTCTGCTTCTTGTCGCAGCCATCGCGGTCTGTCTGCCTTGGCAATACGCGATCTGGGGAGATCGAAAGGGGGAGTCCTTTCTTCAACTCGGATTCAATATGCTGGTGATTCTGATCGCTTTTTATGCGGTCTACTTCGCGGCGGCATCGGTTATCCCTTTCCGGATCCGAGGGTTTTACAACGACGCGGCCCAGTTCTTATTGCCCTTGTTTAGCCGAAGTCAAGCAGAGTATCGAGCTCTCTCTTGGAGGTGGATGGCGGAGCATTGTTCTGGGAAAAGGTGTGCGGATTGGGACAGGGACGTACTGAGAAGCCTCCGCGACCAAGCAACGTCGCCGTTCGAGAAAGCCATCCATTCGCATAACCTGGGCAGCAGTCTCCTCTACTCGGGCTCCGTTGAAGAGGGGTTGGCTGAACTTGAAAAGGGCTACGCCTACCTAGCGAAGCCGACCAAGCTCCTTGTGGAGTACGAATGCGCCATGGCCCTCGACGTGGCATTCGCCAGGGCGCGTTTCGGCAAAGACGGGCAAGGGGCGAAGGCGGCGCTGGAGGTGGCGGAGAGTATGCAGACCAAGCCTGGTTATGGCCACTACCGCGCAAAAGCGGGCATCGCCCTGTTGGAAGGGGACTCGGCATCGGTCATTCAACACTGCGAAGCCGCAAGGAAGTGGCTAAACGAACACGCAGACCGGGAAAAGCCGATCGTCCAGGCCTGCTATGAAGAGATGGATCGCCTACAAACCGAAGCCGCCTAAAAATTCACCTGCTCCCTACCTCACGTCCATCACGTCTCACGTATCCCCTCATCAAAGTCCCACACCCCAAAACACCGCTGGTATACTAAATTGTTCTAAGCAAACCCCACCCACCATGCTGCCTTCTCCAGACATCCTCACCGATTTTCCCCAGGGCAAGTTCGTCTTGTCCAACCTTGCCGCCAAGCGAGCCAAGCAGTTGCGCGAAGGCGCGCCCCCATTGGTCCAGGTTGAATCCAACCACCCCCTTACCATCGCCCTCGCCGAGATCGCAGCGGGCAAGATCAAGCCTGTGATGCCCTCTGCCGACAGTGTTCTGATCGATGCCCCCGAGGCTGCGCTGCTCATCGACGAGACGATGCCCGCCGAACTTGGACTCCTTCTCCCCGCCCTCGACGAGACCGAGGCGGCTCTGGTGAGCGCAGAGGAGGACCATGACGAGCATCCCGAAGCCGAGTCCGATGACCTGACCCTCTCTGGCCTGGCTGGCGATGACGACGAGGAAGAGGAAGCAGTCGCCGCGACGGACAGCGACACCCTCTCGCTCAGCGACATCGCCGAAGAGGAGAGCGCGGGCGAAGACGGCGACTCCGAAGACTAACGTATGGCCCAGCGAGATCCCTACGAGGTGCTTGGAGTGCCGAGGGATTCCTCGGCGGATGAGATCAAGTCGGCCTACCGCCGCTTGGCCCGCAAGTATCACCCGGATGTGAATCCGGGCGATTCCGAGGCCGAAGAGAAGTTCAAGGAGATCGGCTCGGCCTACTCCGTCCTCTCCGACCCTGAGAAACGCGCCCGATTTGATCGCTACGGTTCGACCGAGGATTCCGGGCAAGACTTTTTCGGCGGTCAGGCGGGCGGCTTCACCGACCTGTTCGATATGTTCTTTGGCGGGATGGCTGGCGGCGGCTCCCGTCGCCAGCAGAGCATGGGTCGCGACGGCGGCGACGTCGAAATCCAGATCGAGCTCACCCTGCAGGACGTTTTGAACGGCGTCCAGAAGGAGGTCATGGTCGAGCGCCTCACCGAGTGCGACGCCTGTAGCGGCAAAGGCGGCGAAGGGGGAACCCTGCCCACCGCTTGCCCCTCCTGCAAAGGCTCCGGCATGGTCACCCAGGTTCGCGACACCTTCATCGGGCGGATGCAGACCTCCGCCCCCTGCGGCGCTTGCCGAGGGCAGGGCTGGGTGGTCAAGGACCCGTGCAGCCAGTGCGGAGGCCAAGGCGTTAACCCCGAAGAGGCCCGAGTCCTCATCACGATTCCCGCCGGGGTAGAGCATGGCAACACGCTCCAGGTTCCCGGCCAAGGGCACGATGGCATGGCGGGCGGTTCGCCCGGCAACCTCTACGCGCATCTGCGGGTCAAGCGCGACAGCAGGTTCCAACGCGACGGACAGACGCTGTACACCCTCCTGGAAGCCACTTTTGCCCAAGCCGCTCTGGGGCACACCGTCACATTCGAGGGAGTGGCCGAGACCCATGAATTGGAGATTCCCGCCGGAACTCAACCCGGAACCCAGATCGCGGTGAAAAACGGCGGCTTGCCCCCGCTCCACGGCGGACGGCGAGGCGACCTGATTGTTCAGATCGCCGTCAAGGTGCCTACCAAGTTGAACGACACCCAGGCGAAGCTCCTGCGGGAGTTTGCCGAGGTCAGCGGAGAGGAGCTTCCGAGCGGAGAGAACCGAGGACTCCTGGGCGGCCTCTTTGGGAAGAAGAAATGAGCTGGATCGAGGTCGTCGCCCGCTTCTACCAGGCCCCCGAGGATTGGTCGCCCTACATCGACGTGTTCGGCCAGTTCGGCTGTGAGAACACCATCCAAACCGACACGCCGCCAACTCTTGGTGCGGCCGTAGTCGAAGTCGATGGCCCCCAGAAGGTGGTCGAGGACCTCAAGGCCGCTTTGCTCGCGATGGGCGCGTCAAGGGTGGATAGCCGTCCGCTGGTCGAGGAGAATTGGGAGGAGAACTGGAAGCAGTTCTTCAAGCCCCGGCGGGTAGGGAAGCGGTTTGTGGTCCGCCCGACCTGGGAGTCCTTTGAGTTTCAACCCGGCGATCTCGAGATCGTCCTGGACCCCGGCCAAGCCTTCGGCACTGGCGACCACCCCACGACCCGGATGTGCCTGGAGCTTCTAGAGGAGTACCTAGGGCCGGGGCAAACCGTTGCCGACATCGGCTGTGGCAGTGGAATCCTGTCGGTCGGGTCGGTCAAACTTGGGGCCTCGCGCGTGGTGGCTATCGACATCGAACCGATCTCGGTCGAGGTCGCCAAGGAGAACGCCGTCCTGAACCAGGTGGAGTTTCAAGCCCTGGTCGGAACTGGGGTGCAGTCCTTGCCGGATCAGGATTACGACGCCGTCGTCTCCAACATCATTTCCGCCACCCTCATCTCCATCGCCCGAGAGGTCGCGCCAAGGGTTCGGCCCGACGGCTATTGGATCGTCTCTGGGATCATCGAGGCGAACTGGCCCGACGTTTTGGAGGCCGCCCAGCGGGTCGGGTTCCGGTTGGAGAAGATGCTCCAGGAAGACGACTGGGTCGGGGCGGCTCTGTCCAGGGTGGCTTAAGGTGGGCCAACTCCCGATCCGCGCCTTGCCGAGGGTGTTTGTACCTGGCGCTTCAGCGGAAGACCTCATCGAACTCCCAAAAGAAGAGATCGACAAGCTTCGCAAAGTCCTGCGTCTGAGCGCCGGAGCCCAGATCGGGGTCTTGCCCAATGATGGCTCCATCATCCGTTGTGAATTCACCGGTCACGATGCCAACCCCCTAGAAACTCACTGGCCCGACGTGGAGGCCAAGATCGATCTCACCATCTGCCAGTCCCTTCCCAAGGGCGACAAGCTGGATGAGATCGTGCGCGCCTGCACCGAGATCGGGGCCGCCTGCTTCGTCCTTTTTCCCAGCGAACGGACCATCGTGCAATGGGACGCCAAAAAGACCTCCGACCGCCTCCACCGCCTGGAGACCATCGCCCGCGAGGCCGCCGAAGTCAGCTTCCGCACCAAGCTCCCGACTATCTCCTATCTGCCTTCCCTCAAAGAAGTCTTGGCCCAGAATCCCGACGCCATCGTCCTGAGCGAAGCCGAAGGCGAATCCAAAACCCTAACGCCCGACGAAAAAATGACCTTGGTAGTCGGCCCCGAAGGTGGCTGGAGCAGACGGGAACTGGACCTCATTGGCAACCGAGGCGTCACCCTGGGCCCAAGAGTCCTAAGAGTAGACCACGCCGCCCCCGCAGCCGCCGCGATCTTGTTGCTGACAAGCGGCTAAAGCTCCCCTTTCTCCCCAAAGGTTGGGGAGAAAGGGGTTGGGGGATAGAGGGGTTTGAACTTGTAGTCGG
>CAZCSP010000005.1:0-179385 GCA_964501275.1 uncultured Fimbriimonadaceae bacterium | reverse complement strand
TTTGTTTTGAGGCAACGGACTATCTCCGGTCGGATTTCATATGAGGCAATGCGGGCTGCCCATGCCACGTTTTTTTACCGAGTATTCTATTAGTGGCAATGGTCAAATCTGGAAAGATGGTTGGAGGGGTGGCAAGGTGGCTGATGGCTGGCTTGCTGTTGCTTGTCCAGTTGCATCTTTGCCAAGCCGAGTATGTGCTGCCGGGCGGGGAGACTTGCTTCACCTGCCCGATGCTGAGCGACGATCACGATGTTTCCGATACGGCCCAGTTGGCTTCGGGTGCGCATGGGGACTGCCATGACTGTTGCGAACTGAGGCCTTGCGAGGACGATGGGAAAGTCAAGGCGGCGTTGGCTCCGGTTTCCGTCGCGAACCTCGTGCTGGCTCTTCCGCCCGCTTTGCCTTTGGCGGAGATTCCCTCTTTTGAGGAGCCTCGCGTCGAGTTCGAGTTCCTCGCCGGTTGCCCTTCCACCGGGCCTCCCGCCTCGGCGAGCCCCCGCGCTCCACCCTACTCCAGCAGGGTTTAACCGTCCGCTGGAGCCGCGTTGCGATCCAGCCGTGACCTTCCATCGCTGGAGACAACTTGAGACCGTTTTTTGCAATCCCTTTTTGCGCTGTTGCGAGCTTGGGGCTCGGGCAGACGCTCGATATCGACACGACTTTGCGACAGGCCGTTGCCAATCGGCCCAGTATCCGAGCCGCACAGGCGACTGTTGAGCAGGCCCGGCTTCATGCTCGGTCACTGGGGACGCTTCCGCCGACCATCTTGGGCGTAGGCGCTTCCTCCAACCGAGCCATTGGCGGCACGGACGACGACCTGTATCTTTCCCAGACCCTGGACGTTTTCGGCAAGGCGTCGGCTTCCCGGCGGCTTGGGGAGGCGGGGGTGGATGAGGCCAAGGCGAGGCTTCGGGAGTCTCTGCTGAACCTCCAATCGGAAGTTTTGACCGCCTACTTTGAAGCGGTGACGGCGGCGGAACTGTCTCGGGCGGCGGACGATCTGCTGCGGGTCGCCGAGGCCTTGCAGAACGCCACGCGCCGTCGGTTTGAGGAAGGGAAGGTGCCGGAGGTGCAGGTGACCCGGTCCACCATCGAACTGGATCGGGCCAAGCAGGGGGCCTCGATGCGGAAAGCGCAACTTTGGGCCGCTTTGCGTCGATTGGGCGGGGCGATGGGTTTGGCTGAGCCTCCGGCCGAGGTGGACTTGGCGGGCGCATTGTCGAAGCCCGCCGCCTACGACCTCGCCAATCGGCCCGACCTGCAACTGTTGCAGGCCGATGTGCGGGCGGCGGAGGCGGAAGCGGGCGTGGCGAGCGTCTCGTTGAGGCCGGACTTGGAGGTGAGGGCGATGCGCTCTCCCTGGGGCGATTCGGCGGGGGTCTATGGCGGGCGCATCCAACTGACCTGGGCGCTCTTCGACCACGGCAAGGCGAGGCTGGAATCGCAGGCGGCGCGGAAGCGGGCGGAGGCGGCGAGAAAGCAGGTTGAGGATGCCGAGCTTCGGGCGAAAGCCGAACTGGGGGCGGTGGAAACCGAGATCGAGTCGGCGGCCAGCCAGGTTTCGACCTATACCGAGATCGTGGATTTGGCCCGAGACCTGGTGGCCCGGTCTCAGCTTGGCTACTCGGAGGGGGTGGGCACGCTGATCGACGTTTTGGAAGCGACCCGGTCCCTGCGCGAAGTGGAGCAGGAGAGGGCGGAGGCGCGGCTTCAGCTCAACAAGTCCTGGATCAACTACTACCAAACGACCGGGACGCTCTTGGAGGCGCTGAAATGAGGCGGCTTTGGCTTCTGGCGGGATTGATTTTGTTGGCGGGCTGTGGCGGGCCTCACGACGACCATGCCCATGAAGGCGAGGAGCCGCATGAGGAAGGGAAGGTCGAGCTGACTGATGATCAGCTCAAGATTGCCGGGATCGAAACCGCGCCTGTCTCGGTGCGCACGTTCCAAGAGGGCTTGGAAGTGCCCGGAACCGTGGCCTCGACGACCAAAGGAAAGGCGGTGGTGACTCCTCCTGTTGCCGGGCGGGTGGTTGCTCTCAGCGTCCAACTTGGCGACCAGGTGCGCCAGGGGCAGGAGTTGGCGGTGATCGAATCCTCCGAATTGGCGATGTCCTGGTCGGGGATCGCCGATGCCCAGCGGATGCGGGATGCGGCGGCGTCGGATCTGCGGGAGGCGCAGTCCGAAGTGAAGTTGGCGAACGCCAAAATCCAGGCCGCCCGAACAACTTTGAACCGTCAGCGGGAGTTGGCAAAGGCGGGGGCCTTCAACCAGGCCGCCGCTCAGCAGGCACAGAACGAGCTGAGCGACTTTCAGAGCGAACTCTTGAGCATTCAGAAAGAGCAGGCGATCCATGCCGAGCAGTTGCGGCGGATGGAGAGCCTGTTCAAAGAGGGGCTGGTGTCGCGGTCCGACCTGGAGACGGCTCGGCTGGAGCTTCAACAGGACGAGATTCGGCTGGACCGGGTGAAGGCACGGATCGAGATCGCCAAGGCGGCCTATGAGCGGGAGCGGCAGATCGCGTCGCGGGGGCTGATGAACGCGCGCGAGGTCCAGACGGCGGAGGCGGAGGTGCGGACGGCGGTTTTGGAGCGGGATCGGGCGCTGATCAAGGTCCGGTCGGCGGAGTCGGCATTGGCGAACACCCAGAAGGCCATCGGCAATGCGCAGACCACCTATCGAGTTCAGGCGGGCGGCTCTGCCAGCGGCGCGGGGCGGGTGAGCCTGGTGGCGGCGATCGGCGGCACCGTCACCCACATGGACGTGAGTCGGGGCCAGGCCGTGGATCGGACGCAGGTCCTGTTCGAGATCGAAAACCTGGACTCCGTCTGGGTGACGGCTCAGGTTCCTGAGAGGGATGCCGCGAAGATCGCGAAGGGCCAGTCGGTGACGGTGACCGTCGCCTCCTTGGATCGTGAGTTCGCGGGGGTGGTGCAGATCGTGGGGAGCAGGGTCGATCCCAAGACTCGGGCGGTGCCGGTGCAGTGCCTGGTTGCGGATGCGCGTGGCGCTTTGCGCCCGGAGATGTTTGCCAAGGTGCGGATTGGCGTGGGGCGGTCGGCGTCTCGTGTTGGGGTGCCCTTGAGCGCGCTGGTTGAAGAGGCGGGCAAGGCTTTTGTGTTCGTGATGGAAGGTGCGGGCTTTGAGAAGCGCGAGGTTCAGGCAGGGGCGAAGTCGGGTGGATATGTCGCCATCGTCTCCGGCTTGGTCGAGGGCGAAACGGTGGCGGTACGCGGGGCGTTCGTGCTGTCGAGCGAACAGAAGAAGGACGAACTGAAGGGGCACGAGCACTGATGCTGGAACGAGTCTTGCGATTTAGCCTCGCCCAGAGGTTTTTCGTTCTCTTGGGCGCGGCGGTCTTGGTTGGGTTTGGCATCTGGGCCTGGCCCCGGGTGAACCTGGACGCTGTGCCGGACATCACCACCAACCAGGTGGTCGTCAACACCGAAACCGGTGGCCTTGGCCCATTGGAGGTGGAGAAGCTGGTGACCTTTCCCATCGAAACGGCGATGGGCGGCGTTCCGGGAGTCGAGCAGGTGCGGAGCCTGAGCCAGTTTGGGCTCTCGCAGGTGACGGTCACTTTTGGCGACGGGGTGGACACCTACTTTGCCCGCCAACTGGTGAATGAGCGGCTGTCCAACGTGGCGTCCGACCTGCCCGATGGGGTGGGGGCTCCGCTGTTGGGGCCGGTTTCTACCGGGTTGGGCGACATCTATATGTACTCGGTCGAGAGCGACACGCGGTCGCCGATGGAGTTGCGGGTGCTGCAGGATTGGGTGATCGCGCCGCAGTTGCGGACGGTGGCGGGGGTGGCGGAGGTCAATGCGACCGATGGGAGCATCAAGCAGTACCAGGTCGAGGTGAACCCCTCCGCCCTGCAATCTCGCGGGATCGGGATCGACGAGGTGGTTGCCGCGCTACAGGCGAACAACCGGAACGTCGGGGGTGGAGTGCTGGAACGAAACGGGGAGCGGGTGCTGATCCGAAGCGTCGGGATGGCGACCTCCCTGGCGGATATCGAGAAGATACCGGTGAAGACGGAGGCGGGGATTCCGGTGCTGATCCGCGATGTGGCGGAGGTGAAGCTGGGAATCCCGGTCCTCACGGGAATCTCGACCAAGGACGGCAAGGAGAACCTCGGCTGTATCGTGATGATGCTCAAGGGGGCCAATGGGCGCACCGTGGCGCAGGCGGTCGATGCCAAGTTGGCGGAGATTCGGGCGCAACTTCCGGGCGATGTCAAGCTGGTTCCGACCTACAACCGCGCCGACCTGGTGAACAGCGTCCTCGGCACGGTTCAGAAGAGCCTGATTGAGGGCGCGATTTTGGTGGTCTTGGTGCTGATCGTGCTGTTGGGCAACTTCCGGGGGGCGCTGATTGCCGCCGTTACCATCCCCTTGGCCATGCTTTTTGCCGTGGTCGGGATGGAGCGGTTTGGTATCTCGGGCAACCTGATGAGCCTGGGGGCCATCGACTTTGGGATCATTGTGGATGGCGCGGTCATCATGGTGGAGAACTGCGTGCGGCGGCTGGGGGAGGCTCGGCATCGCTTGGGCAGGACGCTGACCAAGGAGGAGCATCGTCAAATCCTGGAGCGGGCAACGGCGGAGGTTCGGCGGGTGACGCAGTTTGGCGAGATGATCGTCATCGCGACTTTCATCCCGATCCTGGCGCTCTCGGGGACGGAAGGGAAGATGTTCAAGCCGATGGCGCTGGTTTTCATCCTGGCGCTTACCGGGGCGATGGTGCTTACCTTTACGGTCGTGCCCGCGCTGTGCTCCCTGTTCCTGAGTCGGGACACCCAGGAGAAGCCGAACCGGATCATGGACTTCTTTGCCGGTCTCTATCGGCCTACGCTGGGCTTTGCTTTACGGCGCAAGGGGTTGGTTGTGGGTGGGGCGGTGGCTCTGTTGGTGGGGTGCGGTTTCTTGTTCACTCGCCTTGGTTCAGAGTTCATCCCCAAGCTGGATGAAGGCTCTATCGTCATCCAACCTATCCGGGTGCGGACGGTGGATGCGGAGCAGACGATTCGGCTGGTGACCGCCTTTGAGCGGAAGGTGAGGGAGGTGCCGGAGGTGCTAACCGTCTTCTCCCGAAGCGGCACCCCCGAGGTGGCCTCCGACCCGATGCCGCTCAGCATCTCCGACAGCTATGTGATGCTCAAGCCGCGCGGCCAGTGGCGCAAGGGATATGACAAGCGGCGGCTGATCGAGGAGTTGGAGGAGAAGGTCGAGGAAGTTCCGGGGCAGGGCTATGCGTTCTCCCAGCCCATCGAGCTTCGCTTCAACGAATTGGTTTCGGGGGTGAAGGCGGATATTGGGATCAAGGTTTTTGGGGAGGACTTGGCGGTTTTGAAGCGGAAAGCCGACGAAATCGCGGCGGTTCTGCGGACCATTCCCGGTGCGCAGGATGTGGAGGTCGAGCAGGTGGAGGAGGTGCCGGTCCAACAGATTGACATCGACCGCGAGACGATCTCCCGGCTAGGCGTTTCGGTGGACGATATCCAGCAACTCGTCTCGGTCGCCCTGGGCGGGGAACCGGTGGGGCAGATTTTGGAGGGCGACAAACGGTTCGACCTGACCATTAGGCTTCCCGAAGCGATCCGCAACGACATCGACGCCATCAAGAACCTTCCGGTGGAGACGCCGGGGGGAGGGGCGGTGCCGCTTTCAACGCTGGCGACCATCGAGAACGTCCCGGCTCCGGCCCAGGTGTCTCGGGAGAACGGGCGGCGTCGGGTCGTGGTGCAGTTGAACGTGCGAGGCGTCGACTTGGGGTCGGCGGTGGCGCGGGCGCAGGCGGAGATTCGGGAGAAAGTGCGGCTGGATGAGGGCTATTTCCTCTCCTGGGGTGGGCAGTTTGAGAATCTGCAGAAGGCGTCGGCCCGGCTGGCGGTGGTAGTTCCCATCGCCTTGGGCCTGATCTTTCTGCTTCTGTTCACCACCTTTGGGTCGGTGAAGCAGGCGATCCTGATCTTCACGGGCGTTCCCTTGGCGGTGACGGGCGGCATTCTGGCGCTGACTTTGCGTGGGATGCCGTTCAGCATCTCCGCCGGGGTTGGCTTCATTGCGCTCTCCGGTGTGGCGGTGCTGAACGGCGTGGTCTTGGTTTCGGCGATCAACCGCTTGCGCGGGGAAGGTTTGGCGGTGGAGGAGGCGGTGCGAGAAGGGGCGTCTCAGCGTTTGAGGCCGGTCTTGATGACGGCTTTGGTGGCAGCGCTGGGGTTTGTGCCGATGGCGCTGAACACGGGGATCGGGGCTGAGGTGCAGAGGCCGCTGGCGACGGTGGTGATCGGCGGGATCATGACCGCGATGGCGCTGACGCTGCTGGTGTTGCCGGTGCTTTATCTTTGGTCGGAGCGTGATTTCTCCCCGGAGCACCGGCGTCCCGCCGGTTAGGAGGGTTGTAGTCTCCAGAGAGTCTGTCTATTCTCTACAAGCGAGTGTAGCCTGACCTGGCAGGTCAGGCTACGCATGGGCAAGCTGCCCATGCCACTCCTCTGGCGACGCATAGGCAGGATGCCTATGCTACTTCTCAAACGGCCAAGTCGGGAGCATGTGGGCTAGGGGCTTGTCGGAGCGGTAGCCTAGCTCGTACTCGGCTTGCATGATGGTGTGGATTTCGTGGGTGCCTTCGTAGATCATCGCGCCTCGGGAGTTTCGGAAGTAGCGCTCTACCGGGAATTCGTCGATGAAGCCGTAGGCTCCGTGGATCTCGATGGCTTTATTGGCGGCGTCGAAGGCGGCGGCGCAGTTGGTCCATTTGGCCATGGAACATTCTCTGGTGTGCCGCTGGCCGGTGTTCTTCATCCAACCGACTTTGTAGTACAGCAGTCGCCCGATCTCTCGGCCCTGGACCATGGAGGCGATCATCTGTTGGACCAGCTGCTTCTTGCCAATCGGCTCTCCGCCCACTTTGCGGTCGTTGGCGTAGGGGACGCAGGCGTCCAGGCAGGCGGTGATGATGCCGACCGCGCCCGAGGCGACCGTGTAGCGACCGTGGTCGAGGGCAGACATCGCGACTTTGAACCCGTCGCCCTCTTGGCCCAGCATGCAGTCGGCGGGGACGCGCATGTTTTGGAAGAAGATCTCTCCCGTATTGCCAGCGCGGACTCCCAGCTTGCCGTGAAGGGCGCGGGAGGTGAAGCCGGGGGTGTTGCGGTCGACGATGAAGGCGGCGTAGGGGGCTTTTGGCGTTGGGTGTTCGGCACTCGGGGTTAGGGGAGTTCCCAGTTTGGTAATGACCAAGAATTGATCCGCATAGTCGGCCAGGGATATCCAGGTTTTTGAGCCGTTGACGATGTAGCTGTCTCCGTCCCGGACCGCCGTCGTGGCGATGTTCGCCGCGTCTGATCCGGCGTTGGGTTCGGTGAGGCCGAAGGCTCCTACTCGTTCGCCCGAGGCCAGTTTGGGAAGCCACCTCTGCTTTTGCTCCTCCGTTCCCCACTGCAAGATGGTCATGCAATGCAGGCCGCTGTGGACGCTCATCACGACCCGGGCGCTGGTGTCGGCCCGCTCCAGCTCCTCGCAGGCGATGCCCAGGGAGATGTAGTCGGTGTCGCTGCCGCCGTACTTGGCGGGGATGGAGAGGCCCATCATGCCCGCTTTGCCCATCTTGTCGAGCGTCGCCCGGTCCGACTTGGCCTCCCGATCTCTCTCTCGGAGTCCGGGAAGGATCTCGTTTTGGCCGAATTTATAGGCGGATTCTCGAATCAGTTCGTGCTCTTGCGTCAGGGCGAAGTCCATGGCCCAATAGGGTACCGAGTCGCGGGGGTTGGGCGCACGAGATCTAGACCAGAGATTGGCCGCCGTCGATGTAGACGACTTCGCCGTTGATGTGGTCGGAGGCGTCGCTGGCGAGGAAGAGGACGAGGCGGCCTACTTGCTCGATGGTTCCGATCTTGCGGCCGGGCAGGGGAATGGTGCCTTCGGGGTAGTGGGCGGGTTGGCCCAGGTCTTTGGTGTTGCGCTGTTCGGTGTTGTCGCCGATGTCGGTGCCGATGGCTCCCGGACAGACAACGTTGACGCGGATGTTCTGGCGCCCCAGTTCGATGGCGAGCATTTTGGCCATCGCGACCTGCCCGGCTTTGCTGGCGGAGTACACGGTTGCGCCGGTGTTGCTGAAGATGCGGGTGCCGTTGACGGACGAGGTGACGATGATGGAGCCCTGGCCTTGCTTGCGGAGATGGGGCACGGCGTACTTGATGGTCAGGAACGTCCCCTTCAGGTTGATGTCCATCGTCTGGTCGTACTCTTCCTCGGTGATGTCGTCGATAGGCGCCCAGACGCCGTTGATCCCGGCGTTGGCGAAGACGATGTCAAGTCGGCCAAAGTCAGTTGCGACCTGGTCGATGGCCTGCTTGAGTTGGCCAGATTGGGAGATGTCGGCTTTGTAGGTTCGGCAGGTCGCGCCGACGGCTTCGATCTCGCGGCCCGTCTCCTCCAACTCCTCGGGAGTCCGGCCCAGCAAGGCGATCCCGGCTCCCTGCTTGGCCATCTCGATCGCCGCCCCTTTGCCAATGCCCGACGATCCGCCGGTGATCAACGCCACTTTGCCCGAAAGGTCCAGGAATTCCGCCATGCTCTCCATATCGACGAAGTCCGGTTGTACCTCGTTCAGGCAAGCGCTTCTTGAACCACCAAGGTACCAAGGCACAAAGCGGACTGGAGATTTTAACCACAACGGCACAGCGAGAGGTCTCAATTGCTAGAGGGACTTGCAAAAATCGAAATGAGCCCAGTTGGGACTGTTGCGATCCGAGCCCCCTTGAGGGGGTTGGGGGGTGTGGCCAGGTTCCCCGTTTGTACTTAAAGAGCCCAAGCCAAGGTGGTTCAAACCTACAAGCGGAGAACTGAGCGCCACCCCCAACCCCCTCAAGGGGGCTCGGATCGCGAATTTTGCAAGTCCCTATGCTAGATTGCTGGATTGACTCCTTCAGGTCTTGGGGAAGTTGGGGTGGTCCAGGAGGCGGAAGGCTTTGTTCAGATGCCGTTCGTTGTGGAGGGAGTTGATCTGGACGGCGTCGCCTAGTTTGAGCTTGACGATCTTGGCGAAGGGGGAGGAGAATCGGGCGTTCAGGTCTTTGCCTTTCAGTCCCGCAACCAGGCGGTGGAACTGCTCTTGGAGGCTCAGGAACTCTTCGACGATGGCGGGCTCGATGGGGCCTTCCGTGGGGATCAGCGGCTTTGGCACGGGGGCGGGGAAGCGTTCGTCGGGGCTGACGGCTTTCAGCATGAATTTTCCCCAGAAGCCGGGCTTGTACTCTTTTCCCGCTGGTCCTGCCGTTGCGCCCAACTGCTCGATGATCCCGATGTAGGGGCGGTTGGAGAGGAGGAGGTGGTCGAACTGCTGGCCTATACTCCAGGTCTCCTGGTCGGGCCGCCAGTTGATCTGCTCTTTGTTGAGCGCTCCCAACATCTCCGCCGCCCTCTTCTCCAAGGCCTGGCTCCGCGCCGCCATCTCCGATACCCAATCTCCCATATTCCACTCGGACGATTTCGCCCCGCCAAAGATCGCGCCTTCTTGTTAAAAAATCTCGAAATCACTGATCAGTTGCGGGGATATTTCGTTTAGTTAAGTATCTGCAACGGAGGATAGATTTCTATGAAGGTTCTCGCATTGAGTGGAGCGCTCTTGTTGGCAGGTGCGCTCGTGGTTGGGTTCACGGCCGATGCCGCTAACGAACCGGGGGCAGCCGCTCCGGCTTTTGCTCTGACGGATACGAATGGCAAGGCTCACAATCTGGGCGACTACAAGGGCAAGTATGTGGTTCTGGAATGGCTGAACTACGGTTGTCCCTATGTTCAAACCCACTATGAGACTGGCAACATCCCTGGTCTGCAAAAGGAGTGGACCAAGAAAGGCGTGGTCTGGTTGTCCATCGTATCTTCCGCGCCCGGCAAGCAAGGCCACTATGAACCTGCGGCCATGAACGACCAGACCAGGAAGAACGGCGGGGCGGGAACGGCAGTCCTTCTCGATCCGACCGGCAAAGTGGGCAAAGAGTACAAGGCTCGCACCACTCCCCATATGTTCGTCATCGACCCCGAAGGGAAAGTGATCTATGCGGGCGGCATCGACAGCAAGCCCTCGACCAAACCCCAGACCGACCCCGAGGTTGTCAACTACGTCTCCCAGGCTCTCACCGAAGCAATGGCTGGAAAGGAAGTCTCGGTAAAGACCGCACGCCCCTATGGTTGCGGCGTGAAGTACTGATCCTTCTCTTTGTTTGAAAAAGGAGAGACGCCTCCAGGGCAATTGGCCTTGGGGGCGTTTTCTTTTTGCCAGAGCCACCTGACTGATCGGACTTATCTGTCAAATCGGACGTATCGGCCTCTCCTTTGAAAACCCTTTGCCAAAAGCCCTATGTGTGAAATCAATGTGATATCATACCGATGTCATAGGAGACACATACATGGTTCATGAAAAAGAAAAGTCCGCTGTGCCAGGCTTTCTGATGCTGGCTGTCGTTTTGGGGATGTACGGCTATGCCGGATACCTCATCTATGAGATGATCAAGTTGGGGGAGAACGCGCCGGGGATCATGGCGATGGTGTGGAAGATGCTGGGCCTGTTCACCGTTGGCGCGGTCATGATGGGGGGATTTTTCATCATCGAGCCCAACGGCAGCAAGGTGCTCTTGCTGTTTGGAAAGTACATCGGCACCGTCAAGAAGTCTGGGTTCCACTGGACCAACCCGTTCTATACCAAGCGCAACATCAGCCTTCGCGCCCAGACCCTGAACGGTCAACGCTTGAAGGTCAACGACAGCGTGGGCAACCCGGTTGAGATCGCCACGATCGTGGTCTGGCAGGTGATGGATACCTACAAAGCCAGCTTTGACGTGGAGTACTACGTTGACTTCGTGATGCTCCAGAGCGAGACGGCCCTGCGCCACCTCGCCAGCACCTATCCCTATGACGCCGACGAGGGCCAGATTTCGCTGATGCGCAATGTGGACGAAATCTCGAAGCACTTGGGCATTGAGTTGGAGGAGCGGCTAGCGTTGGCGGGGGTCCGGGTCATCGAAGCTCGACTATCCCACCTGGCCTATGCCCAGGAGATCGCGGGAGTCATGCTTCGCAAGCAGCAGGCGGCGGCGGTGATCGCGGCTCGGCAACGGATTGTGGATGGCGCGGTCGGTATGGTTCAAATGGCGCTGGAACACTTGGAGCGGGACAACATTGTGGAACTGGACAGCGAGCGGCGGGCGGCGATGGTAAGCAACCTGCTGGTGGTGCTTTGCAGCGAATCGCAGGTTCAGCCCGTGGTCAACTCGGGGACGCTCTATCCGGGATAATGGCCGAGCGCAAGTCGTTTGCACTGCGGATCAGTCCCGAATTGTGGGACGAACTGCAGAGGATGGCGGGGGAGGAGTTTCGATCGGTCAACGCGCAGATCGAGTTCCTCCTCCGCGAGGCGGTGAAGAAGCGGAAAGGGAAGAAGAGCGAGGCAGGGAATGAGGGAGAGTGAGGCGTGGGGGCGTGAACTCGTGACGGACTTGATCACCTGACCGAATGAGGTCCTCCTTCACCTCCTTCTTCCGATTGTCCCAAACAAGGCGTTTTAGGGGAGCGTCGACTAACCTTCCAACACGAACGTGACCTTCATCATCACGCGATACTCGGTGACCTCTCCTCCCGAAACCACCACCTGCTGATCCTGAATCCAGGCGCCTTGGATGTTCTTTACCGTTTGGCTGGCCCGCGCGATTCCTTGCTTGATGGCATCCTCAAACCCGACACTGGAAGACGACGAAATCTCGATAACCTTTGCAACTGACATGAATAGTCAGACGACATTTTTCATCGGGTCTGTGCGGGGGCAGGAGCTATTTTGACGTTTGCAGCCCAGTTGGCAAGAATCGTGAGCCGGTTGCTCTGCTCCTCTTCCACCAAGCGCAACAGGTTGGGTTCGTTGACCATGGCGACCGGGATCATCTTGGTCATAGAGCGCCCACCGGTTTTTAGGGTCATGGCCTCGAATCGAATCTGGTTCTCCACCCTTTCCGAGTCACTTTCCTGTAGGGCGTTGATGATGGCGACATCGCTGTAAACCACGTTTGGCGTGGCGCCAGCGGGAGCCGCAACTTGGGCGATTACCTGGCGAAAAGCTTCCCGGATATTCCATTCGGTGGTCTGCTGGCTTTCGCCTAGCAACGTGTATCCCTTGAACTCCAGACTCAATCCCTCGGGAAGGGATTTTGCCAGATTACCGCTGGATGGAGGCATCGCAAACGCTTCGCCGAGTATGGGGGGCGGCGGGGCAACCATCGGTTCTGCCATCGGGACCTCGTATCTTTGGACCCGTTGACCTGCCCGGTAGAACCAGGCAGAGGCCCCCACCAAGAGGCCGATCCAGACGAAGGAGGCGACCGCGATCAGGAAGGAGTTGACCGGCTTGGCCTTCTTCAAGGGCACGGCGTCGACGGGTGGTGTGAACTGCTTTCGCCGAACCGCATCCACCATCCTTTCCACCTCGGAAATGGGCAGGCTCATTGCTTCGGCAAGGTCTTGCACGCTGAGTCGTGTCCGCAACTCCCCTTCTGCCTGCCGCTTGGCCCAAAGCTCTAAGACGGCCTCGGCTTCCTGTGGTGTTAACTCGGTGAGGGTGACGGACGGCGCGTTCTCTACTTTCAACTTCTATGTCCCTCTTACTCTACGGTCCGACGTCCTTGCCCTTGGCAAGTCTCCAAGCCTGGTTGGCGAGGATGCGCAGGCGTCGGGTGGCTTCTGCATCGATTGTCCGGATGTCGTTATGATTGTTCGTCACATCGACGGGAATACTGGCTTTCAACTGCCGCCCCTTGGCCCTTACCACGATCTCCTCAAACTTGATGCGATCTTTAAACTCGCCGAGATTGCCGGACCGCAACGCTTCCGCCAACTCTGGCGTAGTGTAATACCCACCTCCATAGCCGGGCTGATCGGAGGTCATCTTTGCAATGAGGCTCGTAAGCCCATATTCCAGATTCGACTCGGTCAGGTGCTGGATGTCTCCTTCGCCATCGACCGCATAGCCCTGGAACTCGGCTGAGAACCCTGCTGGCAGGTAGTTGCCAATGGTGCGTCCGGTGGTTGAAGGTCCCTGGGCGTTCTTGAGTATGGCCCCGCTTTCGTTGCTGAGGAACTGGCGCTGCGGGTAGTAGGGAGCGTAGGCGCGATTGCCTTGCCCCCAGTGGTACACAGCCAAGAAGGCGATCGCCAGGGTCGCCAGCCAGAATGCCACCGCGCCCGTGATGAGCCAGCGTCGACGTTTCCTCCGCTTTTGCTCCAACTTCGCCCCGCTTTCGGTGTTGGGGTTGGTCCGAACAAGGCGAAGCATGATCTCCACCTCGGCCGGCGGGATGCCCATCACCTCGGCAATCTCGGCCACCGAATATCTTTGCCCCAGGGTCTCGGCTTCCTCGCGCCGCTTGGCCCAAAGCTCCGAGATGGCCGCCGCCTCTTCGGGCGTGACGACGGCATGGGCGGATTCGCGAACGTTTGTATTCATGGCTAAAACAGGTGAGTTCATTAAACGACTTTTTGAGTGAAAAGGGAACCGGATTCTTCGCGGTTCTCGATTCTCATCTGTAAATCAGGACTTTAGCCCGCCTCCCCCTTATCGGGCCATCCGGGTAAACTTCATGACCTCGCGGGCGGTTAGCTCAGTTGGTAGAGCGTCTCGTTTACACCGAGAATGTCGCGGGTTCAAGTCCTGCACCGCCCACCACCTTTTCCTTTCCTGCTCAGGGCGAAATGATCTGCCGTGGCGTTGTCGTACCGACTTTAACCGATCTCGCTGGCATATCGACCGCTTTAGCAATTGCTTTCTTAAGATCGCTTCATTACACTGCAAGCATGAACGAGGAAAGGAAGATGACGCGACGGACATTCTTGGCCGCAAGCGCGGCGGCGGTTGCAACCGGCTTCAGGGGCTGGGGGGATGAGAAGCTCATTTTGGGAAGCGGGGAGCACCGATACGAGTGCATCCACGACTGGATCACGCCGCCGGAGGGGATGGTCTTTGGCGATACCCATGGGGTTGCCCAAGACGGTCGGGGACGAATCTACCTGGCTCATACGGTCAACGGGGAGAGCAAGAGCAGCGATGCGGTTTGCGTCTATGACGAGAAGGGCAAGTTCCTCAACTCTTGGGGATCTCGGTTTAAGGGCGGCGCCCACGGCCTGGACCTCCGCAGAGAGGGCCGGGAAGAGTTCCTTTACCATTGCGATACCAATGCCCGGAAAGTGGTGAAGACCAAGCTCGACGGCACGGTGGTTTGGGAAAAAGGGGCTCCCGAGGAGTCGGGCAAGTACAAGGACGGCGCCCCGTTTGTGCCCACCAACGTCGCCTTCTCGCCAAATGGAGACTTTTATGTGGGAGACGGATACGGTTCCAACTGGATCCACCACTTCGACGTCAAAGGTAACTACCTCCGCACCTTTGGTGGCGGAGGGAAGGACCCTGGGCAGGTGAGCTGTCCGCACGGCCTCTGGGTCGATACGCGGCCAAAGGAGCCGCTTCTGGCGGTCGCGGATCGGAGCAACCGCCGAATTCAGTACTTCTCGCTCGATGGGAAGCATGTGAGGTTCGAGGCGGAGGGGATGAGACAGCCCTGCCATTTCTCGCTGCGCGGCGATCTGATGCTGGTTCCCGACCTGGAGAGCGTGGTGACGATTCTGGATCGGGACAACAAACCAGTGGTCCAGCTTGGAGACGGCAGACCCTCCAACCTGCGGAGCGCGGCTCGAAAGAACTTCATCCCCGGCAAGTTCATCCACCCGCACGATGCGATGTTCCTCCGCAACGGAGATATCCTGGTTGCGGAGTGGGTGCCGATTGGCCGGGTGACTTTGCTCAGAAAAGTCAGGTGAACTTGTGCCAAGCTTCAGGCTGGGTTGATGGAAAGGCTTGAAGAGTTGGTTCGGGCAAAGGATTGGCTGGCGGCCATGCGGCCCTTGCCTCCCGATGTTCTGGAGGAGCTTCGGCACCGATACGAGGTCCGGTTCACCTACCACTCGACCGCCATCGAAGGGAACACGCTGACCCAGAGCGAGACGCAGATTGTATTGGAGAAGGGCGTCACGATTGGTGGGAAGTCGCTCCAGGAGCATCTGGAAGTGATTGGGCACAAAGAAGCCCTCGACTTCGTGATCGAGCTTGCCACCGGTGGGGAGCCAATCGGCGAACGCCAGATTCGCGAAATCCACGGTTTGGTGATGAAGGGGCAAGATGGCGGAGGGTATCGTCAACTCGATGTGAAAGCGGCGGGGACCGAGTTCATCTACCCCTCCTGGATGCACCTGCCCTTGCATATGGCCGATTTCGCCCAGTGGCTAGAGAGCCCGCACGGTCTGCACCCCATCGAGTTTGCCACTGAAACTCACCTGCGGTTTGTCACGATCCACCCGTTCCGCGACGGGAATGGGCGGGTGGGGAGGCTTCTGATGAACCTCCTCTTGATGCGCAGCGGCTACCCCATCGCAGTCATTCCTGTGGGGCGTCGCGTGGAATACATCGACGCCTTAGTGGAGGCCCAGACGCACGGTGGCTTGGGGGCTCTGCTTGGTCTGATCATGGACGCGGCGGAGTCCAGCCTCCGTGACACTTTGGCGACCTGCCTCACCTCTGCAAACTTGTCGATACCCCCAGACCTTCGTGAATCGGTCGAGGCGTGGCTTTCAACGGAGTAACCACTTGCGCGAAACGAGCAAGTAGGGTCAAGTGCTCTTGCTTAGCGATGCTTCTGAATGGGCTTTCGGCAGGATTGGAGATGAGCGAGGCTGGGGAGACCCGGATTGCGCACCATTGTCATACGCGGGCGGCTCTGAGCCACATCCGCAAGTGTGTAGCGAGCGGATCGACGCTTCTGCATGGTACGCGACCCCCCGGCAATCTCTTCAAGGTGATTCAAGCCGACAATCCGTGCTCGCCCTTACGTTGCCGTATGAGGTTCGCATCTACCTGGGAACCTCAGATAGAATCTGGGGCTCCGTCAAGTTGGAACCACAAGTCGGAGCAGGATTCTTGCATGGGTATTTAAGGACCCATAAGAATCCTAGATCAAATCCCGATGATTTACGTCTATAAGCGCCAATTGCGCTGGTGAAAAGACTTGAGGGTAGAGGCTGGCAAGGATAGGGACGTCCTCATCGGCCACGGGATGCACGCGAGGGTGCTCATCGTGGAGGATGAGCCCGTTTCGGCATTGATCCTTAAGCGATTCTTCGAACAAGAGGGGATTCGGGTCGATCATGCCCAAAGCGGAAGCGAAGGTGCGGCGCTCTATCGCCGAAACCGCTACCGCCTGGTGATCTCCGATTGGCTGCTTCCAGATTGCTCCGGCGTCGATCTCTGCCGACAGTTCCGTGAGGCCGAGGGCAACTACGTCTACTTTATCCTATGCAGTTCGCCGGAAGACTTGGGCGATCTGCAGGAGGCCTACAAAGCCGGTATCGACGACTTCCTCTCCAAACCCCTGGATGCAGAGTCCTTGCACCAACGGCTCATGGTGGCGCGGCGGATCCTGCGCATTGAGAATTCGCTACAGGCGCAAAGGCTGGAGATGGAGCACAAGAGCGACGCGCTCCATACCATGAACCAGAGCCTCATGCACGCCTCGCGCCGCTTTGAGGAGCTGTTCAGTGGGCTGCCCGTTGCCTGTTTTACCCTGGACGAATCGGGCCTGATCCATGAGTGGAACCGCCAGTGTGAGCGCGACTTCGGCATCCCCACTCACCACGCTTTTCAACGCCCCGTCTGGGATGTTCTCGGTGCCGGATCGAACGATTTCTGGAACAGCGGGGCCGTTTCGAATCTTTTTGAAGGGGCCTTGATGGAAAACCTCGACTGGAGCCTCTACACTCCGCAGGGCGAACACAAGTTCTTCGTCTGCAATATCTTCGGGCTCCGAAACCTTCAGGGCGACGTGGTGGGAGCGATCAGCGCGAATCTGGATATTACGGAACGCAAGCGCGCCGAGCAACAGATCGACGAGCAGATGGTCACCATCAACCGTCAGAAGACTCAGTTGGAAAAGGCGAACCGCGCTTTGGAGCAGTTGGCCCTCACGGATGGCATGACTGGCCTCCTCAACCATCGTGGTTTTCAAGAAGAGCTATGCCAAGCCTATGATCGCCATGTCAGATTGGGGCTTCCCCTTAGCCTGATCCTGATAGATGTAGACCATTTCAAGCAGTTCAACGACACCTTCGGGCACCAGGGCGGCGACGCGATTCTCCAAGACTTTGGCCAAATGCTGCGAGGCACCACTCGAAAGCATGAGCCTGCCGCCCGGTATGGGGGCGAAGAGTTTGCGGTTATCTTAGAAGGTACTGACCCCGATCAGGCGATCCAGGCGGGCGAGAGATTTAGGGATGCCATCCAAAAACGCCATTGGCCCCACCAACAGATTACAGCCAGCTTTGGGGTGGCAACGGTCTACGACGGCTCGATTGATCGGGAAGAGCTGATCCGTCGAGCCGACGTGGCGCTGTATGCCTCGAAGAGAAATGGCCGCGATCAGGTGACCCATTATCAGGAAGTCGAGCGCAGACGGGCGGCTTGATAGTCCTGCCACTTGCCCTCGTTGCGTGTAACATACTCTTAACTAAGAAGGGAGGTGGCGAGCTGTGGGCTTCGAAATCGTAACGTTGAATATCCCCGAATATAGCCCAGAGGGCGAGGCGCTCCAACGTGTGATGAAGTCGCACAAGTTAGGTCCAGAGGAAGCGATTCGCCATATCCTCAGAGGCCACGACCAGCACGGAAACCTGCCTGCCGAACGGATGTTGGGAGCCTTCAGCGACCCATCCGACGCCGCTTTGCTCGATGAGGTGGTGAAGATGGCTTATGAGATGCGATTCACGCTTGGCAGGCCAAGCACGATCCATCAGTAGAACCAGCCTCAAAACCAGCGCAGGCTTTTCACCGCCAAGAAACGAAGAAACAAAGAAACGCAAAGGGAAAACAAGAGAGATATCACCTCTTTGCGTCCTTTGTTTCTTCGTTTCTTGGCGGTGAATATATCAAGTCTGTTGTGTTACCGAAAAGGGGCTTTGAGATAGCCTCTAGCCTACTCCTCGCTCTGCCGCATCTGAGTCAAAAACTCAGGGCCGCAACTCAGCTTCTTTGCCGTTGGCGATTTGGCATCCAAGACCCGCCAGAACGGAGTGATCTGATCCAAGGGCCGTCCCTCCTGGTGATCCTCCAACGCCGCCTCTGCCACGATGCGCAGGAAGATTCCGGTGGTCAGCGGGCAAGTCACTTCCGCCTTGCTCTGCTTGGCCAGATCGGCCTTAAGCTGGTCCACGGTGCGCACCTGGCCCTTGGGGATCGCTTCGATGTACTCCTTCACCTGCACGGGCGTGGGGACCAGCATGATGGCTCCCGCTGAAATCCCCGCCATCGACCGCTGCGTTGGCCCAACCTCCGGCTTGCGCCCGTTATCCAACTTCTCGCGCCACGTCTTTCTTGCCATCTCCTACTCCTTCTTCAAGTTCACCCGAAAGCTTGGATCGCCGACGGTGTAGCCCGCCCCCTGGTTCTTGAGGAAAGTGCGGGTGGCTGCGTCGGGGCTGATTCTGATGATGAGCTTCTCGGGCAATCGGCCGTTGCCGTCGTCGTCGTAGAAGATCAAATCCACGCTGATGCTCGCGCCCTGCCCAACGGGTCGCACGAAGTCGGTGATGTTGTAAGGCTTGAGGGTGTTGGCGTCTGCCATCACAAGGGTGAGGCTCTCATAGCCGGTTCCGTCGAGGGCCACGTTGTCCAATTTGGTGCCGTTACGAAGCTCGACCTTCACCTTCCAACCGGCGCGTCCGTCGTCGTTTGGAACCACTTCCAGCACCCGGAACCGCCAGATGCCATTGAACAGCCAATCCCCGATCTTGCCCTCCAAGGCCTGAATCTGGTTGGCTCCCCCGGCGGGACCGAGGCCAATGTGGAGCGTGCCGTTTTTTGCAGTCGCGGTTGCTCCGGCGGCTCGCAGCGCGCTCAGCGGCACATAGACCTGCCCCTTGGAAACCAAAGTCTGCCCAGCCACGGCCTTGCCGTTGATGTTCAGCTTCATGTTGCCGGTAATGGCTTGGCCGATCGCGAGGGCGGCGAGGCTGCCGACGGCGATGAGGATGATCCCTTTCTTGTTCATATGCATCTCCGAAGTCCAGTATGGGGCATTTTTGAGGAAGCTGAAAGCGCCTGAACCCCACAGCCCCGGCAAGCGTCCACCGAGCATGGACCTGATGGGCGATATCAAGAGCGAGAGGCTGCTTTATTGGAAAGGATATCTGTTCGGATTCCTCGGTCTCTCGGCGGCGGCGCTTTTGCTGGCTGAGAACTTCCAATGGCGGAATGCGGCCCTGCTGGCCATCGCCATCTGGGCGTTCTGCCGCTTTTACTACTTCCTGTTCTACGTGATCGAGAAGTACGCTGATCCGAGCTTCAAGTTCGCCGGAGTCGGGTCGTTCGTGCGCTACCGCCTCGCTAAGGTTGGCCGTGATCGCCGACGATAACGAAAGCCCGTGCGCTTGCACTCACCGAGGACGACGACGATCCGGCTATGGCCTGAACTTGGATACGTTGGAACCCAGGATCGGTGGAATGGCTAATGGACCTTAACTGTTGAGGCGGAGAGGGAAGGAGGAGTTGGCCGATCATCCCTGCCAGCAACACGGATGCTCCCGTGACAGACCTCGCCGCCAAGGCTCGGGGAAGGCCAGGCGACTCGAACGGCTCGCCCAGCCGCTTCCATCTCGCCTTGCACGGGCGGGCAAAGGCAAAGATGAGGGGTTGGCGGGCTGATTTTTGCAGCCTGAGCAGAGCCTCCGCATAGCCCAGCCGATCCACCTGCCGCGCTGCGTCGTCCGCCTCCATCTCCCGAGCCTCGTGCAACGCCGCGCCCAGCCACCAGCCGAAGGGGTGCCAGAACATGGGGGCCAACAGGAAGGACTCCAAAACCCACTGCCCCCAATGCCGATTCTCGGCGTGGGCGATCTCATGCCGAAGCACCGCCCGAACCTGCGACTCGCTCAATGTTTCCCGCAAATGGGGCGAGACGAAGACCGTTCGATGTCGACAGATCGCAAGGTCGTTGCCCAGATCGGGATGAGTTAAAAGCCGAACGCCCCGAGCACCCATAGCCTCCACCTCCTCCTGAAACAATCGTTCCAATTCGGAGCCGGACGAATGGCAGCCGGTGCCAAAGCGACGGGCGCGAAGGAGTCTCCATCCCAGCAGCCCCAAACAGCAGACCGTTCCCGCTAACCATGCCAAGGCGATCCAGTTCGTGCCTTTGGGGCCGGAGGAGATTTGGTAAGGGCCGACCATCGCGATCAGCGTCGCGGTTCCGGCAAGCCAGAGCAGGGCGATCGCCTGAAGCCATCGCTGCTTCAGACGAGGCTCCCAGAGCAGGGAAGAGGCCAGGACGGCGGGGCCAGCCAATAGCAGTCCCCACAGCAGACAGGGGAGCCACGCTGCTTGAAGGCGGTCCGCAAAGCTGGTGGGTTCGATCCAGAACTTCATTGCTGCCCCTGTTGAGCCTGCTCCCGAAGCTGGTCCACCACCTTCTGCAGTTCGTCGATGTCCTTCTGCGTGACCTTTTGCGGGTCCACGGCGTGGAGGAGAAGCTCCGACGCCGATCCCCGGAAGACCGACTCCATCACGCCTCCGATCCAGTTCCGCTTGGACTGGTGCGCCGACTCGCTGACCGAATAGGTATGGCTCCGCGCCGATTCATCTCGGTCCACCAAGCCCTTGGCGTGCATCAGTTGCAGGGTCTTCAGCACGGACGTATAGCCGACCTCTTGCTCTCGCTGGATTCGGTCATGCACCTCCCGAACCGTGCTCGGCCCCAACTCGCCTAGCACCTGCAAAATCTTCAACTCCGCCGGAGTCACCGCCGCCTTCCCAGGTTTCCGCCCCATGTATCCCTAGTGTACGAAAAAAATCGCCAAAAAATCCCCCCTCCCCGTGCTAAACTCCCGACTAGCGACTTGGGGCGCTGCCGGATCCGCGGAGAGGACTGAGTCCACCTGAGTAAGAAAATCCATCACCGGAACCTTTGTTGGCGCCTGGGCGCGGATCGCAGGCCGAATGTCACGGAGGTTCGAATATGAGTCAATCGGTAGACCGGCCGAACTTGAGGCAGCTCAAGATCCAGGCCAAAGAACTGTTGGAAGCCGTCATGGCGGGCCAACCCGACGCCATCGCCCGCGTCGTCCCCTATTTCAAGCAGTCGGGCACTTTCCGCCTTGCCCACGCCCAACTCATCCTCGCCCGCGAGCACGGGTTCGAGAACTGGGCCAAGCTGGCACGAACGCTCGAAGTTTCCGACCCAGGAAAGTCGCCCGCCGCCCTCTTTTTCGAGGCGATGGAAGCCGGCGACGAGGCCACGGCCATCCTTCTTTTAAGCCAAAACCCCGAGGTGGCGGGCACGTCGCGCAAGACGCAGTACGGGTGGGCAACCTCCATGCACGTTGCCGCCGAGCATGGCCTGCTTGGGGTGGTGGACGCCCTCATCGAAGCCGGTGTCCCGGTCTATCCCGTCAACCAGCACGACTACCCGCCCGTCTTCTATGCGTTCTATGCGGGCCACAAGGCGGTCGTGGATCGGCTGATGGAGATCTCGGCCCAGCGGGACGAGGGGCAGCCGCCGACCTATGGCTGCGGCATCGATATCGGGGTCGCCGGGCGACTGGGGATGCTGGATCGGGTGCGGATGCATGTCGAGCGCGATCCCCTTGCCGTCTACCGGCGGGGGTGCATCGGCGAGAGCGTCCTCCACTGGCCCGCCCACAACAACCACGTCGAGATCGTTCGGCTATTGCTGGACCATGGCGCGCCGATCGAGGTGGACGAGATCGGGCTCTACGGCGGAAAGCCTCTCCACTGGGCGTCGGAGCATGCCCCCGAATCGACGGCGCTCCTCCTGGAGCGAGGCGCGAACCCGAACTCCCGAAACCTCCACCCAGGCGAGTTCGAGGGATTCACGCCTTTGCACATGATGGCCAGCCAGCCAGAGCAAAGCCTGGAGGTCGCCCGATTGCTCCTGGCCGCCGGAGCCGACCCGTCGCTCATCGACGCCAAGGGCCGAACGCCCTTGGCTGTCGCCCGAGAGAGGGGAAGGGAAGCCACCGTCGAGTTCCTGGCAACCCTTTGACAAAGGCCCGCCGATCTCCAGATCGGCGGACCCTAGACGATCACCCTAGGACTTGCTGACGACTTCCAGCTTGTCGCGTAGGGACTGGAGTTTGGCCGCATTCGCCAACAGGTTGTGCTCTAGTACCTTGATGGCGGACTCGGCGGCGTTCTTTTCGTTCAGGAGCGCATCCAACTTGATCTCTCGCTCCTTTATGTTGGCGTCGCCGCTGACAGCCGTATGCCGAAGCGCCTCTAGCTGCATCTCTCTGTCCATGATGGTGAGTTCGCCGGTGCGGGACATATGCATGAGCGTTTGGCGCTGCTCCAACAGGCTCTCGATCTCCAGGCTGAGCTGGTAGATAAAATACTGTTTGGCGCTTCGGGTTCCTTGGAGGCCGGGGAGAGGGGTGATGGCATGGGGGCGTGCGGCGGTCTTGGCAACTTGGGCATCTTCCGGTGCACTTGTCGACACCTTGGCCATGGGTCGGATGACCTTCTCAGCGGGCATTGGAGCCACATCGGTAGTCTTGGCTGCCTTCTCAATCGGGTGGACTTGGGAAGACGGTTGGACAGCTTTGGAAGGCTTGCTCTTCTTTTGGGCTTGAGGCTTGGGCGTTGCGAGGTCTTTCTTCGCCGGTACCGGCTTGGGGTCCTGAGTGGCGGCATAGCCCTGCAGGGTAGGAACGAGGATGAGCGCGCCCAACAGGATCGCGACGGGAAGCGGGGACACAATCGATTTCATAGACTTTTCTCCAAGGATGCGCCGGATTCGGACCAATAGCTCTCCGCCATCGGCCCGTACGGCCAGGGAATGGCCACGGAGCTCCGCCAAGGTGGTCAGAGCCCGGGCATAGGTCTTGCGGTCGCTGAGCGTCGCAATGACCAGGTCGTCGCAGCAATTCTCACGTTCCTCGCGGATGCGCTGGGAGACCCACCACACCGCCGGGTGATAAAACAAGGCCACTTCGATCATGGATTGAAGGGCATTCACAAGGAAGTCGTATCGGGCCACATGGGCCAGTTCGTGGGCCAAGATCGTCTCCAGCATTCGGGGCGACATCCCGGACGCCACGCTGGCCGGAATCAAGATCATGCCCCGCAGAGCGCCAATGACCGTCGGCACGGCGACTCGGCTGGAGATGCGGATCTGAGGAGGCTTGCGCAGGCTCATCCGGCGCACCAACTCCAGAAACAAAGTCTGCAGTTCGGGCGGAAGGGGAATGTGCCCGCTGCGCCGGAGGCCATGCAAAGACAGGAATCCGCCCAGGACCCTCAGGGCCAAAATCACGACGCCAATGAGCCAGCCGATCGCCACCGGTCGAAGCAGCCGCTCGTCGAACTTTGCGGGCGGCTGGGCGATCTGCGAAACAGGCGCGAGTTCCACATGCGGGACGGGTCCCTCAATGGAGAGCGGAATCGAAGTGGCTTGGAATTCGGGGGCCAGCATCAAGGCGGTGATCACCGGCGACGCGGCCATCAAGAGCAGGACTCCGCAACAGGCGACGTATCGCGATTGCGCAGACCGATTTCGGAGGGCCAGGAGCAATAGCATCGCAAGCCCCATGAGCAGGGCGCCCTGCCAGATGAAGTGGATGAGAGTTGTTCCTAGAAGCTCGATCCAGTTCATTGCACGCCCTCCTGCTCCAGCTCATCCAGAAGCCGGCGGATTTCGGCAAGTTCCTCAGGCGAGGTCTTGCGGGCGGTGAGGGCCTGCATGACCAGCTTCTGCACGGCTCCGCCGAAGGCCCGGTCCATAAATTCGCCCACCATGCTCCGCTGGGTGCGCTCCTCGGTCTGGCGCGCCCGATAGATATGCGCCTTGCCCGCCTCCTCCCGGTCGACCAGCCCCTTCTCCGTCATGATCTGGAGCATTTTTAGGGTGGTGGTGTAAGCCATGTCGCGATCCTTGCTCATCAGGGCATAGACGTCACGAACCGTGGACGGCCCGTGTTGCCACAGGATGCGAAGGATATCCAGCTCCACCGGGGTCGGATTGGGAAGTTGCGGGTTGGTTGCCATCATCTACGAACGTCCTCGTAGGCATTATATACGAAGATGTTCGTAGATGCAAGGGGTTTCTAGAAAATGAGTCTTGATTTGGGTTGCGAAGGGCGGATGCTGGGCAGTGAGGCACGAAACCTCCACCCAGGCGAGTTCGAGGGTTTCACGCCGCTACACATGATGGCCAGCCAGCCAGAGCAAAGCCTGGAGGTTGCTCGATTGCTCTTAGCCGCCGGAGCCGACCCATCGCTCATCGACGCCAAGGGCCGAACGCCGCTGGAGGTCGCTCAGGAGAGGGGAAGAAGAGCCACCGTCGAGTTCCTGGCAGGCCTTTGAGTTGTCTGCCTCAGGGCTGCGGGTTTGTGGTAGGCGAGGTCCAGCAGCATGACCACCCTGGGGTAGAAAACCGCACATTGGCCAAGGTCGCCTCATCCTAAAACTTAATGGAAGCGAGCGAGTTACCGGAGATATGTCCAGTGTCCGTTGCCTTGTCATAGTAGCCGGTGTCGATCATGTATCCCGATTTCGCTACGGTGACGGTCGACTTCTGAAGGAAGCTGAGAACCGCGGCTTTATCCGCTCCAGGACCTGCACCGCTGATGGCAGCTTCTGCCATCGCTTGCTGAAAGGTGTCGGGAAGATCTTGGAATTTTGTATTGGGCGCCAGGGGCCATTCCTTCACCCCGAGGCTCTGGATGAACTTCTTCAGGGCCTTCTGCTCCAGAGCGGACCGGCTCTCGGATTGCTTTGCCGCAAGCTTTTTCATCGCCTGGGTCGTCTGTTCAAGAAGAGACATCTCATTGGTATGGCTGGACTGATCGCCTCGGAAGGTAAAGGTGTAGGCAGGCGAGTCCAACTCCTTCTCAAACCTGTCAAGCTCAGACTTGATGTTTTGCCGTTGCTCTATCTCCTTCAATTTGTCCGGGGGCAACTGATCTTCGCATAGGGCTCCACCATAGTCGTCGTCACCCCCATGATAATGGACAGACATGGACTTATCGTTCACATGGCAGACTAAATGCAGGAAGGGACGGTAAGCAAAAACCCCCTTGGGAACCAGCATCCTCGTTGCCCCGGGCCTGCCCTGCACGGGGGAGCGCATAAACAACTTCCCAAGAGCACGTCGGGTTGCCGGGTCCAACTCATCTATCTGGACGACCTGGGCTGAAGGATGTGCGTCGATCAGACGCATCAGCCTCTCGAAGTCGGTCATCAGTTTGGACGCGACGCACACGTCGTCGATATAGGCGATTCCACTAGGTTCCAGTTTTGCCATATGGAATCCAGCCTGGGCAAGGGCATCCTTGTCCAGGCTTTGATCAAGCATCCTTTCGAGGGCGTCCTTTCTCTCCTTGGAACTGGTGGCCAGCACGAGTGGAGTGACGATTCCGAACGGAGGAGGAGACTGGGAGGGAGACGCTTGCGTTTGGGCAATCGAAATTACACACAGGGTGGCTAACAACATAAACTAAGTGATCCTCGGCATTGCCTTATAACCGAACTCATTCAACCGCAGTCCAGACTCTGCTATTTTTCATCCAGTACCGTGTCCGAACCGCAAAGGGAGGCAGTAGCGCTGGCGTCCCTAGCAACGAGGCGGAGAGGCTTCCGGAATCGATCCAGGTTTGATTACCGGTCTCCAACTTGTAGCTATGGTAAACGTAGTAGGCTTGTCCCGCAGGAATGGCAACCGAGCCACTCAGCGGATAGTTAACGTTCGTCGTGTCCTCGTATATCTGGAGAGGAGTGAGCCAAGCTGCCCAGCCGGGCTCGTCGGTTGTATGGCCCACGACGTTCTGCTTGATCGTCCACGAGCAAGGAAGTGGGCCACTGAAGTTGATTTCGTTTGAGGTGCCGTTGGCATGGACGTTTAGAGTAACCTGCACATTCTGAGTATCCAAACCATTTTGGCTCAATAATGTCCAGGCAAATGAGGCGAGAGAGAAGGCAAATGTTATCGCATTCATCGGATACCTCCAAACTCTATCATAGCGACGGTTTTGCGTGTTTGTCAATGTTTTTCTTGGGGGGGCATAACTGGTATAAATATCTGCCCTTCCGCTTGACTTTGCGCTCCAGCCTTAACCTGCCATAAAACCGCAACCCTGAGGCTAAGGAATGAGGGTACAGGCTTGGCGATGTAGCCTCAGGGCTGCGGTTTTGTGGCAGGCGAGGTCCAGTGGCATGAGCGCCCTGAGGCAGTGCCCCCCGTAAAGCCGAAAAACCGAAATGCCGTAACGCCGCCCTTAAATCCGCATTTCCAAGCCCGCCGACGCCATGTGCGCCTTCAACTCCGCGATGCGGTAGACGCCGTCGTGGACGAGGCTGGCTAGGAGGACGGCGTCGGCTTTGCCTTGGACCACAGCATCCACCAGATGCTCCGGCTTGCCCGCGCCGCCGCTGGCGATGACCGGGATGGGGACGGCTTCGCTGACGGCTCGGGTGAGGTCGCAGTCGTAGCCCGCGAGGGTGCCGTCGCCGTCCATGCTGGTGAGGAGGATTTCGCCGGCTCCCAGCGAGGCCGCCCGCACCGCCCACTCCACGGCGTCCTGGTCGGTTCGGTTGCGGCCGCCGTGGGTGTAGACCTGCCAAGACCTCCCGTCCGGATTCCGGCGAGCGTCGATGGCGACGACGATGCACTGGGCGCCAAAACTCTCGGCTCCCCGCTGGATGAGGGATGGATCGTGGATGGCGGCGGTGTTCAGGCTCACTTTGTCGGCTCCGGCGTGGAGGGCGTCGCGAATCGCCTCCACCGACCGAATGCCGCCGCCGACGGTGAAGGGGATAAACACCTGCTCGGCGACCCGCTCGGCCAGCTCGATCACCGGGGCGCGGGCGTCGGAGGAAGCGGTGATGTCCAGGAAGACCAGCTCATCTGCGCCTTCCTGGCCGTAGAACTTGGCCAACTCCACCGGGTCTCCGGCATCCCGCAGGCCCACAAAGTTGACGCCCTTCACGACCCGCCCGTCCTTCACGTCGAGGCAAGGGATCACGCGAACGGCGGTCAAGTGCCCTGCACCCGCACGATCCGCACCTGGGACCGCCCATTTCTTGGAGGGGCCAGCATCAGTCGGAAGAGGTCGTTATAGGACTCGACCTCCACCTGCTCGGGGAATTGGCTTTGCGCCCACAGTCGTCGTCCGGCCTCTTCGACAAGCCCGGTCACTAGAAGTCGCTCGTCTCCGTGGACCTCATGGGTGACCAGTTCGGGGATGCCCTTCTTAACGAGCCCCCGAGTCTCGGCCCGACCGCCGTCGTCGGTTTTTCGCCAGATAGTCTGGAGATGGATCTCGGGTCGCCGCGCGTTTTTGTCGGCTTTGAGTTGGTCCAGAAGGTCGGGAACCGTCATCAGCCGCTCCGCGCTCACATCGTAGATCGCATTGCCGTTGCCCAGCTTGGAATAGGCATAGGCCAGGTAGGGAAGGAGTTGGAGGTGGGCATCGCTCTTCAGCCTGATCTCCGAGAGGTAGCGGATTTTGGCGATGGCCTTGGAGATGGACATCAGGTGGAGGTGTTCGGCAGTCGGCTCCAGGTGGTCTTCAAAGAGGTCGGGGCGGAAAACGTGGGGGTTCTTGGTCCGCAGCACCAGGCCGATGTGTAGGCGGATGTCGCTCAGGAGGAGGCCTTCTTCGGGGCCAACCGGACTATTGCCGCCGAGGACGAGTTTCATCACCTCGTCTTGCGGGGGAAGCTTGTCCTCGGGCAGGTACACCCAATACTCGGCGCAAGCCATGTACTTGCCGGAGCTATGACGGTCGCGCAGATGGATTGCCACATACCCAATCACGATCCCCAGCACAATTCCGATAAGGAGGTACATCAGGGCCCCTCGCCGCTGAGCCACTTTTGAACTAGCGCCAACTCTTCGGGTTCTTGGATCAGGGGGTAGCAGATGTCGCAGAGGCCAGCCTCGTTGACCCCGCTCGCCCGGCAGAGGAGGCAGTGGTTGATACGCCGCGCCGTCATCACCGTGGAGTATTTGCTCAGAGCATGTTTGAGTTGGTGCCGGGGGATGCCTTCCGAGTTGAGTCTCTCCACGGCTACATTGTACTTGCCCCTGGGATCGCCGAATTTATTCGGCGTAGCAGGCTTGTAGTTAGGGCTTGTAAATAACATCAAGTTCCCCCATTTCCGTAGTACAGCGTCATGGTGAGCGAGAGCGGCCCGAGTGTGTTGCTTGGCAGAACCTTCGACGCCGCGAAGTCGAACCACCTCGCCCGTTTGTGGGTTGGGAAGAAGCTACTAACGGGTGGGGTCCTTCGACTCGCGACGAGCAAGCGGTGAAGCTACAGACCTCTTCTGGCTCGCTCAGGATGACGCCGTTGCAAATGGTTGAATTTATTTACAAGCTCTTGTTGGTATTTTGTATTGATGCCTGCCATGCAGCCCGATGAATCGGGCAGGGGAAAGCGGCAATGAATTGCCGCACTCTATATGGGGCTTCTATCAAGTATTCTGTTTGGAATATGCGTCCAGTGGTCCTAGTTTCTTGCGTCTCGTTCGTGGCGTTGGCGTCCTCTGCATTTTCCCAACTCCAGACTCCCATCCGGGAGCCCCTAGTCGGAGCCCGCTCGCTGGCCCTCAGCCCCGATGGGAGCCGCTTGGCTTTCAGCTACCAGGGCGATATCTGGGTGACTTCGGCTGATGGCGGACGGGCAGTTCCGGTTACGAACCACATCGAGATGGACGATAACCCGATCTGGTCGCCGGATGGCGAGTGGATCGCCTTCGCCTCGAACCGCACGGGCAACTGGGACATTTTTGTGGTTCCCGCCGATGGCGGCAAAACCCAGCGGCTCACCTGGCATTCTGGATCGGATGTGCCCAGCGACTGGTCGCCCGATGGCAAGACGATCCTCTTTCGTGGGACGCGAGACGAGGCGTTCAATGGGGTTTACGGCGTCGATGTCGCCACGGGCAAGACTCGGCAGTATGTTCTGGACTATCTGTCGGTGAACTCTCCCAAGTTCTCGGTGGACGGCAAGAAGATTCTCTACACCCGCATCGGCTTCCCCTGGACCCGCCCTCGCTACCAGGGCTCGGCGGCGGCTCAGCTTTGGGAGTACGACATCGCGGGCAATCGTCGGATTCAGTGGCGGAACAACGAGTTCCAGCATCTGTGGCCCCACTATGCGCTGGGCGGAAAGACGATCCTGACGGTCACGATGACGGAGAAGACGCCGAGTTCCAGCTACGTCGGCAAGCCGATCCCGAAGAACGTGGACAACGTGAACCGATGCCCGAACATCTACGCGGTCGATGCTCCCGGACGGGCTCGGCGGCTGACCAACTTCACTGAGGAAGGAACGCGGTTCCTGACGGTTTCTCGGGAAGGGCAGACGGCGGCGTTCGAGCGAGACGGCGATGTGTATGTGATGAAGCTGGGTACGGAGCCCAAAAAGATTTCAATCACTGCCAGCATCGACGACAAGACGACGACTCAGGAGCGGCTGGTGCTTCGCGATGGGGCTGCCGAGCAGACTTTGAGTCCCAAGGGCGACCGCATCGTGTTCAACATTCGCGGCGAACTTTGGATGGTTCCGACCAAGAAAGGAAAAGGGCCGAATGCCGACGACGCAACCCAACTGACAGATTGGGCCGGGTTCGATGAGCAGCCACACTTTGTGAGCGACGACACCATCTTCTTCGCCAGCGACCGGAACGGCGCCAAGCGGCTGTTCAAGATGAACGTGGACACCAAGGCGGTCACCCCGATCACTACGGACGATGCGGATGTAGGAGCCATCAGCCTGACACCGGATCGGAAGTCGGTGAGCTTCTGGAAGGCGGGCAAGAACGGCGGCCTTTACACCGTTCCCATCGAGGGCGGCGTTCCGAAGCAGATTCTGTCCCGACCGATGAACGACGACGGCGGTCCCAACCCACAGTACGCCTGGTCGCCTGATAGCCGGTATGTGGCCTATCCCGAAGCCCTGCGGCGCAGCGGCTACTACTATTGGGACTCCGGCTCCAACATCTGGGTTCTGGATACGACCACCGGACAGAAGGTGAACGTCACCCGCCTCAACTCTGCCCACGGCGCGCCTCAGTGGTCGCCCGATGGCAAATATCTGTTCTTCACCAGCAATCGCCAGGGGAATGGCATCTTTGCGTTGCCGTTGACCCAGGAGGATGCGCGGGCCACTGAGTTGGACCTGAAGTACGCCAAGCCGACCGGACCAGTCAAGGTGGAGATCGACTTCGACGACATCGAGAACCGCGCCCGACGGGTGGTGACGACCGGGCTGGTCTCCAACATCCGATTCGATGCCAACAATGGCGAGGTCTTCTACCTGCTGGATGGCGACATCAGCCGGGTGGACTACAACGGGGAGAACCCTCGCAAGGTGACCAACGGCGGCGGCATTCGCTCCTTTGAGTTTACGGCCGACGGCAATGGGCTGGAGTATGTGAAGGGCGGCGCTTTGAGCACCCAGAACATCCGAACTCCCCAGATTCCGGTGACAACGGTGGCGTTCCGGGCAGACTGGCGGCGCGACCTGAGAGCGGAGCGAGCGGCGGCCTATGAGCAGTTCTGGCGCTCCTACAACATGAACTTCTACGACGCCAACTTCCACGGCCGCGACTGGCTGGCCCTGAAGGGACGCTACGCGAAGTTCCTTCCCTCGGTCGGACACCGGAACGAGATGGCGACGGTGCTGAATATGCTGGTTGGATGCCTGGAAGCCTCCCACACCGAGGTCTCGCCTGGAGCGGGCAACCCTGGCGGGGAGTCGAGCGCCCACCTGGGCTTCACCTTTGACTACAACCACTCTGGGCCTGGCATCAAGGTGAAGGACGTTCCCAGCCGAGCTCCCGGCAGCTATGCCAAGACTCGCCTGAACCCGGGCGATGTGATCACCAAGATCAACGGCAAAGATGTTTCGGTGAACGAAGCCCTCTTCGCCGAGGTTCTGAACGAGCAGACTGGACGCGACCTCACGCTGACGGTTCTAGGTACAGATGCCAAGGTGCGAGAGGTCAAGTATCGGGCCTTGAGTGGCGGCGAGTTCAACGGGATCGTCAATGCCAATCGCCTCCAATGGCGGCGTAAGTACGTCGAGGAGAAATCGGGCGGCAAGGTCGGTTACGTCCACATCGCTGGCATGAGCGGTGGAGAATTGGACCGCTTCAACCAGCAGGTATGGGAATATGGCGAAGGCAAGAAGGCCCTCATCATCGACGTGCGCGGCAACGGCGGCGGCAACACCTCCGACCGGATCATCGATGTGCTGGAGCGGCTTCCCAACTCCATCTACCAAATCCGCGACGACGAGCCTCAGCTTGGCCCCGGCCAGGCACTCGGCATCCCGATGGTGGTGATGGCGGCGGAAAACAGCTTCTCTAACGCAGAGATGTTTCCCTATGCCATGCGTCAGAGAAAACTTGCGCAATTAGTGGGAACAACTACCCCTGGTTATGTGATCTATACCTATGGCCTTCCATTGGTGGACGGAACGATCGCGCGTATGCCGAGCACGGGCGTTTACCGACTGGACGGGTCGCCTCTTGAGAACATGGGACAAACCATGGACTACACGGTCCATCTGAGTCCCGAGGATTTCTTTGCCGACAAAGACCCTCAGCTCGATAAGGCGATTGAAGTTTTGCTGAAGCAGGCAAAGTAAGTGGGGAAGCGGTCGTAGGAACCTGGCAGAGACCTGGTAACCGTGGCCGCAACCTTGATGTTTGATTTGAACAGGTGTCGATTCCGGCCCACAGGGTTCTGTGGGCATAAAGCTTAAATGAGTGATCTGACTGAACCTTTGGTTTTGCATGTCGAAGACAACGTTGACGACGAGATGCTGGTAAAGAGAGCGCTGCGTAGCGGCGTTCCCAACAACATGCTTGTCGCCGCCCGCGACGGCAGGGAAGCCTACGGCTACCTCTTTGAAGGCAAACTCCTCGGGGGCTTGGCGGAGCATCGCCTCCCCAGCCTGATCATTCTCGACCTGAAACTGCCGATCATGGGTGGGATCGAGATTCTTGAGAAGATCCGTTCGACCGAAGAGACCAAGCACATCCCCGTGGTGGTGCTGACCTCGTCCGATGAGTCGCGCGACATCGAGCGGTGCTACCAGCTCGGGGCCAACAGCTATGTGGCCAAGCCAGTGGACTTCGAAAAATTCGTCGAGTCGGTCAAGCGCATCGGCAACTACTGGCTAGAGACGAACCGGATGCCCTGGTCTATCGGGTCGATTGTTTCTTCGTTGCTGTAGGTTGTTCGGAAGTCGGAACTCGGAATCTGGAAGTCGTGAGGCTAAGCATTGATCCTTCTGCGCCGCTCTGTGGCCCCGAAGGCTATCCGCAGAAGGCACAGAAAGGACGCAGAAAGACGCAGAAGTTTGCAGACTCTCCGATTTCCGACTTCCGGATTCCGATTTCCGACGAACCTTACGCCGCCGCTTTCACCGCGCCCACAAACTCAACCTCCGCCCTCGACGCGATCTCGTTGTAGGCGAGGACGGAGAGGGTGGGGACGTATTTTTCTAGGAGCCTTCTGAGCGGTAATCGCAGCTGGGTGGAGCAGATGAGGACGGGTTGGTAGCCTCGGTTGAGGGCGTTGTCCATTTCTGACTGGAGCTTGGCGACAACGTCCGACTGGGTGCCGGGGTCCAGGATTAGGGTAGAGCCGAAGTTGGTGAGGTTGATGTTCTCATTCAACTGGCGCTCCAGGGACGGCTCCAGGGTGATGCAGTAGAGCTTGTTGTCGTGATCCAGGTATTGGCGGGTAATAGTCCGGGCGATGGAGGCGCGCACCAGTTCGCCGAGTTGATCGGGGTCCTTCACTCTTCCGCCAAAGTCGGCCATGGTCTCCAGAATAGTCACCATATCCCGGATCGGAATCCGCTCTCGCAAGAGGTGTTGCAGAACCTTCTGGATGTCGCCGATCTGGAGCACGTTCGGCACCAGTTCGTTAACGGCGGCCTCGTTGATCTGCTTCGCGTTCTCGACTAAGGTTTGCACGTCTTGGCGGCTGAGCAGTTCGGCAGCGTGGCTCTTCACGATCTCGGCGAGGTGGGTGCTGATGACCGCGCTAGGCTCGATGATGGTGTAACCCGCCCGATCCGCCATCTCGCGCATCCCGGCGTCCACCCAAAGCGCGTCCAGACCGAAGACAGGGTCTTTGGTGGGACTGCCGGGTACGGGGTGCAGGACAGCCCCGCTGCTGACCGCCAGGAACTCGTTGGGGGAGGAGGTAGACCGTGCGACCTCTTCGCCGCGCACTTTGATGACGTATTCGTTGTTCTGCAGATGGACCGAGTCGCGGATACGGACGGTGGGCATGACGAAGCCCAGGTCGAGCGCAATCTGGCGACGGGTGGCGGTGATGCGCTCTGACAGGTCGCCGCCTACTCTCGGGTCGGCAAGGCGGGTGAGGCCATAGCCGATCTCGATTTCAAGCTGGTCCACATTGAGGAACGGCATGACGGCTTCTGGGCCAGTAGGCGCGGGCTTGGCTTCTTCTGCCTTCTTGGCTTCTGGCTTCTCGTCGCCCATCATCTTGGAGGCATTGGGCGTCTTCTGGATAAAGCGGTAGAGCCCGAACATGACGGCGGCGCAGGAGAGGAAGATCGTCGCCGGGAAGCCGGGGACCAAGGCGAGGGCGGCCAAGGCGATTCCGGACACGCCGATGGCCTTGGGTTGGTTGAAAAGCTGAGTGGCAACTTCGCCGCCCATACTCCGATCCTGCCCGGCGCGAGTTACCATCAAGCCGCTGGCGGTGGAGATGAGCAAGGCGGGGAGTTGCGAGACCAAACCTTCGCCCACGGACAAAAGGGCATAGGTCTTCAGAATGGTCATCGCGTCCGCCTGGCCCTTCATGAAGCCGATCACGAACCCGCCGATGATATTGACGACGATGATGAGGATGGAGGCGATGGCGTCGCCTTTCACGAATTTGCTCGCGCCATCCATCGCACCGTAGAAGTCAGCCTCTTGCTTGATCTGCTTGCGACGAGTCTTGGCTCCGTCTTCGTCGATCAGGCCCGCGGCCAAGTCGGCGTCGATGGCCATCTGCTTGCCGGGCATGGCATCCAGGGTGAATCGGGCAACGACTTCCGAAACACGTCCCGCGCCATTGGTGATAACGACGAAGTTCACGATGACCAGGATCAAGAACGCGATGATGCCGACGACAAAATCGCCGCCCATCACGAACCGCCCAAAGGTCTCGATCACCTGCCCCCCGTCGCCGGTCCCCAAGATCAGCTTGGTCGCCGCGATACTCAACGCCAGTCGGAAGAGAGTGGTGATGAGGAGCATGCTGGGAAACACGCTGAACTGCAAGGGGTCACTGACGTTGACCGAGGTGAGCAGAATGATCACCGAAGTGCCGATGGCCACGACCAGCCCGAGGTCCAAAAGCCAGTGGGGCAGCGGCAGGATCAACATGCCGACGACGACGAGAAGACCCAAGCCTGCCAACAGGTCGGTGTGTTTCAGAAGCTTCTGGAATGCGGACATGATTCAGGCCCAAGAACGGGTCATTGGATTTATCGGCAGGATTGCGGGGAATTGGAGGGGTGGGGTGGGTTTTAGGCGTTAGGTTTTGGGCGTTAGGCTTTTGGTTTTAGGTTCCTCGGTTTTTGGTTTTGGGCTTTGGGGAATCAGGGGGGATCAGTCAGATCTGTCAGATCAAGCCGCCTACCCCACCCAGAACCTAAAACCGAGGAACCTAAAACCTAAAACCAAGTACCAAACGCCTTCCAAACGAAACCTCTGCCCGTTTCCAACGTTAAACTAAGCAGGGCATGTTGGAATCCATTGAACAGGCGATGCGGCAGGGGGATTGGGAAAACGCTCGACATTTGGCCGAGCAGTTCATTCAGATCCAGCCTGTCAACGCGCGCGCCCAGGCTTATCTGGGGCTGTGCCACTATCGGTGTGGCGACTTTGAACGCGCCATCGGCCCGTTGCAGCGAGCCGTCGTTTTGGATGAGAACTTCTGGGAAGCCGGAACCCTGCTGGCCCAGACCTACGACCGCCTGTTGCGGTTCGAGGAAGCCCTGGAGATCACCGAGAGATTCTTGGCTGTCCGCCCCAGCGACCCAACTTTGATCCACCTAAAGGAAGGACTCCTGCGCAACGTGCCGGAGAAGATCACCGACTCCTGGCAGAAGTCGACCCAACTTGATTGGCATCGAGTGGAACTTACCAATCGAGATTAGACTTGCGCGACGCCTGATCCCGCTCACCTATTGCAGTGAGAATCTGAACCTGTAGAATCCGCGATCCGAGCTCCCTTGAGGGGGGGTGGGGACGCAGCCAGGTTCTCCATTTGTATCGACAAAAACCAGACCAAGATGGGTGGAACGTTGCAAGCGGAGAACTGTGTTCCACCCCAACCCCCTCAAGGAGGCTCGGATCGCGAGTTTTACAACTTTGGAAACTGTTAACCTGCGTTATGATGTAGTAGTAGCCATGAACGTCTCTGCTTTCACTCCCTCCCCCCAAGTCGTTGCGTTCCATCCGTTCCCGGTTAAGATGGTTCGCTTTTCGCCGGAAGGCAGGTACATGGCGACGGGCGATACCGATTTGCAGATCAAGGTGTGGTCGGAGGGTAGGGAAGTAGCCCACATCGACCCCAAGAGCCGGGACGAGAAGATTCGCCCGACCGAAAATATACGGGGGATGGAGTTTTCGCGGGACGAGTCGCTTCTCTACGTGGCGGCTTCCGATACCATCGACGCCTATTCGATCCCGGATGGCAATCTGGTTTGGCAGTATTGCCCGCCACGCCATTTTGGGTTCCTGATCGCCTCGCCCCAGGCCCTGGCGGTTTCTGCTTCCGGCTCTCTCGCGGCGTCTTTCGACTACGGCTCCCTCGCCCTGTTCGATCCCTATGGGAAGCTGGTCTACAAGCGGAACGAGAACTCAGCCCCTCGATTCCTGGGCTTCACTTCAACCGGGGAATCCATGGTGGGGGCCGACGGATTTCATCTGTGCGTCTGGGATACCCGAACGGGCGACGCGATCCATCGCTGGCAGGTAAAGGACAAGATTTTCGCGATGTCGGTATCTCCCGTCGAGCCTCTGGTGGCTACCCGCGAGCTTCATACGATGTCGATTTATCATACCGACCGATTCGAAAAGGTCTGTTCGCTTCCTGCCGAGCGTGGCCTGCCCGGACTGGCTTTCTGTCCGCGAGGCGACATCATGGCCTCGGGCGAGAAGAGTCGTGTTCGCTTGATCAACATGGAATGCCAAGGGGTTCAGGACTTCCATGCGCCTTCCAAAACCATCCTGACCGTCGCCTTCACTCCGGATGGCGGCAAACTGGTGGCGGGGTGCTCGGATGGCGAAGTGATTTCCTGGGACCGCGAGTAGGTTGGGGTATCCTTCCTGTTCGCACGCGCTCGTAGCTCAGTGGATAGAGCATCAGCTTGCGGAGCTGAGGGTCGGAGGTTCGAGTCCTCTCGAGCGCGCCATCTACCTCTCTCCCAAAACCGCCGCGACCTCTTCGCGCACCAAAGGCGACCCGTCCGATTTTCCGATGTAGAAGGTCGCCGCTCCCGAGTCGGCCCACTGCCCAACTCTGGCCGCGAACGTGTTCCAGCCTTGCGCGGCGATGAGGCGGCTGAAGCGGTAGGGCATGCCTCGGCCTCTTGGAGCGCGAATCTCCAAGACGGCAGGTGAGCCGGGGATGAAGGTGTAGGAGAAGACCTCCTGCTCCCGATCCGGGTCCTTGCCTCGCTCACGCAAGATGTCCTCCGTCCTGCGCTCCCCGTTCAGCATCGCCAGGATCGCGGAACTGACTCCAGCGCGGGTGGCATTCGGGACCGGCTTGCCGCCGTAGTTGACGGTGAAGGTGTCGAGAGCGACCGGATTGTCTGTCTCGGTGGTGCAGGCGCGGATGCCGGAGAGGCTGAGGTCAAAGGCGTAGAAGATGCCCAACAGGCGGCTAAGCAGGCCCTTCTCATCAGGAGTGCAAACCGTGATGTCGGTCGCCCCCAATTCGGGCTGGGAATAGGACTCCACCGTCGTCTCCCCCTTCTCCGCCTTCTTCACCAGCTGGAAATGGAGCTTGACCAGGCGGGGCGGGGTGCTGGCGAGGTAGTAGGGGGGGAGAGAATCCACGAATCGCCGCAGGTCTTCCTCGGGCACATCCTCTCGAAGCTGTCGCATCAGGCGTTGGCGCTGTTGGGCGGGGTCGAAGGGCGTCGGGTTCTCCAGTTCTAGCGCCTCAGAGGTCTGGCGATGGAGCTCATGGAGGAAGGCTTCCTGAGCGACGGTCCAAGCCTCGGGCGCCACCGCATTCACATCGGCCCAGGTGATGAGGGTCAGCAGATCGAGGCGGGTTTGGTCTTTGACGATGGCGGCAAATTCGCGGATAGTGTCCGGGTTGTGGATATCCCGAAGGCGCACAAACCGCATCATGGTCAGGTGCTCCCGTACCAGCCAACTCACCAACTCTGTGAGTTCGGCCGACAGGTGCCACCGTTCGCAGACCTTCACCGCGATGTCGGCCCCAGTCTCGCTGTGGGGACGGCTTGTGTCGATCTTGCCGACGTCGTGAAGGAGGGCGGTCAGGTAAAGCGGACCCAGGTCGTGGAGGCCGTCGCGTAGGTCGGAAAGGTATCCAGGCGGCAGGTTATCCAGGTGCCGCACCAGGCGGAGCGTGTGCTCGAATACCGTGAACCGATGCACGTTGTCCATCGGCATGAGAGTGCGGCATTGGGTGAGTTCGGGTAGTAGGTGCTCCAAGAGGCCCGAACGGTCCAGGTTACGCAGGGTCTTTTCCCCGGTGGTGATGGCATAGGCGGCGGCGGGGCCGGATACTTTGGGACTGGGGTGGGCCTGGAGGTCGGAAACCCGGAGACCGAGCGCAGTCGCGATGCTCAGGCCCACCGCCGACTCCCCTGCGTCGGCGTTAGCGGTGATCCTCGCCTCCCCGCGCAGGGCGGTGACGCTACGGGAGAGGGAGAAGCGGGCGTCGTGAAGGCGCTCTTTGGCCGCGATAAAGCCGAGGTGGACTTCGTTGGCGGACAGGGCGATCTCCGACATCATCTCACCAGGGTCCTGGTTCAATAGCTGCCCCATCTCTTCTTGGCGCGACCTCGCGAGCGTGTCCATGGGGCGGTTGGTGATGAGGTGGAGCAGGTTGCGGGCGCGGACGATGCGGTCGTAGGCCTTGGTCGGCTTGGATTCCCGCTCCCCGATCGCCGAGCGAATCCAGTTGGCGCAGTGGAAGCACCGCATCCCGCCCGCTCCCTCCTTCAAATGCGGCTCGACCACCAGCGGGGTGTCGTTGGTTTTGGCGAAGGCGGCCCGTCGCTCGGCGATCTTGGCCAGGATGAACTCCCCTGCCGCCATCGTCGCATCCAACTCATCCAAGAGGTTTTGAAAGAGGGAAGGGGGACCGGAGAGGAGGCGCGCATCGACCAAGCCGGTTCGGGTTTTTGCGTCCAGTCCGGGCGCATCGGAGATCAGGCGGTAGGCGTAGCCAACTCCTAATCCAAAGATCGAGCCGATGGCGGTGTGCAGGTCTTGAAAGAAGGATCGAATCGCCCGGTCGATTTCGGGCGAGGATTCTTCTGGAGGAACCACGGTCAGGTCCACATCAGAGTGGGGCGACATCTCGTTTCGCCCGTAGCCGCCCGTCGCGATCACCGCCAATTGAGCAACCTCGGGCGCATCTTCGATCAGGGCCAAGATAGCCTCGTCGATGAGTGCGGTATGCGACCGGCACCAGGCCAGGCCCTGGGGCCGGGAGCGCAGCCCCTCCACCAGATTCAGCCGCCGCTGGGCGAGAGCTTCGATTCGTTCGCGCGTTCTATCGGTCACTGGCGAACATAGTACACGGGCTCGTTCTCCAACAGCATCCGAAAGGTCTCCTGATTCTCTTTTTCAAAGTAAACGCAGACCGGAGTGGCGGCCACCGAGAGAATCATGCTGAGCGTGAGGGTGATGATTCCCAGGCTGTAGAAGCCTCGGGAGAGGACGAACAGAGTACGGACGTGCTGCGCCAGAGCCCACAAAGGCGCGAACAGGAAAAGGCAGGAGATGGCGATCAAAGCCAACGCCGCAGTGATCCGGGAATCGACGATCGTCGCGATGTGGGGATCGAAGGAGGCGACGTTGGCCACTACCGGCAGCGTCCGCGTCAAGAGCATCACGCTTCCCAGGAAGATAAACGCCAATGCCAGGACGACCATGACGAATGAAAAAAGCGGCCCAAGATCTTTGGGAAGGTGGATTCGCGGGTTCCGTGGAGTCAGTAGGACGAACAGGCAACAGAGGCCGCTGGCGATGAGGGCGAGGACGGATTGGGTGAGGGCGAAGACGGAAAGGGATGTCACGACGGCAATCGCCGCGACAACGACCGCCGCCAGCCGATCTCGGTTGCGCACCAGCCTCTCCAGCCCCAATCCAAAGAGGATCAGCACCCCCCCCAGGATCGCGCATTGCAACAAGACTCCCGGCAGATTGGGCCAGAGCGCGCTGAACAAAGTGAGGTTGGCCACTTTCTCATCGGTGTCCTCGCGACCCGTCAGGGCGCTCCATCCTTCGTTTTCGTTATATGCGATCTCGGTCACCTCCGCTTCGCGGGTACGGCCCACCGACTTCAACGCCTCTTTGAACTCGGAGTGGGCGATGAGTAGTCGCTTGATACTCGCCTCGCGCTGAAGCTCCCGAGGGTGGGAAGCCAACTCGACCACTGAGATCCCTCGCTCCATGATGGTCAGATTCCGCGACCAGTCTCGCAAAAGACTGCCGTTGAGCAGGATCGTGTAGCGCAGTTCCAGGTCTTCCGGGGACGTGCGGGAAGCGCGAGAGACCAGGTGCCGGGCATAGGCTTCCACCAGGGCGGCAAAGGCGGTGGAGCGGAGGCGGTAGCAGTAGGCGTATTGCCAGGTTCCCTCTGCCGAAGTGTGGGCCAGAGAGGCGCGGAGGTCGGAAAGGTGGCGAGATTGGAAGTCGTTGTAGGTGAGGCGGGAAGAGGCTTGCTTCCAAGCGTTTATCGCCTGCTCATCTTTGCCCATCTCATGCAGGAAAACCGCCTGGGCAATGCCCCAAAACGCGTTGGTGGGGTCTTGGCTCTGGCGAAACTCGGCAATACGGATCAGCCCCTCGATTTGAGCCTGAGAGAGGGCGCTACGACTCTGAATCTGCTCCGCGCCCACATGAATCCACAGACTCGCCGCAAGGTCGTCGCGAGGTTCCGGGAGGACGTCGGGAAAGCTGGAGGGCAAGGCGTCGTGACGACCTTCGAGCAACTTGGAGGATTCGATGAAAGGACCGGCGAGGAAGGGACGTGACGACGGGTGGATGAGGAGGGTCAGGATCGCGCCGATGAGAGCCCCAAAAAAGGCTCTCGACCAAAGAGTCATCGCATACGGTCTATCTTATCGAGGTCTATGAGCGGCAGGCGATCCGTGCCTTGTCGCAGGCGGGCTTCGCCGGGCGGGTTGACCGAGCCGGGGATCGTCGGCCGGTTGGAGACCACCTGGAGGGCGGCCAGAACAGTAAGTCCCGCCAACACGGCACCCAGGAAGGCGGGGCTCCAGTAGCGGACGGACTCGCGAGTGCTTTGGATTCGCCAGCGGCGCAGAACGCGATCTTCGAAAACGCGGCTGTTGTCCATCTCGTCGTCGCCCACGGCCGCCATGCGGAGCATATTGAGCGCACAGGCACTCTGCGTCTCCTCGCGGTGGCAGTCTGTGCATACCGACTTATGCCGGGCCATGAACTCGCGCTCTTTCAGAGAAAGGGTGCGGTCGAACTTCTCATTCATCAGGCGCCGATATTTGCCGCATCCAAAGACCCTGTAGCTCACTCGCCAACCTCGTCGATCCATAGTTTTCGAAACCGCTCTCGGGCTGTGTGGAGCCGCGATCGCACCGTTCCGATGGGAACGTGCATGACGTCGGCGACTTCCTCATAGCTGAGCTGTTCCATTTCACGAAGGACGAGCGTAGTGCGCAATTCGTAGGGCAGTTGGGCCAAGAGTTTGGCGACAACGACTCGGTTCTCGACGTGTCCGCCCTCGTGGGGCTGGACGCTGTCGAACTCGGTCAACTCAGCTCTTTTGAGTCTGAGACGGTCCATACAGAGCCGGACGCAAATCTTGTAAAGATAGCCCGAGAAGGCTCGGTCTTCGCGAAGTTTGTGGATTTCTCGAAACCCCTTGAGAAACGCTTCCTGCGCCACATCCTCGGCTTCGTGGCGGTCACGAAGGAGGTTGGTCGCAGTGCGTACGAGACGATTTCGATGTCTGGCGATTAAGAGACTAAGGGCGTTCTCGTCCCCCAGCCGACACCGAGCGACCCACTGCCGCTCCTGTGCCGCCTGATCGACGACTCCGCCTGAAAGCAATTTCGTATCGAGCATGACTTGAACTTGAGACATGATCATTCTACACGACGTTGTTGGGAAAGTCGAAAGTTCAGGCAAGGAATGGGGGAACGGAGACAAGGGAACGAGGAATCAAGACCAGATACCTTGGCGAGGTTGTTTGCTCCTCCGACATCCGCTTACCGCCGATTTGGTCAGCCGACGATGGAGATGTCGGAGGTCCGAGCTGAAGTACCCCCAACACCTGAACCTCAAACTTGTGCAAAAGGATCGGCTCGCGGGTGTTGGGGGAGCGCAAATAGTGCTAACGCGCCCTAGTCGCCAACTCCCGAAACACCCTTCCCGCATAAGCCAACCCCTCGTCGTCCACATCCGCGTGAAGCACCAGGCGCAGTCGGTTCGCCGCCACCGGGAAGCACCAGACCCCCTTCCCGTGCAGTCGCTCGGCCCACATATTGGACGGGGTTTCGGTGACAACCAGCACCATATTCGTCTGCACCCGATCCCAGTCGATGGCGAGGCCGGGGAGTTCGGAGAGGGATTGGGCTAATGACTGCGCTCGGCGGTGGTCGTCAGCCAGTCGGTCCACCATCTGGGTGAGGCTCACGATCCCGCAGGCCGCCAAGATTCCCGCTTGCCGCATCCCGCCGCCCAGCCGCTTCCGCCAGATCCGAGCCTCCTCGATAAAGTCCGCCGGACCGCAGAGCAGGGAACCGACCGGGGCGCGGAGTCCTTTGCTGAGGCAGAAGTTGACGGTATCGACGTGCTTGGCGATTTCCCGCACATCCACGCCCAACGCCACGGACGCATTGAAAACCCGAGCCCCATCCAGGTGAATCTTCATCCCATGCTGATCCGCAATCTCTCGATAGGCGGCCATTGTGTCGAGGGGAATGATGGTCCCGCCGCCACGGTTGTGGGTGTTCTCCAGGCAGAGCAGAGTGGTGCCGGGGGTGTGGAGGTTGCGCTTCAGGACATGGGATTCCACCACCGCCGGGTCCATCACGCCTTTGTCGGAGGGGAGGGTCCAAGTGACGACATTGGCAATAATCCCCGGCCCACCGACCTCGTAGTAGACCATGTGCGCCTCTTCCTCGATCAGAACCGCATCCCCCCGGTCGCAATGCACCGCCATCGCAATCTGGTTGCCCATGGTTCCGCTGGGAACGAACAGCGCCGCTTCCTTGCCCATCTTCTCGGCGGCGAGTTCTTCGAGCTTCGTCACCGTCGGCTCATCGCCCAGAACATCGTCCCCAAGCGGAGCCTCCGCCATTGCTTTGTACATCTCGGGGGAGGGGCGGGTGACGGTATCGGAGCGAAGGTCGACGATCATGGGGACTATTATGGGGGGTGGCCGTTTCAGGAGTGTGTAAAATAGCCTTATGAGCAGTCTGCCGATGCCCGCCTTTGAAGGTGACGGCGAGGAAGTCGCCCGGTACGCGAAAGATCATCCGCACGATCGGTTTCGCGTGATCAAACTGCCAGTCGTTCAGAACCGCGAGAGCCGTGAACGAGGCTGGGCCGAAGCGATGAGGATTATCGAGTCGTTTTCCGGACGTCTGCCTATCTTGGGCAGCAATGCCGCTTCAACGGATTCTCTGTACTAATAGACCGAAAAACCGTAATGCCGTAGCACCGCAACGCCGTCAAACAAGCATCGCGAGCAACTCCGACGTCTCCGCCACTGCTTCCCCAAACGCCGTCACCGCAAACTCGATCTGCTCCGAAGTAATGATCAGCGGCGGCTCAAAGCGCAGGATGCGCGGATTGTTGAGCGTGTAGGCGACGCACAGTCCGCGCTTCAGCATCTGGGCAACCACCAACTCCCCGACCTCGTCCATCTGGAATTCGACCCCGATCATCAGGCCCTTGCCGCGGGCTTCCTTGAGGAGATCGCTGTGCTTCCCAGCCACGCCTTGCAATCCGGCCAGTAGCAAAGCACCCATCTCTGCCGACCGCTCTACCAGGCCCTCCTCCTCGATCACCTGGATGGTCGCCAGACCCGCCGAACAGGCCATCGCGTTGCCGCCGAAGGTGGAGGTGTGGGAGAGGGGGCTCTCTTCATAGATCGAGTCCCAAATCTCTTTGGTTCCCATCAAGGCCCCAATTGGCATGATGCCTCCGCCCAGGGATTTGGCGAGAGTCATCAGGTGGGGGGAGACTCCATCGTGGTTGCACCCGAACCACTTGCCCGTGCGGCCAAGCAAGGTCTGAATCTCATCCGCAATCAAAACCGCCCCGTGCTTGTCGCAGGCGGCACGGAGGTCGCGGAGATAGCCAACCGGCGGAATGATGATCCCGCCCTCTCCCTGGATCGGCTCAACGATAAACGCCGCCGTCTGGTCGTCGATGGCGGCGATCGCCTGGGAAGAATCCCCATAATCAACAAAGGACACTCCCGGTAGCAGTGGCTCGTAGGGCTTGCGATACTTCTCTCGACCCATCACCGAGAGCGCCCCCAGCGTCTTGCCGTGAAAGCTGTTGTGGGTGGAGACGATCTTGGATCGGCCCGTGTGCTTTCGCGCAAACTTCAGCGCCCCCTCGACCGCCTCGGCCCCGCTGTTGCAGAAGAACGTGTACTCCAAACCCTCGGGGGTGATTTCGGCTAACTTGGCGGCAAGGTCTGCTCCCTGCTTGCTAAAGAACGCTTTCCCACTCAATCCCATCTGGTCGAGTTGGCTTTTAACCGCCTCCACTACTTTGGGATGGCGATGTCCCAGGCTAAAGGTGCCATAGCCGCCCAGGCAGTCCAGATAGGCCGTGCCTTCCTGGTCATAGATGTAACAGCCCTCGCCCCGCATCTCTACACCGAATCCGGCGAACTGCATCAGCTTGGCAAGGTAGGGGTTGACGTGCTTTGTGTACTTGTCGACCACATCGGCGAAAAGAGCATCCGCGTCCATGTGCGAAGTATATCGGGGCGCCAGCAGGAAAGCGGGACCGTGGGCCGGAACTGTGCTCCTTGGGGAAGGGAATCAGGGGAGGTCTTTTAAGGAAGCACTATGGGGCGGGGCTCAGGTTTTCCCAACGTACCTTCCACATCCCGTTGTTTGGAAAGCCGGGGTTGGGGCGATTGGGGGCTCCCTCCCATCCTGCGGCCATCATCGCGACCGCGTAGAGCAATGCGCCGTTGGAAGGGAAGTAGGGGAAGGGACCGCCGGTGGCCAGGCCGCGCTCGTCGAACTGGAAGCCCCTTGAGGGATGCAGGAGCATATCGACCGCTTGTTCTCCGGCTCCCAGACGGGCGGCGCACATGGCGACCATCGGGAAGTCCCAACCCCAAGTCCGGTTGAAGTCCCAGGTGGAGAGCACCTTGTCGAGAGTTCGGCGCATGACGGTGCGGTCAACGCCGTCGCCAGGCAGCAGGCCAAAGGTTCCGATCAGCGCGGGGTGCTCATAGTTGAACTTGGTCCACATGTCCTTCACCCCTTCATGCAGGACGTAAACCCCTTCCTGAGTTGGCAAAGGGGCCAAGTTTTTCTCAACCGCTTCCCAAGTAGGTTGTTTGGGCAATCCCATGCGCCGCCGCCATCCCTGGGCGACGCGGAGGCCGAAGCGCCAGTAGCCCAATTCGAAAGCCGGGTTCATCGTCGTCCTCGGATCCGTGTTCTCCGAGACCACGTGGATCGGAGGCCCCAGTACGTAGCTCTTCCGAATCGGGTCTTGGAAGGCGTAAGAGGCCAGAAAGTCGGCGGTTGCCTCGACGATGGGCCGCCACTTCTCAAGCGTCGCTTTCGTCGGGTGGGCGCGGTAGTCCAACTCGGCAAAGAAGATCGGGTGGGGCTGCTGCCATGCCAAAAGGGCGTGGATTTCGTGAGGCCATTCCCAGCCTTCCGGGCCGAGGCATTTGGGCCACCGGGCTCCCGCATATCCCTGCTCTTTCGCATAGGCCTTTGCCTGGGGGAGCAACTTCGAATAAATCCCCAGGTACTTGTTCAGTTCTGGCCAGCGGTTCCAGAGTGCCCAATGGGTTCCATGCCACCAGACCATCTCCATGTGGAAGCGTCCGTACCAGCCGTTGTTGACCAGGCCGCTCTCTTGGGGCGGGAGCGAGCCGGCGGTGTTGATGGCAAGCAGGTACTGGGACAGTACGATCCGGCGTTCCAATTCTCGCCAGCGAGGGTCTCGACTCTCCGAGAGATCGATCGCCCCTCCATTGCGCCAGTAACTGGGCCAATGCCGACGCGATGCGTCAAAGGTCGCTTGGACCTTCGGCAACTCCTTGGGTAACGGCGACGGCGAGAAGGTGCAGGTGAATTCCAGCGACTCCGCACCCGGCTCGGGATTCAAGAGCAGTCGATTGTTCTCCGATGTCGGCGAGATCGTCAAGTCCTCGTTCTCGTTTGCCTCTACCACCTGAGCCACCGATCCAACGGCGTAGGTAACCCGTAGTCTCTTGCCCACGCCGGGATACGGGTCTGGGCCAAGTTGGGAGTTGACTCGGACGAAAAGACGGTTGTTCTCGACGGCGGCGGATACTTTGGGGGTCACGTCGGCCCACCGATCCTCGGCCCCATACTCTGCCTTAACGATGCGAAGCGTCGCCGGGACGGGCGGCGCAGGCGACAATCGGGCTTTCCCCGCCCACTGCAAGCCCACTTGATAGCTGGTCTTGTCGATGCGCCGAACCAGGTCGGCCCGATTGGGCTCGGTGGTAGGCAGAACTTCAAACGCGCCAGGCTGGTTGATATCTCCGACGTAGTTCGCAAAGTAGCGTGGGTTGTCTCCCGGGCAGGTGAGAAAGACGCCGATGCGTCCCGTCTTCACCAGGGGCGACATGACCTGCACGGCGAGGGTGTCGGAGTCGGGGTGGCACACCGTCTTCACCATGACGGGAACCCCCTCCAGTTCAAACCGACTGGTCGCCACCCCGCCCCAGAGGTCGAGCGTTTGCTGAGGGTTCTTTAGATCGGCAGGCAAGACCGTCGATCCATCCACCTTTTTCAGCCAAAGGCCGATGCGCCCCAAGTTGATGCGATGCGGGTTGGAGGCCAGCCATTGCGAGAGCGCTGGTTGGGCCGGGTCGGGCATGGGGTAGCGAATGGGACGGCCATGGGTATCCCAAACCTGACCTTTGAAACTGTCAATGGACGTTCCGCTCGGTAGAGGGCTGCTGTGCCAACCCCATTGGGACATCGTGTTGAACGGCATAAAGGTCTGCACCCCGGTCACATCCATGCCAAAGGCAAACTCTCCGTTTCCCACCTGCAGGGGACTCAGACTGTTCAACGTCGAGAGTTGGACGTTGTGACGGGTCACCAGGGCCTGCCGGTCGATGGAAGACCCGACGGCGATGGCAATGCTCATTGCGGCGGCAATGCCCCATCGCAAAGAACTCTTGGGGTTAAGCATCGCTCGAAGTATGGCAGAGGATAAGTGTTCCCCCTAAAGCCATTCAAAAGGAAGCGTGGTTCCATTTCCAGAGCAGGAGGGGATTCCTCCCTCGATTCCAAGAAAAACTTCGATCACCATCGAATATTCGACACTCGTCGAACTATAATGTGTCCGTGGACGACAAGGCCAAGGTTTTTCAAGCCCTGAGCGACCCCACCCGGCTGGCGGTTTTCAACTGCATCCGAGGCTGTGGCGGGGCTACTGGGTATGACTCGGAGACGGGGGAGTGCGATGCGGGCGAGCCTAATCAGGCGAGTGTTTGCGATGTCAAATGCCGCATCCCCTGTGCCCCCAGCACTCTTTCTCACCACCTCTCGGTCTTGCGAGAAGCGGGCCTGATCGCAACGGAGAAGCGGGGTCGCCGAGTTTACGCCCGCATTCTTGAACCCAAAATGCGCGAACTGGAGAAGTTCTTCGCCTGGGAGATCAAATGAAAGTCAGAGCGTTTACCCTCATCGAGCTGTTGGTCGTCATCGCCATCATCGCAATTCTCGTCGCCATTCTCTTCCCGGTCTTCGGTCGGGCTAAAGAGTCCGCCAAGAAGACGGCCTGCCTAAGCGGCCTAAAGCAGATGGGCACCGCATTCGCCCTGTATCTGAGCGACCACGATGGCGTCTATCCGACCTGCGACAACGACAAGGCCAAGATCGACGGCAAGCCACCCGAACCCGAAACTCCCGATGCCGACGGCCCGCCCGAGCGCGATTGGCATATCGTCCTCCAGCCCTACATCAAGAACTTCGACATCATGCGGTGTCCCTCAGACACCTCTCTGAAGCCCAAGGACCCTCGCAATCCCGATCTGGAGGCAAAGGAGTTTGTCAGCTCCTATACAGTGAACGGCTGGTGGGAATATGAACTGGCTGATTCCGCCGTCACCCGTCCCTCCCAGTGGGTTCTCCTCGCAGAGAGGAACAACGTCGCGCGTGGCCCCAAAACGTGGTGGATGTTCTACTGGTGGGTTTGGCAGGGAAGTGAGCCTCAGGTATGGCCGCCCTCCAACACGCCGGACGCTTTCCCGAGCGCCTCCGAGGACATCGCCTTTGACCGCCACAGCGGCCCGCCCAATTGGCTGTTCGGGGATGGGCACGCTAAGTCGGCATCGTTCGCCGCCTTGTGGAAGCCCGGCGTCGACAATCAGTTTTGGCCGAATCCCAAAAACTAAAGGAGGTAAAGGATGAATACAGAGAAGCAATGTCCATGCTGCGGCACCGACGCTTGCACCTGCAAGCCAGGCTGTCCTGACTGCACCTGCTGCGGTTAGGCCCGATCTTGGGCGGCTCTCTCAGAGCCGCCCAGGAAAGGCACCTTGTTGACGGAAATGACGATGATTGCCCTGGGGCACTGAATCTATACGCTTTCGTCAAGATTGCAAAGTCAGAGTTAAAAATCAATGACTCCATCGCCGCCGGTTATGCCTTAACGATAAGGAAGGCCCCACGGCCTCAAGGAGAGTTGATTGAAGAGTTCTCGTTTGTTTGCCCTAGCTGGGCTGTCGGCGGTCGCGGTTTCCTCCGCATTCTCCGACCTATACACGCACACGGTCACCCTGAATGGCACGACGCAATTTGATGGTTGGGATGGCAACGGCTTCGCCGCCAACGGTGTCAACTATCCGGGCACGAGCCCTTGGCCCGGACCTATCGTCTCCAATGTCGCTGGCTCTGGCGATGCCGGTTTGTTTAAAGTTGCAAACGGCACCGGCGGTGGCCCTTACCCGACCGGTTCTGCGGGCCTTCGGAATATTTACCACGGCGGAACGAGCGCGACCCCGAACACCCTTGGCGGAACGCTGAAGGTGGGCGACTCCACCCTGGTGGCCGGTATCCAGACCGTTGTCTTTCAGATCATTATCGGAGAAGCTTACGGGTACGACTTCTTCAATCATGAGGCGCCAGTCCTGACGGTGAATGGCGAAACGACGTCTCACACCGCCACCTTCACCCACTTGTTGGCTCAAGAGCAGAATGGGACGTTTCCGGTTCCGGGTGGTGGTACAGAACCTCTGTACGACAATCTCTGGGGCTTACAGTGGGACCTCGCTGGCCTGGGCGACGTGACCAGCCTTGAGATCACCTGGTCGTCCGTCCAGCACGCGCGCATCAAAGGTCTTCAACTGGACCAGTCCAACCAGTTCCAAGGCGACTACTTCGCCTCTGTCCCCGAACCCGGCACCATGGCTGCCCTCGGTTTGGGTGCCGCCGCCCTGCTGCGCCGCCGCAAGAAGGCCTAAAAGCCTCCCCTTTTCTCTCCCCCAACACGCCCCGTGTTGGGGGTAAAGAGGGTAGCCACTCCCCCAGCACGCCCCCAAAGGTGGGTTTATCGCCATACCTGGACCGCCTTACCTTGCGCACGGCGTCATCTGGAGGAGAGTGTCAAGCTTTACTAGTCCACCTGATCGTTCAGCTCTCAAAAGCCGTGTGCCCCTTTCTGCGACTTAACTCAGAGCCTTCCAGCCATCGCCTTGAACTCCCGAATGAACCCTCCTGGTTATCCAGGGGTCCAAGAAGGTAAGCGCCATCGCAAAAGGAGGAGAGCAAATGCAAGCAAAGGACATGATGACCGGCAACCCGGCCTGTTGCAACCCCAGCACGACGATCCGCGAGGTCGCCCGCATGATGGTGGAGCACGACTGCGGAGAGATACCCGTGGTGGATATGGAAAACCGCCCTGTCGGCGTGATCACCGACCGCGACGTCTGTTGCCGGGTGGCTGCCCAAGGCTACGATACCAATACCGCCACCGTCCATGACCACATGTCGGTTCCCGCGATCACCGTCCATATGCAGGACTCCGCCGACCGCTGCTGCTCGGCGATGGAAGAGAACATGATTCGCCGGGTCCCGGTGGTGGATTCCGACGGACGTTGCGTCGGCATCATTGCCCAGGCCGATTTCGCCAACAAGGCCGACTCCTACAGCATCAGCCACCTGGTGCGAGAGGTTTCCGCCCCCAGCGAACAAGTGGCCAGGCAAAACTTCCTCTAAACTCCCCTGCCTGCAACGCCCTGTCCGCTTCCCGCTCCCGCCCGGCACGAGCCTCCAGGGGGTCTACAGGTTAGGCAGCCCTTGCGGAGGTGGTCCAAGTGAATTGTTCGCAGTTCCTTAGGCGTTCCCACTCCGACTCGGGAACAGCTAGGAAGGCTTCCAGGAGTTCGGGGTCGAACTGTTTGCCGGCTTGCTTCCTAAACTCGCCGCAGATCTCCAAGTAGGTGCGCTTGGCGGCGTAAGGGCGGTCGGAGGACATGGCCATGAAGGCGTCGGCGTAGGCAAGAATGCGGGCGCCTTTCGGGATGCTTTCGTCGGTCAGGCCCTCGGGATAGCCATTGCCATCCCACCGCTCGTGGTGGTGCAGAATGAGGGGAATGCCGGGGGCGAGGCCGGGGAATTTGCGAATCAGATCTGCGCCCAGGTTGGAGTGGGCCTCGATCTGCGACCTTTGCTCCGGCGTGAACTGGGCGCTGTAATTCAGCAGGCTCTCCGCGATCCCGATCCGCCCGATGTCGTGGAGCAGCGCGCCATAGCCCAGGCCTCGGATCGCGCTGGGCGTCATCTGGAGGTCGCCGCGCTGGATCGCTTCATGGGCCAGGCGCATGGCGAACCACATAACGCGCTGGGGCAGGCCCCGACTCATGGGGTCTTTTAGCTCCAAGGTGGCGAGCAGGCCAGCGATGAGGGCGCTTTGGGGTTCGTGGGCCAGGGCTTGGGGGTGGTACTGAAGCCCGGCGGCCAGGATCGAGGCGAAGCCCATCGGCGTCCCGGCGTCGAATCGCAGGCTATCGGCATCGGCTTCGGCCAGGGACACGGGAGCGAGTTCGGTGGCACACACCACCTGGTTCCGGCCCCGGCTCTTCGCGCTGTAGAGGGCCTTGTCCGCCTGCTCGATCATCTTCTCGGGGTAGCAATGGTCGTCAGAGATCATGCAGAGGCCGATGGAGAGGGTGACGCGGCGGTGTTTGAAGGGAAAGGTGGCCACCGCCTCACGAAGCCGATCCAAGGTGCGCATCGCCTCAGTGCGGTCCACAAACGGGAGAAGGAGGGCAAACTCCTCGCCCCCATACCGAGCCGCCAGGTCGCCTTCCCGGGTGGTTTCCTGGAGCAGCTTGGCGATGGACCGCAGAACGTCGTCGCCCGCCGGGTGCCCGTAGTGGTCGTTGTACTGCTTAAAGAAGTCTACGTCGATGAGGGCGAGGGCGAGGGGGTGCTTGTAGCGGACCGATTTGGACACTTCGGCCCGGAGCCTCTCCTGGAAGGCCCGATGGTTGGCGAGGCCCGTCATGCCGTCTCGGGTCGCCATCTCCTCCAACTCCTCGTTGGACTTGGCCAGGGTTTGGTTTTGGCCCGAAAGCTCATTCGCCATCTCACGGAGACGGTTGTTCATGCGCTCAGTCTCGTCTGCGGCCAGGGAGATCTGAAGGTTCTTCTCCTCAAGTTCGTCATAGGCATCGCGTAGTTTTCCGTAGAGGGATCCGTTCTCGGCGATGACGATCAACTGGCGCACGAGGATGGCGATGATGAGGGCGAGGCCGAACAGGTAGAGGCCGTTGCGGATGAACGGCGACGGTTCGGTCCAGGCGACCTGCACCACCAAGGCTCCGACGGCGGGGACCAGGACATAGGGGGCGTAGAGCGTCCAGGTTCGTTGGGCGACGATGATGCGGTCGTCGTTCTGCGCCTCCCGGAATCCCGGCACCTGCATCCGAATCTTGATGAGCATTCCCGCGATGGCGACCATGGAGGCGGTAAGAGGCCAGGAGACGTCCAGCCAATTGCCCACCATGTAGGTTCCGTCGATTTGAGAGATGAAGTAGTTGAGGTCTCCGACGGTATTGATGGTAAGACCGAAAACCAGGAGGTGCGTGGCGACTCGGAAGCGAGGGTCGAACCCCTTACGCATCATTTGCAGGATGCTGAAGATGATGAGGATGTCCAGTACCGGATAGGCGGTGTTGACGAGAATTGACAGAGCATTCAGATCGGACTCTCGGATGGCCGGGCCGACCAAATAGACCCAGCCAAAGGCCAGGAGGCCGATCAGAAGCACAAAGGCATCGGACCAGGTGCGCCACCGCATCGCACCGGGCAAGGGTTTACTGGGCCAGAGGATGATGGCGATGATGAAGAAGACGTACTGGAGGAGGAAGAAGAAATCGCCTCCTCCCAGGTATCCGGGATGGTGGAGGATCTTCGTCTGGTAGGTGTAGATCATCATGCCCAGCCCATAAGTTAAGGCGGCGCCTCCCAGCACGGCGGGCAGGTGTTTGACTTGGGATAGCCGGTTGTATCCGGCAGCCTTTCGGAATCCGAAGCACCCGATACCGGCAAGGATGGGGATTGCGATTCCGCTGATGTCGCTGATCCAGCCGCTGAGGCCTTTACCCAGGTCAAAGAATAGGGAGGCAAAGGCGGCCAGGTTGAGAATGCCAAGGAAGATCGCCCAGCGCATTACGCCTGCATATGCCTTCCCGACCGTTCGAGTCATCGCCATCTCCCACCAAACACAGCAGGCAGACCTTTCCCAAGGGTTCGCTGCTGGGATTCCTATTCCATCCGATAGTGTTGGGCACCCTGGTAATTGGCCGGGGATTGGGGGGAGGGTTTTGGGTTTTAGGGCTCATCCGTTGGAGGTGATCGAAGGAAGGTGCAGAGAGGCACCGGGGGAGACCCATAGCGGCACCCTGGCAACAACGAGCCAACGTCTCTTTGACCGCCTTGCGGCAGAAGCTTGTGAGGCAGAGCTTAGTCTTCGTTGCGCCGTTGTGGTTACCTTGACTCGCCGAGTTGGCGCTGCGCAAGAAGTCGTTTTGAAACAAAAAACCGACAAAATCGTTGAAAGTGTGTTATCCTACAAGGGAATCAAGCGCAAACGGCCCTTGGTCATCCCTATCCTGGAAGGTCATTCTTATGAACCGATCGTTTGGCCGTGCCAATTCAAAGGCGCATCACGGCTTCACGCTCATCGAGCTTCTCGTCGTCATCGCGATTATCGCGATTCTCGCTGCAATCCTGTTCCCGGTTTTTGCGCAAGCTAAGCTTGCCGCAAAGAAGACGGCTGGTCTTGCCCAAATGAAGCAGATTGGTACGGCGCTCTTCATGTATGAAGGGGACCATGACGATGGCTTGCCCACCTGGGACTGGTACTACACCAACTATCCGACAGGAGCGCCACGGGATGCCGCCTGGGCCGCGGCCGGAAGCCCTCCGAGCAATCAACGTATGTGGGACTTTGCGATCTTGCCATATGTAAAAGACCAAAGCTTCGACAAGGCAACGGCGGTTGCAACCGCGGAGTGGTCGGGTATCTGGAGATCGCCCGGCATCGAGTACGATCCGAAGGGCGGTCGAAGTATCGGAATGAACCAGCTTATTTTCTGGGACATCACGCGAAATGAGGTTAATACCGACCCCGATACAAATGTGGGAACAGGTAGGTACCGCTACTTCAATATGGGCGAAATGGAAGCTCCGGCGGATACGGTCTTCGTTGGCGATTCAGGCATTGCGGGTCGTATCGACCATATGTATAGCTTCCTGGGTTGGACCGAAACCTGGGTGACCCCGCCTGCCAGTGGCAAGCCAAGCTATGGTCGCTTCTGGCGTTACGGCAAGGATACGGCCAACTACGCCTTTCTTGATGGACACGCCAAGTCGATCAAGGGCGACAAGATCTTTCCGAATCCGGGCAAGACGGCTCAGGGAACATGGACGACTGCTCAGCGCGCCCAGGTGTACTGTGCTTCGGCGAAGTATCAGGCCGGAGACTCGGCAAGCCGTGCGCTCCTCAGATCTACCGCGCTATCCTCTGGCGTGACCTGTCCAGAGTAAGTAAATCCCTTCATGGCAAACCCGCGCATGGCTTGTACAGGCGCGGGTTTTTTGCTTCTTTCCGCTAGTGTTTACGGCGTCATCTGACTCTGTTAGCTGGGGACGGTCAACGATCTGCCTCGATGCTCTGTCTGGATAGACCGAATAAACCCTTACTATTCCGGACCTGATGCCGCGATGGGGCTGTTTGCGGTGCTTCAAGTAAAATCCCCCCAATGCCCCTACGAACTCTTCGCGATCTGGATGTGCGTGGCAAGCGGGTGCTTGTCCGGTGCGACTTTAACGTTCCTCTTGAGAACGGGCGGATTACCGACGACCGACGGATTACCGAGGCTCTGCCGACGATCCGGTTTCTGTTGGAGAACGGCGCGGCGGTGATTCTGGCCAGCCATCTGGGGCGGCCCAAGGGGGTGACGCCAGAGTTCAGCCTGCGGCCCGTCGCCGACCGCCTGACCGAGCTTCTGGAGCAGAAGGTGGAGCTTTTGCCGGACTGTGTGGGGCCGGTCGTGGAGGCGAAGATCGGGCACATGGAGCCGGGCGAGGCCGTGTTGCTGGAGAACGTTCGCTTCCATCCCGAAGAGGAGAAGAACGATCCTGAGTTTGCCAAGCAGCTTGCCAGTCTGGCCCAAGCCTATGTGAACGACGCCTTCGGCACCGCCCACCGCGCCCATGCCAGCACCGAAGGGGTCGCCCGGCTCCTGCCCAGTGGCGCCGGATTCCTGATTGAGAAGGAGATGAAGTACCTGGGCGACGCCTTGAACATCCCGCAGCGTCCGTTCGTCGCGATCATGGGCGGGGCGAAGGTGAAGGACAAGATCGACGTGATCGAGAGCCTGCTGCCCAAGGTGGACAAGCTCCTGATCGGCGGCGGAATGATTTTCACTTTTCTGAAGGCCAAGGGCTGGGAGATTGGGAAGTCGCTGTTGGATGCCGAGAGCTTGCAATATGCCCAGCGCCTGCTCTCCGACAACCCGGACAAGATCGTTTTGCCGACCGACATTGTGATCGCGCCCGAGTTCAAAGAGGACGCGCCCGCCACAGTGGTGCCCGCCGACCAGATGCCCGCCGACCAACTGGGCATGGACATCGGTCCCGCCTCCCAAGCCGCCTATGCCGCCATCATCAAGGCCGCCCAAACCGTGGTCTGGAACGGCCCGATGGGGGTCTTCGAGTGGGACAGCTTCGCCGCCGGAACCAAGACCGTCGCCCAGGCCCTGGCGGATTGCGGCGGGACGACGATCGTTGGCGGAGGAGACTCGGCGGCGGCGGTGGAGAAGTTCGATCTGGCGGACAAGATGAGCCACGTCAGCACCGGCGGCGGGGCGTCGCTGGAGTTCTTGGAAGGGAAGGTCTTGCCGGGGATTGCGGCGCTTTCTTCTTGATGTCGTGATTTCGTGATGGAGGTGACAGCGTGATGGAGGTAATGGAGGTGATGGAAATCTTGATATCGTGATGGACGTGATTGACGTGATCGACGTGAAGGTTTGATGGACCGGATAAAACGTCTCACGTCTATCACTTCATCACTCCATCACTCCATCACGTCAATCACGATATCACGCCATCACCTCCATCATCCCTTCACCCTCTCACCTCCATCATCCCCTCACCTCAATCACAAAATCACGCCCTCACCAATCATCCCAAGCAATGTCCCTCACTCTCCGCATCGACCTCGACTACGTGCCCTGGGACAGCCCGGACGCCGGGGAGTTTGGGCATGGGGAGCCGGCGATGTTTTTGAAAATTCTCGACCTGGCTCGGACGACAGGGCAGCGGTACCAGTTCTTTGTCTCCAACCGGGTTCTCCGAGCGTTTCCCGCCACGGCGGAGGCGGTGTTGAACGAGGGGCACGATTTGGATTGGTTCTCCAAGCATCCCGAGGAGCAGGCGGGGAGGTTTGAGGAGGCGCTGGAGCTGTTCGAGGCGATCGGGCATCGGCCTATCGGGATGTGCATCCGGGGAGCTTGGCCAGAAGGTGGGGTTTTTCCCGAGAGCTTGGTGTTTCTCAGTTCGAATCCGGGCAAAGTCCCGCCCGGTCCAAGGCACTTCCCCCTGGAAACCAAGCCGGACCGGGACGCTCTGCGGGCGGGGACTTCGGCTCGAACCTGGACCGATGCGATCAAGGCCCAACTTCGGGATGCGGCGAGTCGGAACCGGTCGCTCACCATCTGCGTGCGCCCGCAGGTTTTGGGGAAGTTCGATCCCAAGCTGAGCCATTTGAAGGAGATTTTGGATATGGCGAGGGCGGTCGAGTTGCCGTTGCGGACTTTCCGGCAGATCGTGGCGTAGCATGGGCATCCTGCCCATGCGTCCCAAGACCTTCCAGGTCTTGGCTTGGCTGTTTCACGCAAAGGCGCAAAGATCGCAAAGAGCCTCTTCCCTTTGCGTGAAACATTGAGCGGGCGGGGTGGCGGCTTCCCAATTGGTAGATTCTTGTTGATGTGTATCCGAATAGTAGCCTCGAACCCGAAGGGTGTAGCCGTGGGCAGGGACCCGCGATGAGGCTTGTAGTTTCATCGCAAATTTGTATCCGACTACAACCCAGATGCGCGGGTCCCTGCCCACGGCTACACCCTTCGGGTCGGCTCAGCCAGGATATGATGCCGATATACAGGTTCGTTCTGGCTACCAGTTCAAACCCCTCTATCCCCAACCCCTTTCTCCCCAACCTTTGGGGAGAAAGGGGCTTCGGAGCCATTAGAAGCCGGGGTTGGAGAGCCAGCGTCTGGGGTTCAGGAACTGGCCGGACATGACGTTGCCGGGGCGGAGGAACTTGGCGCTGGTATCGCCGAACGAGTAGTTGGAGCCGTTGCTCATGCGGGTGTTCCAGGCTCGGTTGAGGATGGAGTTGACGTCGCCGACGCCGTTGGGTCGGCCTGAGGCGAGGGAGAGGATGTCGAACCCGTTGTAGAGGTCGGGCGAGGAGTTGATGAGGACCTCGGTGTTGGGGCGATAGTCGGCGTTGTTGTACCGGCTCCAATCCTCGGCACCGCCCGTCAAGATGATGATCTCGCTGGGGGACTCCACGCCGGTTTGCGACTTGGAAGTCTGGACCACCACCGTGCCTGACCCGTCGTCGTACCAATAGCCGAACATTCCGCCGCCGCTTCCGGTGAAGTTGGGGCCGAAGAGGGTCAGGCCGTCGGAGGCGACGTAGCTATCCTGGAGGCCGTTCGCCATGTAGGAGCGTGGCGGGACCAGGGTGACGTTGTTGGGGAGCGTTCCGGCGGGGATCGTGACGTTGCCGCCCGAATCCACTGGACTTTGGAATATCTGGGTGTTCTTGGTATAGGGACCCAACACGCCCGAACTCGTCCACAGCGGGTGCTGGTTCTGGCCAGGGGTCACGTTGTCCGAGACCATCGCCGGGTACAGATCATCGTAGTCGCTCAGGTAGATAGCCAGAGCGGTGCCGATCTGCTTGACGTTGCTCAGATCAGCGGTCTTTTTTGCCGCCAGCTTGGCCTGGGCAAAAACGGGGAACAGGATCGCCGCCAAGATGGCGATGATCGCAATGACGACAAGCAGTTCAATCAGCGTAAACGCGCGCTTCAAATTCGACCTCCTTTCGAGACCTCCCAATCGAAGGCCTATATTCACAGGTACGCCGGATTTGTGAGAGATTTGTGAGGAGGTGGGTAGAAGGGCAGTGCGGGGACGGCGTTGCGGTATTGCGGTTTTGGGCGTTGGGCAAGCGGTGGACCGCCGATCTCCAGATCGGCACAGCAGGGTTGTAGAAGGCATGACGGCGGCAGAATGCATCCGCCGTCTTCAAAGCTAATCTCAAAACCTAACTGTGGTGCCTGAGGATGCGCCCCGAATCCTTCTAACCGCAAAGAAACGAAGGAACAAAGAACCACAAAGGGAAGGCGGCAAACAGGGAGGCTTCTTTGCGTTCTTGGTTTCTTTGTTTCTTCGCGGTGAAAGAGCCCTTCGCTACCTTTGAAAGTGGCGCAGGACAATAAGTCCCATTGAGGGAATGACGGCGGCACAATGCATCCACCGCCTACATCTCCACCAGAGCTTGTAGTGAGAGCCCTGGCACGATCATCCAGGGGCTACCGTCCGGCCTGGAAGCTCACGTTGAATCGCTTGCCCGCTTCCAGGTAGGTGAACGCGAAGCGGGTGATCGACTTGCGGTTCGTCACCAGGTTGCCAGCGCCGGAGACGTTGGTGAGGACGAGGTCGATTTGGTTGCCGGAGTCTTTCCAGCGGCCCAGGTAGGTGTGGGAGCGGTGGCTTTCCAGGACGATCTCGAAGGTTCCGTTTCGGTAGAGGTTCACCTTGGCGCGACGGAGGTCGTAGTCCTCGTCGCCAGGACCGTCGATTCGGCCTTCTCCGCGAATCGTCTCAATCAACTCCCAGCCGGGGCCGGTCGCGCCGTCGGCTCGGAAGTCGATGCTGAGGTTCCTGCCGTCGAGTTCGAAGGAGGAGAAGCCGCCTCGGAAGTCGGTGTGCAGGACGCCCGTTCCGGCTCGGTTGGGGAGGGTGAGGCGAAGCTCGGAGTCGTTTCCATGTCGCCATGTGCCGCGAAAGGTCCAGGAGGTTCGGCCAAAGAGAGTGATCTCAAAGCTGTTGTTTCGAGCAATCACCACTCGGGCGCGGGTGAGGCGCTCCCGCTCGTTGCCCTGGCGCAAGAGGCCGACGCCGTTCTTGGTCTGGTCCATGACGCCGCCGATAGGTGGGTTGCCGCCCGTGCCTCGACCTGCTCGAAACGTGCCCACGAAGCTTCCAGCAGTTCCTGAGCCGTTCACGTTGATAGTAGCTACCGACCAGTCGGTGTTGAGCAGGACGTCGCCAGTGCCTCGGGCGTCGCGGTAGGTTCCGCCCGTGATCTGGAGGCGGGCGGCGACGTGGGAAGTGCGGCTCCAGCGTCCGGTGAAGTGGAAGCTCTGGCGGTCGGCCTTGAAGGTGAGCGAGAAGATTCCGTTCGGGTTCAGGCTCAAATTGGCCTCGGTGAGGCGATAGGTCTCGTTGTTGAGCCGGAAGTCGCCCGCGCCGCTCACATTGGAGCGAATCTCGGTGAAGCCTTGCCCCAGTGCCAGCGTGGCCGCCATCCATCCAATCAAGCCCAGTATCGTTCTCATCTTGTTTGCCTACACTCTTCCGACGACTGGATGGAGGTTGCGTTCCAGCCAGCCCAGGACGCCGTCGGCATATTCCCGCCCGATTCCGCCTTCGCCACTCTCGGGGTCTGAGTAGGTTTCTACGCCCCATTGCTCGGCGAGGTCCTCGGGGATGCGGTCTTCGAACTCGACTCCACCCAGAGTGAGGCAAGCGGCGGTCCACATTCGGGGGACGGTGGATAGGTTGTAGCCGCCTCCGCCGACCGCCACGATGGGCAGGCCCAATTCCTTGATGCGCTGGATCGCTTTTAGCCAACTTTGGGCGTTGCTTCGGATGTGGCCGAGGGGGTCTTCGACATGAGTGTCGGTGCCGAGTTGGAGGACGATGGCTTGAGGCTGGAACGCTTCCAATCCCGGGAGGATGCCGCGCTCGAAAGCGTCGATCCAGACGTCGGCGGTGGTGCGGGCCATGAGGGGGACGTTGAGGGAGGAGTTGGCCTCTCCCACCTCCTCGGTGAAGCCGGTTCCAGGGTAGAGCGTGCGGCCCTCCTCGTGGATGGAGCAGGTGAGGATCGTGGGATCGTTGTAGAAAATCCACTGGACGCCGTCGCCGTGATGCACGTCGATGTCCACATAGGCCACGCGGTCGAACTTCTCGCGGAGGATGTGGCAGGCGACGGCGGGGTCGTCGAAGATGCAGAAGCCGCTGGCGAGGGCGCGTTGGGCGTGGTGGAGTCCGCCGCCGATGCCAAATGCCAGGGGAGCGCCGTCGCGCACGGCCTCAGCGGCTTTGACGGTGGCGCCCACATAGGCCAGCGAGGCTTCGTACATGCCTTGGAAGGGAGGGTTGTCGCCTGAGCCGAATCCGAATTGGGAGACATGGAGAAGCTCGTCGTCGGTCAGGTCGTCGAAGCTGGGGTTTTGGCTGAGCCTCTGGACGACTTGGATGAACTCAGGGTCGTGGACCCTTGCCACGTCTTCCACTTTGCCCGGCCCGGAGTCGATGGGCTGCACCCCGTAGCGTTCCAGTAGCTCGATGGTCCTTCGCAAGCGCTCCGGTTTGAGGGGGTGGCCGGGGCCGAAGGTGTATTGGAGGATGCGGGGGCTGTAGTAGAAGTGGTCCAGCACCCTTCCAGCATACATCGCAGGTACAACATAGCCAAATGGGCAACTCCTTCGGCACGCTTTTCCGCATCACGACCTTTGGCGAATCGCATGGGGGCGGGGTGGGGGTCGTGGTGGATGGATGCCCGCCCCGGATTCGGATTTCGGCAGAGGAGATTCAGTTTGAGTTGGACCGCCGTAGGCCTGGCCAGAGCCGGATCACGACTCAACGCAATGAGGCCGACCAAGTGGAGATTCTCAGCGGCCTGCACGAGTCGGGCGTGACCCTCGGCACCCCCATCGCGATGCTGGTCCGCAACCAGGACCATCGCTCGCACGATTACGACGAGATGCGGGACAAGTACCGCCCCAGCCACGCCGACTTCACCTATGACCAGAAGTACGGTATTCGGGCGTGGCAGGGAGGCGGCAGGTCGTCGGCGCGGGAGACCATCGGGCGGGTGGCGGCGGGGGCGATTGCCAAGAAGGTCTTGCGGGAGCTTTGGGGGGTGGAGATCGTCGGGTTTGTGGAGCGGGTGCAGTCTATTGCGACTGAAGTCGATCCATTGACGGTGACTCTGGAGCAGGTGGAGGCGAACATCGTGCGGTGCCCAGACCCTTCGGTCGCCGAGCGCATTATTGAACTCATTGAAACGGTGCGGAAGGAAGGGAACTCGGTCGGGGGGACGATTCGGTGCGTGGCGAAAGGCGTCCCAGCGGGTTGGGGGGAGCCGGTATTTGACCGGTTGGAGGCGGATTTGGCGAAGGCCTGTCTGTCTCTGCCGGCTTGCAAGGGGTTTGAGAGTGGGAGCGGTTTTGGTGGGACTTACTTGACGGGGATCGAGCATAACGATGCGTTTCGTAGCTCCCCCTCCTCCATTTCTCGGGAAAAAAGCCCGGAACGGCCTGATGCTTCTTCGGAAATGGAGGAGGGAGGGGCGAGGGTCTACACCACCTCCAACAATTCAGGCGGCATTCAGGGTGGGATTTCCAATGGGATGCCGATCCTTATCCGGGCGGCGTTTAAGCCGACGGCGACGGTAATGCGGAAGCAGGATACGGTGGATGTGAATTTGGAGAATACGACTTTGCAGGGGCGAGGCCGCCATGACCCCTGCGTTTTGCCTCGGGCGGTGCCGATGGTAGAGGCGATGGTGGCGTTGGTATTATTGGACCACGGGTTGAGGCAGAGGGCGGTAGCGCGTTAGGCGGCCATTGGAAGTTGGGGCGCATCCGGGTGGATGGCGGGGAAGACGACCGCCGAGTTGCTGGGGGAGCTTTGCGTTTGGCCCCGCTGGCTGACGACTCGGTAGACAATCTGCTGTCCCGGAGTCTGAAAAGTGTGGATGTAGCGGGTGCGGGTGGTGGCGGCGAGGAGGGTCCAGGTCGAGGAATCGCCGATTTTTGCCTCAATCAAAAAAGTGGTGCGGTCGGAGTTGCCGTTCCGATCCCAGACGAGCCTCGCCTGCGTTCCGCTGACAACGGTGGCGGCAAGATGGCTTGCCGGAGCCAGGGGACTGGTCGGTTTGCGGGCAACCTGGAGCCCCAAATCAGCCTTCAGGGCATCGTCGATATCCGGGTTCGCCTGAATCTGCCGCCCGATAGATCGGAAGAGTTCGGCGCTGGCCTCGCGGGCGTTCCGCTTATTGGCGGCCTTCCCCTTGAAAGCGGCTCTGGCCGCCTGAATCTCCTCCAGCGCCTGGGCAAAGTCTGCGGCCAATTGGGCAAGGTCGGATGCTTGCGCCGGAGTCAGTTGCAGGGCCCCGGCGTGGGCGGCGGCAACCGTCGCGAAGTTCGCCAGCCAGGAACTGTACTCGGAATCTCTCGATGGAATGCTCTCGTTTGGCATAGGACGGCCCCTGCTCCTTTGGGCAAATTCTCGGCAAAAATCTCGAAGAACCTCAGGGCAATCGCCATCCATCTGCCGGAAAGCCCTGGTTTTCTGCCGGACACACCGGGAAACCCGCGGAAAATCGGGAGTTTTCCGCGGATAGCCGGGCATTTTGGGCGGATTCCCACGGTTTCCTTGCCGCTAATCAGGCGTTGTGATTCACCTCGATCTCAACGTGCGGGCGGACAAGTAAGCGAGGAAGAAGAAGATGATGGCGATGGGCAAAGGCCATCCTGGGGTCCATGCTTTGTCGGTGAAGCTCATGCTAAGCGAAACACAACTTGCCCCAAGTAGCAGGTAGATAGCGATGGCCAGAAGTGCGAGCGCCTTGTTCCTCATGATCTGAATGGACGGTGGTGAAGGGTGTGAGTTCATGGTGTCAGGTACAACCCAGCCTTGAGAATCCCTTTTGACAGCTTGACTTTGGCCTCGGTGGTGCATGAACTGCAAGCGTTTGTGGGGGCCAAGGTGCAGAAGATTAGCCAGCCTTCTGAGACGGAGGTTGTGTTTGAGCTTTATGGCTCGGCGGGGGTGGGGCATTTGCTTTTGAGCTGCCATCCCGAGTTCGCGCGGGCGCACCTCTCGACCCGCAAGCCGGCCAACCCGACCCAGCCTCCCCAGTTCCTGACCGCCCTGCGCGCCCGGATCGGGATTTCGCGGGTGATGGGGATTCGGCAGGTGCGGTTCGACCGGGTGCTGGAGATTGAGTTCGAGGGGCCGGAGGGGGAGTTTCTTTTGGTGGCGGAGCTGATGGGGAAGCACTCGAACCTGATGCTCCTGGACTCCGGGCGGCGGGTGATCGGGGCGGCGAAGTGGATCGGGAAGGGCAAGAGCGTGCGCCCCATCCAGGCCGGGGCCAAGTACGAGCCGCCTCCTTTTGAGATCAAGCCTTCTTTGTTGGCGGCTTCTCCTGGGGATGCTCTGGAGAAGTGCGAGGGAGCGTCTCCGTTTCTGATAAGACTTATGGGAAACGAGGGGTTGAAGCTGGTTCAGGAGGCGGTTTTGACGGGGTCGTACTCGCCGGTTCTGGTCGCGGGGTCGGGAGCTTATCCGTTGGATGTTTCGGCTTTGGGGTTGGATGGGCATCCGCGCAAGTCGATCTCCGTGGCTTTGGAGCAACACTACGACCAAGCAATCCCGGCGGCTCGGGCGGAGGCTTTGCGGGCGAGCATCCGAACCCAGATCGAGCGGGTTCTGCTGGCGCGGGAGACCGCCATCAAGGACCTGGACCAGGCGGTGGCGGCGGGGCAGGGGGCGGGGAAGCAACAGTTATTCGGAGAGTTAATTCTGGCGTTCGGCGGTGGGCTTTCGGAGGGGGCATCCTTGCTGGAGGCGTTTGACTATGAAGGCAATCCGATCCAAATCAAGCTGAACCCGGATCTGGGTTTCAAAGAAAACGCCAACCGGTACTTCGACAAGGCCAAGCGAGCCAAGGCGCGGTTGGGAACGGTAGCGGACCAGCGGGAGCGGCTGTTGCGGGACCGAGAGGACATTCTTGGCTTTTTGGCCAAGCTAGCCCAGGCGCAAAGGCTACGGGAGATGGAGGAGCTTCATGAGGAGGCCAAGGCTCGGCGGTGGCTCAACAAGCCCCCCGCTCCCAAGGCCCTGAAGGAGGATCGGCCTTATGAGGGGCATCGGGTGCGGGAGCTATTGGGGCCGGGCGGGTACACGGTGCTCTATGGGGAGAACGCGGAGAGCAACGACTACCTCACCCTGCGCGTGGCCAAGCCCAACGACTGGTGGCTCCACATTCGCGGCTCCACATCGGCCCATGTGGTCATCCAGACTCGGAACCAGCCGGAGAAGGTCCAACGGGAGACGTTGATGTTTGCGGCGAAGGTGGCGGTGCAACACTCGCCGAGCAAGCATGCGGGGTATGTGCCGGTGGACTACACGCTCAAGAAGTACGTGCGGAAGTCCAAGGGTGCGCCTAAGGGGACCGCGTTCTACACGCACGAAAAAACGCTCCACGTCGATCTAGAGCGCGCTTAGGGCGGGCGTCTCTGCTTCTTGCCTCACCAAACCCAGCAGGCCAGGGAAGCGTTGCTCCAAGTCTTCCTCACGCACGCTAACCCATCGTTGGGTGCCGCAGATGCGGGTTTGGGTGACGCCCGCCTCGCGGAGAACTCGAAAATGATGGCTGAGGGTGGACTTGGGGGTCTCGCCGCAGAGGCATTTGCAGGAAAGCTCGCCTTCGCGCACCAGCTTGCGCACGATCTCCAAGCGGGTAGGGTCGCCCAGGGCACTCAAAACGTCCTCCAGTCGGATATCTTCAAGCCTTGGTTGGGGGAGCGTTTCCATTGTTCGATTATTGTAGAACAAATAGGGATTGAGCAGGAAGTTTTATTTTTTGGATTGCACTTGAGGCTTTGTCAGAAAGCAACACCCCCCTGGGGTATAATGCAAGAGATGAGAAATCTCGGCGTGGACCGGATTGGAGCGATTGCGAGCGCGGTTTGCGCGGTGCATTGCCTGCTGACCGGCGTAGCCCTTGGCCTGTTGTCCTATGCTGGCCTCGGATTCATGGGCAGTCCTCTGGCCGACATGATCTTTCTAGGGGTGGCCGTGGCCGTGGCAGTGGTTGCGATTCGACATGGCATCAAGAAGCACCATTCCTACAAACCCGCGATGGTCTTTGTGGCTGGGCTCTTCTGTGTGGTGATGGGCCACTTCGTCATTCACCACGAGCATGCGGCGAACGAGACGGACATCCACCTGGTGGACATCGTGAGCACCGTCTTCTCCGTGACGGGCGGCATCTGCTTCGTCCTCTTCCACGTCATGAACCTCCGCCTCCAGCACCAGTGCGGGTGCAAGCATTGCACGACGGGGGAGTAGATCGGGGGATCGCTTTATCGCGGGATCGTTTTATCGTTAATGATTTGCTAATCTGACCTATAAGTCTTTTTAAGTCCTATAGGTAAGATCCGATTCCACGATCCTGCGATCCCGCGATCAAGCCAACGCCATTGGCATGATGACGCAGAAGTAGTCTTCGGCATCCTTGGGATCGGCGGGGCGGAAGATGGCGGGGCGGGAGCTTTCGGTCATTTCTATCTTGACCCCTTGGCTCTTGATCTGGGCGAGGGCGTCCTGGACGTACTTGCCGTTGAACGCGATCTCGACGTCGCCGTTGTCGGGAACCATCGTCACCTCTTCTTTGGCCTCGCCCTTCTCCTCCGACCTCGCGGCAAGTAGAATCTGGTCGTCGCTGCCTCGGAATCGGACGCGGTTGGCATTGTCTCGGGCCAGGATCATGGTTCGCTTGACCTTTTCGGCAAGCTGATCGACCTCGACGCTCCAGGTTCGGGTGGACTCGCTGGGGACGACTCGCTCCCAGTTGGGATAGGCCCCGGCCAGAAGTTGGGAGACCACCTTCGCGCCGCCCGCCTCCACGCCCAATCGCCCGCCGCCGAAGCGGATCGTGACCGACTCCTCATCAGTGACAGGAAGGGCTTTGATGGACTTGAGGGCTTTCTCCGGGATGACGGCGGTGATGCCGCTTCCGATGCCCGACTGCTCCAGCTTCTTCACCGCCAGTCGGTGGGTGTCGGTGGCGACCAAGGTGAGGGTCGTGCCGTCGTAACTGAAGAGAACTCCGGTCAAGATTTGGCGATGGGTGTCGGTGGAGACGGCGTACAGAACCGAATCGACGGCCTCCCGCAGGGTGCCCATCGGTAACGTCAGCTCGCCTTCGCCGCCGTAGTTGGGAGGCTCAGGAAAGTCGGAGGCGTCCAGGGTTTGAAGGCGATATTCCGATGCTCCCTCTTTCAAAAGAGCGCCATGCCCATCCAGGGTCTGCAACTGGAGGTCGCCATCGGGCAGGGAGCCCACCAGTTGGGAAAGCAGGGTCGCCTGTAGGCAGACGGCCCCAGGCTCGGTCACCATGCACGGCACGTTCCGCTCCACCCACATCTCTCCATCGCAGCCAAGGACCCTCAATCCCGAGTCGGTGGCGTCGACCTTCAGGTATTGAAGGATGTTCACCGAAGTGCGGACACTTGCGGCGGCGGCGGCCATGGATACGGCGTCGTTTAACTCTTTTCGCGGGCAGTCGAGCTTCATGGTTTTTTCTGTAAAGGGAAGAAGGGAAGGGTCGGGAATGAGGGAGGCGTTAGGCATTCGGCGTTGGGTTTCTCCATGCCCCATGGCCTGACTCCTCACTCTTTGCTCCCCTCCTCTTCTCCTCCTAGTTTATCCCTGCAAAGGCAGGTTGTATTGGAAATGGGACGAAACCGGCGCCTGGGTCTGGATATCGGCTCCCCTGGCGTATAGCTTCATTAGAATTCGGTGATAGGATTCCTCCGTGAACTCTGGTTCGTTGAGAGTCTGGAGGGTGTCGACGACCCGCCTCAGCGTGGTCATCTCGTGGTTGAGCCCGGCATCGCCTACGGCGGCCAGCTCCATCTGATCTTCAAGTTCGGCGGGAAGTTCATGTCCCGCGTACATGTCTACGAGTTTGCTGTAAAGTTCGTTATTCACGACGTCCTCTCTAGGGTTCCACCCAGCTTGTCGCGGAGGGCTCTACGTCCTCTGTATAGCCTTGACTTTAGCGCAGGAACGCTAATTTTCAAAACCTCCGCCGCTTCTCTGGCCGCCATGTCCTCCAAATCGCAAAGGACGAGCGGCTCTCGGTACTCAATCGGTAGGTCGGAGAGAGCCTGCTGAACGGTTACCCGCAAAGTTGCACGCTCCTCTGATCCTGAATAGTGTGCGTCTGAGGGCAGCTCCATAAGTTTGTGCTGCCGCATTTTGTCGATGCATAGGTTCCGGGCAATCCGAAACAGCCATGTCCTAAAGGCGCCGTCGGCACGCAACTCCGTCGAGCGACGGAGAACACGCAGGAACGTCTCTGCGGTTGCGTCTTCCGCATCCGTGCGGTTGCCAAGCATGCGAAACGTGTATCGGAATATCCGCTCACCGTACATTTCGTACAAGCCGCCAAGCGCCGATGGATCGCCCTTGGAAAGGGCGGTGAGCCAGCGCTTCTCGGCCAGTGAGTCTCGCAGTGCGTCATTAGGCATAGAGAAGACGAGCGCTATCTCCCAAAAGATGCGCGGGTAGCTAGTTTAACACTGATACCGGAGTTTTTGCTTGGCTATGAACTCCGGTTTAGCTTCCCGCAACCGCGCTTGTTTTCTCTCAGGGACGCCCAGGCTGCTTGATCGCAGGCCTCAGCACCAGCCAGCCATCTTCCTGGGAGATGATGTATCCCGCCGCGTCGGCCACAAATTTGATCGGAACGTAAATGCGGTTCTTGTGGATCAGCGGGGCCTCGTCCATTCGCATCGGTTTATCGTTCACCATCGCGTCCCGGCTGTTGAGGACGAAATCGAATCGGCGGCTGTTCTTCCACGCCGAGACGGTCCGGGTCTCGGGCGCCCATCTCATGGAGCCCTGCATCGCGTCCATCATCGTGCGGATCGGGACCATCGTGATCCCGTTGATCTTGCGGGGCGAGGCGTCGAACACCACCGCCTCGTTCTCAACCTTCACTTTCACTTCCTGGGCAAACCCAGTGGCCGCCAAAGCCAGACAGCCTATTGCCATGTGTACAAATTTCATATCGCTTCTCCTTAATGTCTATCTGACGCAAGGCTGCGAAATTAGGGCGAGGTCGGATGATCGTGTGGGAAGTTGCCTCTGGTATCTTGGGGACCCAATGAGTTCACCGAGACGCATCACTTTGGCCGATGTGGCCCGCGAGGCGGGTGTGTCTGTTCAAACGGCGTCTCATGTTCTCGCGGAAAACCTGTCGGTCCGTCTTCCTCAATCCACCCGCGACCGCGTGAAGCTGGCGGCGGAGAAAGTGGGGTATCGGCCCAACCGCTTGGCTCAGGCGATGAAGCGGGGCAAGACCAATGTGATCGGGGTCTGGATGCCGGTGGATCGCCCGGTTCTCAACTACCTCCGGTTCCTCGCCGCCATCAATCGCCAGGCCCACCAGAGTGGCTACGACCTGATGATCACCGGCCTCGATGGCTCGATGGCCTACTTTGCAGAAGGGAAGATGCCCTATGTGTGGCCGGTAGACGGGATCATCGCGGTGGATGCGGAGAAGGCGATGGAGACCTTTCGCGCCGACCCCCGCAACGACTCTATCCCGATCGCGCTCATGGGCTACGACCAGTTCAATAACTGTGACTCCGTGGGGTGGGATCTGATCGGCGCGGCCAAAGAGACTACCCGGCGGCTGATCGCCAAAGGCTGCACCCGCATCGTCCATGTCACGCTCGACTGGGTGTTAGAGCGGTTCGGAAATGAGGATCACCGCTACATCGGCTATCGCCAGGCGATGGAGGAGGCGGGGTTGGACCCGATTGCAGTCACCACCGACTCGGAATCCAGCACGGCGGCTGCAGCGGCAGTCGAGGCCTACCTCTCCAAGAACCCGATGCCCGACGCCTTCTTCGGCTTCACCGATCCATTAGCCATCGGCGCGGCCCGGGCGGTCACCCAGCGTGGTCATCAAGTGCCCGAGGACTGCCTGATCTGGGGCTTTGGCGACTACCCAGAGTCAGCCGACGCCCGAATCCCGATCTCCACTATTCGAGTTCCCATCGAGGAAGTGACCGCCAAAGCCTGGGAGTGGCTGACCCAACGCATCGACGACCCGAACCAGCCCAGCCGGGTGGAGTTGATTGCGATGGAGTTAATTGAGCGGGAATCGACGCTTCGAGCTTAAACACCCTTGCGCTTGGAACCGAAAGCCGCTATTCTTCTTTTCAAAGGCTAGAACACAAAAGGACAAGGGTGAAAACGATGAAGTCAAAGATGGTTGTGGGTTTGGTGTTGATGATCGCCAGCGTGGTGGCCCTGGGCCAAGGTGAGAAGCCTGGGCTTCGGAAAGAGATGGAGGCGTTCTACGGCAAGATGGACGGCTACATCGTTAAAGAGAACATGAAGGCCTTTTTCGGCTTGTTCGACTCGGGCTACTATCTGGTGGACACCGAGGGCAATCGGATGAGCCTTGCCCAGTTCAAGCAAATGGTGCAGGGAATGGCGCAGAGCGCCAAGATGGTCAGCACGGTCTCCCGCATCAAGAACGTCCAGCTTCAGGATCAGGAGGCGGTGGTTTGGATTCAGACCGAGATGGTCTGGAAAGAGAAGTCAGGCAACGGTTGGGCGACCAAGAAGTCCACTACTCGCTGGGCTGAGAACCTGGTGCGGAGCGGCAACAGTTGGAAGTTCAAATCCTCTCAGCAACTCATGACCAACGAGCCCTGGTCGTTCAAGACCAACGGGTAGTCGGACGGCATCACGGCTTTGCGGTGTTACGGCATTAAGGGTTGGTTCGCCCGCCAACCCGAGTGCCATACTGAAGGGCCATGGATAGCCAGTCTACGGTTGAGAAGCCAGACCCCAAAGTTCTGATGGTTTGGCGGTGGTCCAATGCTTTAGGCTATTCGATTTTCGCCGTGATCTCCCTCCTTGTGCTGGCCGGAGTAGTCATTGCGGGGAGATTTCCGACTTGGTATATGGCAGGCGCCTTGATTCCCATTGGCCTGTGGATTCTCTCGGGCGCGGTGCTGAAGAAGCAGTGGGAGAATTGGACCTTCCAGGTAACCCCGGAGGCGCTCGACATGAGCCACGGGTGGATTTGGAAGAACCGCCGAACCGTGGCGCGGGATCGCATCCAGCATGTGGACATCAACTCGGGGCCGGTGGATCGGAGGTTTGGATTGGTCCAGGTCGTGGTCTACACGGCTGGTACGACGGTTGGCATGATCCCTGGCCTGCGCCCCGAGCGGGCGAACGCCCTTCGCGATCAGTTGATGGCGGGTCGTGCGGTTGAATGAACCGTCTGCACCCGTCCACGATGGTCGTTGCGTTCCTGCCCAAGCTCTATGACGCGTTCCGATCCGTCCTCCCGTTTCTGGCCATCTCCTTTATCTCGGGAAGAGGCGACAGGACAGAACTGTTTATTGCTCTGATCGGCGTGTTGGGCGGCTTTGGAGCCATCGCAAGCTATCTCACCACCCGCTACGGCATTCAGGACGGGCATCTGGTCTGCACCAGCGGATGGCTCTTTAAGCGCGACCGCCGCATCCCGCTCGACCAGATTCAGAACGTCAATATCCGGCAGGGAATGCTGGAGCGTCTGCTGAAAGTGGTCACCCTGGAGGTGGAAACCGCGGCGAGTTCGGGGGCAGAACTCAAACTTCAGGTGGTGACCGAGGAGGCCGCCGACACGCTTCGCCACCAGCTTTCCCTGATCTCCACTCCCAAAGCCTCGGAGGCAAAAACCGAACCGGAATCAGATGTGGTGTATTGCATGAGCCGCCAAGACTTGGTGCTGGGCGCGATGACAGAGAACCAGGGCATGCAAATCGTTCTGACTCTCTTGGGAACGGTCGGGGCGGCGGTGATTGCCCAACTGGCCTACCGATTCGTTCAGTTCAAGGAGCTTGTTCCCGGCTGGGCGCTGTGGATCGGGAGCATCGCCCTGCTGATCGGAGTTTGGGGCCTCGGGTGGGTCTACGGCGGGGTCCAGTACGCGATCAAGTTCGCCCACTTCAGCGTCAAGAAGGAACCGGGAATCCTCCGCATCACCCACGGACTCTTCACCCGTCTCCAATACGCGGTCCGCATCAAGCGGGTCGAGATGGCGATGGTCTCTTCAACCGTTTGGCAAAGGATGGTCGCGCGATGCACGGTTCGTGTGGGCACGGCGGGGTCGTTTGGGGAGCAGGGAACCACCGTTCCGATCGGCATGATGCTCTCCGACCAGGACACCGCCCCCACCCTCCAGCGAGTCCTACGCGACTTCGACCCCGCCGTCTTCGACTGGAAGCGCTTTCCCCGCTACCACTTGAGGGTTTCGATCACCCACTGGCTGATCTCCCTCGCTATCGTAGGCGCCGCCGTTTGGTTTGCGACGCATTCATTCCTGGCCCGAGTGGCGCCGGATATCAAGTGGTTCCTTCCCGTTCTGGTTGGCTTCCTCCACCTTTGGGGGCTGATCGATACGCTGATCTCCTACCGTAAGTCGGCCTATGCGGTCTCGGATAAGTACCTGGCGGTGCGGCGCGGCTTCTTCCGGCGGACGATCACCTACATGCCGATCCACCGGATCGACACGGTGGGGACCTCCGAGCCGGCTTGGTGGCGTAAGCGCGGCGTGACCAAACTCACCGCCAACGCCATGGTCCACGCCATCGCCATCGATATGCTGCCGTTCGAGGACGCAGAGACGATCCGCCAGATGATCCTGCGTCGGGAGCCGAAGAGGCCGGGATACACGCTGAATTTGGTTTCTAGCAACGCGCCGAACGAGTAGGTCCATTCCCCTTCGGTCTATCTGCGTCCTTTTTGAGAACACTGAGAGGGACCTGCAAAAATCGTAGTGAGCCCAGGTGGGAGAGTCGCGATCCTAGCCCCCTCAAGGGGGCTAGGATCGCGAAATTTACAAGGCCCTCACCAGAAGACACAGAGATTGTACGTTTTCCAGATTAAAACAACGCCTTGCTCTCTTTGTTGGGATACTTCTTCTGGATCGCTTCGCTCAAGCGCTTGAACGCCTGTTGCCTTGCCGGGACCTGCTTCTCCGCGACCGGCTTCACCTTCATCCCGGCGATAGTCAGCGGTAGGAAGCGGAACTGTTTGAACTTGGAATCCTCGTAGTAGAGGCGGACGAGGCCGGTGGGGCCTTCTTTGCGGGAGATGAGGTTGCCCATCGAGTAGAGGATCGGCTTGCCCTTGTAGAGTTCGGCCCCTTGCAGGACGTGTGGGTGGTGGCCCCAGACTACGTCGGCCCCTGCATCGATGCAGGCGCGGCCCAGGTTCACCTGATAGGGGGTTGGGACGGTCTGCTTCTCGATCCCCCAATGCAGCGCCACGACGATGATTTCCTTGCCTTGCCGCTGGCCAGAAATCCAGTCTTTCAGGTACTCGCGGGTGGTCTTGTTGATGCTGGCGTTGAAGAAGAGGGCATGGAGGCCGGGCTTCTTGTCGGTGGCGGGACCGAGCTTGGTCATCGAGCCGGTGTTCATGAAGGCCTGAGCGGAAAGGAGGGCGACGTTGTCCTTCGAGACGACCTCTTTCGCCTCGGAAAGGGTCGGTCCGGCGCCGGTGTAGAGGATATTGTGCTTGGTGAGCAGGCCGATCATCTGGTTCAACCCTTCCGCGCCATAGTCCATGACGTGGTTATTGGCCAGGCTGACCAGGTGAAGCCCCGCGTTCTTGATCCCGAGGATGTGCTCCGGGTCGGCCTTGAGTATGTATTGGGTGCGAGCCTTGATCTCGGCGGCGGTCTTGTAGGGAGTGGCCTTGCGGGAGGTGGTGAGGGGGATTTCCAGATTGGCAATGCCGACGTTGCCGGTTTTGAAGAGTGGCTTGAGGGCTTCCAGAGGCTTGAGCTTGGGCGAGATCTGATTCAGCATGATGTCTCCCCCCAGCACAATGGTCGTCTTCTGGACTTGGGAGGAGATGGCGACGGCGGCAAGGGCGGTGAGAACCATTTGAGAAAAGGATACACGGTGGCATGGGCAACTTGCCCATGCGTCGCCTGAGCTGCCAGGTCAGGCTCAGCTTGCTTGTAGCGAGGCGACAGATCTCTGGCGGCTACAAGCTTGCCTCCTTGCGGGACGCCGGGGCTCTCGGGGAAAAAGATTGATAGATTTCCCAGCCCTTCTGCGACTATTGACTCGGAGACCTGTAACTGCTGGGCAGTCTCAGGTGTCATAGAGAACATGATGAAACCGATGCACTCATTGAAATGGATCGCCTTTTTGGCCCTCGCAACTGTGGCTTTTGCCGCCCAAGACACGATTACTCTTCGCCGTGAATTGAAGACCGGAGCCACTGAAACCTATAAGGTCGAGAGCGAGGTGAAACAGTTGATCGAAGTCCCGTCGTTGGGCGAGCAGGATTTGATCGCCAATCAGGTTTCGACCGTCACCCTCAAAACGCTTTCAGTAGACACACAGAAGGGCGTTGCCCAGGTGGAAACGCTGACGAAGGTGGAGAAGAGCACGACCGATGGGTCGCTTGCAGCGATGATTGGGGCACCGGACGCCAAACTGCCAGATCCCAAGACCGAGAAGGGAACACTGGACAGCCGGAATCGCCTCGTGATTGCGCGAGACCCGAACGCCACAGCCGATGCGCGGGGAGGCGGCATCATGTCGATGGGAATGTCCGGCATGATCTCCGATAGCGCCCAAGCCCTCCTCAGCCTGATAGAGCTTCCTGAGCAGCCGTTGAAGGTTGGCGAAACCATCGAGGTCCCCATTCCCAACACGCCGGCGGGCAGCGCGGTCGGTATTCGCGATCTGAAGATGACCCTTAAGTTGGTGGGCGAGCGAATGGTCGAGGGTCAGACCCTGCTGGTGCTGGCGTTCTCGGGAGACATGAAGCTGAATATCGACTCCAGCCAGTCGCCCGGCGCGGCCAACAATTCCATGGGCAACATGAAGATGTCCGGTACCGCCAAACTATCGGGTGAGGGCCTGATCGAGAAAGCTACCGGCAAGACGATCTCGAATGTGATGAACATCAAGAACGACATGAAGGTCTTCGTCGAGCAGTTTGGCATGGAGTTCCCGGTGAAGGGGACCATTGCGACGAAGATTAGCTTGGTGAAGTAGAAGGAAGGGAATAAGGGAATCGTAGGGAATGAGGGAGTTAGGCAAGTCCCTTATTGCCTCATTCCCTTTTCCCCTATCCCCCCTCAAAAATCCCCATCGCCCGGAACTTCTCATAGCGTTGCGCCTTGAGGTCGGAATTGGGGAGGTTTTCGAGGGCGGCGAGGTTCTTTAGGATCGCTTCTTTGACGATCATGGATGCCTCAATAGGGTCTCGATGGGCGCCGCCTCGGGGCTCGGGGATGATCTCGTCGATGATTCCAAAGTTGAGGGCGCTTTCGGCCGTGAGTTTCAGGGCCTGGGCGGCATCTGCTCCGCGCTCCGGCATCCGCCACAGGATCGCAGCGCACCCTTCGGGGGGGATGACCGAGTAGACGGAGTGTTCCAGCATCAGCACTCGGCTGGAGGCCGCAATGCCGATGGCGCCCCCGCTCCCGCCCTCGCCAATCACGATGGCGACAGAGGGAACTGTGAGTTGGAACATCTTGAACATTCCCGCCGCGATGGCCTCGCTGATACCTCTCGACTCGCTCTCCACTCCCGGATCGGCGGCTGGAGTGTCCACAAACGAGATCACCGGCATTCGGAAACGCTCCGCCATATCGAAGAGGCGAATCGCCTTTCGATAGCCCTCGGGCTTGGCCATGCCGAAGTTTCTGAACTGGCGCTCCTGAATATTGCGCCCCTTCTGATGGCCCACGATCATCACCGGCTTGCCATCCAGCATCGCGGGGCCGCCGATGATGGCGTTGTCGGTGAAGCCGCGCCGGTCGCCTTGCAACTCCACGAAGTCGGTAAAGATGGAGCCAATGTAGTCCAGGGTGTAAGGCCGTTTGGGAGCGCGAGCGACCAAGACTTTCTCCCAAGGGCCAAGCCGCTGGAACATGACGTCCACATAGGTGTCGCGCCGTTGCTCTAGCTCCTCGATCTTGGTCTCAAGGTCGATCTTCTTGTGGGCGTCAGCTTCGCGCCGGGCAAACTCTTTGAGTTTGTCGATGCCGTCTTCCAGCTCTTTCAGCGGGCGATTCCATTCGTCGAAATTCTTAGCCATTCTCGCCCTCCCCACCCGATGTCGCAGCCAGCAAATGCCCGCCCAAAGTCTTCACCAAACTCGACAAGGTCGATCTCATCTCCTTGCGGGGAACGATGCGGTCGAGCATGCCATGCTTGAATACAAACTCGGCGGTCTGAAAATCGTCCGGCACCTTGCTCACTCCCGCCTGCTTGGCAACTCGCGCTCCCGCAAAGCCGACCAGCGCCTTCGGCTCAGCCAGGATGACATCGGCGATGGATGCGTAGCTCGCCAAGACCCCGGCCATGGTGGGATCGGTGAAGACAGCGATGTAGGGCACTCCGGCTTCGGCGCACTTGACTGCCGCCGCCGTGGTCTTCGCCATCTGCATCAGGGAGACCAGGCCCTCCTGCATCCGTGCGCCACCCGAAGAGCAGAAGATGATGGCGGGCATTCGGTGCTCGGCGGCGCGTTCCAGGGTTCGGGTGATCTTCTCCCCCGCGACCGAGCCCATGGATCCGCCCATGAAAGAGAAATCGGCGACGGCGACGCTAACCGGATAGTCTTCCAACTTGGCGGCGCCGGAGAGGATGGAGTCATACATCCCGGTCTTGGCCTCGGCGCCTTTGCGCTTCTCCTCATATTCGGGGAAGTCGAGCGGGTCTAAGGAGCGGAGGTCGGTGTCCAGTTCCTGGAAGGAGCCTTCGTCGAAGGTCCAGGCAATCCGGGTCTGGGCGTTGATGCGGTGGTGATGTCCGCAGTGGGAGCAGACCCTCAGGTTCTGCTCAAACTCAACTGAAAAGAGAATCTTCTTACAGTTCGCGCACTGTAAAAAGGCCTGCGACTTGTCCATCGTTCGCGTGCTCAAGGGATGGTAGGATACCACTCTCACGCCGTGGCATGGGCAACTTGCCCATGCGTTGCATGACCTGCTAGGTCATGCTCTAAACGCTTGCCGAGGTTAGAGAGGTTTTGTGGGGCTACAAGCCTGCTTCCCTGCGGGACGCCGGGGCTCCCAGGGGAAGGGTAGAATCAGCGCGGAAACTCAATATGCCCAAACGAGTAGAAACCGTTGTTCTTCACGATAGCTCGACCCCTGTTCTTGGCGACATCGAGAAAGGGGGAAGTGTTGTGCTGACCTCCTTGGAAACCCTGCTGAGCCAAGCCAGGGCCAACGCGCTTTGGCCTTTGACCTTTGGCCTCGCCTGTTGCGCTATCGAGATGATGGCCACCGTCGCGTCCCGATTCGATTTGGCAAGATTCGGGTCTGAGGCCTTCCGCGCCACTCCCCGACAGGCCGACGTGATGATCATCGCGGGAAGACTGTCCAAGAAGATGGCCCCGGTATTGAGACAGATTTACGACCAGATGCCGGAGCCGAAGTGGGTGATTTCGATGGGAGCCTGCGCTTCCTCGGGCGGTGTCTACAACAATTACGCCATCGTGCAAGGCGCAGACCAAGTGGTTCCGGTAGATGTCTATGTCCCCGGCTGTCCGCCCTCGCCCGACGCATTGATTTACGCAGTCATCAAGCTTCAGGAAAAGATCAAGCGGGGAAACAATCCCCAAAAACTGACCGATCTTCGATTGTTCGAAGGTGTATCGGGTGCGCGGGAACTTGGGAAGGTGAAGGTATGAGCGTCGATGTTTACCGAAGCATTGTCAAGCCGGTCTTGGCCGGATTTGGTATTACCGCCCGTCGCCTGAGGAACAAGAAGGTTACGATCATGTACCCCGAGGAAATTCGGGAGCAGTATCCGCGCACGAGGTGGCGGCACTTCCTGACGCGCTACGAAGGCGGTTTGGAGCGATGCATCGGCTGTTCGCTGTGCGCGGGTGCCTGCCCGGCTCGGTGCATCTACGTCGAGGCGGCGGAGAACACGGATACTGAGCGATACAGCCCCGGCGAGAGGTACGCGGTCCGCTACGAGATCAACATGATCCGGTGTATCTTCTGCGGTTATTGCCAGGAGGCCTGTCCCACCGGTGCGATCGTTCTGCGCAAGAACTTCGAACTCGCCGACTACAAGCGGGAAGATTTCATCTACACCAAAGAAAGGCTCCTGGAGAAGTTTCCCGGCGAGGCTGAACTGCCGTTCAAGGGCCAATACGCGGAGAAGCCTGCTCCGGTGTTCACGGGATAGCCGCCTGCGTGGACGATACGGTGAGTACAGATTCGCCCAATGTCGTTGCGGTCATACCCACCTATAACGAGGCGGATCTGCTGGCGATCTGCGTCGATTCCATCCTTGGGCAAGCCGTCGAAAACTTGCAGATCATTGTCGTCAATGCCGGAGATCCGCTTCCCGAAGCTCTGGCGGGCAAGATCTATCTTGAGCACAACGTACCCAGCGACTATTTCTGGACAGCCTGTATGTTCGAGGGAGTGAACCTGGTCAAGGGGATGAAGGTCGATTACTGCCTGTTCACCAACGCCGATACCCAGTTCCTGCCCGATTCAATCTCCAAGCTACTCAAAGCCGTTGAGGGACAGACGCGCACCATCGCCTGTTCGCCCGCTTATGCGCCGACCGAAAACGGAGAACTGAGTCTCTTGTATAGCGACCAGTTGGACTGGGGTCCGCTGCTTTTTGGAAAGATCGTGCAACGCTGGAAGATGCCCACCGACGCTCCAATGGAGCCCTTTGAAATCCAGCTGACCGGAGGTCAGGGAGTTCTCATCCCGATGGAGCTCTTTGAAAGCGTTCAACTGGATGTCGATCTCCTACCCCACTATTCCAGCGACCATGATCTTTGGCTCCAGGCTCGCAAACTGGACTATCGCCTGCTCCTTGTACCCCAGGCCGGGATTGTGAACCAGCGCGAATTTAATGACAAGAAGGAACGGAGCGAATCGCTCCTGCGTTCCTTATGGCGAAGGATGACCTCCGTGTACACTCCCGAGAGCTGGCCCTTAATGTGGCGGTTGCGGCGGAAGCATCAAGGCCCGATCATCGGGTTTGCCACTACCCTTGTCAGTTTTGGGCTGCGTTGGACCATCGGACTGCCCAAGATCATCCGGCGAAGCTGAGTATGGTCCTGAACTTGCAGGTAGCAGGGAATCTGCTAAGGTTAGCCGTTCAAAGGATATGAAGAAAGCGCTTATTACGGGAATCACCGGGCAAGACGGAGCCTATCTTGCCGAGTTTTTATTGGGCAAGGGGTACGAGGTTCATGGCATCAAGCGGCGGTCGTCGCTGTTCAACACCGCCCGCATCGACCACCTGTTCCACGACACCCATGAGCAGGGACTGCCTCTGTACCTGCATTACGGCGACCTGACGGACAGCTCTTCCTTGGTGAGGGTAATCCAGAAGGTCCAGCCGGACGAAGTCTACAACCTGGGCGCCCAGTCCCACGTCAAAGTCAGTTTCGACTCGCCCGAGTACACCGCCGAAGTGGATGGTGTTGGCGTTTTGCGACTCCTGGAGGCCATCCGAATTCTGGGCCAAGAGAAAAAAGTCCGGTTCTACCAGGCTTCGACCAGTGAGCTTTACGGCCTAGTTCAAGAGATTCCCCAATCGGAGACCACCCCCTTCTACCCCCGAAGCCCCTATGCAGTCGCCAAGATGTACGGCTACTGGATCGTGGTCAACTACCGCGAAGCCTACGGGATGCACGCCTCCAACGGCATCCTCTTCAACCATGAGTCGCCATTGCGAGGCGAAACGTTCGTCACCCGAAAGATCACCCGCGCCGCCGCCCGCATTTCGGTTGGATTGCAGCAGAAGCTCTATCTGGGCAACCTCAGCGCCCTGCGCGACTGGGGCCACGCCCGCGACTACGTGGAGATGATGTGGATGATGCTCCAGATGGACAAGCCCGACGACTATGTGGTGGCTACTGGACGACAGGCCACAGTCCGCGACTTCGTAGACCGCTCCTTCCGCGAAGTCGGCATCGAATTGGAATGGCGTGGAGAGGACCAGAAGGAGGTCGGCGTAGACAAAGCTACGGGCAAGACGTTGGTCGCAGTGGACCCGCAGTACTACCGCCCAACTGAGGTAGAAACTCTCCTGGGAGATCCGACGAAGGCGCGCGAGAAACTGGGCTGGGTGCCCAAGATCGAGTTGCCGGAGTTGGTGAAGGAGATGGTTGCCGCCGATCTGGAGACCGCCAAGAAAGAGGCTCTGGTGAAAGAAAGCGGGTTCCGGGTGTATCAGAGTGCTGAAGAAGACCGATAAAATTTTCCTGGCGGGCCACCGAGGTTTGGTGGGAAGCGCGATCCACAGGCGCCTGCTTGCGGGCGGCTACGAGAACGTGGTCGTGCGGACTCGCGACGAACTGGACCTGCGGGACCAGGCGGCGGTAGATGCCTTCTATGCGCAGGAAACGCCCGACGCGGTGATCTTGGCGGCGGCCAAGGTGGGAGGCATCCACGCCAACCGAACCTATCCGGCGGACTTCATTGGCGAAAACCTGACGATTCAGCAGAACGTGATCTGGGGCGCCCACCGGGCCGACGTTCCCCAACTCCAGTTCCTGGGCTCTAGTTGCATCTACCCCAGGGAAACCGCCCAGCCGATTCCCGAGGATGCGCTATTGACCGGCAAGCCTGAGCCCACCAACGCCCCCTACGCCATCGCCAAGATCGCGGGCCTGTACCTTTGCGACTCCATCCAGCGGCAGTTTGGCAGGAACTACTTCACCGTCATGCCCCCCAACGCTTACGGCGACCGGGACAACTACAACCTGCAAACCTCCCATGTCCTCCCCGCCCTGGTCCGCAAGTTCCATGAGGCGTTGCCGAACCGAACCGTGACCTGTTGGGGGACTGGAACCCCCCGCCGCGAGTTCCTCCACTCTGACGACATCGCCGATGCCTGCGTCTTCCTACTGGAGCAGGAGCGCGTGTCGGGCCATGTAAACGTCGGAACGGGCTCCTCGGTGTCGATCCGGGAGTTGGCGGAGACTATCAAAAAGATCGTCGGCCACCAAGGCGAGATCGAGTGGGACACCTCCATGCCCGACGGCTTCCCCGAGAAGACGATGGATGTGAAGCGGCTCTTCGCAATGGGCTGGCGCCCCAAGATCAGCCTGGAGCAAGGCATCCAAAGCGCCTACAACTGGTTCCTGGAAAACAAAGCGGTCTTGGCGTAACCGTGGGAGCCCCGGCGTCCCGCCGGGAAGCAGGCTCGTAGCCGCCCGAGAACTCGTCTCCTCACTACAAACTGGAATGTCATACAACCCATGGGCAGGATGCCCATGCCACATCTTTTACCAGGGGCAAACCAATGCTCCAGGTGGAATCACCTAGGCGATGAACAAGATTCTTGGCGGCGTGCTGGTGTTGGCGGCAGTCGCGGTAAGCGTGGATCGGGTGATGAACTCATACCATCGCTCGACCGTCGGCGCGAGCGAGATCGACGATGTGCGGAAGATCGCCGAGGCGACGCAGATCGGAGAAGAGAAGGACGTCAGCGGTCTCGCGACCTCCAGCGAACTCGGTAACCAAATGAAAGACTTCGTTGCCAAAGTCCAAAAGCTGGAGGCCAAGTTCAATGCGGACATCGAGAAGATGGCGCTCGACAACTCCTTGGAGTGGGAGAGGATCGCGACGAAAGCGGGGCGCAAGCAGAGCCGGAAGGAGTTGCACGACTACTACCGATGCTACGAAACCTACATCCACGACCTCGCCAAGCTGAGAAGAGGCTTCGCCGCGCAGATCAAAGAGAAGTCTCTGACCGCGAAAACGGAAGACCAAGTTGCCGTTGAGCAGCGAATGCTCAAAGCCCGCCGGAAGCTGCACGACTACTACGAGGAGATGTTTAAGATTCTCGATGCATCCAAGATCGAGAAAGTCGATGGCGAATGGGTCTTCATGAACGGAGCGGAGTTCGACAAGTATGCCAAGGCCGAAAAGCGGGCCATTGCCGCTGAGGAAACCGTTGAGCGGATGGCGGACAAATACTTGAAGGACATGGAGGAGCGGCAACAGCAAGCCCGAAACCGCCTCGCTGCCGCTAGACCTTAGCCAAAGAACCGGGTTAAGGACTCGCTCAAGACCTTCGCCGTGTAGCCCACCAGGGGAATCCCCGAGTCGTAGGCCATGCGGGTGGGACCGATCAGGGAGATTACTCCCGCTTCGTTCTCGCCCACGAAAAAGCTCTGCCGCACCACCGACATCTGGTGAAGCTGCTCTTGCCGATTCTCCCTGCCGATGGTCACCGTCTGCGCCGCCGCCTGTCCGCCCACTGCCTCATAGAGCACGTCGCTGGAGTTCAAGTAGTCGATGAAGGAGGCCAGGGCGTTCAGGTCGCGCTGGAACTCAGGCTGGGCAAACATGAATTCCTCCCCCTCTGACACCATCATTCCCCGAGTAGAGTCCTTCGCCATCGCCCGAAGCTGGGTCCAGATGAGAGCCAACAGTTTGTCGGCAGCGGGAGAGTTGGGGGTGGTCGGCGTCTTGGCTTTAACAAGGCTCCTTAGGGTCTTGCCGGAGACGGCCGTGAGCAACTGCTCATTCGCAATCCCCACGTCCTGCAGGCTCAGCCCAACTGGACATTCGATCATCTTGTTCTCGATGTGACCATTGCTCAGGGCGAGGACGAACAGGGCCTGGTTGGGGCCGAGCGCGCTGACGATGGCGCTCCGCACGGAGAGCCCCACGTCGCGGACCGTGGTCGCCACGCTCATCAGGTGGGTGATCCGGGAAAGGGCTTGGGTGGTCTGGCGTAATAGTTTCTGCAATACCTCGCCGTCCTCCGAGACTTGGTGCAGCCGCTGCTTGTCCGCCGACTCCAGCTCTTTCTGGTCCAACAGCCGATCCACATAGAACCGGTAGCCAAGGTCGCTGGGAATCCGCCCCGCACTGGTGTGCGGCTGCTCCAGATAGCCTAACTCCGACATCTCGGCCAACTCGTTCCGAACCGTCGCCGACTTCACCCCGAGGTCGTACTTCTGCACCAGCATCTCGCTGCCCACCGGCTCCTTGCCGGCGACATACTCGATGATCACCGCCTGAAGGATGGATTGCTTACGCGGATCAAGTTCGCTCATTTCTTACTCTAGTATGGCTTGGTGGGACGGTGTTGCGGCGTTGGGCATTGCGGCGTTGGGATAGGACCGATAAGTCAGATTGGTCAGATAAGCCAGATTCCCCAAACCCCGTAAGCCCCAACGCCGAAAACCCGTCCCCATACGTCCAAAGGATAGACATGACGATCCTTGCCGCCCTTATCGTCCTCCAAACCCCGCACATCACCCGCCCCGAGCAGTTCCTGACCGTCGCCAAGGCGGCGGTCGGGAGCGGGGTGGAGACCCGGGTGGGGGATCTTTTTCAGAACCGGGCCGATGCCGACTACCTTTTCACCATGGCCCGCGACCGGGGCGGATTGCGCACAATCAAGTTCAGCATGATCCCCGCGCCTCCTGGTTGGGAAGACACTGCGCCCTACTGGGCCGTTTTCCACACCCGCCAGGACATTCAGCAGGATCATGATCCGGTCCATCCCGTCTTGCGGACGGCCAACGGCTTTAAGTTTGGCAAAGAGATGCCGGAGTGGGCGGGGATCGAGACTCGAATCAGCCATATCAAAGCCGACGTTCGGCTGTTTCCCGCCGAGAACAAAGCCGCCATCCGGGCCACGGTCACTTTCGATGGCAAACGCACCACCCGCGCCCCGATCCTGCGCCTTCAGGACCTTTACAAACTGAAGACCTCCAGGGTCAAAGAGGCCGGCGATACCCTGATCGCGCCGGAAGAAGGCGACTTGGTACGAGCCGGGAGCCTTCTCATCCCTTGGACCAAGACCGCCCCCAAGGACTTAACCCTTGAGTACGAAGGCGTGGTCAACAGCCCTGATGAGGACAAGATCAACTCCCGTCAGGCCTATCTCACCGCTTCGTGGCTGCCCAGTACCGGGCGCCTTCCTCATACCAGCGCCGTTAGGATCATCGGTCCGAAGGATTGGGTGTTGAAGTCGGAGGGGCCGGAGGTGGATAAGGACAGCCTTGGTTCGCACGACCCGCTTGGTCCCGATGAGCAGATCAAGGCCTTCAAGTGCGACATCCCCATCAGCTTCCCGAAAGTGATGGGCGGGGCCTATCAACTGGCGGCGGAGGGTGTCGTGAATGGCAAAACCTATCGCGCCTACCACCTGGGCCAGGCCGAGAAAGATCGGGGGGATCGGGAAGTGCAGGCGATGGCGAACGCGGTCGCTTTCTTCGAGAAGACCCTGGCACCCTTCCCGTTCGACCACTACTATGGCTTCGACGCCACCGGCTACTACGGGATCGAGAGCTACAGCCACACCCTGCTTCAAAAGGGCATCACGCTCAGGTTCATGTCCCACGAGATCGCCCACACCTACTTCGGCGGCCTCGTCCCCAGCGCCTATGTCCGCGACACCTGGAACGAGGGCGTCACCCAGTACATCGACAGCGTGGTCTATCTGAACAACGCCGACCGGTCGCTGGAGGCGGGTTTGCGCACCATGAACGTCGATCTGCCCCTCAGCAAGATGAACGTCGCCCACGCCAACGACAGCGCCACCTACTATCGCGGCGCTTACGTAGTGCGGATGTTGGAGGACGAGATCACGCGGGAGAAGGTCTTGGAGGCGTTGCGCGCCATGATCAAGGATCGCGTCGGCAAGGACACGACTTGGCCCGACCTGCTCCCCTACTTTGAGAAGGCCAGCGGTCAGAAACTGGACTGGTTCTGGAACCAGTGGGTCTACAACTCCCGGTTCCCAACGATAACGGTCCAAGACGCCGAGCCGATCAGCATCGAAGGGAAGTGGCGCACCCGGATCACGGTCGCCCAAAGCGGAGTCCCCGAGCCCTATCGCCTGAGATTCAAGATCGTAGCCCGCCGAGGCCCCCAAACCGCCGAGCAGATCGTCACCACCCGAGCCCCCGGCGAAACGTTCTCCATCAACACGGGCTTCCAGCCCACGTCAGTAGACGTAGAAGCATTCCCCTACACTTTGGCGAGGGTAGTAAAGAGGGCGCGGTAACTCCCCTGGGAGCCCCGGCGTCCCGCCGGGCAAGAGGCTTGTAGTTGTATGTGCGCTTGTAGTTAAGCTACAAACCTCCTGCCCGGCGGGACGCCGGGGCTCCCAGGGGAAAGTTCCTCACAATCTACTTTAACTTTTCTCCCCAGCAACCCTTAAGAAAAACCGGCAAACCCCGATACATCTACTGATAGCCCGGAATGCGACTTAAACCGCGCGGCCCGGTAAAGCTGTCAGGAAGGCTCTGAACCGTGTCGGAAATCTTATCGCAGGCAGAAATCGAGGCGCTCTTGAACTCGCTCGGAAACGAGGGGGACGCGGGCGCAGGCGCCGCACCCGCCGCCACGGCCGCACCCCGCCCGGCGCCTTCCTTGGGCTTGGGCCAGTTCCAGCCCGCCACCCGCCCCGGTAGTCGCGCCGCCGTTGCCTACGAGGTCTACGACTTCCGCCGACCGGACAAGTTCAGCAAGGACCAACTGCGCACCCTGCAGATGCTCCACGAGACCTTCGCCCGACTCGCCGGGTCCGGGCTCAGCGCTTACCTCCGGTCCCCGGTCAACATCGACCTCATCTCCCTGGAGCAGGTCCCCTACGAGGAGTACCTGCGAAGCATCAACCAGTCGGTCTTCACCATCATGTCCTTGCCGCCACTGACCGGGCAGGCTGTGTTGGAGATCGAATTCGGCCTCGTCTTCACCATGATCGACCGGATGCTCGGCGGCCCCGGCAAAGGCATCAACCGCAACGTCCTCACCGACATCGAGAGGCCTCTGGTCAAGCAGATGATCGAGCGGATGTTCCAGGCCCTCAAGAGCGCGTGGGAGGGCGTGGTCATCGTCAACCCCGGCATCGAGGGGATGGAGACCAGCTCCCAGTTCGTCCAGATCGCCCCGCCCAACGACATCGTCGTGACCATCCTCTTCGAGGTCAAGATCGGCCAGCAGCGCAGCGCGATGAGCCTCTGCATTCCCTACCTGGTCCTCAAGCCGATCACCACCAAGCTGAGCGCCCAGAAGTGGTTCGCCGGGTCCAACCGCCGCCACAGCGCCGCCAGCCGCCGAATGCTCTCCTACCAAGTCAACAACTCCCAGGTGGACTGCACCGTTCGGTTGGGAGGAGCCCGCCTCAGCATCAACGATTTCCTCGCCCTCAAACCCGGCGACGTCCTCAAACTCGACCAGAAGACGGAGAACGACCTGAATCTGCTGGTCGGCAACGTCGCCAAGTTCGAAGGCAAGCCCGCCCTCCAGGGCAAGAAGCTCGTTTTTTCCGTCACCGATAGCATCTCCGAGTAACCCTCTATGTCCAACATTCCTCAAGAAGTCATCAACAAGCTGACCGCGGTCCAAAGCCAGATTTGGCAGACCACCTCCATGACGGTCAGCGAAGCCTGCGGCGCCGCCGTGAACTTCGCGAACCCGCTGACGGTGGCCACCAAAACCGCCGACCTCTACGCCGAACTCGGCTCTCCGATGATGGTCATCCAGTTTGCGTTTGCCGGTTTGCCGGAGAACTCCCAGGTGATCTTGCTCCCGCAAGAGACCATCGCCGACCTCGCCAACTCCGTGCTTCCAGAGCCCGTGCAGGACTTCGATGAGAACATTGTCGCCGACCTGCGTTCCGTCATGGAGGGCATTGTCCAAGGCATCTGTCTGGCGGTGGGGAACGTCAAGAACGAGACGGTGGTTGCGAGCGGCCTCAGCATCCGATTCCAGATTTTCAGCTTCCCCCCCAACCTCCAGAAGTCGGAGGAGATCGTGCGCACCCAGATCGCGGTCAGTGGGGAAGAGATCAACGGCAACGTCACCTGGCTCATGGACTCCGAGACCGCCCATTCGATTCTGGGAATGACGATCGAGGAGCCCGATGCCGTGCCTTTCCAACAGGTGCTCGGTGGACTTTCGGAGCAAAGTCCCCGTCCCGCCAATCCGCTGGAAGACGCGAACGGCCTGGAACTCCTCATGGACATCCCGTTGGAGATCAGCGTGGAGTTGGGCCGGGTCAAGATGTTGGTGAAGGACGTGGTCGAACTCGGAACCGGGTCGATCGTGGAGATCGACAAAGCCGCCGGCGAGCCCGTGGACGTGATGGTCAACGGCCGACTCGTAGCTCGCGGCGAGGTCGTGGTCATCGAAGACAACTTCGGCGTCCGCCTCACCGAAATCCTCAACCCACAAGAGAGACTCCAGAAACTCGGCGAGGTCGCCTAACGTGCGCGCCCGCGTGTCTTTGATCGGATTGTGCCTGGCGGTCGGGGCCATTGCCCAAGACCAGGGCCTCCTCGGCACCAAGTCCAGCCCGATCTCCAGTGCCGCCGGTCCCGGCGGAATGGGCGTCATGCCCCTCATCCAGATGGCCATCGCCTTGGCCGTGGTGCTGGGCCTGCTCAAGTTCGTCCTGCCCAAGCTGGCCGGGAAGATGAGCAAGAAGCTCATCACCTCGACCGCCAGCGCCCTCACCATCGAGGAGTCCGCCAACTTTGCCGGAGGGACTCTCTATGTGGTCCGCGCCAAGTCCAAGACCCTCCTCCTCAGCGTGTCCACCCAAGGCGTCAACTGCATCGCCGACCTCACCGAAGAGTCCAAAGAGCCGGAGAAGACCGCCTTCGAAGTGATCATCGACGAAGCCCCCGGCGACAAACTCCCTGACCATGCCGTGGTGGAGCAGGCGCTGGCGAGGCTAGAGAGGTTGGCAAGTTGAGGCTGACGTCCCGCGCGATTCTGGTTTTCGTCTTCTGCCTCCTGGGCACCTTCGCCTTTGCCCAACAGACTGGTACTGGCACCTTGCCCATCCCGAACATCTCCATCAACATGGGGACGGGGCCAACCAATCCGGCAAACCCACAGCAGGGAGTGGCGACGTCGCTCCAGATCCTGGCGCTCCTGACGATCCTGAGTTTGGCCCCAGCCATCATGATCCTGACGACCGCGTTCACCCGGATCATCATCATCTTCAGCTTTGTCCGCCAAGCCATCGGCACCCCGACCATCCCGCCCAACCAGGTCATCGTCGGCCTCAGCATCTTCCTGACCTTCTTCATCATGGGCCCGACCTACCAGAAGATCAACGACAATGCCCTCCAGCCTTACTTGAAGCAAGAGATCAGCCAAGAGGTCGCCTTGAAGCAGGCGGAGGCGCCGATTCGGGAGTTTATGCTGAAGAACACCTATGAGAAGGACCTGACTCTCTTCATGAACATCCGCAACGAGACGGCCCAGACCGCAGCGGAAGTCCCCCTGGAGACCCTGATTCCCGCGTTCATCATCAGCGAGCTCAAGACCGCCTTCATCATCGGCTTCTACATCTTCGTCCCGTTCATCATCATCGACCTCATCGTCGCCAGCGCCCTGATGAGCATGGGCATGATGATGATGCCGCCGACGGTCGTGGCCCTGCCCGCCAAACTCCTCGTTTTCGTCCTGGCCGACGGCTGGGGCACCCTTGTGTCCGCAATCGTCTCGGGGTACCGCTAGCATGGAGCAAAGCTACGTTCTCGATATCGGAAGACAGGGCATCGAAGTCGCCCTCATGGTGGCCCTGCCGATCATGGCCGTGACCCTCTTCCTTGGTGTGTTGGTTTCGGTCTTCCAGGCGGTGACCCAGGTCCAAGAGATGACCCTCACCTTCGTCCCCAAGCTCATCGGAGTCGCCATCGTCCTCGCCTTCCTCGGAAGCTGGATGCTCACCACGCTCGTAGGTTTCATGCAGGTCTGTTTCCAGCGCGTGGCGACGTTGGGAGGGTGATATGGAGTTGGGAGTTTGGGGTTTGGAGTTTGGAATTTGGACCGTTGCAATCCGAGCCCCCTTGAGGGGGTTGGGGGTGTGGCTTAGTTCTCCATTTGTAGTGTCTATCTGCCTTCGCTTTCTCTGCTTCGATCCATGCGGGGAACCTGGCCACACCCCCAACCCCCTCAAGGGGGCTCGGATTGCTCCAAACTCCGAACTCCAAACTCCAAACTCCAAACTAGGAGGGCTCTGTGCCCTTTGACTCCGCCCTCGTATTCTCCTTCTTCTGCGTCTTCGTGCGCTGTTCGGCGATGTTCCTCAGTTCGCCGGTGTTTGGGTCGCAGAGTACGCCTGTCTCAATCCGCGTGATGACCTGCATGGCGATCTCCGGGGCTTTGACGCTCACCATTGGCCCTCACATCGGACCCCCTCCCGCCGATCTCTATTCCTTCGTGATGGCGATCGGCCATGAGGTAGTTGTAGGACTGCTGATCGGCACCTTCATGAGCCTCGTCCTGCAGGCCGCGCAGATGGCGGGGGCGATGATCGATACTCAAATGGGCCTCGGCATGAGCCAGATCATGAACCCGGTCAACGGCGTCTCCAGCACGGTCGTTTCCCAGTTCAAGTACATGCTCGCCGTCGTCATCTTCCTCTCCATGAACGGGCACCACCTGATGCTCCAGGCGTTCGTGCGGAGCTACTCCGAGATGCCCAGCCTCTCGATGGAAACCCTGCCGATCCTCAAAGATGGGATCGTCGGCCTGGTCACCCAACTGAGCCTCCTCGGCCTCCAGATGGCCGCCCCCGTCCTGGGGGTGAGCCTGGTGGTAGACGCCGCCCTCGGCATCATCAACAAAGCCGTCCCCCAGATGCAGGTAGTCCAAGTCGGAATGCCCGCCAAGATCGTCATGGGCATGTTGGCTCTAGGAGTTGGGTTACCCGCGGTTGTCGCTGGGGTGAACACTGGCGTAGAGTCGGGCCTGGCCACGCTGATGCGAGTCTTGGGAGGTGGATGATGGTGGGGACTGAAGGATTCAAGGATAGAAGGATAGAAGGATTGGGGAATAGTTGCGATCCCTCGACTCCCCAATCCTCCAATCCTCCTATCCTGCGACATTTGATCCAACGATGGAGGCCGCTACGTGGCTGAACAAAGCGGCCAGGAAAAAACCGAAGACGCAACTCCCAAACGTCGCCGCGACGCGCGCCGCAAGGGCACTGTCGCGAAATCCATCGACCTCAACGGCTCGCTGGGCCTGATCGCCGCCTTGCTGGTCCTGCCCTCGACCATCGGGATGATGGGGAGCGGGTTTATCGCGGGACTGCGGACGAGCTTCACCCACATGCCCTCGACCGTCGATACCAGCACTCTTCTCAGCTATAGCTGGCGAATCTTGCAACCCTCACTCGTGGGGCTCTCAGTCCTGGTCTTCACGATCATGGTCGTTGGTGTGAGCGCGAACTTTGCCCAAGTCGGCTTCGTGATCAGTGGCGAGGCCATGCAGCCCAAGTTCAGCAAGATCAATCCCTTGGAGGGCTTCAAACGCCTGTTCAGCCGACGCGCCGTTTTCGACGCCGCCAAGGCTTCGTTGAAAGCCGGACTGTTCGGCTACTTGGTTTGGAGCGAAGTCTCGGGGAACTGGACGATGCTGATGGGCCTCTCATGGCTGACCCCCCAGGCTTCGATGGCCGCGGTCGGAGGCATGATGAAATCCATCGCCATCAAGGTCGGCGTCTCTTGGCTCGTGCTCGCAGTGATCGACTACATCTTCCAGCGGAAGCAGGTCGACACGCAGCTCAAGATGACCAAGCAGGAGCTGAAGCAGGAGATGAAGGATGCCGAAACTTCGCCCGAGTTGAAGATGGCCCAACATCGCCGTCGCCGACAGTTGAGCAAGGGAAGCATGATGAAAGCGGTGGCGAAGGCGGACGTCATCGTCACCAACCCGACCCACTATGCCGTCGCGATCCAGTACGACCGCGAAAAACACGCCGCTCCAGTAGTGGTTGCCAAGGGCGCAGATATCCTGGCGGCGAAGATTCGAGAGATTGCAAAGGAAAATCGCGTCCCCCTGGTCCCCAACCCACCACTCGCCAGAGCCCTGTACAAACAGTGCGAGATCGGGGATTCGGTACCCAAAGAGCTTTTCCAACCGGTCGCCGAAGTCCTGGCCTATGTCTACAAGACTCTGCGCGGAATACGGTAGCTTTGGGAGTGCGCGAACTTGCTCGCGCTTCCCAAAATGGACAATCTCGAACTAACGCCCTGGCTCATTCGGTACGCCTATGAAGAGGGCGCGTTTCCGATGACCATGGACGACGGCGAGGTCCAGTGGTTCCAGCCTAGACGCCGGGCTCTGTTTCCCATCGAAGGCATTCATGTTTCCCGATCTCTGCAAAAGGTGATCCGGCGCGGCGACTTCGAAGTCCGGTTCGATACGTCGTTCGAGCAGGTCATGCGCGCCTGCCTCCGCCCCGACGGCAACTGGATCAGCGAAGACTTCATCCGGGTCTACACCCTGATCCACCACGAAGGCTGGGCTCATTGCGCCGAGTGTTGGCAGGATGGGGCACTGGTTGGCGGCCTGTACGGGATCGCCCTCGGCGGATGCTTCTGCGCCGAGTCCATGTTCCACCGCCAAACCAACGCCTCCAAGGTGGCTCTCTGGGCGATAGTGGAGAAGTGCCGGGACCTGGGATTCACCATCTTCGACGCCCAAATCATGAACCCCCACCTCCGGTCGCTCGGGGCGTATGAGGTTTCCCATTTGGAGTATGTGGGGATGTTGTCGGAGGCGTTGGATATCCAGACGGAGTGGAGCTAACCCGATGGACCGCCGATCTCCAGATCGGCCACTTGTAGAAGCCGTTCAGCCTGGATTAGCCGCATCCCATCGGTGGCCCCCTGTGTTTTTCGGTAGTTCCTTCAACCGGCCGGGAATGAAACCACCGAGGACCACCAAAGGTGCTGCCAGTCGCTTGTGTAGATGACCATGAACGCTCTCGCAAGGCTTGCCTGAGGGAGCCTGCTATTCACCGCAAAGGACGCTAAGAAGCAAAGCATCGCAAAGGGAAGCCAGGGGGGGAGGAATCTTCTTCGCGTCCTTTGTTTCTTCGTTTCTTTGTGGTGATTAACTCTACGAACGGAGGGTTCTGCGCAACCCACCCGCGCCCCAAACTGTCTTCCTGGGTAAGGAGGAAACCTGATGACGGACTACGGGGCCTTTGAAAACACCGACATCGCCTCCCTGCGCAGGCTGATCAAGGATTGCGTGAGGACGCCCGGCCGTACTACGGTCTCCAGCCTGCTGAAAATCGTGCGAGTCCAGCGAGAGGTAAGACCTGCGCCGATTATACAAAGCTGGCTTGGTTTGCCACTGTTCCTTCTCACCATCATTCTTGCCTTTCTGTTCTTCAAGTTTAGGTTTAGACTGGGATTGACCATGGCCCTGTTGATAGGTGTGGCCGTCGTGGTTGGTATTGGCGTTGCCTACTTGCACTCGACGGGATTCTTCAATCCTTCCCGAGCGTCTCGCCTCTACAAAGAGCGAAGCGAAGTCGAAGGCTTGGTCAGGATGGCCCTGGAGAACCTCGCGGAAGACTACGACCTCCGCGACACTCGCTTGGACGCCGGCGATCGTAAGGAACTCCTGCGCCTCTTCCGCGGCAACCCCTTGTCGGGACCTCTCCGGCAACTGGTCCTCCGGGAGCAGGAGCCCATCATCTTCCCCGACATCTAACCCGGTTTTAGGTTGGGCGCGTCCCATTCGGTGGCCCTCTGTGTCTTCGGCGGTTCTTTCAATGACACGCTGACGAAACCACCGAGGCCCGCGGAGGACCATCGAAGGGTTTGCGTTATCCTAGCTAAAGCCCCGCTTCCGAAAATCGTTGGTTGACAAAACGCCGTTTGGACCGCTTTATAAATAGAATCCAAACCTATCTGCGAACATCTCACCCATCTGTGGCTCCAGCGCGGACCGTAACGCTGGTCTGAAATTACAGATAACCTCAAAAAATGGGTCTGATCTGCAAAACAACGCGACCGTTTTTTGAACCGGATTTGAATCTGCAGGAGGTGCAGATTTTCTAACCCGAATTTAGTAGCGGTTACATCCAGTTTTGAACCTGGAAAGCGTCGAAATTCGGGTGCATTTCGGTCGAAAACGTCTTCTGAACGCTGGTCTGACTTTCCCTAGGGCATTCAGGTGGAAAAGAACTTCCTAATAATATAAGGGAAGCCTCTGGTTGGCCAACCTGAAACTGGGCAATGCGCCGTCGCCTCCCATCGGCCCGCCAATAGTCATAGCCCGCGACGATCTAATGCCCCGGTCTCGTCCGAAAGAGTAGATGGCATACGCAGGCCAGCGCAAGAGGGTCGTGATCGTTGGGGGAGGGTTTGGGGGAGCTTATGCGGCTCAGACCCTGGCAAGGAAAGCGCCGAGCGATACAGAGGTCGTCCTGATCGACCGCCAGAACTTCCTGCTTTTCTATCCGCTTCTCATCGAAGCCGGAGTCGGGCAGTTGGAGCCTCGCCACGTCACCGTCCCGATCCGCAGGTTCATCGGGCGGAAAGGAAAGTTTGTCCAAGCCGAGGTGGAAGGGATCGACTTGGATGGCCAGCAGGTCGCCTACCGGGTCCCTGGGATCGACGGCCAGGCCACGCTCCACTACGACCACCTGATCCTGGCTGCGGGGAGCGTCACCAAGTTTCCCCCGATCCCTGGACTCGCCGAGCACTCGTTCCAACTCAAGTCGCTCCAAGACTCCATCGAGTTCCGCGACCGAGGCATTCGGCTTTTGGAGATGGCGAACACGGTGGCCGACCGGGAAGAGAAGCAGGCGCTGCTGCGGATTGTGATCGTAGGCTCCAACTTCAGCGGGATCGAACTCGCCGGGGAGTACCACGAGTTCCTGATCGACCAAGCCAAGAACTACCCCAATCTGGAGGAGGACGACGTGCAGGTGGTCGTGGTGGAGTACGCCGACCGCATCCTCCCCGCCATCGACTCCGACCTGGCCGAGTTCGCCCGGAAGAACTTGGAGAAGAGAGGTTTGACCATCCACACCAAAACCACTCTCACCGAGGTCCACCCCGACCGCGTGGTCCTCACGACGGGCGAAGTAGTGAAGACCCATACCACGGTCTGGTGCGCCGGGATTTCGCCCTCCCCGCTGTTGGTCCGAATCCCCGGCCTGCCTCTAAACGAGCGCGGCTACATCGAATGCGAACCCACCACCCGGGTGAGAGGCCGTCCCAATGTCTGGGCGGTTGGCGACTCGGCGTTCATCCCGGATCGAGAAGGGAAGCCCTACGCCGCCACCGCCCAAAACGCCTCTCGCCAAGGCCCCCTGGCGGCGATGAACGTTTTGAGAGCGATGCGCGGGGACGAACTGCGCCCATTCCGATTCAACCCCGTGGGCTCGCTAGCGGCCATCGGGTGCAGAACCGCCGTGGCCAGAGTCTTTGGGATCAAGCTCTCCGGTTTCCCCGCCTGGTTCATGTTCCGCACGGTCTACCTAATGAAGATGCCCAGTTGGTCGAGGCGGGTACGGATCATCATCGACTGGACCCTGTCCCTGTTCTTCAAGCAAGAGCCGGTGCAGTTGGGCGTGAGAAACCGCTAGAGCCGTTGGTGCTTGCGTTCGAATGGTGAACCCTTCGGTGGTCTTCGGTGGCCCTCGGTGGTTTGATCTCCGGCCAATTGAATGAACCACCGAAAAACACAGAGGGCCACCGAAGGCATACCGGCGAAGGACCTCGACCATTTGTCAAGCTATTCGATCCCTAAAGCCGCCGCTCCCGATCATGCTTGCTCCACTTGATAAAGGCGATAAATCCCACGATCACGATCGCGAGGATGATCGGGACGATGATGAGCATGATAATGCCCACATCGGCGGCGGTCATTCCGCCCCCAAGTGGCATGGGCGTCCCGTCCATGGTTTCCAAGACCGTCCCGGTCTTGTCCAGCCTGGAGGTAGTAGCAAAATCAAGCAATCAAGTAACCAAGCAATCCAGCAATTCAGCGGTTTCACTTGCCCAACTCCTTCTTCCCAACCCACACTGCCTTGCCGTCTCGCCAGACGACAACCGGCTCTCCGGCGGAGAAGTGTTTTTGGATCGCCTTTTTCACCGCTTGGCGGATAAGGCGGTCGATCTGATCGTCCTCGTTGAACCGCTTGGCGATGGCTTCGTGCGCGCGTGAATTCATGGAGTCCCGTTGAGTTTATTCCAGATGGCCTCGTCGGCGACGGAAACCTCGCCTTTGGAGTTCTTTTTCGCGACAAGCGCCGGGTCCAGGCCCCGCGAGTTGTCGTAGATCTTCCATACGTCGGCCAGGGGCAGGTAGGTTGAGAAGAGGAGCCTGAGGCCGCTGTCGTACCGCCTTCGGATCGTCGCCTCGGGAACGTTGTGGCCACCGGTCCTTACCCGTTGGGCCACGCGCTCCACTGCCATATCCGCGCTCGGGAGCCAAAAGTAGAGAAGGTGGACCTGGTAGCCGTCATCTTTCCATCGCTTCACCCTCTCAGCGAGAATTTTGGTTGCCAGAGTGGTCTCAAAGGTAAAGTCGCACCGGGTCTTCTCAAGCGCCTCCAGCCGCTCGATCAGAAGCCGCCCGGCGTTGATATCCCCCGGAGTCCCCGGCTTCCCGCTGACCTCCGCCGCGATCATGTCGGCATTGACAAACGGCATGGTCGGGGTCAGGAGCAGAGCCGCGCAGGTCGACTTGCCCGACCCATTAGGCCCCGCAATGATGACGGCCTGGGGCGGCGCTTTTGGATTGCTTGATTGCTGGATTGCTTGATTGCTCAATTACTAAGTTTCCTGACTACGATCCCACTATTCCGCGATCCAACGATCCCGCTAAAACTCGTCGCGGTCATACTTCTCGATCAACTCCTGCTCCCGCTCTTCGCTCAGCCCAACCTTCAGCGGCTCGGACACTGACTTGCGCCACTCGATCGTGTCCCGCACCGTTTGAGCCAAGGGAAGGAACCGCAGACCCGCCTCAATCGCCTTCTCGATAGAGACTCGGTAGATGCCGGGACGGTCCATCTCGATGGGAAACTGCGCGGGCAAGGAGTCCACGCCCTCCTCTTGGAGCCAATCGAGCGGTGGACGGATGATCTCGTACTCCGTCCCCACCTGCAACGCCGCCTCGTCGAAGATGTCGCCCCAGGTCATGGCGAACTGGGGACCGGTGGCCTGGTAGACGCCGAAGGAGTTCACATGAAGCAGGTGGAGGCAGAAGTCGGCGAGGTCGCGACCGTCGATGAACTGGACCGGCTCATCTCGCTCGGACAGAGAAAGCATCCGGCCTCCCTTGGCGGCCCGTTGGAACCAATAGGTGAAGCGATCCGTGCGGTCATAGGGGCCGACGATCATCCCCGGCCGCACGATCAGCGCCCGCCCGCCAAACGTCTTCTGCACCGCCTTCTCGCACAGGACTTTCAGGCCGCCATAGGTGTCACCATTCACCTCCTCGACCGACTCATCCTTCAAGGTCGCCAACTCCGATCTCTCATCCAATCCCGGCTGACTCCAGTCGGCGTAGACGCTGATGGTGGAGATGAACAGGTAGGTGTCGCAACGGTCCTTGAGGTGGTCGCAGGACTGCTGGACGACGCGCGGAACATACCCACAGGTATCGATCACCCAATCCCATTTCCGATCCCCCAACGCATCCAGCCCCCCATCCCGGTCGCCGTGGATATGCTCGGCTTCCGGAAAGAGATCGTTGCCGGATTGGCCGCGATGGAAAACGGAGACTTTGTGGCCGAGGAGCAGAGCCTTCTCCACGATATGCCGCCCCACAAAGACGGTGCCTCCCAAGACGAGGATGTTCATGCGGTGAGGTTACTCGGGCCGGGTAAATCCGTGCCTACGCAAGCCCTATCCCTTTTGCTTCCACCGCCGGATGAGGTTGTAAAAGGTCAGTCTTGGTCCGATACCAAGTGTTCTCCAGAGCCAGTACAGTCCAGCGACCGAGACGGCGGCAATCACCACCGCTAACGACGCCTGACCGATCATCATCAGGACGGCGCCCAGCAAGGGCCCAATTATCAGGATCGCGATGGGCAGGTAGTTGACACCTGGAGATATTCCGTCTTCAACTCCTTTGAGGCCTTCCGGATGCCCCACGTACCAGAATTTGACCCGAATCGGCCTTGGTTCCGCGCATCCAGGGCAAAGATCGCCCCCATTGGCCCTCCCGCACTTTTCGCATATCCAAGTCTTCGCCATCGCCTTTCATCGTGTATACGATGCGAGGGTGAGTTGGGATTCGCGGGAACTCTTTTAAATCACTACGGCGGCACCGAGTTCACGGGGCATTCGCTATGCCTCGCCGTGCCGACCGTTACACCGTGGTTCTAGTGCACTAGGCTTCGAAATAGGCTCAGGCTCCAGGTTCAAAACGGGTATACTTTTGGATCAGCAACCCCATCAATGCGCGCGGCTTTTCGTGCGTCGGGAACGTCTGGAACCTGAATACCCGTGGCAGATCAAGACCCTACCGTTTCTATCGTTAACGTCGATGAAGAGCTTGGACGCTCTTATGTCAACTACGCGATGTCCGTCATCATCGCCCGTGCCCTTCCCGACGTTCGCGACGGGTTGAAGCCGGTCCAGCGCCGCATCCTCTACACGATGCGGGAACTGAACCTGTCGCCAGACAGCAACTACGTCAAGTGCGCCAAGGTCACCGGCCAATGCTCGGGCGACTACCACCCTCACGGCGACCAGGTCATCTATCCAACCCTCGTCCGTATGGCCCAGCCCTGGTCCCTGCGCTACCCGCTGATTCAGGGACAGGGGAACTTTGGGTCGGTGGATGGCGACGCGCCCGCCGCCCAGCGATATACGGAATGCCGCCTGACCCCGCTCTCTATGGAGCTTCTGGAGGACTTGGACCGTGAAACAGTTGAGTGGAACGACAACTATTCCACCACTCTCAAAGAACCCAGCGTTCTCCCCAGCAAATTCCCGAACCTGATCTGTAACGGTTCCCAGGGCATCGCGGTGGGAATGGCCACCAACCTGCCGCCCCACAACCTGACCGAGGTCAGCAACGCGCTCCTCATGAGGCTGGACAACCCTGAATCCACCCTGGACGACATCATGGAGGTGCTTCCTGGCCCCGACTTCCCAACCTACGGCATCATCATGGGAACTAAGGGGATCCGTAGCGCCTATGAGACCGGACGTGGCTCCATCATTATGCAGGCCAAGACCATGATCGAGCTTGGCGATGCGGGCAAGTCGGTGATCGTGGTTACGGAGCTTCCTTATCAGGTCAACAAGGAGACGCTGGTCAAGAACATTGCGACCATCGCCAAGGAGCGCAAGTTCGATGGCATCCTGAACGTTCAGGACTACTCCGACAAGCGAGGAATGCGCGTTGAGATTGAGATTCGCCGCGACGTCAACCCCAACAAGGCGCTCAACTACCTACTCAAGCACACCGCCCTGCGGACCACTTTCGGTGCGATCATGCTGGGCTTGGCGGACTTCGCGCCGAGAACCTGCCCGATCATCGTTCTGCTCGACGAGTACCTGAAGCACCGCAAGATCGTGATCGAGCGCAGAACTCGCTACGAGCTTTATCGTGCGCTGGAAGAGGTCCACGTCAACGAGGGCTACCAGATCGCCCGACGGTTCCTCGACGAGGTGATCGCGGTGATCCGAAACTCCGCCGACGCTCGTGCCGCGATGGTGGCCTTGATCCGCGAGTTCGATATGTCGGCCTTCCAAGCCAACGCCGTCCTCGCCATGCAGCTCCGCCAGCTCACCCGCTTGAACCAGTTCGAACTGGAAGAGAAGTACAAGGCGGCTTTGCTCCGAGTCCAGAACCTCATGGACATCCTGAACAACCCCGAGCGCATGAAGGCGGTGATGCGGGACGAGATCGTGGCGCTTCGGGACAAGCATGGCGACGAGCGGCGTACCAAGATCGTGACCCGAGAGGCGGGCGAGTTCACCGAGGAGGACCTAATCCCCGAGGAAGAGGCGATCATCTCCATCTCGCGCGACGGCTACATCAAGCGGGTCAGCATCGACGCCTATCGCCAGCAGAAACGCGGCGGCAAGGGGGTCAACAACACCCTGAAGGCCGACGACGAACCGGCGCACCTGTTCCAGGTCAACACCCACCACACCATCCTGTTCTTCACCGACCGGGGCCGGGTCTACAAACTCAAGGCCTACGAGATTCCCGAGTCGGGCCGCTATGCCAAGGGGATGCCGGTCATCAACTACATCCAGATCGTGGGTGGCGAGCGGGTGACGGCGACCATCAGCGTGAAGGATCTGAGCGGGGAAGGCTTCCTCACCATGATCACGCGGGGCACGGGCCACAACCGCTGGGCCGAGATCAAGCGCACCCCCATGAGCGCCTTTGCCAACATCCGCAACAACGGCCTCAAGGCGTTCGATATCGAGGAGAGCGACGAACTCGGCTGGGTGCTCAAGACGCGCGGCAACGACGACGTGATCCTCATCACCCGCGAGGGCCAGAGCATCCGCTTCAACGAGAAGGACGCGACCTCCCGATCCCGAGCGGCGGGCGGCGTCCGCGCGATCATGTTCAAGGGAAGCAACCGCGCGGATCGCCTGGTTGGGGCCGAGATTGTGAATGAGGAGAACACCCTGCTGGTGGTCAGTGAGAACGGCTACGGCAAGCGCACCGACCTGAAGGAATATCGCCTCCAGGGCCGCGGCGGCTCCGGCATCCTCACCATGAACTGCACCGACAAGACCGGCAAGATCGTCGGCGCGGAGATCGTGGAGGAGGAGGACCGCCTGCTGGTGATGACCACCAACGGCAAGGGCATCCGAGTCCGCGTCAAAGAGATCCGAACCACCGGCCGCGTGGCCCAGGGCGTGAAGCTCATCAACCTCGCCACCAACGACTCCGTCCGCTCCATCGCAAGAATCGTCCAGGGCACGGACGACGGCGAAATGGAAGAAGGCGCCGGGTTTGACGAGGGCGAAGAAGAGGCCACCGAAGAGTAGTCGCGAAAAAGCCCCTTCCTCCCCCGAAGGTCGGGGAGGAAGGGGTTGGGGATGGAGGGGTTTGAGGTTGTAGCGGGAAGAAACCCGTAGACCCCGGATGGTTCGAGGCTGTTGCATTGTGTCGTCCACCGCCCAGTCCTCAGCGGCTCTTTGCGATCGCGTGAATTCAAAAAGCTCTCGCAAAGACGCAAAGTCCGCAAAGATTCGCAAGGCAACAAACACCATGCAACACCCCCGTTCGTGCCGGGGCTCTTGCCGGGATATCGGATTGCGAATTGGGAATTTTGGAGTTCCATACAAGCTTCGCGACAACTACAAGCGAAAACTCCACCCCCCGCCCCCTCCTCCAAGACGAACCACTTGGAGGAGAGGGAGCGGTTACTTGGCGACCCGGAAACCCTGGTTGCTGAAGGAGGCTCGCTGGTCTACTTTGCCGATGTCTACCGAGTTGAAGAAACTGCACGAGTTCCGACTGCACCACCACGAGCCGCCTCGGGCGTGGACGGTGAGGGGACCGTCGCCTTTGAGCTTGCCTGCGCAGAGTTCGAAGACGTTGCCGTAGACATCGTGGAGCCCCCAGGCGTTGGGCTGGAACTTGCCGACTGGGGAGGTGGTGAGATAGCCGTCGGAGAGGTCGGGCTTCAGGTGGTCTCGCCCGTGCCAGATGTTGGCGAATTTGCCGATCTCGCGGTCCGTGGAGCCGAAAAACCAGTCCGTCTTGGCTCCCGCGCGAGAGGCGACTTCCCACTCATCCAGCGTGGGCAGACGGACGCCCGCCCATTTGCAGTAGGCGAGGGCGTCGCGATAGCTGATGGTGGTCACCGGATGGTCCATCTTGCCCTGGATGCCGCCCCGCGTCTTGCCGTTGGGGAACCGCCAGTTCGCGGTCGGGTCCTGAATCCAGCGGAACTCCTTCAGCCCCGGCTCGAAGACCATGGCGTTCTTATGCTTTTCAGCGTCGGTGACGTAGCCCGTGGCTTTGGCAAACTCCGCGAACTCCGCGTTGGTGGTCTCATACCGGGCGATCTGGAAGGCCTTCAGCTCGACCATCCGCCGAGGATTGCCAACCCCTTTCTCTCGGCCCACCAGATACCGCCCCGCCTCCACCTCGACAAATTGAGGCGAAAGAAGGGCGAGGGCGGTGACCAGGATCAACGTTTTTTGCTTCGGTAGAGAGCGTTGCCCCAGCCCAGGACGTCCTTTTGCAGAGCAGGAGTGGCCATCGCGAAGGACCGCCAGTTCTCCTCGTCGCCATAGAGCTTCTTGTGAGTGGAGGATTTGAGGAACGGCTGGTACTTGCTCTCCTTCATCAAGAGCATCATCAGGGTCAGGATGTCGTGGTCCTTCTTGTCCCGGTTATAGGCGGCGGCCATGGTGGGGATGGTCTCAACGGCGTTCAACTCCAGGATGGCGTTCTTCAGGTTGTTGCCGACCCGCTTTTTGGCGACGATGGTTTTGTTGATCAGATCGATCACCTTCGTCCGGTTTTTCCGCATGAAATTGCGCTGGCGCTCGCTCCAGGCGGCCTCGTCGTAGAAGGCGCCGGGGAAGTAGGCGAAGACCTTTTTGTGCTCGTCCTGAATCTCGGGCATGACGTCGCAGTTCTGGCTGAAGTCCTCGCCGTGGATCATGGTGTAGGTGAACTTCTCCTCCAGGGTCCAGGAGTTGAAAATCCGGTCGGACACCCGCCGGTTCATCTCTTCATCCTCCTTCAGCCCCTTCACCACCGCCTTGACCTTGGCCAACCCCCAAGTCGGCTCGACCCCTTCGTGGCGGAAGCGGTTGTACGTGCGGCTCTCCGGACTAGCCGGCGGCCCCTCCATCCCTTCCTGGGCAAACAGGCAGGAGGCGGTCGCAACGATGAGACAAAGGGCGAGCAGTCGTTTCATAGAGAGTTCCTCGGTTCGTTAGCTTGGAAGTATAAGCCAACGCGGGGTTTCGGTGGTTTGTTGGGATTGGGACTACTCGCGGTTGGACTTGCCGGTTGCCAGCTTTTTTCGAGGAGGAGGCAGGTAGTTCTCCGCCGTGACCACACTCTTCCCGGTCTTCTGCTCAAGTTCCAATCGGGCTCGTTTGGCAATCCGCCCCCCTTCTGTTGCGGCGACAGAGTTCTCTACCATGCGCCTCGACGCTTTCGGCGAGTTGTCGGGTGGAAAGCTCGGCCAGGGCGGTGAAGATGAGTTCCGCTTCGCTCATGTGGTCTCGCAGGTTGTGCGACTTCAGGCTCTTCAACTCCTTGTGGTCTTTTACGGTGAGACCTGACCATTCCTGATGGATGATGTTGATGAGGATCGCGAACTCCTCGCCTTCCTTAATGTCGTGGTTGGACCAGTAGTCGGTGAGCTTGTTCCGCGTCTCCTGCCCGGTCATGCGCTGCCGTATCCACTTCTCGCTACGCCCATGTTTGAGCCAGGTCTCTCTGGCTCTGTCGAGCGAGAGTGCAGGGTCGGCCATCTCCTGCATCCGTTCATAACCGACTTTGGCCAGCCAGAGCTTAATCGGCTCCGCCTTAGGGCTGGGAACGGATTGGACGAGGCGGAGAAGAGTCTCGGCGGTGGCGACGTCGGTGAGGCGTTGTTTCCCGTCGGCGGCGGTCATTTTCAACTGGTGACAATTTGTCACCAGTTGACTCCCTTCCTTGGCCAACCGCTCCTTGAGTTTGTTCCAATACTTCCGGGCAGTCAGATCATCTGGCTGATCGGTCAACACCTGTACGATGTCCACCACCGAGAACCACCAAGTCTCGGTTTGCTCGTCGTAGACTCGGCGGATTTGGCTGCCTTCAAACTGGAGCGGAAGGGGCTTCATGACCCTCTCATTATAGTGCTGAACCACAACCTGCGACGCAAGATTTCGCTCACAGCTTGACAGCAGTTCGCGATGTTCCCATAGATGCCTTTTCAAAGGTAAAACCCTAGCTGATGAAGATCGCGACTTTCAATGCCGCCTCTATCCGCGCCCGACTGCCCCTGACCCTGGAATGGCTCGCGGATAATGAGCCGGATGTTTTGGCGGTGCAGGAGACCAAGGTGGAGGACGACAAGTTTCCGATGGGGGACTTTGAGGACCTCGGATATCACGTCGCGGTGCATGGACAGAAGAGTTGGAATGGGGTCTGTCTGCTGAGCCGGTCGCCGATGAGCAACGTCCGCATCGGCTTCGAGGACGATCTGATGCCGACCGACGCCCGGATCATCTCCGCCGAGATCGACGGGATTCAGGTGATCAATACCTACGTTCCAAACGGCAACATGGTGGGCAGCGAGAAGTGGGAGTACAAGATGGCCTGGCTGGAGAGGTTCGCGCGCCTGCTCCGCGAGCGCTATCGCCCCGACGATCCGGTGATCTGGTTGGGCGACATCAATGTGGCGCGGCAACCCATCGACGTCTTCGACTCGGCCAAGGTTTATGGAGGCGTCGGCCACCATCCCGACGAGTTCTCCAGGCTGGACGCGATCCTGGATTTCGGCCTGTCGGATATGTTCCGCAAGTTCAACCAGGAGCCGGGGCAGTTCACTTTTTGGGATTTCGTGGTGCCGAATGGGTTCAAGCGAAACATCGGCTGGCGCATCGACCACATCTACGCGCCCCCGTCTCTGGCGGCAAGGTGCGAGGCGTGCTGGATCGACAAGGAAGCCCGAACCATGGAACGCCCCAGCGACCATACGTTTGTGGTGGCGGAGTTTGATTTGTAGGCGCTAGGTATTGGGTTTTAGGTGTTAGGTTTTGGGAGCCGCACCGAACACCGAATGCCCAATGCCCAAAACCTAATGCCTAACCCCCTCCCGGAAGCACACACCCCACCGCTTCCGTCTTCGCCTGAACAACCGGCTTGCCCGCGACCACATTCGCAATCGCATCACGCAAATCTCTCGAAGTCACCTTGGGCCGCATCTTGCCGAGCGCATAGAATTGGTCGTTGATCCGTCCCCGATAGCGCACCTTCAGCGCCGAGTCGTACACCACCGCCTCTGGGCTGATCTTTGCGCTGGAAAACTTCATCTGCCCACGCCACTTGTCGATCACGACCGGCGGCAACAGACCAAACTCCTTCGCCTCTTTCGCGACTTCCACAGCAGAGAGCGCGAGGTCTTCGTGGACCATGGTGATGCGCACTCCCTTCGACGCGAACTCCCAGTGAATCCGATTGATCTCCGGCGTCATCTTCTGCGAGATCGGGCAGTGGGCCAGGTAGAAGATGAGGACCGTGGCCTTGGGAGCGGGCTTCTGAAGCGGAACCACCTCGCGGCCTTGCAGATCGACGCACTTCGGCGCGGGCGGGGAAAGGAGGATGATTCCAAGGAGTCCGGCGAGCATGGCTAGTCTTAGTGTGACGCTTCGCAACGGGCTCCGGCTTCATTTTCCCGCTCCGAGGGGGTGACAAGTGGGCCGAACTGGGCTATCCTGGTAGTTCGAAAGCCCGCAGGGGCAGGGAACGGAACTTTAACGAATGGAACTCGGATCAATCGAACCTGGCAGTCGCAAAGGTACGCCTCTTCACACAAAGATCTTCATCGGCTTGGTATTGGGCGCGGTCGTGGGGGCAATCTGTCAGGTTACTCTGGGCAGGGACAACGAGAGTCTCAAGTGGTTCGTTGAGACGATCGCCAAACCCGCCGGCAACGTATTCCTTTTCATGATTTTTATGGTGGTGGTGCCGCTGCTCTTTTCGGCGCTTCTGCTGGGCGTATCGGAACTCGGCACCGCGAAAAAGATCGGACGAATCGGCTTGCGCTCGCTTTTGATGACGGTGATCCTGAGCGGTTTGGCCGTGGTTCTTGGTCTGACCCTGGTGAATGTCGTGAAGCCTGGAGCGGGCATCACCGCCGAAACCCGCGAACGCCTGTTGGAACTCTATGGCGACGAGAAACGGGGCGAGGATAGCCTGGCCACGGCCAAGAAAGCTCCCGACGACCCGCCGCTTCTGGGCTTCATTCCGAAGAACCCCTTCAAAGAGATCAATCGCGATGGGCTGATTCCGCTCATGTTTTTCGCTTTGGTTTTCGGAATCGCGCTGGCCGCGATCGAGGCGGAAAAGGCTTTGCCAGTGAAGCAGTTCTTTGAAGGGATATTTGAAATCTGCATCAAGATTATCGAATACGCCATGAAGATCGCCCCTGTGGGCGTCTTCTTCCTGATTTTCGCTACTGCCGCGACCCTGGGTGTGGATGCGTTGCTGGCGGTGGGCCAATACGTCATCTTGGTTCTGGCAGCTTTGGCGATCCATATGTTTGTGGTCTACTCGCTGGTGATCAAACTCATTGCCGGCCGTAGTCCGTTGGAGTTTTTCCGTCAGATGAAGACGGTTATAGTTACCGCGTTTAGCACCAGCTCCAGCAATGCGACTTTGCCGACGGCTTTGCGGTCGGCGGAGGAGGACTTGGGCTTGCCAAGGGACATCAGCGCCTTTGTATTGACAATAGGCGCGACTGCCAACCAGAACGGTACCGCCCTCTTCGAGGGGATCACGATTCTCTTTTTCGCTCAATTGTTCGGGCTCGATCTGTCGCTAGCCCAGCAGGGAACAGTCATGGGCTTAGCTATTGTTGCCGGAATCGGCACTGCGGGTGTGCCCGGTGGCGCATGGCCGATGATCGCGACGATTATCAACAGTTTCGGGATGCCTGCCAGGGCCATCGGCCTCGTGTTCGGCATCGACCGTATCCTGGATATGAGCCGCACAGTCCTCAACGTGACCGGCGATATGGCCATCGCGACTTGTGTCACAGCGATGGAGGAGCGGTCGGACAAGAAGGCTCTGGCAGCGTCGTAACGTAGCTCGGCGTAGTCCCGGAGCAATCTCCCGCCCCGGCCTCGGTGGTTGGGGCTCTCTCAATCAAAAAAACACAGAGCCCAGAGACCGCCGAAGGGGAGCCTCGACCTCAAATCCTGCCAGTGGTTTCCAGATTCGGCGGAGACCGTTTTTCTCCATTTCTCAAAAAAACCCTTTGCATTTTGAAAAACATATTGTAAAGTGAATATGCAATGGCCACACCGAGGTGGAAAGAGATTACGGAAGCTCTGGAGCAAGAGATTGTTCAGGGGCGGCGGATGCCGGGCGACAAGGTTCCCACCGAGGAAGAGATCGCCGCGCTCCATGGAGTCAGTCGGGTTACGGCCCATCGGGCTATTCGCGAACTCCAAACTCGCGGCCTGGTCTTCCGCCAGCGTCGATGGGGCACCATCGTCGCCGAAAGGTCTCAAGTAAAGACAAAACGAGTCGGGCTGATCTTCGACGTGATCGACCCTGGTAACAGCTTTCCCCAGCCGGGCCTGCTCCGAGGCATCCAATCCGGCATTACCGACGAGTTCTCCGTCGTCCTCTGCGACTCCCAAAACGACCCGAAACGCGAAGCCGAACTCCTCGCCAAGATGGACGAAGAGTGCGACGGCATCGTCCTCCTGCCCACCAGCGCGAAAGAGAACACCGCCTTGCTCCAAGGGTTGGTGAAGAGAAAAGTCCCGCTGGTCCTCCTCGACCGCGTTCCCGAGGGAGTGAAGGCGCCAGTCGTTCTCAGCGACAACTACGCCATCACCCGATCCGCCATCGACCACCTCACTGAGCGTGGCCACCGAAACATCGGCTTCCTCAGCTTCCACAAGCCAACCGTCTCAACGGTCCAAGACCGTTTCCGCGCCTACCAAGACGCCCTGAAAGTGGTGGGAGTCCAGCCTCAGGAGAAGCTCACCCGCTTCTTGGCCGCTGAGTTAGAACACTCCCACGACCGCCGCTTCGGTCAAGCTGTGATCGACGCAGTTCATCGCATGGTGGGTGGCAAGGATGGAGCAACGGCGATCTTTTGCGTTCAGGATATGTTCGTCCCCGAGGTTCTGGAGGGTTTGCAAGAGCTGGGCAATCAACCTTTCGAGGATATCGAGATCACCAGCTTCAATGACCTTCCGCCCATGATGCTCCGCAAGCCGTGGGCTATCCACCGCATCGTTCCCCGTGTCTTTGAGATTGGCCGCGCGGCGGGCGAAAAGCTCGTCCAACAAATGAATGGGCTGCCCATCGCCGCCGAGGTCATCCAAGTCCACGCTGATTTTCATCCCGCCGACAGGGAAGGCGACGCCCTTCCTATTGGCAACGTCTCGTTTCACTCATCACCATGACCAATGGAGGTTCCAATATGTCTTTGACGAAGAGGGCATTTACCCTAATCGAGTTACTTGTCGTCATCGCGATCATCGCGATTCTCGCCGCCATCCTTTTCCCAGTCTTTGCCCAAGCGAAGGCGGCGGCCAAGAGAACGGCCGACCTTAGCAACGTCAAACAGTTGACTCTCGGCGTCATCATGTACGCCGGAGACAACGACGACGCTCTCCCCGCCTCGCGAGTTGTTGAAACCGACGCAGGCTGGGGCAACCCCGCCCTGCGAAGAATCTGGAAAGACGTCACCGTTCCCTACATCAAGAACGGAGGCAGACCGCCCGCGACCACCAATGGCGGGCTCTACACCTTTGCGGGAAATGGAGGCATCTTCCAGTCTCAGCTTAACGACGCTGCCTGGTCCACGCTTGCCGGGAACAACGGCTATCCGGGAGACGAGACCACCCGATTCCCGCGCTCCTACGCCAACAACAAGGACGCCGGAGTCAACAATGGCAACGGCTGCTCCTCGATGTGGCCCGAGATCTACACCGGAACCGTCTACAACCAGAGCGGCAACATGACCAATCTGCAGAGGGTCGCCGAGACGTTCATGATCGTCGGCACCCGAAGACCTTTTCCCGACACCGAAGCCGGTGAGCTTGGGTACTCCATGACTCCCAGTGGAGACTGGCTTGGCACATTCCCGGCATCCCACTCCTCGGTCGCCAGCGTAGGAAACGGAATGATCTCGGCTGGTTTCTTCGATGGCCACGCCAAGACGGTCAATGCGTACCAGTCGCTGGATAAGGACTATTGGGATTCGCTAGGCGAGACCGGAATTCCCGGATGCGGCTGGACCTATAACCGCGGCGGCCCCGGCAACGGCATGGGTTGGAAAGAAGGCATCAAGGCCAACATGAGAGTCATCAAGGAGTGGAATCCCTAATGAAGCTCCCAATCTGGATCATCGCTTCGGCGGCGATGCTGGCAGGTTGCAGCGGGGAGGGCGGCACTGCCGCCCCCGCCCCGACTGGCCCTCCTCGCAAGGAGTGGAGCCAGATGACCAAGGAAGAGAAGATCGAAACCATCAACAAACAGTCGATGCCGGAGCAGGCGCGAAAAGATGCGATCGACCGGATTAATCGAGGAGAGAGTTAGGCTTACAGATGCTTATGGCAATGACGATAGCGATTGCGGCGGCTTCCACCGATGCCGCCACCCTCAAAAAGCGGGGCTTTGACGTTTTGGAGCAGATTCGCCGGGAGTACTACCTGCCGGAATCCAAGCTCTACGCAGAAGAGATCGACCGGGATGGCAAGAAGAGCGGACCCTGCTTCAACTGGGGCACCGGAGTGATGCTCTCGGCCCTGAACGCCGCGGCCAAGCTCGACCCCAAGTACAAGCCCTGGCTGAAGGAGTACGCCGACGCCAGCCGCATCTACTGGAACGACAAGGGTCCGGTGCCGGGCTACGACGTATTGCCTTGCCCCAAGCCGGTGGATCGCTACTACGATGACAACGCCTGGATGGTCCTGGCGCTGGTCGAGACTTATGAGATTCTCGGCGACCGGAAGTATCTGCAATGGGCCGAGGAGTCGCTGACCTATGTGCTCAGCGGATGGGACGAGAAATTAGGCGGCGGCATCTATTGGCGCGAGAGTGACAAGGCCTCCAAGAACACCTGCAGCAACGGCCCCAGCGCGGCGGCTTGCCTGCGAGTAGCCGATCATGAGGATTTGGATTCCTATCTGGGTTCCGCGCAGAAGATTTTGCGCTGGACGGAGAAGAATCTGCGAGATCCGGCAGATGGCCTCTACTGGGACAACGTGGACCTGAACGGCAAAATCGAAAAGACCAAGTGGACCTACAACACCGGCCTGATGCTCTACTCCAACGCCAAACTAGGCAAGGACCAAAAAGACTTGGTGCAAGCCAGCTTGAAACACTGGATCGACTCCTCCACCGGCGCGGCCAAGGACGGCGGAAAGTTCGTCCATCTGTGGTTTGAAGGCTTGGCGGAAGCGGCGAAAGGCGACAAGGAAGTTCGGGCGAAGATGGTGCGGGCCCTGGACTATATGTACGCCAACGCCCGTTCCCCCGAAGGCCGGTTTGCAGACCGCTGGGATCGCAAGATCAGGCCGGACCAAGCCAAGTACGCCCTCATCGACCAGGCGTCGGTGGTAAGGGCGCTGTTGTTTGCAGCGGAGAAGTAGGTTAGTCGGACGAATCGGTCTTCTCGGGCCAATTCGTCCGATCAGTCCGATTGGTCAGATTCATCAGGAGGCCAGCAACTGCTGGTCGTCGCCTTCCAACACATGCCCCAACTTCCGCAGGGCGGAGACGATTTCGGGGGAGTCCGACTCGGCGCTGTTCAGGCAGCGCAGGAATAGCGAGAGGGCTTCCTCCCGCGTCAACTCCACTTGGACCAAATCCGTGTCCCGAAACATCCTGTGAGAATTCTTGGAAACCGTTTGCCAGAGTACACGTCCAACCCTTGAAAACCAGTAAATGATGCAGCCTCGGAAAAGGTCTTGCGGCGTTTTGGTTTTTGAGGGTGGAACGGCCTTTGAAGGGCCAGAACAAGGACGTTTCTGGGAAATAAGGCAAAAACGTTCAAAAAGAACGGAAAAGTCCTACCGATAATAGGTTCAAGTGGGTTAGACTGGAGGAGAAGCCATGGGAAGGCTAAATTGGAAGAAGGTTGGGTGTTTCGCGCTATGTTCGTTGCCAATGGCAGCTCACTCCCAAACGCCTCTTTCATTGAACCCCAACGACCCTGCCACGCCCGTTAATGTCGTCGGCGGAACGGCGGCTTTCGATCTCCTCACCATTCGCGCCAATTCTCCGGGAGTGGCCCTGAAGCACGGAAATGTGGTCCAAGGCTCTGAGCGGGTGCAACTTGTCGGTGCGATTCTCCAGCGTGGTGTGGACTACACCATGGACTACGAGGCGGGCATGGTGTACATCGCCCGAGCCCTCAAGACCGGCGACTCCCTCACGGTTTCCTACCGATACGACAAGAACGCTACGCCGACTCCCGGCAACGCCTATCGGGCCAACGGGATCAACGCCTTCAGTCTGAACCTGGCGCCCGGTGCGATGAACATGGTTTTGGGCTTCGGTATGACGGAGCGAACCGCCGATGGCCAAGTGGTCTCCACCAACCTCTTTGGCTTTAACAACAGTTTCAATCTTGGCCAGAAGGGCCTGCTCAAGGGCGTCTACTTCTTTGGCGAACGACAAAAAGTCGACGCCAACTCCATGATGGAGAACAAGGTGGCCGGGCAGAATGTTGACGAAGGGCGCTCGCATATGATCGTCCAAGATCTCCAGAGCAATATGCTAGGTGGTTCCATCACCGCGAACTACCAAGACATCTCCTCCAACTTCCGAGGCTTCTCTGCCGCCGGGGATGCGGGTCTGAATGCGGCCCAACTTGAGAAAGAGAAGGGCCTCAAGCGGTTTGCTCTTGGCGCAAAGGATATGAAAGTCGGCTCCATCGGCTTTGGCATGTCGATGCGCTCGGTCGAAGATAAGGGCGCAACCATCGACTGGCGCAGCGTGAACTTCGCCTCGGGCGGATTGAAGGTCAACTGGAACTCCCAGCGCGTGGACCAAGACTTCAAGCGGTTTGCCGACATCGCCGAGGCGGATCGGGCTCAGCTTCAAAAGGAAGCCGGCCTGGCCCGAGAGAGCCTGGATATGGGCTTTGCCTTCAAGGATGGCGGGTTCTCCTTCAAGACGCTTTCGATCGAGGATATGCGCGGTCACAACGGCATTAGCCAGCGCGAATTCGGGCTGAATACCTCCAAGATTAAGTTCAACTTGAAAGACCAAGAGGTCGACCAGACGTTCACCCGGATCGCCAGTCTGAAGGGCGATGAGCAGGCGATGTTCAGTCGCGAGATCGGATTGAAGCGCCAGTGGATGGCTCTGGAAGCCAGTATGTTGGGCAAGGATTTCCAACCGATCAAATTCTCCCAGAACCTGATCGACTCCAATGGCGGCGGTTTCAAGTCGCAGGATATCAGCGTTGGAGGCAAGGGTTGGAGCCTGGAGCACTCGTCACGAAGTTTTGACAAAGGGTTCACCGGTTATGCGCCCCTGAACGCCACCGCCGAGGGTGACGCCCACATCAACGCCATCGCAAACATGTACGGCGCGGGCGCCAAAGCCAACGTCGGCGCTGAGCGCGGCTGGTTGCTGCAATCCAATGGTCTTGAGCGAACCATGGACCGGATCAGTGGCGAGCCGTTTAAGAACTGGAAAATGAGCTTTGAGACCCTGAAGCTTCAGGGCCAGCAGGACGGCGGCTCGGTCGATACCTTCGCGATCGCCAACAAAGATTTCAACCTGAAGTATCGCAAGCAGTCGCTCGGCAAGAAGTTTAGTGAGTGGAACTCGTTGCTGGGCTTCGAGCGCCAGCAGTTGGGGAACATTGCGGGGTTGGATCGAACCGACTTTGCCCTGAATATGAACCTCAAGGGCGGCAAACTGGACTATAGCCAGACCACCGCCGACTCGACCGAGGGCGGGGTGAAACGGCAGAGCTTCGCCTATAGCGACAAGCGACTCCAAGTCTCGGCCAACACCCGCGAGGTCGATCACGGATTCAACTCTGTCAACCAGCTCATCGACCCCGAGCGAGATCTGCTGAACCAACTGAAGGGCTTTGACCAACGGGATGTGAAGGTCAAGTGGCAGATTCTGCCTAGCCTGAACTTCGATTTCTACGAGTACGCCGCCCAGTCCAAGGCGCTGAACCAGGACAACCACATGAGCAACATGGTGCTCAACTGGAAGCCGTCGAAGAACACCGAACTGAATTTCACGAAGAGCCAGCAGCGAAGCGAAGACCCGATGAGCACCCTGTTCGCCAACGCGACCGAGCGGATGTTCATGTACCAGAACCTTGGGAAGTATGGCACGCTGCGATTGCTGAACGAGCGGCAGGATTTCGACGGGAAGAACTCCACACTGTCCGATTTTCATCGACAGTATCTCTCCTACGAGACCTCGCTTGACAAGAACACTAAACTGATGACCGAGCAGAGCCGGACGAACTATGAGAACGGCGATATGGAGAACATCAGCGCCAATACGGTCAGCACGAACCTGAACAAACGGCTGGGCGTGAGCGTGACTGATCGGCGAGTAGACCGCAACGGCGACGATCGCGACGAGAGCAACCGCAACTACGGCTTCTGGTATGACCTAGGCAACGGCCTCCAGATTGCTTATGGCTATGCGCGCCAGTTGAATGGTGAAAATGGTCTAACCACCCAAAGCCTCGCCATTGGCAAGGGAGCGGGCCAGGTTGCCCCAGAACAGGCTGGAAACACTCAGGCCGGAACCATCGGCAACCTGAACATCGGCGGCGGCTACGGCGAGCGGTCTTGGGATGGTAGCACCGAGCGAACCCAGGCCTTCAGCAAGATGTCGATCGGCACTAATAAGCCGTTCAACCTCGGGCCTTTCCGCGAGACGAAGCTGAGTTTCGGGGTGGATACGGCGGCAGACTACAGCAAGTGGGTGCGTGAGAACAAGATGTTCAACTTCAGCACCAAGCTGGGTGCCAACACCATCGGTTTCAACTACCTGGGCCAGATGTACGCCGACGGCTTCCGGGCCATCGATCGGACCTACGGCTTCACTACCGATCAATCGGATAAGACGTGGCTGAAGGCCAGCATTTTCTACAAGGTCCGCACTATGCCCGTAAACGGTGAGGTGATGATCCGTAACTTCAACATCTCTGCCAAGCCTTCCAAGAACTTTGAGTTGACTCACCAACTTCTCACGAACCCTGAGCAAGCCAAAGGCGATGCGGTCTTAGGATCGATCTACTCGCCTGAGCGACACGCAGTTTGGAAATTAGACTACAAGGCGCCCAGCGGATTTACTCTCGGCGGCGAGTGGCGGGAAATGCGCAACGATCAGAACAATGCGCTACGCCGAACCGCCGGTCTGAATGCGGTGCTTTTTGAGAAATCCGGTTCGCCTCTAAAGCTTTACTATGGCCTGGAAGAGGTTAACGGAAACGGCATATCGAGAATGCTCACCAGCCGCTACAGCCTCCAGTTCGACCAAAGAGCCGGCCCCAACCAAACCTTCAGCATCTTCGCCGGAAACGTCAGCTACCGATACAGCATCATCGACGGTTTCAAGAAGGACAACTGGTCGCTGCGGTTAGACTACTCGCTCCGGTTCTAGGGTCTTGACGGAAGTCGGAAGAGATCTTTTTTCATTAGCTTATACCACGGCGTCATCCTGAGCGAGCCAAAAGAGGTTAGTAGTGGAATCGTTTGCTCGTCGCGAGTCGAAGGACCTCACCCATTTGTAGTTTCATCCTAACTTACGAATTGGCGTATAGGCGCTTGCTCAAACCACTTCTGCGTCTCTTCTGCGGCCCCTAAAAGACTTCCAACAGCCGCTCGGGTAGTATTTAAAAAGAATGGAAATCACCCCCTACGGCGGCTGGAATCGCTGCGCCCGGATTACAGCCGGAAACACGGAAGCCATCGTCACCCTGGAAGTCGGCCCACGCATCATTCGCTATGGCCTAATCGGCGGACCTAACGAGTTAGTCGAGTACGCCAAGGACATGGGTTCTACCGGCGGGGATGCCTACAAGAGCTACGGGGGCCACCGGTTATGGATCGCCCCGGAAGAGGATCCCAAAACCATGCACCCCGACAACAATCCGGGGGAATACGCGGTTGAGGATGGATGGCATATCTTCACCGCCCCAACCGAGAAGTGGTTCGTCCAAAAAGAGATTCGCATCAAGCCCGAGGGGGAAGCGCTCAGAATCGAGCACCGCATCTACAACCGGGGCGTCTACGCAACTGAGTTAGCCCCCTGGGCGTTGACCGTGATGGCAACTGGGGGAGTCTGCATCTTCCCCCAAGCCGCGTTCATCCCGCACACCGAGAAGGTCCTCCCCGCCCGTCCGCTCGCGCTTTGGCACTACACCGACATGGCCGACCCGCGCTGGACCTGGGGCAAGCGGGTGATCCGTCTGGCCCAGCACGCCGACAAGGGCCCCCAAAAGATCGGCGCATTTATCGACCAGGGCTGGGCCGCTTATGCAAACCACGGTAACCTCTTCCTGAAGCGGTTCGGCGCGGAGACCGACTACCTGTATCCCGACCACGGCTGCAACTTCGAGACCTTCACCCGGCAGGATATGTTGGAGGTGGAGAGTCTGGGGCCAATCGAGACCGTGCCTCCCGGAGACTACGCCACCCATACCGAGACCTGGTATCTCATCCCCAACCAGGCAATCCCCGGAGAAGACGAGGCCTGCGGCGACCTGTTTGAAAACCTGGTTTCCACGCGACCCTTGCTGGATTAACCACGCGACCCTAACAGGTTTTGGCAAACACGGCAAAAGACTTCGGCGTTCCTGCCAATAACTGCGTTAGGCATGAGGGTCGATATTTTTCAGGCGGTGGCGATCTGCTACCGAGGCAATGCTTTCCTAAGGAGCGAAAGCCATGATCGGGCTCCGGAGCTCATGGGGCCATCCGACCTGTTTCGCCACATCCAAGAGTTGACCTTCAAGCGCGAGAGCGGTCTGCCGATACAGCATTGTTGCCTAGCCATGGGCACCAAGTCGTTCTTCCTCCGAATGCTCCGGGAAGGCGTTGACGAGTTCCGCCTCGCCCTCGATCTCTGCCTGCGAGGTGGTCTTGCCCAAACCCCGATCGGTTGGGGAATCGTGGCTTCCAGCGACCATGGCACCGAAATTTGGCAACCGGCTTGGACAGGAGTCTTAGTGCGATACAACGAGCCGAGCGCTTATCGGGTCGCCTATCGCTCCGCCAAACACTCCCCCTGGGCCATCCGCCGCCCTGAGCCAATGGACGTAGCCGCCTCCCGCCTTCGCGGTCTGATCCACGAGACCCTCCAGACCTGCATCCACCTGGAACTCGCCCCGCTGTTCGACCAGATTCGGAACGCTTGGCGCACGGAGGGGCAGGGAAGGGAACTGGCAGAGGACATCCTCGGCCCAGAGGCCGCCGATCCCATCCGCCAACTCGCCCAGATGGCCATCGAGTGCGTCCTCCTCATGGAAGGAAAGCCCTGGCAAGAGATGTTGACGACGCTAGGCGAAGAAAAAACCCTTGCCCACACCACCGACCGCCTCTGGTCGGCATCCATGAGAGCCTTGGAGTCCATCTGCGCCAAATCTCCCCCTCTTCCTTTTCCCCGGTCCGAGGATAATCCAAGCATCGCGTTTGGACATTGAGAAAGAGATACCACCCTCTCCCCCAAAGAAGCGCCCTCGTTTGGGGTACAAGGTTGAAATCGACCAGCCTTCCGCCCGCCGCACTTCGCCCTCGGCCCTTCGCACTCCCCCAAACTCCAAACTCCAAGCTCAAAAGGGGTATAACTAACCGTCAAAGGCTGTCTGGCTTCAATGGCGCAGCAGGATGCCCAAGACCACCTATATCCCCTCTGAGGTTAAGCGTGGCCAAACAAGCCGTCAAGAATTCCACTGAGTCCCCCGCCGTTCTCGAGCAGTACTACCGCGACATGGTCTTTCTCCGTCACTTTGAGGAGAAGTGCAACCTGGCATACCGTCAGGGCAAGGTGGGCGGTTATATGCACACCTACATCGGGATGGAGGCGCTGGCGGTTGGCTGGCTGGAGTCCATCCGCAAGGGCGAAGACTATGTGATCACGGCCTACCGCGACCACGCCCACGCCCTTCTCTTGGGCACCGATCCGGTGGCGGTGATGGCGGAGCTGATGGGCCGCAAGGCCGGAACGGCGGGCGGCAAAGGCGGCTCCATGCACATCTTCGACCCCGAGCGCGGCTTCTACGGCGGCTGGGGAATCGTCGGCGGGCACATCCCGCTGGGAGCCGGTCTGGCGTTTGCCTCCAAGTATCGAGGCGAGGATCGAGTCACCCTCAACTTCATGGGCGATGGCGCGGCCAACCAGGGCGTCGTCTTCGAGACCCTGAACATGGCGGGTCTCTGGGACCTCCCGTGCATCTTCATCGTGGAGAACAACGAGTTCGCGATGGGCACCCGTCTGGAGTACCACGCCGCCGACCCCGAACTCTGGAAGCGCGGCATCCCCTTCGGCATCAAGAGCGAGCGGATCGACGGGATGGACGTGATCCAGATGAAGAAGGACGCCCAGCGGATCGTCGATTGGGTGCGGAAAAACCAACAGCCCTACTGGGTCGAGATCATGACCTACCGCTACGCCGGCCACGGCGCCGCCGACCAGGATCGCCAACTCTACCGAACCAAAGAAGAGGAAGCCGCCGCCTGGGAGCGAGACCCCATCAAGCGACTGGAGAGCCTGCTTCTTGATAAGAAGATTCTCACTCAAGAAACCGTCGAGGCGATCGATGCCGAGATCATCGAATGGGTGGACAAGATTTACGAAGAAGCCGACGCCAGCCCGCACCCCGACCCCGAAGAGGTCTACGACAACATCTACACCGACATGGAAGTGGAGAAGGGGCACTAGGGATTGCTTGATTGATAAATTGCTGGATTGCTAGAATCCAAAACGATCCAGCATCAAGCATTCAAAGCAATCCAGCAATAAAGCATTCCAGCAATCAAGCAATACAAAAAATGGCAACACTTGAAATGACTTACCGCGAGGCTCTGCAGAAGAGCATGTTCGAGGAGATGGACAAGAACCCGGACGTCTTCCTCATGGGCGAGGATATTGGCCGCTATGAGGGCACCTTCAAGGTCACCAAGGGCTTCTTCCCCAAGTATGGAACGCGCCGGGTGGTGGATACCCCCATCACCGAGTGCGGCTTCACCGGCATCGCGACCGGAGCGGCGATGGCGGGTCTGAGGCCGATTGTGGAGTTTATGACCATGAGCTTCTCCATCCTCGCCCTCGACCAGATCATTAACCACACCGCCAAGATCCACTACATGTCGAACGGCGTGGTGAAGTGCCCCATCGTCATCCGCGGTCCCGGCGGCGCGGCCAAGCAGCTCTCTGCCCAGCACTCCCACTCCATGGACGGCTGGTACGCCCACGTCCCCGGCTTGAAAGTGGTGGCCCCGGCGACCGTCTCCGACGTGTACGGAATGCTCAAGACCGCCATCGCCGACGATAACCCGGTCATTTTCTACGAGCACCCCCGCCTCTACGCCATGAAGGGAACCCTGCCCGACGAAGAGTTCACAGTCCCGTTTGGCAAGGCACAGATTCTGCGAGAGGGAACCGACATCTCCCTCATCGGCTACTCCCTCATGACCCAGATCAACCTTCAGGCCGCCGAGTTGCTGGAGAAGGACGGCATCAGCGCCGAGGTCGTAGATGTGCGCTCCCTCCTCCCCCTGGACACCGAGACCATCTACAACTCAGTCCGCAAGACCCACCGCGCGGTCGTGGTTTATGAAGACTGGAAGAGTGGCGGCTTCGGCGCCGAAATCCACGCCCGAATCAGCGAAGACTGCTTCGACGACCTGGACGCCCCGGTAGGAAGAGTAGGCGGCCTAAACGTCCCCATGCCCTACTCCCGAGTTCTGGAATTGGAAGCCGTCACCAACGAAAACCACGTGGTCGCGGCTGTGCAGAAGATACTGTAGCCTGTGGAATGTGGCCTGTGGCTTTACGGGCCACATTCCACAAGCCACACTCACCTTGCCTGCCACTTGGCTTACAATGGTGGCATGGTTACTTGGTCCAACACGCTAAGAACTATTGCCATTAGTCTGCTCGTGATGGCAGGCTATGCCTTTCCCCAGGCTTATGTTTTTCGTCAGTCGGTGGGCAACAAAGGAGGAGTAGAAGTAAGCCGGGGGAAGACGAGGGTGGAAGGCGATCCGAAAGTGACTCGCGACCACAAGCTCGATGAGAAAGGGCACGTTCTCCCCGATGCTTCCGAGGCAGAAAAGGAACGGTGGAGAGAGGGTTGGAAATCATCGGAGGATGTCGTCTTCTACAAGGGCAAAAGCGGGCTTGAGGGCATTTCCTATCCCCTGATGAACCTGACAACCGGCTCGACAATCTCTTTGAAAGAAATACAGGGAAGCGACTACTGGGCGAGGTCGCCTATGTCGAAACGCGAGCGAGCCGCCGTAAGTCGATTGACCGTCCCGGTTCGCGAAGGCTCTTTTTTGGGGACGGATTTTCGCACCTTCCTCTTGGGCGAACTCCCCTGGTCGGATGAGACATGGAATGAATACGCGGCCAAGGCTAAGAGTGCGCCCTATGAGTTTGTTCCGCCAGGTTCACGGTATCCCGTAAAACTGAGATGCACCAACCTTGGCGATAACAAGATACAGATGGAGGTGATCGTGGTTGCGTCTGGGGGTAAAGAGTCAGTGCTGGAAAAAGGGTCCGTCACGCGTGATGAGAAAGGCCCCCTTGCTTTTTACATCGAGTCGTATGATCTTGCGAAGAATAGAGCCCAGGAGAAGACGCAGTTGCGGCGGGTGGCGATCAAAGAGGAATTTCTGGACATTACGGACGTGATCTCAAAGGGGGATTCGGTCAATGATGGGCGATTGGGGTTGTCCTACGGAACCCTCTACACGTTCGACGGACACCTACCCAACTTGACAGAACTCGCCGCCCTGCACGAGGCTCAACACAATCCCGAACTGCCGGAACGCAAGTCCCCTTGGCCGGTCGTGGTGACCGCTTCTGGACTTACTTTGATCGTTATTTGGACTCTGATCTCGATGAGAAGGAAGACAAGACAAGAGATCAGCGCAGTGTGACGACTGTCCCTAGTCGATAGAAATGTAGGGAGGTCTTTGCATATTTGCCTATTTGCGGTACGGCGTCATCCTGAGCGAGCATAGAGAAGTTGTAGAAAGGCCTCTTGCTGGTCGCGAGTCGAAGGACCTCACCCGCCTGTAACTTCTTCCCAACCTACAACTCGGTGAGGTGGTTCGACTTCGCGGCATAGAACGCTCTACAAAAACAAAGCGCTCGGGCCGCTCTCGCTCACCATGACGCCGTGTACAAGTTTCAGGTTAATTATGAAAAGACCTCTAGGATTGCCCAAATCAAACATTTAAGCAATCCAGCATTCAAGCAATCCTCTAAATCTTCGTCACCCGTCGCTCCGCCATCTTGATGTTCAGCCGAATCACCGGCCCCTGCGTCACCGCGAAGTTTCGGATGTGGGAGTTGTTGCCGCTTTTCACAGCTTTCTCCGACTGGTCCGCGAACTGCTCGTTCACGCTGATGAAGTTGCGGCGGAATTCGGTATCAAACGAACTCCCTCGCTTGGCTGTGATCTGGCTCAGCCTCTTCTCCCAGGCGGCAGGCAGGGCCTTATCCACCTTCACACCTACCTTGGAGCCGATCACTTTGAGTTCGGCATAGTTCTGGGCATAGTCCTTCAAGCGCATCCTGGCAAACTCCCGCGCCCAGGCCGACGAGCCCTGCTTGGTGGCCGCCTCCGCCAGCTTCAGGTTGAAGACCGTTGCCACGCGAGCCTCGGCGAAGTATCGGCGGTCCACGCTGTTTACCGCCGCCCCCGGCATCACCTTGTTCATTGTCTCGGTGTTCCCGTTGCTGGTCGTCACCCTAACTTGGGCATGAGCCGCAACCACGCCAAGCAGCAAAACTAATCCAATTGATTTTCTCAAGTTCATATCCAATCTCCTTCTAGCAAAAGTCTATCCTGGTTTGACCGGACGGCAAGTAAGCACAAAACTGTTCCCTGGCAACGGACATAGCGCAAGGATCGAGTTCGGGTTGTCAGATGAATCCGACAGATCTGACTCCGCACTTCGCACTTCGCACTCCGCACTTCGCACTTCGCACTTCGCACTTCGCACCCCTACTCCATGCTCTGCGTGTAAACCGCCTTGATGACCTCGTCCGGCGTGGTCCAGCCTTGGAAAATCTTGTGCTTGCCGTCCTCGACCATCGTTCGATAGCCCTGCTTGCGGGCGATCTCTTGCATGGTGGGGAAGTCGGCGTTGCGGGCGATGGCGGCTCGGAACTCGGGGGTGCCCATGATGAGTTCAAAGACGCCGATTCGGCCCTTATAGCCCGTGCCCTTACACTCGCTGCAGCCTCGCCCCTTGGCAAACTTGCCCTCTGCCAATTCCCCTTCCGTCAGCTTGAGCATATCGATCTCATCCACCGACGGCTGGTAGGCCTCCCGACACTTGCCGCAGTTCAACCGGACCAGCCGCTGGGCTAGGATCGCAACCGTAACGCCAGCCACCAGGTACGACTCCGCGCCCATATCCAGCATTCGCCCGAAGGTCTCGATGGAGTTGTTGGTGTGGAGCGTGCTGAGGACCAAGTGGCCCGTGAGACCAGCTTGGATGCCGATCGCCAAGGACTCGGGGTCGCGCATTTCGCCGACCATCATCACGTCCGGGTCTTGGCGGAGGAAGGTGCGCATGACCTTCGGAAAGGTCATCTTCTCCGTCACCTGCACCTGCGCGATGTCGTTCTCGTACTCGTACTCGATCGGGTCTTCGACCGTCACGATGTTGCGCCGCTTCGCGTCCAGTTGGTGCAGGGAAGCATAAAGAGTAGAGGTCTTGCCCGAACCCGTCGGACCGGTAACGAGGATCAAGCCGTAAGGAACCTGAATCGCGCGGGACCACTTGGCCAGAACGTCTTCCGGCATCCCGAGCTTGGGCAAATCGACCTTCATCGCGCTGGGGTCCAGAAGTCGCATGACCATCTTTTCGCCGTTGAGACAGGGGATACAGCTGGCGCGGGCGCTGAGGCGGCGGCCGTTGTACTCCATGTCGAGACGGCCATCCTGGGGCTCTCGGTTCTCGTCGATTCTCATCCCCGCCGCGAGTTTCAAACGGGCGAGAACGTTGGAGGCTTGCTCCCCCGGAAGCTGGCCGGTGTCGTGGAGGACGCCGTCCTGGCGATAGCGAATCTTCAACTGGTCGCGCTCGGGCTGTAGGTGGATGTCCGAGGTTCCGGTGTCGAGGGCGTTCATGAAGATGCTGTCGACGATTCCGACGGCGATCGACATATCGGTGTCGCCGCCCATCTCTCGGATGTTGCTTCCTTCGCGCAGAACAAGTCGGAAGCGCTTGGCCGCGCCCCAGTTGGTTTGTGAGTGATCGATCATCGACATAGTGTTTGCGTTCCTGACTGGCTAACTAATCTGTATTCTATTCCCCTTGAGGCCCGGCTGTCATACTCCGACTGTGCCGCTCCGCAGATTGACCCTTCCCAATCCCTGGCTGGCGGCGACCGTGCTGATGTGGGGCTTCAATTTCCCCGCCGTCAAGGTGCTCTACCAGCAGATGACCCCCGCGGCTGTCACGTTAGTTCGATTCGTACCGATGTATCTCCTGCTTGTTTTGGTGTGCAAGTGGCGGGGAGAGTCGTTAAGATACAGCCGAGACTCGTTGCCGGTGCTTTGGCAGGGGTTTGTGTCCCTGGGCGTGTACCTCATTCTCTTCATGGAGGGCATGCAATTGACCTCGGCGGCGGAGGGGGCGATCATCCTGGCCTCGGCTCCCGTCTTGGTGGCGATCTTCTCCGTGATCGCAAAGATCGAGCGATTCACTCCCGGAGCGATTCTGGGCGCGGCGATTGCGTTTGTCGGGACCGCCATCGTCATCGGAACGGGAGGAAAGGGGTCGCATGGGACGTTGGCCGGAAACCTCATGATCTTCGCCTCGGCGGTGGTCTGGGCTTATGGCGCGGTGCTCTCGAAGCCGTTGGTCAACAAATACAGCCCCATCCAATCCCTCACCCTCTCCATGCCCGCCGCTCTGATCGTTCTCTTACCGTACGGTTTCATGAAGACCCTGCAAGTTCCCTGGACAGAGCTAACGCCAACGTCATGGTGGATGCTCCTCCACGTCACCTTCGGCGCAGGCTTCATCGGTTTCCTTGGATTCTACGAAGGAGTCAAAGCCAAAGGCCCCGCCGCCGCCATGCTCTACCAATTTTTCGTCCCCATCCTGGCCGCGTATTTCGGCTACCTGCTCCTCAACGAAAAACTCCACATCTGGCAAGCGGTGGGTCTGGCGGTAGTGATTGCGGGCGTTCTGGTGGCGTCGAGGGCGAGGTACTTGGCAGCGATCAAAGCTTCAGCGCAAGCATAAAGCCTCTCAATGCGTAATGAGACAAGGGGGTTTTTAGTAAGATAGCGGCAAGATGGCCGACTATCCTCTTCTTTCTGGCTCCATGGGCTCCCTGGCGCGACCGATCGACGGGCGCAGTATGCGCGCCACCTCTACCTTCCGCGAGGGACCGGACGGCAACTATGACCCCAAGGCGCGGCCCAAGAGCGACTTGGAGGAGAAGAGCAATCGGGACAACTTTCGGGTTCAGCCGGGGCAGACCCATGTGCTGATGGATGTGGAGGGGCCGGGGATTATCACCCATATGTGGATCACCTTCCTGGGGCCGGAGCCGCACCCTTGGGCCAAGGACGGGTCGGCAAACCACCAGGAGATGCTCCTGCGCATCTATTGGGATGGCAACGAGCGTCCCGGTGTCGAGGCTCCGTTGGGCGACTTCTTTGCCGGGTGCTTTGGCAAGCGGAGCGAGGTGGTGAGTATTCCGGTGGTGGTGGAGGGCGGGGACTCTTACAACTGCTTCTGGCACATGCCCTTCCGCAAGTCGGCGCGGGTGGAGATTGTGAACGAGAGCGAGCGGCCGATCAGCCTGCTCTACTACAACATCGACTGGATCAAAAAGGACGCCATTCCCGAGGACGCGCCCTATTTCTATGCCCAATACAACCAGTCCTACCCCCTACCCGGCGGCGAGCCCTACACCATTCTGGAGACGGAGGGGAAGGGGCACTATGTGGGGACGGTGTTCTCGGTGCGAACCCGCAGTCCCTATTGGTTTGGCGAAGGCGACGAGATGATCTCCATCGACGGCGAGGAGATCCCGTCGGTCTGGGGGACGGGGACGGAGGACTACTTCCTCTGCGCCTGGGGATTGGAGAAGACCTTGACCCCGTTTTTTGGGGTCCCCTATTTCGACCAATGGGGCATCGTGGGCGGGCACACCAGCGCGTATCGGTGGCACGTGAACGACCCGTTCGTCTTCAGCAAGTCGTTCAAGTTCCAGCTTGAGACCTTCGGCTGGATCGCGCCGGATGAGAATAAAGAGAACCGCGCCCATAGCTGGAACGCCCGGGAAGACGACTACGCAAGCGTGGCGTTTTGGTACCAGACGGGAACGCCGACGTTTGCCGCCAGAGCGCCTCATGCTCGGGAGCGTCGTTTGCCTTCGATTGATCGGGTGGTGGTTCTGGCTTCCGAGGGCGACTATGGCCAGAAGCCAGTGAGCGAGGAGTTGATTCGGATCGAGTACGACGGTCGGAAGGATGGGGCTATGGATGAAGCGTGCGTGCTTCGCTATCCAGAGCATTTTGAGAATCACGTGTTATACGTTCCGCTAATACCAAGCAAGGAACCTAGGAACCAGGTTGAGGTGCGCTTTACGGTAACCGAGAAAGAGCCTCTTCGCCTCCTAATCAACGTCGCCCTAGGGCCGAACCTGGGCATCTACGAGGTCACACTGGATGGAATCAAGATGGGCGAGCAGATGGACTTCTATGCCCCCGAAGTCTCCGCCCGAGAGTTCCACTTCCTCGACTTCTGGCCCGAGCCAGGAACCTATACATTGCGCCTGGAGTGTGTAGGGAAGAACCACCTCTCAAGCGGAACCAGCCTCATGATCGAATCCGTCCGGCTCCGGGAGCGGCGGCCTCGGGTGAAGGAGTTGGGTTGGGACAAGGACAAGGATTGGCGAGTCGAGCCGATCTACTACGCGGGAACCTAGTTTCGCAATGCGGTATCAGGGCACGATCACCAAGTGGAAGGATGAAGAGGGCTACGGGTTTATCACGCCTCGGGGCGGTGGCAAGCAGGTGTTTCTCCACATCAGGGCCTTCAATGGCGCTCCTGGCCGACCCGTTGGCGACGAAGTCGTCACGTATGAGGTTTCTTCAGACGATAAGGGCCGCGAGAGGGCAACCAATGTTCGGTACGTTGGCCAGGAGGAGTCAGAGCCGAGCATCATTCATAGCTCTCCGACCATTCAATGGGCAGTCTTCGCGATCCTTGGCGGCCTCTTCGCCACAAGCGCTCTTAGCCGATTGCCTTATGTGGTTCCGATCGCAGTCCTGGCGATGAGCCTCGTCGCCTACGCGGTTTACGCTATCGACAAGTTCAAAGCGCAAAACAACCTCTGGAGGGTCCCCGAAGCCATCCTGCATCTACTGGCTCTCATGGGAGGATGGCCGGGTGCGATGCTTGCCCAGCATCAACTGCGACACAAGCTCCGCAAGCCTGAGTTTATGTTCATCTTCTGGACAACGGTCGCGCTGAACTGTCTCGCGATTGCCCTTTTATGTTTTCCTGCCTCAGGGTGGGCAGGGCACTGAGATGGTGGTCAGCCGGCTGATTTCGTTGCGCCTCTGTGTCGTTGTGGTTCCTTTCAACTATACGGCAAGCCTTCTGCGTCCCTCTGTGGCTTATGCTGTTCGACTCATCGAGATGTCCGATAGGCGACAATGCAGAACATCGCCGCCTACCCAACAAAAACTCCAAACTACTTCGCGAACTTCGCGGCCTGCAGAAGTTTCAGCCCATCCAGACTCACCGTGATCTCGCGTCTCGCTTCGTTGTGCTTGATGCTGAAGGCGCTGGGGTAATAGCCGGTGGCGTCTACCTTCTTTGGCATCGCCAAAGCCTCCGTGTAGTTCGGCTTGGAACCCAGGAAGGCGGTGGTGATCATCGGCTCCAGAAAGCTGATCCGACCGTCGTAGGTGCCATAGATGAAGGTCGTGTCGAACTCCTTCCCGTTGAACTCCTTCGACTTCGGATCGATCCAGTGGGCGCCCATCCTGGGTACCACCGTGCCCGGAGGCAGGATGTAGCCTGCGGGAACAAATCCGGCCCCCGGCTTTTTGGTGCATTTCGCCATATCCGCCCCCTTGGCCGTGATCTTCTCGGTCTGCGCGGGGGTCAGGGTGAAGAAGTGGATGTCGAAATGGGGCTTGCCATAGAGCGGGAACGGGTCGTGGCCCTTTGGGTTCCAGTTCAGCATCACATGGTCGAACGGCTTGCCCTTGATCTCCTTCGGTAATTCCAGCATGAACTCCGCCATCGGCATCGTCTGGTCCTCCAGTTCGCCCAATTCGGGTAGCCCTTCCAGAGCGGTCTCGGTAAAAGTCACGCCCATCGAGTCGATCTGGCTGGGGGTCGCGCCCAGCTTGGCCCAGGTCCAAGCCATCCCATTGCCTATCGCCACCGGCTTGCCAAACACATAGCCCCGCTTACAGTTGGGACAGGCCGAGGCCAGCGCGGCGGCAGAGACCAGGGCGCTGGTAATCAAGAAGGTTCCAATCGTTCGCATACTCATCACAATCGCCATCTAGGGAATGAGCCGACCGATTCGTTTTGGGACCGGGACCTTTGGGAGTGCGTAAGCTTGCTCGCGCTGCGTGGGTTGGACCTCCAGGTCCGACCCACACCAGCGTGTAATCCAAGAAGTCGCCCGCACTCCAAGACGGCCTTGTCGGAAATGGTAAATCGGGATCCGCACTGCCCCAAAACCGCAAAACCGAAATGCCGCCCCCCCAAAAACCTCCTGCCATTTCCTGCCTCAGGGTGCGTATACGTCCGACTCCCGCCAGCCACAGGATATAACCCTGAGGCTATCTCATCATACTCCCATTGATCAACAACACCGGTCGCAAGCGGTCTTGGCCTCAGGGCTGCAGTTTTTCGGCAGGCGGAGTCCAGCGGCTAGAGCGCCCTGAGGCAGACAAGCCGGTTGGCGCGGTCGTAGGTGTAGTTCGTCAGCCAGTTGTTGCCGCCGCCTCCCGAGCCGTTGTTCCGATACGTCAAGATGTTGCCCACGTCGTCGTATGAGTATTGGCGCTCGGTTTTCGTTCCCCCACTGATACTACGGTAGCTCAGAACCGTGGTGCGGCCACGGCTTTCAAAATCATTCGATAACAGCCTTCTCCACCTTGAAGGTCTCCGAGTTTACAAAAACGTGTAGGGGCGGGCGTTCCAGGTTTATTCCGAGATCTTCAAAAGGTTTTCCTTTAGGCTTTGGATAAAAATGATAAACAAGATTCCCTTGTTGCGTACCTTCAAAGCTAATCACATAGGATTGTGGGTTCTTTAAGTCCCCTGTTATCCACTTAGTTGATTGTATGTATTCAATAGCAGATTGATAGCCTCGCAGGTGGATGCCATCGAGAATGACCGGCTTGTCTTTCGTGGGGACTACTGCTCGCGGTCCATCGCTGGATTGCGCCGAAATGAAAGCGGCTACAACTATGACAATCAAACATTTCATACGAACATTCATAACTTAAACCTAAGTCTCAAAAGCGGCCTTGCATCGTTCAATCTCACAACACTGGTCTTAGCGTCCAGAAGCTTTTCCTGCCTCAAGGTGCGCATACATCCGACTCCCGCCAGCCACAGGATACAAACCTGAGGCTATCTCATCATACTCCCATCGATCGGCAACACCTGTCGCAAGCGATATTAGCCTCAGGGCTGCGGGTTTGCGGTGGGCGAAGTCCAGCGGCTAGAGCGCCCTGAGGCAGACAAAACCTCGTCGAACGATTCTTCGCAAAAATCACGACCAAACGCATCCGGCGGGGCTCGCGTTCTCAAGCGTAAAGGAACTCGAAGCCGCCATCAAGGACTATCTGAGAATCCACAACCGCGATCCCAAACCCTTCACTTAGACTGCCTCCGCCGAAGCAATCATTGAGAAGGTCGCAAGGTGTAGGGAGATTAGTGAGACACGACACTAGATGGGTGACCTCCTCGTCAGGCCCTCATAGCGCCGAATAGAATCGTTTGATCTCGACCTTCATCACGCGGCCATCAGCGTCAAGGGCAATGACCGCATAGGCGTAGGAAGACCACCAGGACCCTCGATTCGTCTTTAGGACCGCGGTGGCGTAGGACGCGCCGGGCGGATCGGTGCTGCAATCCAGATACTCGGCACACCCCGTAACCACCTCGTCGTAGCCGGATGGTTCCGCACAGGTCGACAAGGGGCGTCCAATGCACGGACTCCACCGACCCGCCTCTCGCAGGGGCCAGGAGAAATGCCAGGCGCCGCAGAAGAGTACGAGCGCGAAAGCAACGATTAGCAGACCCCAAGTTCGCCTACTAATCATCTAGCCACCGCCCCACATGTTTGCCTCAGGGTGCGCATACATCCGACTCTCGCCAGCCACAGAACACAACCCTGAGGCTATCTCATCATACTCCCATTGATCAACAACACCGGTCGCAAGCGATCTTAGCCTCAGGGCTACGGGTTTGAGGCGGGCGAAGTAAAACGGCTAAGGCGCCCTGAGATATAAAGGTGCGGAGGACGCACTTCACCTCATTCAATACGTCTTGTACCAAGTATGAGTTCAACGGATTGTCTGGTTTGTTCGCTTTTCGATTCATTAAGCCTAAGAAGCGTATTGATACGCTGTTGATTTCCAAGTGTCTTGAATGTTCGAGCGATTTCGGAGCAAATCGCGGAATCCTCCTTTCGGAATAAGTCTACTAAAGCATCCTTTGCCCTCTCAGTCTGTGGGTGTCGCAGAGACGTAGCAATCAAAACCGGATCAGTCAGCTCCTTACTAGCTACATAAGACATAACCTCCTGATCACGTTGGACAGTCCCGATTCTTCCTAGTTCGAGGGCAGCTTCGAACTTCTCTCCCGACGGTGAAGAGCCGGTCAAAAGCTCAAGAAGGTCAGGAAGAGATCTGGGCGCTACCACTACTGGTGGCGAAGCCAAGACTTTACCGGGAGAACTTTGAACCTTGCATCCCTGCAAAAGAAACAGGGATAGAAGAATCAATGATATTCTTATGTAGCTACACATCGTGCAAGTCATGATCGGCTTGAACCAGATGAACTGCCTCGGCGTCTTGAACTTGAGTCGCTAGACTTTCCTTGCTTCTTTGGTGGCTTCGAAGTTATCCACGGAAATGCTTTACCAGCTATATAAGGCGATTGCCAGCCATTTGGCACTACCGTAGACCCACCAGCAGACTCCGCCCAGGCTATCAGTTGTCGTGGTGTCTGAATGTCCTTGAAGTCTTCACTTGGATCAATAACGGGGCCAATGTTTTGTCCAAGCCATTCCGCGCAGTTTCTACCGCGAAGCCGGTAGTTGGCGTCTCTATTCATGATAGCTTGATAAATCTTCTTTTCAATCTCTCTTCTTTGCTGAGGTGTAACATACATCGCAACACTCGACTTGTCTGCTACTGGTGCATCATTTTCTACTATTCCAGTTGGATAAAAGCCAAACCATCTCAGATCACGTTGCCCTGGTTTCCATATTCCCAAACGAGCGTGGCTGCCGTTGCCTTGCGCGCCGTGGCCACTACTAAAAACGATCCAGTCATTTCCATCTGGGTCCACCCTTGTCAATGGATTATTGTCGCAATACGCATACAGGTTCAGACCTCCCCCTTGCCCGATGGGGTCTTGGGTAAGGAACCTGCCCAATGGGGCGACATAGAATCTGGCCCCAAGGAGTTGCAGGTCGTTGGCATCCGTCTGGTAGCCATGCTTGCCCGCAAATCCGAACTGGTTTTTGGGGCCTGCATTGACCACATATTCGTTCCCATAGCCGTCGAACTCGCTCTCGGAGACCTTGGTTCCCGAGGTATCCAAAATCGACAGATTTGAGCCAAGGCCGTTCTGCCTATAGAACCGCTGAGTAGAGCCGTCTATCCAGCCCACGTCCGGGACATGATAGGTGAGGATGGTTCCGCCGGAGTTGGTTTCCGCAATCACAGTCGAACTATCGAAAACGTAGCGTCGTTCTCCAGATGGAGATACCAGCTTTACCCTTTGGCCAGCGCCGTCGTAGGTATGGGTCCAAGTGCCGAGCCCGGCGGCGACGATGGTCGTTGGCTTCTGCTCCTTGTCGTAGGTGAAGTTGTAGTTTCCGCGTCCAGGCCAGTTGAGAGTCCCCGGATTGCCATCGTTGTCATAGCTGGAAGCGGTAAAGCCGTCGCCGGTCAGGAACTTATCGTTATCATCCACCGTGTAGCTGGATGAGCTGCCGTTGCGAACTACCGAAGTCCGGTTATTCGACTTGTCGTAGTTGTAGGCGAGGTTGAAGTTATGGGCTCCTCCTCCGGTGCGGATTTCCGTCTTGAGCCGGTTGGCGCGGTCGTAGGTGTAGGTCGTCAGCCAGTTGTTGCCTCCGCCTCCCGAGCCGTTGTTCCGATACGTCAAGATGTTGCCCACGTCGTCGTATGAATATTCGACGCGCTGGCGCTCGGTTTCCGTTCCCCCGCTGATGCTGCGGTAGCTCAAAACCGTTAAAGTTACAGCGTTGGCAATGCTCACTTCACCTCGAAACTCATAGATCCAGTCATCTTATTTATCTTAAGGACAGGTTGGCGAAGTGATCTCACATCTTGACCTAGTTTCGGTTCGCCTGACATTCTCGCGTGGCCCGTGACGGTCCATACATCTCCGTTTAATTGGGCCTTATAGATTGTTCCACCGGTAGCTTCCTTTCCTAACAATCTATCAACTACTGGCCCGGCGATAAGCTTAGCAGTCTGTGCATCGGGGACGAATCCTGGGAAGGGTCTAGTCCCGTATGTCGGAGGCACCTCTTTGAGTTCCTGACCACTTAACAAGGAAGTCAATACAATAACTATCAGAATAATGTATTGCGTCTTCATTGTCTCCACCATCGAACTATCTCTGTCTTGCCTGCACCAGGTTTAGAACCTGGCGTATACCGCCTTACCCGACCGTCCATGGTTTTCTTGCCTCAAGGTGCGCATCCATCCGACTCCCGCCAGCCACAGGACACAACCCTGAGGCTATCTCATCATACACCACAATAACGTCGTTGGCCAGAGTCACGTCCAGGTATTTTTGTGCTTATGGGATTGTGCTGATTTTTAGAATCTTTCGCGTGCCTCGCTCAACCAGGTACTCGTAGCCAAGCCCGATACTCGACAGCGACGTCCCTTTGTCGACATCTTCCTTGGCCAGCTTCGGGTCAAAGGAGACCAGCACCGTTTTTTCTTCAATTTTCATCTCGATCAGATAATTCTCAATCTTTCGATATTTTTCTTTCTCGACCAGTTGCCAGTGCTTCTTCTCTGCTGCGCGATAGCACAAGACGACTTCACCGTCGTAGTTGACCACTACAGGCTTGTGACCCTGGAAAAGACAACCGAAGACGACACCAACAAGAATTAAGCTTGTTTTCATGAGACCCCCCTCATGTCCGGGACTTTCCCCGACATGTTGAAGATAGCATTTCGACGACCCGATCATGCGACGCTTGAATTTCGTCCAAACAGTTGTCATGAAAGGGTTTTACAGTCTCCTCGCTTTATCCACTGCACTTGCCCTCGCTGGTTGCGGCGGCTCTTCCTCTTCCTCTTCCTCCAACAACTCCATCGCACCCGGATTTTATCGAGGCGTCTTCGAGGTGGTCAGCGACGGCTGGATCAACGGGGCGGCGCCGATGTTTGTGGATGTTGAGGATCGGAATAACTTCCGGGGCGAGGCGTTGTCGGATAGCTACTATGCGGTCTTGATTCATTCGCCCAAAGGGTCGTTCCTCCACGAGGGTATCGCGGTGGAAGGAAGCCTGTCGGTTACCAAAACCGCAACCGGATTTAACTTCATCTTCACCAACGGCTCCGGTATAGACGCGTCGGGAGAACTACAACCGGCGCCTCTACCCGAATTGGGTGGGACGGCTTCGGTGCCCGAGGCCGGGAACTACATAGGCAAGTTCCTGATGGTGAGAGAAGGGCGGGCCAGGTCGATGGGCACGGTCGAGGCGAGCGTTGATGGCGATGGAAACTTCACCGGGTTTACAGAAGGCGGTTCGGTGATCTTTATTGATCCGCTGTTTGCCGGTAAGTTTGAAGCAGATGGAACCTTGTCCGGGGCTCAAATACTATCTCAAGGAAACACTTACACTATGGGGATTCCTCCTGCCTACTCCTACGACGGCATCACGCTGATCGCCAAGTATGAGTTCGATGGGAATGAGTTTTGGCTCACTTTGACTCCCGCTTTGCCGAAGGAATAAGTGACGCCCCGCCCATCGATTTCAAGAACCGCCGCCAGTGTAGAACCCTCTTGCCATGGAGCCCTTGGATCGCCTTCGCCAGATTTGTATGAACCTTCCCTCAGTCGAGGAGCGATTGAGCCATGGCGAGCCGGCTTGGTTCTTTAAGGGGAAGAAGCTGTTCGTCATGTTCGCCGACCAACACCACGACGACCGCGTGGCCTTCTGGTGCGCCGCGCCCTCGGGTGCGCAGGAGGCGATGGTCGGGTCGGAGCCCGAGAAGTACTTCCGACCGCCCTATGTCGGGGTCCGGGGCTGGCTGGGCGTGTACCTGGACGTCGAGGTGGATTGGGAGGAAGTCGGGGAGATTGTCGGGGAGGCTTACCGGGCGGTAGTGGGGAAGAAGTGATGGACTGATGGACCGCCGATCTCCAGATCGGCATAGCAAGTTTGTAATAGGATTTGATCCCTCCATTGCGACGCAACGCATAGACTGGACCCATTTTGAGTTTGCAGCACTTCTCAACAATGGGAAAGGGTTTGGGATGGGGGTGAGGCTGGCAGAACGCTTGGTTTCTAGGACGCCAGCACTCTGTAACAGTTCGAAAAGATATGCGCTCCCAAATAGAATTCTGCTACGGTAACCAGTGCAATGCTTGAGACTTTGAGCGGAGAGACCAGGCTGTTCCCGATCATTGGCGATCCGATCATCTATGCCAGATCGCCCCAACGACTGACGAGCGGCTTCGCCGGGCGTGGCCACAACGGAATCTGTATTCCGATGCAAGTGCCGGAGGCTGCTTTCGACAGCGTCATGCGCGGCCTTGCGCTTATCCCCAATGTCGATGGCCTGCTCATCACGATGCCGCATAAATTCAGGGCCTTCGGCTACTGCGCTACAAGTTCCCAGACATCGAGCCTCTTTGGCGTCGTCAGCGTCATGCGACGTAATGCCGACGGTTCATGGCACGGCGATATGCTTGATGGCGTGGCTTTTGTGAAGGCTCAGATGGATCAGGGCGCGCAACCCAGGGGTGCGCGCGTGTTGCTTCTTGGCGCCGGTGGGGCCGGGAGCGCCATTGCCTTGGCGTTGCTAGAGGCTGGCGTCGGCGAACTTATCGTCTACGACATGGATAGTGCGCGCATTGGACACCTGATCGAACTCCTCTGCGACGTTGCTCGCGGGCGTCTGAAGTCAGGGCCGCCAGACCCGTCAGGCTGTGATATGATTTGCAACGCTACTCCGATGGGTATGGCGGGAGGGGATCCTCTTCCGATCGACGCAAGCCTTCTCCTCCCGGCGATGTTCGTCGGAGATGTCGTTGCAGGACATGGTGTGACACCCCTCCTGCGGACTGCCCAAGCGGTCGGCTGTCGAACCGCCAACGGCGATCAAATGGTCGAGGCGGTCCATCCGGTCCATCCATAATGTACTTGTGATCGTCTGCCTCCTCGCCCTGACCACCCTCATGAGCCAAAGTTCTGACAAGATCGAGTTCGTTCATCGACTTCCCGATGCCAAGCCCAACGCCTACTACACCAACCAACGCGCCCCGCTTGCGCCAACTCCCCTTCAAAAGCTCCCGGCGGGGGCCATCAAGGGCGCGGGGTGGCTGAAGGTCCAACTCGACTTGCAACGCGAAGGCTTTGCGGGGCAGTTAGCGAAAATCAGCCGGTTTTTGAATATCCAGGACAACGCCTGGATGGGCAATGGGACGGCGGCTCGGGCGGGGTGGGAGGAGTTGCCCTATTGGCTGAAGGGGCAAATCTCGCTGGCCTATGTGACGGGCGACCAGAAGATGATCGGCGAGTGCAAGGCTTGGGTGGAGGGGATTCTTGCCAGCCAGAAGGAGGACGGGTGGTTTGGCCCGGAATCCAACCGCAAGACCCGCCACGGCACCCCCGATCTCTGGCCCAATATGCTCGCTCAGAGCGTCCTCCAAACCTACTACGAAGCGACCGGCGACGAGCGGGTCGTCAAGCTGATGCTCAAATACTGCGACTACCTGATCTCCCTGCCAAAGGAGCAGTTGGTCGATCCCAAGCATTACTGGCATTACCAGCGGGTGGGAGACCAGTTGGCCAGCTTGGTGTGGCTCTATAACCGCACCGGCGACTCCAAGATTCTGAGCCTGGCGACGAGGGTTCATCAGGCGGGGAACGACTGGGTGGCAGGGGTCGCAAACCGGCATGGCGTCAACTTTGCCCAGGGTTTCCGCGAGCCCGCGACCTACTCCGTGTTCAGCAAGGCGGAAAGCGATTGGAAGGCCACCGAGCGGACTTTGAAGCTCTACACCGACGAATTTGGCCAGTGGCCGGGCGGGATGTATGCGGCGGACGAGAATGCGCGAACGGGGAAGACCGACCCTCGTCAGGGAACCGAGTCCTGTTCGGTGGCGGAGATGATGTTCTCTCACGCGCTCCTCTTCGAATACAGCGCCGACCCCAGGTGGGCTGACCGGGCGGAGGATGTGACCTTCAACTGGATGCCGCCCACCATGACCGCCGACTTGAAGGCCCTCCGCTACCTGACCGGGGCCAATATGGCGGTGTCGGATGCGCCCTCCAAGAGCCCCGGCATCGAAAACGGCGGCCCAATGTTCCTGATGGACCCCAACGATCATCGCTGCTGCCAGCACAACGTCGGCATGGCCTGGCCCTATCTGACCGAGCGGCTGTGGTTTGCGACCAACGGCAACGGTCTGCTCGCCGCGATCCTGGCTCCGAGCGAGGTTGAGGCGAAAGTGGGCGATGGGACGGCGGTGAAGATCGTTGCCGAGACCAGTTATCCGTTTGAAGAAACGATCCGGTTCAGGGTCGAGCCATCAAGGGCGGTGAAGTTCCCCCTGTCGGTCCGCATTCCTGCCTGGGCGAAGAAGGCCACGGTGAAAGTGAACGGCAAGATCTCCTCCAGTGGGGAAGGCGGCCAGTTTGCCGTGATCGACCGAACTTGGTCGAAGGGCGACATGGTGGAATTGACTCTGCCGATGGAGGTAGAGACCAAGACTTGGAGTCAACGTCCCAACACCCTCAGCGTTTACCGTGGCCCGTTGGCATACTCGCTGAAGATCGAGGAGGAGTACAAGCGGCTGCCTCGCCCCAACGGCTGGGACGCCTATGAGATCTATCCCAAGTCTGCCTGGAACATCGGCCTTGAGCCCAATCCGAAGTTCGAGGTGAAGAAGCGGGCGCTCAAGCCCCACGCCCAGCCGTGGTCGTTGGAGAACGTTCCCATCGAATTGACGGCCACGGGACGAGCCATCCTTGAGTGGACGCTGGATATGTACGGCCTCGCGGCGCCGCTTCAGCAGAGCCCCGCTTTCACCAAGGAGCCCGCCGGGAAAGTGACGCTGGTTCCGATGGGAGCGGCCAGGTTGAGAATCACCGTCTTCCCAACCGTCTCCACCGACGAAAAAGCGGCGCACTGGGAGAAGCCACGAACCGCCCGCAAGTCAATCCCGGCGACCTACTCCCACCGCAACTGGTGGGACAGCGAAGCGGCTCTCAGCGACGGTCTGCTTCCCAGTAACTCAAACGACCAGGACATTCCCCGCTTCACCTGGTGGGATCACCGGGGGACCGAGGAGTGGGTTCAGTACACCTTCGAAGCCAACCGCACCTTCCAGTCCTGCCGCGTCTACTTCTTCGACGATTCCCCCCGAGGCCAATGCCGGATGCCGGAGTCTTGGCGGATTCAGGTGAAGGTAGGAGGCGTTTGGCAGGATGTGGAGGCTATTGAGTCCTATACCACGGTGAAAGACGGCTGGTCGACGGTCAAGTTCAAGCCGATCGGTGGAACGGAGATTCGGCTGGTCGCGAAGCTGCACAAGGAGTTCTCAGCCGGGATTTTGGAGTGGGAGGTCGAGTAAGTCACGGTTACCCGTGGCTTTAGTCAAATGTGCGCGCCCTTTCGATCATGCGGCGCTTAGGGTCTACGGTAAATAGCGGCGTCCGCCGCCGAGGGCTTTGCGGTCGATGACCATGTAGATGGCGAAGCCGATTCCCAACACGAGGAGGAGGGGGACAAGGAGCGACAGTATAGTGGCGACAAGACCTGCGACAAGCTTATATACAATGAAGATTCCAACGATACCGGCCAGAATCATGAGGACAAGCTTTGCAGTTCCCGACACTTTTACTTCAACTCCTTACAGCGCATCATTGCGGTCGATCGTTTGAGCGGACAGGGCGCGTACCGCTTGGTTACACGGTAATGTACAGCATCTTTGGCTTTCCTGTTCGAACTGTATAGGTTCACCGGGCCTTTCGACCCCTAGGATAGGTCCTTTCTTGGGTGTAAAGTCTTGGGCATGGGCCTTATCATCAGCCAAGGCAAGACCTTCGATCCCCTCTCCGACGAGCCATTGAGAATCAACGCGCCGCTGGTCGCCAAGTGGCTCACCTCTTTTTTGCAGGACGAAGTGATGCGCCGTCGCAACATCAAGCGGGCGGTCTTGGGTTTGTCGGGGGGAGTCGATTCGGCGGTGGTCGCCTACCTCTGTGCCCGCGCCTTTGGACCGGAAAATGTCTGGGCGTTCCGCATGCCCTACAAAATCTCCTCCCAGGAGAGCCTGACCCACGCCCAGATGGTGATCGACGACTTGGGAATCAACGAGCAGACCATCGAGATTACGGGCATGGTGGACGGCTACACGACGTTGGAACCGGAAATGACCGGTCAAAGGTTAGGCAACGTCTGTGCGAGGTCGCGGATGATCATCCTCTTCGACCAGTCGGCAGAGAAGGGCGCCCTGCCTATCGGCACGGGAAACAAGAGCGAGCGGCTTTTTGGCTACTACACCTGGCACGCCGACGACTCGCCGCCCATCAACCCCTTGGGCGACCTCTTCAAGACCCAGGTTTGGCAGTTGGCGAGGGAACTGGGGGTGCCGGAGGAGATCGTGGAGAAGCCCGCCTCCGCCGATCTCATCAAGGGCCAGACCGACGAGGGCGATTTCGGCATCACCTACGCCAAAGCCGACCGCATCCTCCACTACCTGGTCCAAGGCTATTCACGAACCAAACTCATCGAGATGGGCTTCCCGCCCTCGGACGTGGATTTGGTGGTGAGAAAGGTAGACGGCACCCACTGGAAGCGCCGCCTGCCGACGGTGGCGATGCTGAGTTCCACGGCCATCGGGGAGTACTACCTGCGTCCGGTGGATTACTAGCTCATAGTTGCCGGAAGTCGGTCTGTAGGCGGCGGATGCATTTTGCCGCCGTCTGGGCAACTACACGGCACCTCGGACCTGGATGTCCGAGGCGCGGAGACCCGGAAGCGGACGTCCAGGCTACACCCTATGCGGACGGCGGCACAATGCATCCGCCGCATACAGACCAATCCCCTCAGTTCTTGGTAGTTCTAAGCGCCGTGAAGCCGGCCTCGATGGTCTTTCGCTCGGCGTCGGTCATCTTGGGCGCGGCCTTCTTGAGGAGCGTCATAAAGAAGGCGACCTCTTCCGGTTGATAGGGACAGCCCACGTTTTGCGGCTTTTTGCCCGTCTCGGCGGGGATGAGGGAGTTGATGATCATCTTCCCGGATTTGGCATCCACAAAGTAAAAGAACGGGATGCCCTGGTTCTCGCCGCCGACCGACTTCATCAGTTCTTCGCCGCCTGCGTTCTCCAGCTTTTCGTTCTCGCCTTGCTCCAGCACCACGATGGGGGTGGATACAAAGTATTTATCCCAGACCGCCTTGACCTCGGGCTTATCCAACACGCTCTGCATCCGGTGGCACCACCCGCACCAGGACGCCGTGAACCGGACAAACACCGCCTTGCCCTCTTTGCCCGCCTTGGCCCGAGCCACATCCACCGCGTCCTTGGCGCTCGGAACCTGGGCAAACGCCGAAACCGACAGAACCACAAGCGCAAATAACAGCGCGAACTTCTTCATGACACCAGGATACGACAAAAGTGGGCGGCGCGGTAGCCGGAGGTTGGAAACCGACCTGTAGGCGGCGGATGCATCGTGCCGCCGTCCGGGCTACCTACAAAACCCTCGGACCTGGAGGTCCGAGGCACGGAGACCCGGACGTGGACGTCCAGGCTACGAGGTTGGCGGCCACAGACGGCGGCACAATGTATCTGCCGCCTACATAGCCTTCAAACTTGCGGTTGAATCTACCGTGTGGCCCCTAAAGCCGTAATGACCAATGCCCAGACGCCGCTCAGGAAGGAAACTCCGGCTCATTTGGCCTGGGCATCCTTTGCTCCACTGGCAATAAAGCCGGGAACGGCTTGTGGGGTTCTAGCTGGTACCAGTAGGCGGTGGATGAGTAGTCGTTCCAGAGTTTGTTGGCGTGGCCGTGTTCGATGCTGACCCGGATGGACTTGTTAAAGCGGATTGGGTCGGCGATGTGGAAGCGGTACATGGAGTTTTTGCCTTTCCAGCGCCAGTCCGAGTTGCCGGAATTCACCGTGATGCCGTGGTAGGGGGCGCTGTACTCTTGGGTGGGGCCGAAGGCGGTGTTGATGTAGTCCTCGGTTCCGGTGCCGTGCAGGCGGGGAGGCCAGGGTTCGCCGTCGATCACGATCATGTCGTCGCCCTCGCCATACCAGTCGTTGCCCTGGCGATGGTAGCAGTCGATGTTCAGGTTGCAGCCGACGTAGATGCCGTTGCCTTCGGCCTCCAGGATGAGATAGTTATCCTGGTCGCTCAGATTGGGGTTCTCGGACCAGATGCGCAGGTAGTTGTCCGGGCCAAGCTTCTCGGTTAGCCAGCCTTCGGTGGGGTTTTTACGTCGCCAGGTAGCGTGGAAGCGAGCCGGCTGGAATGCTTGATTGCTTGATTGCTCGATTGGGTATTCCTCGTAGTCCACATAGAAGTACAGGCTCACTGGCCCTTCGCACTCGTTCTGCACCTCGATCCGGGCCGTGTCGAAGGGCATGGGCCACCAGCAGTTGAAGCCTCGGCCGTCCTCGGGGGACATCTGAAGGGGGGCGGAGATGAAGTTCTTTCGGATTCCGTGCCCGATCCCAAAGAAGTCGCCTAGCGGGACCTCGACCGAAGGATGCTCCTCGCCGTCCCACCACATTCGGATCACGCATTTACGCGGGTAGAGGTCGTCGTTCCCAACCGTACACCAGATGTGTTTGACGCATCCCGGCTTGTCGGTCTCCAGCAGGATGGCGGACTGGCCGGGTTCGATGGTCACCCAGTCGGCATTGCCCCCAGTGCGGTCATAGGAGGAGGAGCGGCGAGACTGGTAGTCGCGAAGGTAGGGAAGTTGGGCGAGAGAGCCGTAGCCGAGCATGGGGGGATTTTATTCCCATTTGGGCTTCAAAGGGAAAGCGGTTGGTGAACCCGACGTAGCGGAGGTGATTGGATGCTAGACTTTTGGTATGTCCGCCGGATTCACCACTCTCGACTTCGCGGACGTGCCTGGACCTCAAGCTTACGACGTCCTGGTGGCGACGATCCATCCCCGCCCTATCGCTTTTGTCAGCTCTATCTCCGCCGAAGGGCATCTGAACTTGGCCCCGTTCAGCTTCTTCATGATCGGCGGCTCCAATCCCCCTTCTCTGGCCTTCAGCCCGACCCAGAGCGCCGTCGGCCCCAAGGACACTTTGCGGAATATCGAGGAGACCGGGGAGTTCGTGGTGAATCTGGTCCACCGCGAGATGGCGCAGGCCATGAACCTCACCGCCAAGGGTTACCCGCATGAGGTCTCGGAGTGGGAGGAGGCGGGACTCACCCAATTCCCCAGCCTCCACGTGAAGCCTGCCCGGGTGGCGGAGTCGCTGGTGCATTTCGAGTGCCGACTGTTCCAGGTCGTGGCGCATGGAGACGGTCCGGGGGCGGCGCGGTATGTGATCGGCGAAGTCCTTGCCGCGCACCTTGCTGAGGGTGTTTGGGATGGAATGCGGATCGTCGATGAAAAGGTCCGCCCCATCGCCCGAATGGGTGGCCCCAACTACCTGGATACAGACGCCCTGGAGTTTTTCCAGATGCTGAGACCGGGGTAGGCGCGCGATCCGAGCCCCCTTGAGGGGGTTGGGGGTGCGGTCCGGTTCTCCATTTGTATCCAAGAATGCACGGACCACGGTGGGTCAAGCGCTACAAGCGGACAACTATGCGTCACCCCCAACCTCCTCAAGGGGGCTCGGATCGCGAAACGCCGCTCCTAATCGCGTAAAATCTACGTCTCTATCTTCACTTCATCCTATGCGTCTTAAGCGCGTCAAGATTTTTGGGTTCAAGACCTTTGCGGATCGCACCGAGTTCAATGTGGACGGCGGGTTGATTGCGGTGGTTGGGCCTAATGGGTGTGGGAAATCCAACCTGGTGGACGCGATTTTGTGGGGGCTGGGGGAAGGGAATGCGCGGTCTCTTCGGGCGGCTCATAGCCAGGATGTGATCTTTAGCGGCAGCTCCCGGCGGAAGGGGGTTGGGTTTGCCGAGGTGAGTTTGCTCTTCGATAACGAGGACGGCGCGCTTCCTATCGATACCAACGAAGTCTCGATCACCCGCAAGCTTTCCCGGACGGGGGAGAGCGAGTATTCGATCAACAAGCAGCCCTGCCGCCAGCGCGACATTTTCGAACTCCTCGCCGACTCGGGATTAGGGCGGGCGGGGTACGCCATCGTGGGGCAGAAGGACATCGACAACGCCCTCGCCGCCTCGCCGGAGGAGCGTCGGTCCTGGGTGGATGAGGCGGCGGGAGTTCAGCGGTATCGGGCGCGGAAGATCGAGAGCAATCGGCGTTTGCAGTCCGCCCAACAGCACCTGTCCCGAGTCCACGACATCTTGTCTGAGTTGGAGTCCCAGCGGGAGCCGCTTCGTGAAGAGGCCGAGATTGCCAAGCGGTACAAGACGACCCTGAACAGCCTGCGCGAGGTGGAGTCGGGGCTACTGATCAACGACGTGGCCAAGGCGGTGCGCGAGGTCGATGAGTTGGAGAAGCGGATCGCCGAGTCGGGGCGGTTGGCGCAGGAGGAGTTGACCCGGGCGGATGGGCTGGATCGGCAGGTGAAGGCGATCGGCGAGCAGGTCAGCGAGATCGAGCGGGAGATGGACTCGGTGCGGGGACTTCAGCAAGGGAGCTTGACCGCGATGGAGCGGGCTATCGCCGACTTGCGCCTGGCTGAGCAGCGTCTGGAAAGCCTGGATCACCTGGAGCAGAGCCTGGATGAGGAAGCGGGGAAGGGGCAGGCGCGGGTCACAGAGCTTGAAGCCGAGATCGAGACGCTGACGGTCGAAGAGAAGACGGAGATCGAGGCGTTGGACCGGCTGAGGATCGAACACGCCGGGGCGGGGGACGAGGCGAAGGCGCTCCAGACCAAGCTACAGGGCCTGGAAAAACGCCTGATCGATGCTCGCGAGGCCCATGCGAAGCGACTCCGCCACGAGGCCCATGCGGCCCAGCAACAGGAGCGGACCAAACTGGCCCGGCGCGAACTCAAGGGGATCGACGAATCCCTGCCCGACCTTCAGGAGGCGGTGGACGAGGCGAAAGCGGCGTTCGACGAGCAGTTTGCAGCGGTGAAGGTTCTCCAGGATCAGGTCAAGGAGATCGAGGCGCGGCTGTCGGCGGACCGGGCGCAGGAGGAGCAGGACGCCCAGGCTTCCCGGCGATTGTTGGCGGAGCGGGCGACCTTGGAGGGGCGGCGGCGGGGGATCGAGGCGACCATCGAGACCCACGAAGGGCTGAACCAGGGTTCGCGGGCGGTCTTGGAGGCGGCGGAGCGGGGCGTTCTATCGGGCAAGTACCAGCCAGTGGGCGAAGCGGTCTCCGTCGAGAGGGACTTGGCGCTGGCGATCGAGACCGCGCTTGGCGGATCGGCGAACGACCTGATCGTGGACCACGATTCGGATGCCAAGGCGGCGATCAACTTCCTCAAAGAGCATCGCCTGGGCAGGGCCACCTTCCAGCCGATCTCCCTGATGCGTCCGTTCGAGCCTTCGTTTGAACTGCGGAAGGTCCTCGGCGAGAAGGGCGTTCTCGGGCGGGCGAGCGAACTGGTGCAGTGCGAGTATCGGGTGAAGCCAGTCATCGACTCGCTTTTGGGCCGAGTGCTGATTGTGGAGGACTTGGACACCTCGCTGAAGCTCGCCAAGACCTCGGGCTGGAGCCGGATGGTGACTCTGGATGGCGAGGTGGTGCATAGCTCGGGCGCGGTGACGGGCGGGCACTCGCAGAAGCAGGGCTATGGCTTGGTCCAGCGGAAGTCCGACTTGGCTGAGCTTGAGAAAGAGATCGCAAAGATCGACCGCCTGGTGGCCGATGCCGAGTCTCGGGCGAGGAAGCGGGGCGGGGAGCGTCAGAGGCAGTTGGATCAGGTAGGGGGATTCAACCAGCAAATCCATGAGCGGCAGGATGACCTGGATGACGCCCGTTCCTATTGGCAGACCCTGAACGAGGAGCTTCAAGCGGCGATCAAGGCGAAGGGGCGGCTACAGCATGAACTGGAGCAGCTGACCGGGCAGAGCGGCGACCAGGTGGAAGAGGTGGATGTGGCGGCGATCGAGGCCGAGCGCGACGACCTTATCCATCAACTGGCCTCCAAATCGGCGGATGCGACCACGGCGGAGACCCTGCTTCGAGAAGTCGAACAAAGGATCGCCCAGGCTCAAATGCGGCTCTACACCGCACGGAAGCGGCTGGAAGCGGCGCAGGAGTCGGAAGAGGGGCGCGACCGGCGGATGGCCAACCTGGAGCCGGAGCGGGAGAAGGCCAGAGAGGAGATTAGGAAATCTAGGGAATCAAGGGAGAAGGCGGAGCACGAGAAGGGGGAGGCCTCGGCGCGGTTGGAGAAGGCACAGGAGGCAAAGCACACCCTCCTGGAGCAGAGCCTGCAACTCTTGGAGGACGCCAAGGCGGCGCGGGCGAATGCGCACTCGATGGGGGACAGCGTTCACCAGTCCGAATTGAATCGGGCCCGAGCGGAGGCAAAGAAGGCGGCCTCTCTGCAGAGGCTCTATGAAGAGTACGGGCTGACGGAAGAGGACGCCATCGAGCAGGAGGGGCAGCATGAGGTTCCGGCGGACGCGGCGGCCATCGTCTCCCGACTACGGCGCGACCTGAAGGCGATGGGCGATGTGAACGTAGGGGCTATCGAGGCCTATGAGCGGCTGACCGTGCGGTTCGATGAACTCGACGCCCAGCAGAAGGACATCCTCGACGGGATAGAGCAGGTCCAGGCGTCGATCAAGGAGCTGGACAAGCTGACCGGCGAGCGATTCCTGGAGACCTTTACCCAAGTTCAAGCCGCTTACGAGACGATGTTCCAGAAGCTGTTTGGCGGTGGGGAAGGGAGGATCATCCTGACCGATCCGGCGAACGTTCTGGAGTCCGGGATCGAGATCGAGGTCCAGCTTCCGGGCAAGCGCCAGCAACAGCTACAGCTTCTCTCGGGTGGCGAGAGAGCCCTGTGCGCGATGGCGTTCCTGTTTTCCCTATTGCAGATCAAGCCGTCGCCGCTGGTGGTGCTGGACGAGGTTGATGCGCCGTTGGATGGGCGGAACGTCGAGCGGTTCGCGGCCCTGTTGCATGAGTTCACCGACCGCACCCAGTTCATCATCATCACCCATAACCCGACGACCATCGAGCAGGCTCCGGTTTGGCTGGGGGTGACGATGCAGGAGCCGGGGGTTTCTACCCTGATCCCGACGCGGGTCGAGGAGAAGGCTGCTCCGGAAGCGGATGCAGTGGTGGCAGGATCGCCAGCATTTGCCTAGCCCGGATTACTCATGAACGGCATTTAGGGGCCGACCATTCTTTGGTAGTTCATGTCCGCCCTCGAAGAGATTAACCGAAGAGGACCATCACGCAAAAAGAGGACGTATGGGTCATGGGTGAAATCACCGAGGATTGCTGAAGGGGACTGGGATGACCTTGGGAGACGTTAAGAGCAGCGGACATCCTCTGGGCCCGTTTATGGTCTATATTCACCGTATGGGCTATGTTTGGTCTCTTCCGATGGGGTTGGCTCCCATGGTTTTTGCGATCGGCGTGGGTAGGCACAACGAGGCTTCCCACTCGTATCGCCTGAATGGCCTATGGTGTGTACATCTCTACCGCTATCGCGGAGAATTGGTGGTTGGCGGGCGTCGTCATCTCGTGGAGCCGGGGCATGTGAGTTTGGTGCCTCCCAATACGGTGTTCGAGCACGTCTGGCCGCATTGGCCTGCGGTCGATGTGTCGGTCCACTTTGCCCCGCACGGCGACTACCTGAAGCAGCGCATCCCAATCATCCAGCCTTTGGGCGAGCGGTTTGAGCGGGCTTACATCGACCTACTGGAAGCCACCCATTGGCTTGGCAAAGAGCAGGAGCGGTTGAATGCGCGGGTTTACGACGTGCTGTGGCGCATCGCCCGCCCTTCTGAGCCGCTGGAGGTCTTCCGCCGGACCCATCCGGCTCTGGAGCGGGCGGAGAATCTGATCCGCATCAAGCTCGCGGAGCCGTTCTCGGTGGCGGAGCTGGCGGAGGAGGCGGGGATCTCCCATAACCACCTGATCCGCCTCTTTAAGACCGAGCACAACACCACGATCCAATCCTATGTCCGTCACCACCGGGCGATGCGGGCGCGGCACTTGCTGGTCCACACCACCATGCCCATAAAAGCGATCGCCAACGAGGTCGGGGTGGGGAATTTGCAGCAGTTCAATAAGCTGATCAAGCGTGAGCTGAACAAGACCCCTCGGGAACTGCGCCAAGCCGACCCGGACGAGGCGCTGGGGACGGGGTTTGTCAAGCGGGAAGACGCCGCCGACTGGGAGGAGAAGTGAAACCGGGAATCTCATTGGCCATGATCGTGCGGAACGACGCGAGTCGGATCGAGCGGTGTTTGCGGTCGGTGGCCGACGTGGTGGATGCGATGGTGATCGTGGATACCGGGTCGACCGACGGCACCCAGGATTTGGCGCGGGGGATGGGGGCGGTGGTGGTGGAGCGGGAGTGGCCCAACGACTTTGCCAAGGCTCTGAACTGGGCCTATGAGTTGGTGGAGCATGAGTGGACTTTCCGTCTGGACTCCGACGAGTGGCTTTTGCCCACTTCTAAGCCTGTCTTGCTGGAAACGGTCAAGCGAACCGACATCTTTGCCGCCACGATCATCCGCGAAGACTATGTGGCGGATGGCCGATATACCGAAACCATGGCTCTGCGGCTCTGGCGGACGGACCCCCATATGCGGATGGTGGGTTTGGTCCATGAGCAGTTCACCAATGAGGCCATGGATGGGGCAGCGCAAGGAAGGGCATTGATCAACTCTCAAGTTCGGCTAGGGCACGATGGCTATACCGAAGAGGCCATGCCCGCTAAGCATCGGCGCAACCTGGCCCTTGTCGAGGAGGAGCTGAAGCTGAGGCCGGGGAATAAGTATTACGAATCGGAGCGGGTGCGCATCCTCTACCTGTTGAACGACCCTCGCGCGGATGAAGCGAACGACCGGCTGATCGACGACCTGCTGGCCGTTCAGGACCAAGACACGCCGCCCAGCGCCATGGTCACCGGCCCCCTCACCCTCACTCTGGACCGGATGCCGGAGGCGAAACTAGGAGATTTACGAACGACCGAGATTCTCCGGTTGGCCAGAGGCTGGTGCTCGAACGACCCCGCCGTGACGTATGCGGCAGCGAAGACTTTCATCCGTCGGAAGGATTTGCGCTCGGCCTTGGATGCCTTGTTGGATCTGGAGTATATGTCCACGACCGGCGACTACCAAAGGAGCGGTTTCAACCACCCCTCTATGCTGCAGGAAGCCCTCTGGCAGAATTTGGCCTTAGTGGCGCACCAGTTGGGCAAGAAGGATGTCGCGGCCCGAAACTATGAAAGGCTGCTGAGGTTTGATCCCAACCACCCGGTGGCAAGGCAGAATTTGGCGTTGCTGTTGAAGGGATAGGGATGTGGCCTGTGGAATGTGGAATGTGGCTTGTTTTTCACATGATCGGACGGATCTGACTTGTCTGACCGATCTGTCAGGTTGATGGGACAGTCCACATTCCTCCCCGCAATTTTGCATAAGTTTCATAAAAGCCGTTTGACAACTCGCCTTCGATATGGAATGAGAACCATAGGTGACCATGCCATGAAGAATCGTTGGACTCTATCTATTGCATCAATCGCGCTGGTTGTCAGCGCCTTTCCGGCTCTGGCGAGCCAAGCTCAGTCGAGCGCTCAGAAGAGCTCGGAAACGAAGAAGACCGAGCGTAAGGTAGACGCGGCGGTGGCCAGCCCGTTTGTGACGAAGCATCAAGGGGAGACGCTGAAGAAGGCGGTCAATGGGGGAGAGCAGCGGAAAGCCGATGAGCAGACCGCCTATCCTGACCCAATGCAACCCAAGGCCCAGCCAGGAGAGGCTTTGCCCGCGCCTGTCGAACCAGGAGCCGAAGGGGCACCTGCTCCTCAGCCCCAGCCAGAACCGGAGGCTCCAAAGCCGGAGCCTGTTTTCCGTCTGATGGGGACGGTCTGCGGCAAGAAGGGGTCGGACCTCGCAGTCTTTGACAAAGGCGCAGATTGGCCCTCGATGCTGAAGGCAGGCGAGGAACTGGACAGCAAGACGAAGGTGATCGCAGTCGGTCGCGGATATGTGACTCTGGAAAGAGTAGTATCTCCCGCCCAACCCGCCGTCCCCACCCACTTGGCGGCAGACGGCACCACCGTAGTCCCCGCCCGCCCGGCCCAGCCCGAGAAGCGAGAGCAGTACGACCTCTATAGCTGGTAGCTGTGTGAGTTGATTGGTTGCCCGCAAGGCCCGCCTTTCCTGAGTTGGGAGGCGGGCTTTTGTGTTTGCGAGGATGGTCTAGCGGTAGGTGTAGCTTAGTGCATTACTTGAGATACGCGATCGGCAAGACGACCTCGAAGCCGGGGGTTTGGCTTAGGAATTCTCTCAGGAGCTTGTTGTGGCCGCTTCCGATCAGCACGAACACCCGGTCGCCGGGCTTGGCGATGCGGCGGATATTGACGGCAATTTTCAGGTTCCGCTCGTACCAGTCGGCCAACATATCCGCGCCCTTGTAGTCGGCGTCTTTGCCAATGATGGTGAGCTCTTGGTAGAAGCTGTGCGCCCGTTCGTCCCAGGCTGGCTCGTTTGACTCCCGGAAGATCTCCATTAACGTCTGGCTCTCCATTCGGGCGATCATGGGCATGATCTCTTTGGCGATGACCTCCATGGCCGCCTGTTTGACGTGGCCTTGGCCCGTCTTTTCGGCATGGTCCAGCACGCCCATCACGTCCAGATCCTTCTTCCAATCGACTCCAAAGATCTCGTTGATGCCCGACTTCTGGGCGATCCTGAGGGCGATCTGGTCGATCTCGCTCTTGCCCAAGTCGTATCTCCCGGCAAGGAAATCGGTCAGTCTTTGCTGGGGGACCGTGGAGGTTGCCACCGCCTCGACGGCGATTTTGGTTGGCTTGAATTGGCTGAGCCGTTCGACCAGGACCTGCATCTCTTTCTGCCGTCGCTCGCCAAGGATGTCTTTCACATTGGGGTTGATCATGTCTCCCCCGCCCGCCATGTGGAACGTGCCGACAATTATCACTTGAACGGGAACGGGCTTGGGGGCTTGGGCAGAGAGGGTGATGAGGCAGGTGAGGGTAGGGAGCAACATTGCACAAACATTCTATGTTGATGCAGTTTTGAGTGGAAGGAGGTCCTAGGCGTTGGGCCTATGGCGCTTAGGTCTTGACTGGGCCTTTCCGACGACGCCAACTAACGGCGAGGGCGGCGGCTAGGACTGCAAAGCTCATAGGCTCGGGGACGGGGGCCATTCTTACGTTGTCCAACTCCACCACATCCGTCCCGCCCGTTGTCCAATCGGCGTTGATGGCGAAGACGTCGAGGTTGGCGAATGCGGATTCAAACTCTGCCTGACTCGCCGCCTGCCCAAGCCCGTTCTTCCATCCGGTCGGGGTCAGTGAGATGGAGTAGGGAGTGAGGGAAGTGCCGGGGGCGGGCGTTTCATAGAAGAGGATCGTCCCGTTGCCGCGCAGGAGGAGGTTGGGATAGGGGATGCCGTCGGCAGTCGCGGTGGCCAGCAAGAAGCTCACCGTCCCTCCCAGGTAGGCGCTCTGATTGCCGAGGAACTTGGATGGTGCGGCCAGGACGAACAAGCCACTCCCTTCCTCGGTGCCGGTGATGGAGTGTCCGGTCCAGGTTGGGGTGACGGTGTTTAGCGGTTCCAGGCCAGGGAAGGAGACGTTAACGCCAAGCCAACCATCGGTTCCGGCCTCGAAGTCGGAGTAGACATCTGCAAAACCGTAGGCTCCGAGGGCGACCAGAGACAGGATGAGGAGCGGGCGAGTGGGCATGGTTCCTCTATTCTAGCGGGGAATGAGTGGTAGGGGGCAGGTTTTGTAACTGGTCTAAACAAACTGGCCCCGCTCCAACTTGGGCGGGGCCAGTGAATTTGCTTCCCGGCGGGACGCCGGGGCTCCCGGGGGAAGGTTTACTTCTCTTCCTTGAACTCGGCGTCGATCACGTCGTCTCCGCCGCCTGTCTCGGCTCCGACTCCAGCAGTGGGTTGCTCCTCGCTGATGTCCGCCTGCTCGCTGGCGGCCTTGTAGAGGACTTCCGCAATCGCGTGCGATTCGGTCTCCAAGACAGAGAAGGCAGTCTGAATCGACTCGGCGTCGTCGCCCTGAAGCGCCTTTCGAAGCTCCTCGATCTTCTCCGTGGCCGACGTTCGCTGAGCCTCGCCCACCTTATCTCCGGCCTCGCGAAGGGTCTTCTCCGTCGAGTAGATCAACTGCTCCGACTTGTTCTTGACCTCGATCAGCTCCTGCGCCTGTCGGTCGGCGTCGGCGTTCATCTCGGCCTCTTGGACCATGCGCTCGATCTCATCCTTGTTCAGGTTGCCCGAACCGGTGATGGTGATCGACTGCTTGGCGCCGGTGCCCTTCTCCTGGGCGGTGACGTTCAGGATGCCGTTGGCGTCGATGTCGAACGTGACCTCGATCTGGGGAACCCGGGCCGGAGCCGGGGGGATGCCTGCGAGGTGGAATCGGCCCAGCGACTTGTTGTCCCGCGCCATCGGTCGCTCGCCCTGCAGGATGTGGATCTCCACTTCCGGCTGGTTGTCGACCGCGGTGGTGTAGATGCGGCTCTTCTTGGTGGGGATCGTGGTGTTCCGGTCGATCAGCTTGTCGAAGATGCCGCCTTGGGTCTCTACGCCCATGCTGAGCGGGGTGACGTCGAGGAGGACGATGTTCTTGACCTCGCCACCGAGAACGCCCGCCTGGATCGCCGCGCCGATCGCCACAACCTCGTCAGGGTTGACCGAGCGGTTGGGCTCCTTGTTGGTGAGCTTCTTGACCAAGTCCTGAACCTGGGGCATTCGCGAGGAGCCGCCCACGAGGATCACCTCATCGATGTCGGCCGCCTTCATCTTGGCGTCTTCCAGAGCGGTCTTGAACGGAACCTCGACGCGCTTCATCAGGTCGGCGGTCAGGTCCTCGAACTTGGCTCGGGTCACGTTGTAGTCCAGGTGCTGGGGAACGTTGTCAACCGACGTGATGTACGGCAGGTTGATTTGGGTGCTCATCTGGCTGGAGAGCTCGATCTTGGCGCGCTCGGCGGCTTCTCGAAGTCGCTGGAGGGCGGCCTTGTCCTTACTCAGGTCCACGCCCTGGTCCTTCTTGAACTCAGCGATCAGCCACTCCACGATCTTGTTATCGAAGTCGTCGCCGCCCAAGTGGCTGTCGCCGGCGGTGGATTTGACCTCGAACACGCCTTCGCCGACATCCAGGATGGAGACGTCGAACGTACCGCCACCCAAGTCGAAGACGAGGATGGTCTCATTCGCCTTCTTATCCAAGCCATAGGCAAGGGAAGCGGCGGTGGGCTCGTTGATGATGCGCAGAACCTTCAGCCCCGCGATCTCGCCCGCGTCCTTGGTCGCCTTACGCTGGCTGTCGTTGAAGTAGGCCGGGACGGTGATGACCGCCTGGTCCACCGGCTCGCCCAGATAGGCTTCTGCGTCCGCCTTTAGCTTCTGGAGAATAGCGGCGCTGACCTCTTCCGGGGTCAAGTCTTTTCCGAGGGCAGGCACATGAGCGGCGGCCTGGCCGTTCTTGCCTGCCTTAACCTTGTAGCTAACACGCCCGGTCTCATCTTTCACTTCGGCTGTGGTGTGGCCCATGAAGCGCTTGATGGAACTGATGGTGTTCTCCGGGTTCACTACCGCCTGGCGCTTGGCGGTGACGCCCACCAGACGCTCGCCGTTCTGCTTGAAGGCAACGACGCTCGGCGTGGTGCGCCCCCCCTCAGCATTGGCGATGACGACGGGCTCGCCGCCTTCCATCACTGCGACGACCGAGTTGGTCGTTCCTAAGTCGATTCCTACTGTTTTTCCCATTTCGTTTAACTCTTAGCTCAAGTCACTTGAGTCCTTGAGGCTCAGGTACAAGTCCTAACGAATATTGTACACGATGGGTTCCCAGGTAATGGGTCCTTGGCGGAAGGCATTGGGTTTTGGGTTCAGTCTAGGGGATTAACCCAGCGCAAGCCGGGGAAGCGGCTGAAGTCTCGGTCGGTGGAGGCGAGTTCCGCACCGTGTTCCATGGCGAGTGCGGCGAGTACGGCATCGGATGACATCGGGCCGATCGCTTTGCCCTTGACCATAAGGGACTCCAGCAGATCCGCATGTCTCCTGCCCGGCTCTGGGAGTGAAACGAAGGGATTGCGATCCCAATCACGGAGTACACCAACTGCTTCGCTTGGGGAAAGCTCTTGGTCAAATAATCTGGGGTTGGTCGAAACTCGGAGAAACCCCCACCGACTCACCCATGGGATGCCAATGGTGTCTCTCATGCGAAATCTGTCTTCTAGCCACTGCTTTACCTGCAAGTGGTGCGGGTCCAAGTTATTCCACGCATACAGGAGGATGTTGGTGTCCAAGATCACCAACGCCTATCTTCTCCCTCAAGGTAATCCAACAGGGCGCTGGTGTCGTCAATGGGAAACTTGGGAGGTCCCATTGCGAATGACTTGATCTCGAACTCGGCGGGGTCAGGCGTTTTTGAACGAGATGCGAGGCCGGTGCGGATCATGTCGTTCACAACCTTTTTGAATGGAACGCCGCTTTGCACGCTCTCTTCACGCAAACCCATCATAACGTCTTCATCCAAGGTGACGGTGGTCCTGATGCTCATGATGCTTCTATTATGGCATCATGATGCGAATTGCCTTAGTCCCAGGAGTTTTCGCTCAGTTTGAACGCATACACCTGTACGTCCATGGGCCAGGCGGCAATCAACTCTTGGAAAGTGGCCCTGTCTCCGGCATAGAGGGCTCGGGTGGCTTCTTCGAAGTTGGGGAGGTTTCCGGCTAGGACCGAGATGAAGCGGTAGCAGGCTTCCTGCGAGGCCCGCTTTTGATCGCCTTCGCCGGACTTGCTCGCGGCTTCAACCAGCTTTCTCAAGGTCACGGAGGCTCCACCGGGTTGGCGGTTGAGCCATTCCCAGTGGCGGGGGAGGAGGGTGACTTCTCGGGCGACGACGCCCAGTTTGGGTCTTCCGGGACCGGCTTTTGGTTTGGCAGTGTCGGAGTATCGGGCCGCAATCTCCCCTGCCGATCCCCGCAGGTCCAGGTCGATTTGCTCTCCGGTGTCGTCTCGGAAGATAAGGATCGATGCCGAGGGATCGTCGTGCATGGCCTGCTTGACCATCGGGGCAACCACGTCGATCGTGGAGGCGGCCAGCCTCTTTGATCCTTTGAATGCCGTCACTTGCTTTGCCATATACAGATAATATCCGGGTAGAAAATGTTTGTCAAGAGTGAAACGTGACGCCGTGATGGACGTGAAATCGTGACTGGTCTCGGAGAAGGGTAAAACTCGGCTATGCGCAGGAAGTTGGTGGCTGGGAACTGGAAGATGCACATGACGTCGGCGGAAGCGGCGGGGAACGTGGAGTGCTTCATCGACGAGGTGAATGCCCGAGATGGCGTGGATGTGGTCGTCTGCCCTTCGTACCTTAGCATCCCGGTCGTATGCGCGCTCACTAAAGGCCTGCACGTGGCGGTAGGTGCCCAGGATGTCTTCTGGATGCCCAAGGGCGCTTTTACTGGCCAGGTCAGTGCAGGGATGCTCCATGCGGCAGGGTGCGATTACTGCATCGTTGGGCACTCGGAGACTCGCGGCAGGTTTGGCAAACTAGAAGTTCCGGCGGAGACGGTTTGCCATTTTGGGGAGAACGATCGCACGGTGAACTTGAAGATCGGGGCGCTGCTGGAGTACGGCATTCGCCCGATCCTGTGCGTCGGCGAAACCCAGTCCGAGCGCGATGCGTCGATGACGGACGCGGTCATCACTTCTCAGTTGGAGAAGGCATTGGATGGGCATGAGCCAGATGAACTCGGCGACCTGGTGGTGGCCTATGAGCCGGTCTGGGCCATAGGCACGGGGAAGGTCTGCGATACGGGTGAAGCTGAACGTGTGTGCGGGATGGTGCGTATGATTCTAGGCGAGATCATTGGGGTTGATCGGGCTCAGAGTAACCGCGTTCTCTACGGAGGCTCGGTCAAGTCTTCCAACGCCAAAGAACTCTTCGCCCAACCCAACATTGACGGTGGCTTGGTCGGAGGGGCCAGCTTGGATCCCAAGGAGTTTGCGGCGATTGTGGCGGCGGCATAGGGAGGGCATTTCGGCTCTACGGCATTGGGTTATCGTTCTCCTTAAGTGCATGACGTACTGGCAAACTCGCTTGCCCAAACACCATAATGACGCAACGCCCAAATGCCATCCCCTTTCCCTCGCAAGCCCAAAAGGTGTAACTTATTGCTATGAATCGTAAATGGCTCTTATTCGCTCCTATTCTCGCGCTTGGCGCTATCGCCGCCGCGATGTCTCTTGATGTCAATCACCCGCTTCTTAACGGTCACATCGAGAAGCTGAAGTCAGCCGGAAGCTTGACGGTGGCGTTTTCGGTGAACCGGCTTGGCTCCGACTTGGAGGACCACAAACTGGTGATTTCTAAGCCGGGGCTGCTTCGTTGGGAATCGCCGACTTCGGTGGTGATCGCCAATGGGACCAGTATCCTCACCCTGGACAAGAAGTCCAACCAATACACCGAGGAGCCGGAAACTCCGGAGGCTCTCAAGAAGCTGTTGGGCAACGATGTGATCTGGACGTGGTCGGCTATGTTGGACGATGCCTTTCTGAAGCCGATCACCGACGCGCGGACGGCCGCCAGCCGGAAGGTAAAGGGAGTCGCGGTGAAAGAGGTCAATGTTTCGCGTGGGCCCAAGGTGACAACGCTTTTTGTCGATGATCAACTTGGTTTTGCCCGGGGGGCAACCTACCAAGAGGACAAGGGTGGGCAGAAAGTGACGACCCTCATTATCGCCTCCGAACTCAAAGTTGACTCTGCGTTGCCGGGAACGGACAAGCTGTTCGCGGTGTCGGCGGGTGCCCAAAAGGTGGATAAAGCGACTTTGGCGCTGGCATGGAAGGATGTGGCGCCGATCTTCGCCGCCCGGTGTGGATGCCATGTATCCCGCACCACCGCCGGTGTCAGCCTTGCCAACCATAGATCGACGTTGGCAGGCGGCAGAAACGGCGCGATCATCACCCCTGGCGACCCGGATGCCAGTATCATGCTCCAACTCATCAAGGGCACCCGCCAACCCAAGATGCCTCCCCAAGGCAATCTGACTTCCGAACAGATGGATACCTTGACCAAGTGGATCAAGGACGGCGCGAAAGAGTAAGCCGATCTATCCCTCCCCAATGACGGTTGTGTCTTTGGGGAGGGCCTACCAGTTCGCTTTATCCTTCTCTTTTCTTACTCAACACTGCGTCCAAGCTCCAAGGGCCGGCTCCGGCTACAGAGAGGAAGAGGAAGACGAAGCAGTAGAGGGCGGCCAGTTCGCCTTTGTTGAGGACGGGCCAGAAGACTTTGTAGCCTTCGTGGAACTGGAAGTAGGCGACCGCCATTGTTCCTGCGCAGATGAAGGCGATCGGGCGGGTTAAGAGACCGACGAGCAGCAGGGCTCCACCGACTAACTCGATCAGGCCGCCCACTCCGGCTTGGGTCGCCAGGGGAACCGCTTCTTTGCCCAACATACCGAACACCTTCTGCAAGCCGTGCTGCATAAACAGGAGGCCAGCGACGGCGCGAAGGACGCTCAGCATCTGTGGAGTCCATGATTTGTAGCGGTCCAAAAAAGTTAGTGAGTTGTCGCTCATGCCTATGTTTTACACCACCCGTCGGGAAGTAGTTCCTCTTAAAACGAGAAAATGCAGATTCTGGGGCAATCGGCGTTGTGATGTTGGGCATTACGGTATTGCGGGTGTAGCCCGAGTATCTACCCAGACGGTCGACGGTCCTTCAGTGGCCCTCTGCGCTAATCGGTGGTTCTTTCAAATGACCGGGATAAACCACCGAGGACCGCAGAGGACCACCAAAGAGAGCCAGGTTACGGCATAGGAGGCTAAGCCTTGGAGAACACCTTCAACCCCACGATGCCCGTGATGATCAGGATGAGGCAGATGAGGCGGGCGGCGTCTCTTGGCTCGTTGAACAGGATCATGCTCAGGATCGCGGTCCCTACTGCGCCGATTCCGGTCCAGACTGCGTAGGCGGTGCCGACCGGGATGTGCCGCATGGCGGCGGCGAGCATGGCGACGCTGGCGATCATACAGGCCACGGTGGCGATGGTGGGGCCGAGGCGGGTGAAGCCGACTGTGTACTTGAGCCCGACGGCCCAGCCGATCTCCAATAGACCGGCGATGAAAAGGGTGAACCAAGGCATGGCGAAACCTCCGAGAGTGATCTGGAGGGGCCGTCCCCTGGTTGGCGATTTTCCCCTGGGAGCCAGCAGCTTTCCATCTTTCTGCGGGCTTGTAGTTGAGCTACAAACTGCCTCCATGACCTGGAAGGTCATGGGACTCATGGGCAGGATGCCCATGCCACTTCGGGAAGTGCGGCGAGTCGTCCCGCCACCCCTCTATTTTAGCGCATTTCACGTCCGATCCTAGGTCCAGCCGAAGCGATGGACGCACAGGAGAATCGAAATGCGTAAATAGGAACGGCAACTCTTTTCGCGGGGACTCAAAACCGTGTACGATTGCTAACATTGCCGAACCATCGGCGAGCACCTCAGGAGACCAAATGACCTTTCGACCGGGCCGACTCTCGGCCATCGCGCTTGTCGCTGCCCTCGCTTGCAGCATGAATGTCTTGGCGCAAACCCCGCCACCCGATCAAAAGCCGCCCACGCCGCCCGCGGGCCAGACGCCTCAGCAACCCAAGCCTAAACCGGGAGCCCCCAAACCCTATAAGGACGTAGTGACGGAGGAAGCCGTCACGCTCAAGGGCGTGGTCAAGGTCCACCGGATCGACGAGAAGGTCCTTTGGGAGTTGCCGGAAAATCTCTTGGGGCGTGAGTTCCTGTGGCAGGTAGAGATCGCCGGGACATCGCGGGGAAGCGGGATGTTTGGGCCTTACAATGGGGCAGGCGCGGGGGTGCGGGTGGTCCGGTTCCAACGCCGCAACAACACGCTCTATATGCGCGACGTGGACTACTCCATGCGCACCGACGCGACCGATGGCTTGCTGGAGGCGGTGAAACTCAACACCCTCGAACCCATCTTGCAATCCTTCCCGGTGGATGCCGAGGGTGAGTGGGACGACAAGTCGAAGACGGTGGTGTTCGACGTCACGCGCCTCTTCATGAGTGATCCTCAGGAGCTGAGCGTTAAGTCGATGTTCCGGGCGGGCGGGGTCGATCCTTCCAAGAGCTACATCGACAAGATTTCTGCGTTCCCAGAAAACATCGAGACTCGTTCGCAGCTCAGCTTTGTGGGGCCGACGGGACCGAGCATGGCCTTGGTCCACTACAGCACCATCCTGCTGCCCGAGAAGCCGATGATGGGGCGCTATCGCGACAGCCGTGTGGGCTATTTCGCGACTCCGTTCTCCGTTTACGGCCGTCGTGAAGAGCGAGTGGTGGAGAGGCAGTTCATCAGCCGCTTCCGCTTGGAGAAGGAGGACCCGAGGGCGGAGGTCAGCGTGCCGAAGAAGCCGATCATCTTCTACGTCGCCCGCGAGGTGCCCGACAAATGGCGCAAATACATCAAGATGGGGATCGAGGACTGGCAGCCCGCTTTTGAGCAGGCGGGATTCCGGAATGCGATCATCGCCAAGGATGCACCCTCGGTGAAAGAAGACCCGAATTGGGATCCGGAGGACGTGCGTCACTCCGTAATCCGGTGGGTACCTTCCGAGATCGCCAACGCGATGGGGCCGAGCGTGCAGGACCCGCGCTCGGGTGAGACCTTGAGCGCCCACGTCATCATGTGGCACAACATCCTGGACCTCCTCCAGAGCTGGTATTTCACTCAAGCCGCGGCGGTGGACAAGAGCGCCCAGAAGCTGCCTTTCTCGGAAGAACTGTTGGGCGAATTGGTGCGATATGTTGTGGCCCACGAGGTTGGGCATACTCTGGGCTTGGAGCACAACTTCAAGGCCAGTGCGTGGTACTCCGTAGCCCAGCTTCGCGACCACGATTTCGTGGCGGCCAACGGCGTGAGTGCGTCGATCATGGACTATTCCCGGTTCAACTACGTTGCCCAGCCGGGCGACAACGTGCCGATGATCGGGAAGATTGGACCTTACGACAAGTTCGCCATCGAGTGGGGTTATAAGCCGATTTATGCGAGCAACCCGGATCAGGAGGTTGCGGAGCTAGATCGCATCGCGGCGCGCCAAGTGACCAACCCTTACCTGCGTTTCGGCAATTATCTCTATCCACAGGACCCGACGACTCAGAGCGAGGACATTGGGTCGGATGCGGTGGAGGCGGGCAAGATGGGCCTGGCCAACATCCGTCGGATCGCCAAATTGCTGATTCCGGCGACTTCGGAGTTTGGCGGCGACTACGGCTACCTGCAACAGATGCACCAGGAACTGATGGGCCAGCGGACGATGGAGCTTTTCCATGTGGTCCGTAATGTCGGGGGAATCATCGAGACCGACTATCGGGCCGGTCGTGGAGGCGAGGTCTTCAAGCCGGTGGATGCCGCCAAGCAACGACAAGCCGTGCGCTTCCTTTTGAACGAAGGGTTGCGAATTCAGCCGGAATTGGTGGACCGTTCGATCCTGAACCGGATTCAGCCGGAGGGAGTAGTGAACTTGACCACCGCCTCCGCCAACCTGATCCTGAACCAACTGCTGAGCGATGGTCGGGTTCGTCGGCTGATGGATATCGAAGCCCAGCAGGGCGCGGGGGCTTATACGGTGAGCGAGTTGGTGGACGATCTGACGTCGGGCGTGTGGTCCGAGGTGGGCACGGCGTCACCGAAGATCGATATCTACCGTCGAAACATCCAGCGCACGTTCCTGTCGGTCATGGACGCCAAGTCCACCGCGGACAACGACCTGAAGCTGTATGTGAAGGAAGCGCTGCGCGGGTTGGCCAAGCGAATCGATAAGGCTTTGCCGAAGACTACCGACCGGATGACCGCACTTCACCTGAAGGAGTCGCGGTCGGAGATCGAGAAGATCATCCTTGGCAAGACCAATCGAGCCGCCACCCCGCCTCCGTTCGATTTCTCATCCCTGTTTGGATTCAAGGATCGAGACATCTGCAAGTGCGACGGCCGGTCGATCCATCCGTTGGACGTGGATAAGTAGGGGGAGGGTTTTAGGTTTTAGGTTCTTCGGTTTTAGGTTGGAGGGGATTGCTTTCAACCCAAAACCTAGGAACCTAAAACCTAAAACCAATCGCCCTGTGCCAGCCTGCGATATACTGAATAACCTTCAAGCAGCGCCGCTTGCAGGCCAACATGGATGAGTGGTCCCGATGGTAGCGGCCTATGAGATTAGTCACGACTGGGAGGAGCCCGATCAGCTGCATGAGTTGCTCGAGCACATTCGTCGTGAGCGGCATGAGGCGGATATCAAAAAGATCCGCTATGCCTACTTCATCGCCGAGCAGGCCCATGCCGGACAGCAGCGATCGAGCGGCGAACCCTATATCCTCCACCCACTAGCCGTGGCCCATATCCTGGCCGACCTGAGGATGGACGACGAGACCATCTGCGCAGGCCTCCTCCACGACGTGATCGAGGACAACCCCGAGTACACGGCGGAGTTCATCACTAAGCACTTCGGGGAGGATGTAACGAGCCTGGTGGAGGGCGTCACCAAGCTGAAGTTTCGGGCCGTTTCCGAGATGTCGGAGCGGCAGAAGGCGGCGGCGGAGGCGACTCGGGCGGGAGAGAGCCTGCGCAAGATGCTCCTCGCGATGGCCAGCGACTTTCGGGTGATGGTCATCAAACTGGCCGACCGCCTGCACAACATGCAAACTCTCGACGCTCTTCCTCCCGAGAAGCGAACCCGGATTGCGAACGAGACGCTGGACGTGTTCGCCCCTCTCTCCGCGCGCCTGGGCATCTGGCAGATCAAGTGGCAGTTGGAGGATTTGGCTTTCAAGCACCTGCATCCCGCTGAGTTTCAGCAGGTCAGCGAACTGGTCGCAAAGACTCGGGGGCAGAGGGAAGAGGAGTTGGCGGAGTCGATCGTCCAGCTAAAGAATCGGGCGGAGAAGAAGGGGTTGACGCTCTTGGACGTGCGTGGCCGGCCCAAGCACCTGTATTCGATCTTCAACAAGATGGTGAAGCAGGGGCTGAAGTTTGAGGAGATCTACGACCTGCTCGCCCTGCGGATCATCGTGGAGGACACGTCCGACTGTTATGTGGCGCTGGGCATCGTCCACGACCTCTGGGTTCCGATCCCCGGCCTGTTTTACGACTACATCGGCAAGCCCAAGCCCAACGGCTACCAGTCGCTCCACACCAAAGTGTTGGGGCCGCATGGGGGGCCATTGGAGGTGCAGATTCGGACGATGGAGATGCACCAGGTGGCCGAGTTTGGCGTGGCGGCGCACTGGACCTACAAGGAAGGGAAGGCCTCGCTGGATGAGACGAAGAGGCTGAAGAACCTCCGCGAACAGCTTTTCGACTGGTCGAGCGACGCTCGGATGTCCTCCGATTTCCTTCGCTCCATCTCCACGGATTTGTTCAGCGAACAGGTGTTCGTCTTCACGCCGAAGGGCGACGTGATCGACTTGCCCAAGGGGTCGTCCCCGGTGGATTTCGCCTTCCGGGTTCACACCCAGCTTGGAATGACTTTGATCGGGGCGAAGGTGAATGGGAGCCTGGTGCCTTTGAACACGGTGCTGAAGAACGGCGATGTGATCGAACTCATCACCCGTTCCAACGCCTCCCCCAGCGCAGATTGGCTCAAGTTCGTCAAGTCGGCCCACACCCGCAATAAGCTTCGCGCCCACTTCCGCAAGGTAAGCAAGTCCGACGACGCCTCGCGGGGGCGGGATATGTTGGAGAAAGAGTTGCGGTCCATAGGCTTGGACCCCAAGCAGTTCTTAGGCGACGATAAGTTGAACGCATTGGCCCCCCAGATCACGGGATGCGAGAACGGGACCGACGTTTTGGCGAGGGTTGGGCTTGGGCTGTCTTCGGTGCAGGGGATTATCTCCAAGCTTCGGGGAACGGTCCAGGAGGTTCCCAGCGCGGACCGGATCGAGGTCAATCGGACCAAAGAAGGGAAGATCACCCTGGTCACGAGCGGCATCGACAATGTGATGGTGAATCGGGCGAAGTGTTGCAGCCCGATTCCCGGCGACGAGGTGGTGGGCTATGTGACACGGGGGCGGGGGATCATGTTGCATCGTCGGGTTTGCCCGAATGCGATGAGCTACATGACCAACGAGCCGGAGCGGCTGTTGCACTACGATTGGCCGCCGGATGGGAGCCAGTATGCGGTGGCGGTGAAGATCATTACCGTGAATCGACAGGGGCTCCTGATGGACATCAGCACGATCTTCGGCGAAGCCAAAACCAACGTCTCCGCCGCCAAAATCAAAACCCTCCCCAACCACACGGCGGAAATCGAGGTGACGATCGACGTGACAGACACGCAACAGCTTCAACAAGTCATGACCAAGATCAGCAACTTCACGGACGTGATCTCGATTCTGCGGATGTTTGGGCGGACGGCTTCCAAGTAGGTGGGGCGTTGCGGCATTTCGGTGTTGCGGTTCTACGGCTTTTTGACCTGACGTATCTGACTTATCGGACCAATCCGCCTTGCCCAATGCCGCAATACCGAAACACCGCAACGCCGTTCCCCAAAGGTATCTTTCCCCCATGCGCGCAGTAGTTCAGCGAGTCTCTTCGGCGGCGGTGGGGGTTGGGGAGCGGTTGGTTTGCCAGATGGGATTGGGGCTGGTGGCCTTGGTGGGGGTCCATCGGGACGACACGGTAGAGGACGCCCAGAAGCTGGCCGACCGCATTCACGGGATGAGGGTCTTCAACGACGCCGATGGCAAGATCAACCTGGCCCTGTCGGCGGTCGAGGGGGAGGTATTGGCGGTCTCCAACTTCACCGTCTACGGCGACGCCAGCCAACGCCGTCCCAGCTTCACCGAGTCGGCGGGCTTTGAGAAGGGGCTGGAACTATTTGAGCGGTTTGTGGCCGAACTCAGGAAACTAGGCGTGGTGGTATACACCGGCGAGTTCGGGGCGGACATGAGGGTCGCAATCTGCAACGAGGGGCCGGTGACGTTGGTGGTGGAGACGAGGTAGGGGAGGTGTTAGGCGATGGGTGTTCGGTGTTAGGCATGGACATTTCCGACTATCCTAACACCGAATGCCCAAGGCCTAACGCCCTCCTTCACCGCCCCGTCTTCCAACTCTCCCAGTAACCCGGATCCTCGATCTCCAGCGCCTCTTTGGTGAGGCTCAATGGCGCATAGGTATCCAGCATCACCGCCAATTCTTCGGTCTTGGTGGCGCCGATGCTGGCTTCGGTGGCTCCGGGTTGGGGGCCGTGGGGGATGCCCAGGGGGTGGATGGTGATGCTGCCTTCCTCGATCCCCTTGCGGGAGCCGAACTTGTCGTTGCAGTAGTACAGGACCTCGTCCGAGTCTACGTTCGAGTGGTTGTAGGGGACCACGATGGCTTCGGGGTGGTAGTCGAGCATTCGGGGACAGAAGGAGCAGATGACGAAGCCCGCACCCTGGAAGGTCTGGTGGATGGGCGGGGGCATGTGGAGTTTGCCGGTGATCGGCTGGAAGTCGTTGATGTTGAAGGCGTAGGGGAAGACGTAGCCATCCCAACCGATGATGTCGAACGGGTGGTAGGGGTGGACGTACTTCGTCATCCGCCCCCGCGCCTTCACATGGACCGCGAACTCGCCGGTTTCGTCATGGGTGACGAGGTTGGTCGGCGGGCGGAAGTCGCGCTCTTTATAGGGGGCGTGCTCCAGGAACTGGCCGTAGTCGTTGCGGTACCGCTTGGGGGTGGTGACCTGTCCGTGGCTCTCGATGGCGATCATGGCGACGGGGAGTTCGTCGAAAACCAGCTTGTAAATGGTTCCGCGCGGCACCACGATGTAGTCGCCCGGGGTGAACGGCACATCCCCATACATCGACTCCATCCGCCCCGAGCCGTTGTGGATGAAGAGGATCTCATCGCCCTCGGCGTTCTTGTAGAGGTAGTCCATCTGGTCGGCGATGTTGGCCTGGAACCAGATGACATCCCGATTGCCCATCAACGGAATCCGCCCGGTCACCGCATCGCCCTTGGGAGACATCCGGCGGGTTTTCAGGTGGCGGTGATGGAGTGGTTCCGACTCCAAGAACGTCGGCTGCACCATGCCCATGTCCTCCCAGGAGCTAACCTCGGTAGGCTGGTTGATGTGGTAGGTGGTAGACATCGGCCCGCTAAACCCGTGGGTGCTGATGAGTTGCTCGGTATAGAGCTTCCCATTGGGCTGTCGGAATTGGATGTGGTGCTTGCGGGGCAATTGGCCGAGGGCATGGTATCGAGGCATCGTTGTCTCCTGTCGGTTTGGGAGGGAGTTTACTTCGGGAGACGGCTTTTCGGCATTGCGGTGTTATGGCATTGAGGAACCACAGATTTACACAGATGGGCGCAGATAGGTTCGCGATCCGACCGTAATGCCGCCATGCTACAATACCGTTCCCCCGCAACGCCGTCTAAAATAACCTCATGGCCCGAGTTCTCATTTGCGACGACGAGCGGCATATCTTGCGCCTGATCGAGGTGAATCTCCAGCGGCAGGGGTATGAGGTTCAGTTGACTTCGGACCATCGGGGGGTTCTGGATACGTTACGGGCGGAGAAATTTGACATGCTGGTGATCGACGGCGACTACACCGACCCCACGACAGCCGAAATCGAGGCCGAAATTGCGGGCGATCCAGAGTTGGCGGGGGTGAGGGTGATGGTTTTGGGACGAAGGTCGGGACCGCCTGGGGGGGGTGGGTGGCTGACTGGCCCAACGGCCGTTGTGTAGGCGGCGGATGCATTGTGCCGCCGTCACTCCGCAGACTTGTCATTAATCCACTGGCGTAGGTGTCATTCTGTAGGCGGTGGATGCATTGTGCCGCCGTTACGCCGCAGGCTTGTCACCAATCCAAACGGTGAATAATGTATCAGTATGCAAAGGATCCGTCGCCCACACCGGTTGCCACGGGAAGAGTACGCTGGCCGGAAAACGGTGGCATACACGGTATGCGTCCAAGATAAGATGCGACTCTTCACGGACTAGAGGACAGTGCGAGGTCTTGAAGCTATCCTTCACGACGAGATACCCAAGCATGGTTGTCGAGCCCCCATCTACACGTTCATGCCGGACCACTTGCATCTCATGGTGCAAGGGATGTCGGACCATGCGGACACCTTAACGCCGGTAGAGAAGTTCAAAACCAGAGGCGGCATCTTGTTGACAATGCTGAAGGCGTCAGGCAAGTTTCAGGAGAACTTCTACGATCACATCGTTCGGTCGGGTGAAGATTGGAGGGGGCAGGCACGGTATACCGCCATGAATCCAGTGAGAGCAGGACTGGTCGACGATCCGATGGAGTATCCATACACGGGCGTTGTGGGGGAGGATAGAAGGGAGATGTTGCTTGAAATCTTCTTTGGATAACGGCGAGACGGCGGCACGATGCAACCGCCGCCTACAGATTTCCTTCCAACCAAACGCTACATTTTTCTTTAACCTGGGGGGTTGCGGCGGAGACGGCGGCACAATGCATCCGCCGCCTACAGATTTTCCCGCAGCCTCGTATTCCCATTTGACCGTCTCTGTGATAAAGTGCGGGGGTTATGAAGCGTGTTGTCGTTGCGATGCTCGTCCTCTCGGCTTTTGCCGTCGGTTTCCAGACCAAACCCTCCAAGCCGACGTTTGTTAAAGACGTCCAGCCTCTGATCAAGAAGAGCTGTCTGGCCTGTCACACCGGACCAAACTCGCCCGATAAGGTGGACTTGGCCAAAATCAAGACTGAAGCCGACGCCAAGAAGAATCTGGCGGTGCTGAAAAAGTCTCTGAAAGAGGTTAAAGAAGGTCACATGCCTCCCAAGGGGATGCCCAAGCCGGCCGCCGCACAGGTGAAGGCGTTTGAAGGCTGGGTGAAGGCGCAGAAGTAGGGGATGCCAGGGAAAAAGGGACGGAGGCAGTTAGGGAATGTCTTTTTATAAATACTTTCTCAGTAGCACGGCGTCATCCTGAGCGAGCAAGGAGAAGTTTGTAGTTAGGCCGATTGCTCGTCGCGAGTCGAAGGACCCCACCCGTTCGTAGTCTCTTCCCAACCTACAAGTAGGTGAGGTGGTTCGACTTCGCGGCGTAGAGCGCTCTGCCCAACAAAACACTCGGGCCGCTCTCGCTCACCATGACGCCGTGTTTCGATCTCCCTTATTGCATTACTCCCTCATTCCCTTAAAACAACTATGAAATTCGGCGTTTGTTGCAACCTGAACCAAGCTCACCAGGTGATGGCAGCGGGGTTTGACTATGTGGAACTTCCGGCGGGGCAGTTGTTCTCGGGAGTGGATGAGCCGGACTACTCCCAGTTCGATGGTCTTGCGGTGGAAGCAACCAATCTGTTCATCCACGGCGACTTGCGATTGGTCGGGCCGGAGAAGGGGGATATTCGGGGCTATGCCGAGCGGGTGATTCCTCGGGCGGCGAAGGCGGGGGTCAAGGTGATGGTGATCGGGAGCGGGGCTGCGCGGCGATCTCCTGCCGGATACGATCTGGATGCCGCCGAGGACGACTTTCTCGACGCTGCCAACCTGTGTTCGCGGATCGGGGTGGAACATGAGGTGGTTATCGCTCCCGAATCGCTACGACCCGAGGAGACCAATGTGGGTTGTTTCCTGGGCGACTTGGCGCGAATGCTCGCCTACCGAGGCGTCGCCTACACCGCCGATTCCTTCCATATCCTGAATCAGCCGGGAGCGATGCCCGACGATCATGGCTTCTGGCAAAGTGAACTCCCCACCATTCCCGCCCATGTCCACCTCGGAGACCAGACCAGGACGTGGAAGGTAGCCGAGGCCGTCGAGCTAAGAGGCTTCTTCGCACGGCTCCGGGAGTTGAATTACAAGGGCAGGGTGAGTTTGGAGTGCGGCTGGGGGGATCATGAAAAGGAACTCCCCGAAGCCTTAGCTCAAATGCGGCGAATGTTGGATTGGTAGTTTGCCGGATGGCAGGATAGACCAAGCTAGAGGCATGTGATGTCCACCGCCCTTGTCGCCGATCACAACACCCAGATGGGGATGAGGAAAGGAGAGCCATTGAAGAAAAAATGGGCGGCTAATCTTTCTTTCTGTGGAAGGGATGGGACAATGCCGCCCAAATGCAGGTCTCTTTGTTTGCGCGAGTTGTCTCGCTAGTGAAGATGATAGTCGCCTTGTGGTCTTTGCACAATAGGTTTTGCCTGTTTGTACGCTTAAATGGGGACATAGAATTCGTATTCACGAGTAGGCGGTCGGTTACAACCCGCGGGTTGGGTCCACAATAGAGGATATGGTCCGCGTTTTCCTATTGATCGGCCTGTTGGCGAGCTTGCTTGGCTGCTCCAAAGCGATGACCGAACAGGAGTATGCAAACGCCTTTAAGGTCTCTTGCGAGAAGTACTTCGCGGTCGCCCAGGAGGTATCTAGTGCCGAGTTACCGGACAAGACTGGCCTGACCAAAAGCGAAAGGTACAAAGTCTTGGCACAGCATGCCCGAACGCAAAACGCCAAGTTCAAAGCTCTGATACCCGAGATCAAAGCGCTCAATCCACCGACCAAATACTCGGCGTTGAATACGGCTTACCTGGAGCTTCTGGAGGGCCAAACCAAGCGAGACGACGAGTACTCCGCCGCCATCGATGCTGAGGATGGGCCACTCTCAGATCGCCTATCCAACGAGTATGTCAAGTTCATTCAGAGCCAAATGCTAAAGGTTCTGGACGAGATCGAGAAGGCGGGAGGCGAGGTCAGCCAACTGCGCGAGAGTTTCCGTCAGATAATGGAGGAGCAATCTTAAACCCCATGAATCAAGATGCCCTGTTCGCCAAGCTAGACGCCTTCCAAATCGAGACCCCAAGTTGGGGCTACGCCGACACCGGGACGCGGTTCGGCAAGTTCCTCCAACCCGCCGCCGCTTCAACCATTGAAGAGAAGTTGCAGGACGCGGGGACGGTCCACCGACTCACCGGTTGTTGCCCCAGCGTGGCTGTCCATGTCTTGTGGGATTTTAAAGAGGAAGTCGACCCGGCGGAGGTTAAGGCAGAGGCGGAGCGGAACGGGGTCCGCATCGGCTCTATCAACCCCAACCTTTTCCAGAATCAGATCTACAAGTACGGATCCGCCGCGAGCCCCAACTGCGACGCCCGAACCCACGCCGACGAGCACATCCGCCAGTGCATCGAAATCGGCAAAGCGGTGGGCTCCAATCTGCTGAGCCTCTGGTTCGCCGACGGCACCAACTACCCCGGCCAAGACGACATCCTGAGCCGCAAGCGACTGATGCAGGAAGCCCTCAAGCGGTGGCACGATCAGATGCCGGAGGAGATGGAGATGCTGGTGGAGTACAAGCCGTTTGAGCCCGCCTTCTATCACACCGACATCGCCGACTGGGGCATGGCCTATGCGTTCTCCAAGTTCGCCGGGCCTCGGGCGAGGGTCTTGGTGGACACCGGACACCACTTCCAGGGGGTCAACATCGAGCACATCGTGGCCTTCCTGTTGGATGAGGGGATGCTGGGCGGGTTTCACTTCAACGACCGCAAGTACGCCGACGACGACCTGACCCTCGGCTCCATCGACCCCTACGCCGTCTTCCGCATCTTCCTCGCGATCCGTTTGGCGGAGGAGCAGCATGGCCTGGAGACGGGGCATATCGCCTACATGGTCGATCAGTCTCATAACCTAAAGCCCAAGATCGAGGCGATGATCCAGACGATCACGACGGCGCAGGAGCTTTTCCTGAAGGCTCAACTGGTGGATTTGGAGAAGCTAGGCAACGCCCAGATCACCATGAACATCCTGGACGCCGAGAACTGCCTAAAGGACGCCTTCGCAACGGACGTGCGCCCTCTACTGGCCACTTGGAGAACGCTCAAGGGCATGCCTGCCGATCCCCTGGCCGCCCATCGGGCCAGTGGCTACGAGCAACAAGTGGCCAAGGAGCGAACGGCTAGGAGAGAAGCTCTCGGGGTCGTGGCGGGTAGCTCGTATGCGTAAGGTTAAAAGTCCTTTCCCTTTGATGAGGATGGGGCCTTGGCTGGGGACTCATTTGATGCGTTCCATCAACCACATCTAAACCGCAACCAGAACCTCCATCATCGCCGATTAAGGTTTTGAGACCCAAACAAACTTGCCAAGAGGTATCCAGGATTGAGAATTCAAGGTGGCTGGCCCGTATTTGCCGTAAGGGATAGTCAAGCCGCTCTTCGTCCACACCAGGTCATAGGCTCGTCTCCCTTTGGACAGTGTCCTTGTCCACAGCCTGCGCCCGCTATTAAGATCATAGACCCAAATATTGGTGGAGTTGGAGTTGGCTTTGAATCCGGCCAGAAATCGCCCGTTGGGGCTGAAGCTGTATCTCGGATCCTCGTTGTTGGCGACGGCCAGTTTCTTTCCGAACCTTGTGGTCAGGGTCAAGGATGCCCCACAACCGCAGTCATCCCCGGTCCCCGGAGTGTATAGAAAGCTACTTGGCGTCGGTATGGCTCTCACACCGCCCATGCGCGGCGTGATCTCGGAAACGCATAAGTCGTCGATCGCTCCTTTGGCGATGGTGGTGAAGACGACATAGAGCGCGGAGTACCGCTTCTTCGGTAGCTTGATCGACTTGTCGCCGGGTTGATCGCTCAGATGCAGGCGTCTGACCGGCTTGACTCGGAATTTGGAAGGCGGCTCTCCCCAGGTGTAGGGGAACTCGTCAAAGATGGCGATCTCGATGGGGCGGCTGTTTCGATAGTAGAGGTCGCGGGACTTGTTGTAGCCGATCATGATCCTGAGTTCATCCAGCATTGCCGGTTGGTCGGGTCTGAACGCGACGTAGTAGTAGCCGGGAATCAGAGAGTCGGATTTGACGATGGGCTTGGGATAATCTTGGGCGCCGTAAACCCAGGTCGTCTTGGGGTTTCCATCCATCAGATTCCACAACGGATACTTGGTAGGCTTACGATGCGGGAGTTCGCGCTCGCTCGTTTCAACTGTCCACCCAGGCAAGATCACGGTTTGGTTGTAGCCATCTCCAAACGCGAACTGGAAACTGGCGGTGATTGCCAGGATAAACCAAAGACCAAGTAAACGGCATTTCACACTTGAAGGATATACGAGTTTTGATCAGAAGACAACGGTTCCGGCTCTAAACCGCCACCGGAACCCGCAACCTCGCCGCCGTTTGGAACTCAAACAGCAACGCCTCATACTCGCCGATCGTCGAGCATCGGGTCAGACGATCCCGCAGTACCGATGCCCCCATCTCGCCTTTGATGTAGAGCGGGATTTGGCCTCTCAGGGCTCGACAGGCTCTCAGCTCCGCCTCTTTGAAGCCCTCCGATTCCAGCGCCTCTTCAAAGCTATCTGCCTCCGCCTCGTTCGCCACCATCAGGCGCAGGTGTTCCAGAGCTACCGCGATCCTTTCATCCAGGGTGGGAGGCGGCCCAGGAGGGAGTCCCCGGAGACCCAACTGGATATCTCTGAGAGCCCAGGGGTTAGAGATCGCCGCGCGACCGACCATCACGCCGTCGCACCCAGTTTCGCGCACCATCTTGCGGGCATCGTCGGGGGTCTTCACGTCGCCGTTTCCGATGAGCGGCACCTTTACAGCTTCGCGCAACTGTTTGATCAGTGTCCAGTCGGCTTCTCCCTCGAAGCCCTGTTTGGCAAAGCGGGCGTGGAGGGTGAGCATCTGGGCTCCGGCATCCTGGAAACGTTTGGCGAGGTCGGGGGCGGCGAAGAGGGAGTAGTCCCACCCGGCCCGCACCTTCACCGTGACCGGAACCTTCACCGCATTCACGACGGCGGCCACGATCTTCTCGGCAGTATCGGGGTCCTTCAACAGCGCCGCGCCGGAGCCGGTCTTGCAGACCTTGGGCACCCAGCAGCCCATGTTGATGTCCACAATGTCGGCCCCCATCTCCTCCGCAATCCGGGCGGTCTCGGCCATCACGTCCGTCTCTCCGCCAAAAATCTGGATTCCCAGGGGTCGCTCCTCGGGATGGATGCGCATTTTGCGGTAAGTCTTGACCGCCCCATAGTGGATCGCCATCGCGCTCACAAACTCGGTGAACATCAGCCCTGGCTTGGCGATCCGCTTGGCGATGAGGCGGAAGGGCAGGTTGGTAACGTCCTCCATCGGGGCGAGGAGGAGGGGGTTCTCAACCTTGACCTTTCCAATAGAGAAACCGTTCATATGCAAGCCAGAGTATAGCTGGGCAAGCTCCAGGCTCCGGCTATGGGTCTTTCCGAGGGCTTTCTGGCGAATATGAATGACACCTACGAGGATGGTTGGTTAACCTCAGCGCAGCGCTTTCCAACAGAAAAGTAGATTGACCCGTCAAACGAGGCCCACCGAGGCGTCCTATAATGAGAGAGGGACGTGTCATTGTTTTTTGCTAAACGCGCCGTGCGCGATGGAATGGGGTCTTCCAGAACGAGTGGTTTTATCTCGGACTACCGAGTGGCCGGCTTGGCCGCGTCGCTGATGTTCGTCGCCGCATCGGCAACCACTCAACAAAAGGGGAAGACTTCACCTCCCCAGAAAACTCCGGCAAAGTCCGCTGCTCCGGCCAAGGCCGCGACCTTCGCCAAAGACATCCTGCCTGTCACCAACAAGTTTTGCATCAGTTGCCACCAAGGGAACAGCGCCGCTGCGGGGATCAACCTTGCCAGATTCAAAACCGAGGCTTCCGTAAAGACCGACCTAGCCACCTGGGAGCGGATCTCCAGGGCGATCTCTACCGGCTCCATGCCCCCGAAAGGCATGCCTGCCCCCACCAAAACCCAGCGGCAAGCGGTCTCAGAGTGGATCGAGCGGACGATCTCCGCCGACTGCAAACTCGCCGAGCCGGGCCGCGTCACCATTCGACGCCTCAATCGCGAGGAGTATAACAACACCATCCGCGACCTGACCGGCCTGAACATCCGCCCCGCCGATGATTTTCCATCCGACGACGTGGGCTACGGATTCGACAACATCGGCGACGTTCTCTCCATCTCGCCCTTGTTGATGGAGAAGTACTTGACGGCGGCTGAAAATATCTCCAAGCAGGCAATCTTCACCCCCGGGCCCAAGGCGATCACCTACCAGGCCGAGGAGTACGGCGCGAATACAGACGGCGAGTTCGCCGGTCTCTTCTCGCCGGGCTCTATCACCTTCGATCACCTATTTGCCCAGGGTTCCTATCGATTTAAAGTGCGGGCCTACCAAGACAAGGCCGGGCCGGAGAACGCGAGGATGGTGCTGGCGGTGAACGGCAAGTCGGTCCAGCAGTTCGACGTCGCGGCGTTGCGCCGTGCGCCCCAAGTCTACGAGGCTCCCTTCCAATCCGAGGGTGGCAAGCTGAAGGTGTCGGTCTCCTTTATCAACGACTATTACCAACCCAACAACGCCGCCGGAAACCGAGATCGAAACTTGTGGATCGACCACATTGAGATCATTGGTCCGGCGGATGGCTCCGCCAGACTCCCCGCCAGTCACCGCCGCATCATCCCCGGCGAGCCTCCGGCTGGGAAAGAACGGGACTATGCGCGCCGCGTCCTGACGAACTTCGCCACCAAAGCCTATCGACGCCCCGCCGCGCCGGAAGAAGTCGAGCGATTGATGCAGATTTTCGACTTGGCGGTCAAGTACAAGGAGCCGTTCGAGCGGGGCATCCAGCTTGGCGTCCAGGCTACCCTCGTCTCCCCCTATTTCCTCTTCCGCGCCGAAGTCGATCCCAAGACCAACCCCGGCGCATCCCGCAACCTGAACGGTTACGAACTCGCCACCCGCCTCTCCTACTTCCTTTGGAGTTCCATGCCCGACGACCGCCTGATGATGCTGGCGGGCGACGGCTCCCTCGCCAAGCCCGCCATTCTGAACCAGGAAGTCAAGCGGATGCTGAAGGACCCCAAGGCGAAGGCGCTGGCCGACAACTTTGCGGAGCAATGGCTGACCCTCCGCCGCCTGGAGAACGCCAACCCCGACCCCAAGCAGTTCCCAACTTTTACCAAGGAACTTAAAGAGGCGATGGCTCAGGAGACCAAGCTGTTCTTTAACGACGTGGTGGCCAACGACCGTTCGGTGTTGGATTTCATCGACGGTAAGTTCACTTATGTGAATCATCTCCTCGCCAAGCACTACGGCCTCCCCGGAACGTTCGGGCCGGAGTTCAAGAAAGTGAGCCTGGCGGGAACGAATCGAGGCGGCGTCTTGAGCCATGCAAGCGTCCTGACCGTCACCTCCAACCCCACCCGCACCTCGCCAACCAAACGCGGTCGCTGGGTTCTGGAGCAGATTTTGGGCACCCCGCCTCCTCCGCCACCCCCAGGAGTGGACGTTTTGAAAGACGAGCACCAGGTGAACTCCGCGAAAACGCTCCGGGAAAAGATGCTCGTCCACCAATCCGACCCCAACTGCTTCTCCTGCCACTCCAAGATGGACCCGCTTGGCTTCGGATTGGAGAACTATGATGCCATCGGCGCTTGGCGCACAGCGGAAGGCGATGTCCCGGTGGATTCCTCGGGAGTCCTGCCCGACGGCACCAAGTTCTCTGGTCCCGTTCAGTTGAAGGGCCTCTTGATGAAGGAGAAAAGCCAGTTCCTGAAGTCGCTCAGCGAAAAAATGTTGACTTATGGCCTGGGGAGGGGAGTAGGCTTTGCCGATAAGTGCCACGTCGATACCATCTCCGACCAGACCGCCAAGTCCGGCTACAAGTTTTCCGCGCTCGTCATCGCGATCGTGAATAGCGATCCCTTCAAAAGACGTCAGACTAACTAATTCAGAAAGACCATGTTGGATAAACCGATCGATCGACGAACATTCCTCCGAGGGGTGGGGACCGCGATGGCCCTGCCCATGCTGGAAGGGATGGCCCCTTTAAGCGCACTCGCCCAGACTCCCGGCAAGGCTGGAACTCCAACCCGGATGGCCTTTATGTTCGTGCCGAACGGCGTCAGCATGAAGCACTGGACGCCAACGGCGGCGGGCAGTGGCTATGAGTTGCCATCCCTATTGGAACCCCTGAAGGACCTGCGCAACGATTTCTCGATCCTGACCGGTCTGACTCAGCACAATGCGAACGCCCTCGGCGACGGCCCCGGCGACCATGCCCGCTCCACCGCATGCTGGCTCACTGGAGTCCACCCCAAGAAGACTGCGGGATCAGACATCCGCAACGGTATCTCTGCCGACCAGGTCGCCGCCATGCAGATCGGCAACCGCACACCCTTTGCCTCACTGGAGATCGGCTGTGAGCGTGGCGCGATGGCGGGGGACTGCGACTCGGGCTATAGTTGCGCCTACTCGTCCAACATCTCGTGGCGCTCCGAGGCGACGCCCGTGGCCAAAGAGGTCAATCCCCGATTGGTCTTCGAGCGGCTGTTCGGGAATGGCGATAAGGCGGGCGAGGACCAGTCTCGGGCTCGCCGCGACCTCTTCAATCAGAGCATCCTTGACATGGTGATGGAGGATGCGGCCCGGTTGAAGTCGAGGCTGGGTAAGAAAGACCAGGGCAAACTGGATGAGTACTTCCATGGCGTCCGCGAGATCGAGGAGCGCATCGTCAAGATGGAGAAGCTGGGTAAAGAGATGGCCCTGGCCGGAGCGACGAGGCCGGTCGGCATTCCGCCCAACTACGGCGAGCATATCCGCCTGATGGGCGACATGATGGTTCTCGCCTTCCAAGCCGACCTGACCCGCATCTGCACCTTCATGTTCGCCAACGATGGCAGCAACCGGAGCTTCGGCTTCATCGGCGTCCCCGAGGGGCACCACGATATGTCGCACCACGGCAAAGACCCCGTGAAGCTGGAGAAGAAGCGCCAGATCGACCTCTTCCAAACTCAACAACTGGCCTACATCCTGCGCCGCCTGAAGGAGACCAAAGAAGGCGATTCGAACCTGCTGGACAATAGCCTGATCGTCTTTGGCGCGGGCATCAGTGACGGCGACCGCCACAACCACGACGATCTCCCGATTCTCGTGGCGGGTCGCGGAGGCGGCACCTTCAAGCCCGGAAAACACATGGTCTATCCCAACCAAACCCCGTTAAATAACCTGTATTTGTCGATGTTGGACCGGGTAGGCGTTCGCATCGAAACGTTGGGGAACAGCACGGGCAAGCTCTCGGAACTGTTCTAAACCCGGAAGTCGCACAACCTGTAGGCGGCGGATGCATTGTGCCGCCGTCGCAAGCCACAAACCCTGTAGCCTGGACGTCCACGTCCGGGCCTCCGTGGGTTGGACCTCCAGGTCCGACCGCCGCCAGATCTACCTACGGGAAGTAGAAATTGGAAGCCGCAAAACCGGAACACCGTAGTGCCCCACGCCGTCCCGCCGCACCCTTTTCCCTCCCGCGCCCGTCATTTCCAAGAACGAACGGGCCATCCTGTCGCGTCCTATCAGACGTGATTCGCCCTGTTTTTTAGGGCAGGTGGGTTTTCAAACTGGCTCGACTTTGATAGCATAGTGGTGTATCGTGGTCGAACTAGGTTAAAATGCCTGAAGCTATGTCGGTTTCCTTGGGGAGATATGGGGAGCCGTCGAGGCAATGGCCTGATACCGTAAATGAGGTGTATGCGTCTGTGATTGGAAAAATTGGTCTTCCGATGAGATTTGCCGCGTGGCTAGGTGCCATCGCCGCAGTCTCTACCGCGAGTGCTGGAACGCTCCAGTTAAACGCGGCTGGTTTGGCGTTTGGGGAGGGGACGGCTCAGAAGGCGAAAGCCGCTCCCGATTCAACCAAGCCTGACAAAGCGGTTTTGAAGAAGAGCATGAAGTCGACGGCTTCTGCCTTCATGGAGAATGGTGGCCAGTGGGATAAGGAGGCGCTATATCTTTCGCAGACGCCCAACCTTAACCTCTGGGTGACCCGCGAAGGCTTGCGTACCGAATACTACGCAAACTTCGAAGAGAAGGATCAGACGATCAGGAAAGGTCAAGTGATCGACATGTCCTTCGTCGGCGGCCGTGCTCTCAGCCACCAAGGTAGCGACAAACTGCCGACGGTGACGCAGTTCGTTCAGCCAGGCGGCACCAAGACGGTTGGCGCCTACAAGCAGGTCAAACTGTCGTCGATCTATCAAGGTATTGATCTCAAGCTTTATAACGAAAACGATCGACCTCGGTACGACCTGGTCGTTTCGCCCGGCGCAAACTCCGATCGGATCAAGATGAAGTTCCGAGGAACCGACTCGGTGAAGGTCGATGCCAGTGGCAAGCTGGTTCTCGGTACCAAGGAAGGTTCGTTCGAGCACCGTGGACTTTACGCTTATCAGGTCCGTAACGGCAAGAAGGCTCAGGTTCCCGCGAAGTTCAAAGTCGGCAGAGACAACATCGTCTCGTTCGACCTTGGCGCTTATGACAAGAGCGCTGAACTCGTTATTGACCCGATCGTCTACGGCACCTACTACGGTGGCGACTTGGGCATCGACGAAGTCCGAGCCGTGACCGCCGATGCGGACGCAGGCGTCTACTTCACCGGTTCAACCCAGGCTCCAGACTTCCCGATTCTGTTCGGGCCGTTCAGCGTCAACATTACCGGCGCTTCCGACACGTTCCTCGTCAAGCTTCGCGGTGACGCTTACGTACACGAGTACGCGGCCTTCATTGGCGGCAACGGCCGAGAAACCGGCAAGTTCATTGCCATCGATCCCACCGGCAATGTGGTGTGGATTGCTGGTCAGACCACTTCCACCAACTTTCCGGTTCCTGACGGAGTCACCCCCTTCCAGGCATCGCGAAACGGTACGATCGACGCATTCCTGATCGCTTTCCGGAAGGACACCGCTTCGGTTCTCGTCCCTGTCTATTCAACTTACTATGGCGGCGCGGCTGCTACCGAAGTCTTGACCGGATTTGCCATTGCGCCGGTCTCGGGAGACTTGGTTCTTTCTGGCCATGCGAATGCAGCTCAGCCTGGCACGGGCGCTCCGGCGGCAAATCCCTCGCACTTTGTAAGTCGCTTCAGCATAGCGCCCGCAAAGAGCGGCTTTGAACTGACGCAAGCGGCTGCGTTCTTCTATGGAGGAACCGGTTCGCAGATTTCTGGCGCCCCAGGGTCAACGGTTCCGAGCCTGGCCTTCGGGCAAACCGGCGTGATTGCCGACAGCACCTCGATTGTGACAGGTTCCTCTGTAGCGGTGGACTCCACCGATAACATGCTTATCGTGGGAACCGTCGTCTCGGACACGGTGCAAAACACTGCAACAGCGCCTACTCCCATCTTCCCGACGACGGCGGGAGTCTTTAACCGCTTGTTGAGATTCAGCGATACTTACATCGCCAAGTTTGATCCGGCAGGAAATGTTATCTATTCGGCATTGCTTGGCGGCAATGGCAACGATCAGGCTGGCGGTATCGCGGTGGATGAATCTGGTAATGCCTATGTAACAGGCGTTGCTCGATCTGCGGACTTTCCCCGAACGAACGGTACCCTCGGACAGTTGTTTACCAGTGCACCGAACGTGTATGTAACGAAGGTCACGACGGATGGATCTCAACTTGTCTATAGCACCAACCTCGCCACGACTGGTCCGGTTATTCCTTTGGGTATTGCCGTCAACCAACGAGGCTTCGCCTTCATTACCGGTATCGTCGATGCCACGGTAACGTTCCCTGATCCTCCAGGTGCTCCTGGCGATCCCAATGTTGTGACAGGATCCACCTCCGGGACGATCGTCACAACACCTGACGCCCTTCGCGCTGCAAATACGTTCCCTGGCCCAGGCGACTTGCCTGCAACGGATGGCTTCTTGACCATCATCGACTCGACGGCTGAGTCCAGACTCTATAGCACCTATATTGGCGGCAACCTGGATGACGTCGCCTATGCCCCGTTCGTCGATCGAATTGGCGACGTGTGGGTGATGGGTTACAGCGACTCCGGTCGGTTCTACTTCCGCCCCAACGCAGCGGGGACCGGCGGAACGGCCTTCAACGTGACCAACGGTGGGCTTGTCGCTGGGTTCATTACATCGCTTGCGTTCAAGTCCGTCATTGAAAACGCCAACGGCCCTGGTGCGACGACGTTCGACTCGGTTCCATACGGCTCGCGCTACACTCCGTTTACTACTCCACCAACCATCAACGGTGTGGATCGAGTTCGTGACGGCTACCTCTTCCGGTTCCGATTGGATATTCCGCTTGTCTCCAACCTAACCCTCGCGCCATCATCGGTGGCTGGCGGTTTGGGGCAGACCTCTACGGGCACCATCACCCTTAGCGGACCGGCCCCGGCAGAAGGTGTAGCGGTGACGGTCACTCTGAACAGCACCACCGCGGCATCGCTGAGTGCGGGTAGTCCGGTTGGGCAGACGACCGTTACCATTCCGGCTGGCGAAACGACGGGGACCTTTACGGTTCACACCAGCCCGGTCATCGACCCCACCCAGGTGTCGGTCAAGGCGGAGTATCTGGGCAGCTTCCAGATTCGAGTCCTGACCGTCAACCCGTGGTTGAACCAGTTGATCTTGAACCCAACAACGGTGCCTAGCGGCAACCAAAGTACAGGTCGAGTGACCTTGTTCGCGGTCGCTACGCAGAATGTTGAAGTGGCTCTGACGACGGACAATCCCGATCTGATCTCCTTCCCCGGTGGCAACACCGTAACGGTTCCGGCAGGTCAGCAAGCGGCTAACTTCCAAATCCAGACCTCGACGGTCGATACCCAGCAACAGGGCAATATCAGCGCCTCGTTCTTGGGCAAGACCCGAACGCAGGTTCTGGTGGTTCGGCCGGCCATTATCGATAGCCTGTCCTTCGTGCCCAACCGAGTGGCCGGCGGCGGCTCGGCGATCGGTACGGTTACTCTGGACGGAAACGCGCCCTCCACGGGTGCCGAGATCGCCCTGAGCGCCATTACGAACCCTGGGTTCATTGGCAGTCTCCCGGCCTCGGTTACCATTCCGGCAGGCCAACGGTCGGCAACCTTCACGGTGGTCACGACCCTCGTTCCGGCGAACACCTTCTCGGTGATTCGAGCCACCTATAATGCGACCAATCGAGACGCGACCCTGTTGATCGACAACATCGCGCTCTCGAACTTCACCCTCAGCCCGACCACGGTTAACGGTGGAGCCAACACGACCGGTACAGTGACCCTGAACCAGCCCGCACCTCCGGGAGGAGCGTTCGTGAACATCAGTTCGGCCAGCCCGAGCGTGAACATCCCCGACGAGGATCCGAACACGCCCGGCAACCAGATTCTGGTAGCGGCCAACAATACGTCGCGAAGCTTCACGATTGGAACGGTGGGCGTCCTCGCTCTGGAGGTCGCCACGATCTCCGCCGAGAGAGGCGGCGCTCCGATCAACCGCGACCTGACCATTAATCCGGTCGACTTCACCATCAGCGTCAACCCGAACAGCGTTCTGGGTGGCAATGGGGCGACCCTGACGATCACCCTGACCGGTCCGGCTCCGGCAGGTGGAGTGCCGTTCGCCATGACGAACCTCCACGTTTCCGGTGCGGACAACAGGGGTGCGGTGACGGTCAATGGCGGCAACCCGGTTGTCATCCCGGCTGGGCAGACCTCCGCCCAGTTCCCGGTCACTACCGTTAGCGTGGCGGCTACCGGCGTAGTCGGTATCCAGGCGAAGGTTGACGATCCCGGTAATTCAAATACTCACCAGGCGAACCTCACGGTGAGGGCTCCGCGAGTCTCAGGCATCTCGTTCACTCCCAGTGTGGTGAGAGGTTTGTTCACTACGAACATGACCATCACTCTCGATGGGCCGGCCCCGGCCGGAGGAGCCGTCGTCTCCTTGAGCAAGACGCCGAACCCGCAGATCGTCAATCTGCCTGCTACGATCACCGTGGCTGCCGGGCAGACGACCTTCAGCCAAGTTGTCACGACCAACAAGGTATCCCGTACCTTGGCGACAAACGTGACGGCCAGCTACGGAGGCAATAACGCAACCGCCCTCTTGACGGTCACTCGATAAGAGCGCACGGTTGAGAAAGGCCCGTTCCGAAAGGGACGGGCCTTTTGCTTTTAGCCCGTTAAGGTAAAACGGAGAGGTGAAGTCGGGAACTTCCTTTCTCTTGGGTGTTTTGGTAGGAGTCGGCGTAAGCGCGCTTGCCAGTCGTATTCGACACATGGTTGAGGAGGAGCAGCCGGATCGGGTCTACAGCCGACTGAGCGACTCCTTGGAGGAACTGGAGAGAAAGGCGAAGAGCTTAGAATCCCGGTTGTCCGCCAGCTAACCCCTTGAAGAAGCAGGTCGTCGTTATCGGCGCGGGAATGGGAGGCCTGTCTGCCGCCATCCATGCTCGGCTCAAAGGGCACGACGTTCTCGTTCTGGAGAAGCACGAGCTGCCCGGTGGCAAAGCTGCCCGAGTCGATCTTCCAGGTTACAAACTCGACCCAGGCCCCAGCATCATCATCCTCAAGGGAATCTACGAGGACGTCTTCCGACGAGCCGGGAAGCGGATGGAGGAGTACCTCCGATTCCAACGTCTCGACCCGTTTTCCCGAGTCTATTTCGAAGGCGAGCCAGTCCTTGATCTCCCCGCCGACCGCGATGCCTGTGTTGCCCTCCTCGAAGAACGCTTTCCTGGCGATTCATCGGCCTTCAAGGGGTTGATGAAAAAGCTGGACAAGGTCGTTAGGAATGTCGAACGATCGATCTTTAGGAAACCTTACGATCAGCCCGGGAAACTCCTCGACTGGCGACTCCTCTCCATGGCCCGCTTCGCCAACCCCCGCACCACCTATAAACAGATTGTCGATCAGACCTTCCAGCATCCCCTCCTCAGAGCCTTCTTCTACGGCTTCCCCAGCTATGGCGGCCAGACCTACGACTCGGTTGCCCCCGGAGCGTTTTTCATTCCCTATTTCATGCTTGCCAAAGGCGTCTATTACCCAGTCGGCGGGGTAGGGGCGATCCCTGAGGCGTTCCAGCGGTTGGCGGTTGAGCTTGGCGTGGAGTTTAGGTTTGGGGTTGGGGTGGAGGGGATCGAGGTGGAGAAGGGAAGGGTGGCGGCGGTTCGGGCGGGGGATCGGATTCCCTGCGATGCCGTGATCAGCAACGTGGACCGCTATACCACGGGTCGTTGGCTGGGGCGGGAGTTCTCGGAGCGGCCCAGTTTCAGCTACTTCACCCTCCACTGGGGTGTTCGGCGGAGGGTGGAGGGGCTGTCGCACCACACGTTACTGGTGCCTCGGGATTTTGAAGCTGGATTCGAGGAGTTGTATCGCCGTCGATCCTTCCCCGAGTCGCCCATCGTCTACCTGAACGCAACCCACCTTCAGGATTCCTCGACGGCCCCTGTCGGATGCTCCAACCTCTTCGCCGTCGCCACCTCGCCTGCCCTGGAGGATCACTTGGATTGGGAGGAGTTGGAGGAGTTGGCGCGGGAGCGGGTGATGGGGACCTTGGAGCGGTTTGGGTTTGGGCTCTCTGAGTCCGAACTGGACTTTGAGCGGGTGCAGACTCCGGCCACCTTTGCGGAAGCGCACGGCAACTATCGGGGCTCGCTCTATGGGCCGGATGAGTGTCATCGATTGTTTGGAATGATGCCGAATCGGAACTGGGACGAGGAGATTCCGAATTTGTTCTATTGCGGCGGCTCGGTCCAGCCGGGGGCAGGGTTGCCGATGGCGACCTTGAGCGGGATGTTCGCGGCTGAACGTCTGGGGCGGGGCTGAGCGTCCTTTCTGCAATGAAGTTTGCTCTGATCTTCGCGGCCGCGTCGTTGCTCAGTGGCGCTTTGTTCTGCCTGGCTCTGCCTCCCGCCGACTATTGGTTCCTGGGTTGGGTGGCGTTTGTGCCGCTGATGGTCGTGGTCCGGGGCCGGGGGTTTCTGTTTGGCTTTGTCGGAGGCTTGCTGGCCCTCTTCACGACCGCCTACCTGGTGAAGTCGGGGATCTTTTATTCGAGCAAGCACTTTGGAGGCGAGGACGGCTGGATCGTCACCGGGTGCGGGCTGTTTGGGTTCGTGGTGTCGCTCCTGCTGGCTTTCTGGGCGGACAAGGGGTCGCGGAAGCCGCACTGGTGGTTTGCAGGGCTGGCGGTCTTGCTGGAGGCCAGCCTGCTCATCATCCTCCCCGCCCACCTCGCGCTGACCCAGTATCGGCAGCACCTCCTTCTCTGGGTAGCTTCGCTCGGCGGCATCTGGCTGGTTTCCTTCCTGGTGTGGCTCGCGAATATGGCGATTGCGGAGGCGCTGCGGGCGCGGGAGTGGCGGAAGCTGGCGGTTCCGGGCGTGGGTTTGATCTTGATGGTTGGGTTTCAGCCGATCCTGGGCAGGGGAGAGGAGCAGGGGTTTGAGTTTGGCCTGGTGCAGACCGACAAGACCGACGCCGAAAGCTTGGGCTTGCTTCATCGCCAAGCCTCCCGCGACTCTCAAACCGTGGTCGTCTGGCCTGAGTTTGGCGGCTTGGGGATTGCGACCGGGGGCGATACCAGGCCATTGCAGGAGGTGTCGGCCAAGAATGGCGGGGCGGCGATCGTGACCTCTTACAACGACGAATTCGCGCCGATGCCCCACAACGTCGCCTCGGTGGTGACGCCTACCGGGACATCGGAGAGCTACTTTAAGCGGAAGCTGTTTGGCGGGGAGAAGCAGATGCATACGCCGGGAGATCGGGCGGTGGCGGTGGATTCTCCCCAAGGCCGGATCGCGCTCGGCATCTGCTTCGACTCTTGCTATCCCGCGATTGTGCGGGACGCGGCTCGGCTGCCAGGGGTGACGGCGATGGCCTTGCCCACCATCGACCCCGAGTCCCCTCACCATTTCATCGCCGCCATCCACGCCGCCTTCACCCCCTTCCGAGCCGCCGAGAACGGCATCGCCATCGCCCGCGCCGACGGCTACGCCTACTCCATGGCGGTGGATGGCCGAGGCCGGATCGTGGCCGAGTTGCCTCCGGGCGAGCAAGCCGCCTATACCAGCGTGGCACTGGGCGGGCCGACGCTTTATCGGTTGCTGGGGGATTGGTTCTTGTACCTGTGCGGGCTCGGTGTGATGGCTGGGATCTTTGCTTACCGCAAACCCAAGAAGACCCCTCTGCCTGGCGAAGACGAGCGGCTTAAGGCGTTTATCGAGGAGGCGCTGGTGGAGAGGGAGCGGCCCACGAGTGTTTGATTGCCTCAGACTCCTACCCCGCCCCACCAAACCGCAGTCCGCGGCTAAATATACGATAGAATGTAGCAATAAACGGACATCGTTGGTCCAGTGCTAAGATGTGGGAGGGTGGTTTGTGGAGGAGGATACAGGCATGGCGATCTAGCCTCAGGGCTGCGGTTTTGTGGCCGGAGGGGGGTGAGTGGCATGTGCGCCCTGAGGCAAAAACAACATGATGATATTGATTCCGTGCTTTGTAATAGGCGGTATTTGTGTCTTCTTTGCGCAAAGGTTCAGGGGCCAGGGTTGGCTTCAGGTGTTGTGTGTCTTTTTGTCCGTAGTGCCAATTATGGTTTGGGCTAACACTCTTAGTGCTATCTATACCCTTCTCGCACTTGTCCCTGTTGCCCTATTTGTAGCTTTGCTTTTCTATATAGATACTAAGCAACGGTGATTGTAGTGTGACATTGTCTCATCTTTACAGCCTTCGAGTTTTTCTGCCTCAGGGCGCGTATGTTGCTGGCTCTTGCAGCCCTGAGGCTTATCCTTTTATCATGTTTGTGCGGCTCGACAGCGGCATTGGGTGAATCGGGGTGGGGCGGGAGATTGTATCTTTGCAACTACTACGGTCTTGGACTTCGTCCACGCCTTCGCCCGCGAGGCGCCTCGCGACGCCATGCAGGCGGCCATCATCGCCGAGTGTCGGCGGATGCGGGCCGTTCTCCATGCCTTCGTGGTGATGCCGCACCACATCCACTTGGTGGTTCGGATGCCGCGAAACCGAGGGCCAACTTCGTTCATGGGAGCGCTGAAGGTCCGCGCTTCGGCCAGGGTTCTTCCGTTGCTGGAGCCGGAAGAGGTTGCGGCCTTCTCCGACCAGGTCGGCCTCAACGGGAATACCTTCTGGCAACGCTCGTTTCGCGGAAAGGTCGTGGGTTCGCCGGGGATGTTCACCCGCACGATACGGTACGTCCACTGGAATCCGGTTCACGCAGGGTATGTCGAGTTGCCTTGGGAGTATCGTTGGTCCAGTGCTAAGATGTGGGAGGACGGCTTGTGGAATGAGGATACAGGCTTGGCGATCTAGCCTCAGGGCTGCGGTTTTGTGGCCGGAGGGGGGGTGAGTGGCATGTGCGCCCTGAGGCAAAAAAATTGTATTTGACGAGTAAGGATGCAAATTATGTTGAACTCGAAATGGCCAAGCCATTGGAAGATGGCCGAATCTGACTTGGAAATATTGAAGCTCAATAACACTTTACATGACTATCTTCTAGAAATTTGTGATGATCTAAAGAAGGTTGTTGAGCTTGTCGGAAAAGATACGTGGCAAGGGCGCCTGTACTATCAGTTAGCTGTAAATGGTCTGACCTTAGCTGTTGCGCCACTAAGCATAGGGGGCATTGTCATTCGCAGGGCACATCCTTATTGGTTGGATAGAGATATACTTGACAGTGAGTCGAGAGCATTCATTAAAAGTCTGCCAAGTGACTTAGAAGCGAAGATACTGAAGGCGGTTAGTATCGATGAAGATATCCGGAGTATTCACAAGTAGCAATAAAATATGTCTGTCTCAGGGCGCGGCTACCTCAGACTCCCACCCGCCATAGCCTTGTAGCCCTGAGGCTCGATATGCAATAGAATGTAGCAACCGCCAGAGGACACCATGAACCCTATCCCTATCCCTATCCCCATCCTCCTCTGCCTCGCCCTCGCCAACCGGCGTTAGGGCATTGGGTGTTGGG
>CAZCSP010000004.1:186655-191486 GCA_964501275.1 uncultured Fimbriimonadaceae bacterium | reverse complement strand
TCGTCCGACTCCTCGACCAACTGCGCCAGCGCCTCGCGGGTCAGGTTCCTTTGATGCGCCAGGTAGCGGCGGGTGATAATCTCCTTCTGAGGGTGCGATTCCAACCAGCCCTTGCCGCGCAGGAGGAGCTTCTTGATCTCGTCCTGGGCCACCCAGTAGTGCTTGTTGTTGTCCAAAACCGGGATCAGGACGTAGAGGTGGGCCAGCAGATCCTTGAGGAAGCAGGTCGCGTTGAGGGTCACTCGGAAATAGCTTCCCTGCCCCCACTCTGGGAACTGGTCGTCCAGGGGCAGATTCTCGACCAAGACCTCGTAGCCCAAAGGCTCAAAGAACTGCCGGATCAACCCCTCCCCCGCCCGACAGCCCAAGACCGGAATGGTGGCGGTCAGGGGAATCTTCGTGTCGGCGACGGCTTGCCGTTCCTTGCTCCGCCCGCCCATCGCGGTGGAGAAGAACTCTGCGATGGCGGTGCTCAGAAAGGAGCTCGCCGCATAGGGCCGGTCGTTCACATACTGCGCCAAAAGCCCACCCTCCCCCGAAGGCCCACCCCGCCCCCGAACCAACTTGACCGGGTCCACCTCCAAAAGCAAAGTCGCCGTACACCGCTCCTCATCGGCTTCCGGAAAGAACACCCACGCCTTGCCGTAGTTCATTTCAGCTTCATGAACCCGCCCAGGGTTCTTGTGCAACAGGTAACCAAGGTCGGTCGCCGGCTGGTGGGTGGTGGAGATTTCCAGGATCATGGCAAGAAAGTGATTATGACCCTACCGGGACTAGATGCGGACCAGATCGTGGAACTCTTCCCACACCTACAGGCTACAAACTGGCTGGTCCCTTTGGAAAGCCATACTTGAGGCCGTGCTGGTGTGTCTTCTCCCGAATCTCAGTCTCCATTCGAGATAGCTGCTCCTTTAAGCAATCCACTTCGGCAATCGCCCGCCCCTTATCCCGCCCGACCTCGTCGAGTTTGGTGTGAGTCTCCCGGATGGCTTTTTCGATCTTGGCCCGTTCGCCTTCACCTGTCCCCTCCAACTCCGAGTTCAAGTGGCTCAGCCGAATCAGCAACCCTTCCTCCATCGACTTGATCCGAACGGTCTTGGTAATTTGCTGAACGGCCCGTTCACGGAGCATGATGTACTCGTTCTGCGCCTCGCGAATTCGGTGCCAAGCCATTTGCGCGGGGTTGCTCAGGTCGATGGGCTTGTCTTTGGGCGCGACGGGCGACTCTTGGATGCGCAGATCCTCCTCAAACAACTCCTGCCCCTTCTCCACCCCGAACCGCCATCGATAGTAGGTTCGCCGAAGCCAACTGTCAGCCCGATCCATGCTTCATTCTAAGGCAATTTTCATTTGGTGCTAGGCCCATCCAGTCCCCCGACCACGAAGGGGTCAGATAACGCAAACTGCTGAAAGCTGTGAGCGAGGTCAGGCGTCGCGGCATTTTCGCCCGTGGTAGCCTAAGCCATGCTTGCTCTCGTCTGCGCCACCATCTTGGCCGCTACCGCCCAAACCCCCGACGCCTTCCAGGCGATGTCCTTCAACATCCGCTTCGGCACCGCCAATGACGGGGAGGATCGGTGGGAGTTGCGCAAGCCCAAGACTTTGGAGACCCTCAAGAAGCGCAAGCCGGACATTATCGGCCTGCAAGAGGCGCTGGACTTTCAGGTGGAGGAGATTCGCAAGGCCCTGCCCAACTTCCAGAGCCTGGGCGTGGGGCGGGACGATGGGAAGGCCAAGGGTGAGTTCTCGGCCATCGTCTACAACGCCAGCCGGTTCCGCGTCCTCCGGTCTGACACCTTCTGGCTTTCCGAGACCCCCAACGTGCCCAACTCCAAGCATTGGGGCAACAACATCACCCGCATCTGCACCTGGGCCTACTTCCAGGATCTGCGGACCAAGCGGCATTTCTACTTCTTCAACACCCACCTGGACCACCAATCCCAGCCCAGTCGGGAGAAGAGCGTCGCTCTGATCCTTCAGCGAATCGCCGAGCGCAGCACCACCGACCCCGTGCTCCTCACCGGCGACTTCAATGTGGGCGAAGACAACCCTGTAGTTGCGACGGTCAAGGCGAAGGGCTTCGCCGACACCTTCCGCACCCTCCATCCCGATGCCAAAAACATCGGAACCTTCAACGGCTGGCGGCCGGAAGTCGGCGCGGACAAGATCGACTATGTGTTCGCCGACAACGGCTGGACGGTCGAGAAAGCCGAGATCGCCCAAGACAAACTCCAAGGCCGCTGGATATCCGACCATCTCCCGGTCATTGCGTGGGTCAGACAGAAGTAGCGAGCAAGAGTTGCCAATAACAGAAACATGGGCCTCATCCCCGCAATACTGCTAGCGGCCGCAGTCCAGATCGACTTTCGACCAACCGTTGGCGAGGAATACACCTATGCTGTGGAAAGCGGAAGCTGGTTCAAGTTCAAAACCGGCACCTACTTGCGCTACCAATCCAGTCAGGCAGTCTCCATCAAGGTTGTCTCCCGTACCGACGGCCTCACCACTCTTCTGCGACACAATCAGGCGGAACACGCCGCAATTGTAGCCTTCCCTATCGAAGAAAGGCCGCCAAACATGGTCGAGGACACCAAATTCATCCATCAAGAGACCTTCGCCGTAAACAGGTTTGGCGACTCATTGGACGCTCGGCCAAGCCACTTGAAAGACACTTGGGCGTTCGGCCTCAATTTGGCCATAGAATGGAACGTCGGTTGCAAAGCTACCTTCATTTATCCCAGCTACCAGGTCCGTCCCGGAGACTCTTGGACGCGACGATATCCATACATTGGAGGGCCGCATCTTGACGCCCTTACCACCTTCACCTATCTCGGTCCCGAAGCAGAAGGCGGTACGCCTTGCTTTAAGGTCGCGTTCTCCGTTCAAACCGCGAACCAACCCAAGCCCGACGTCGTGGGAACCTACTGGATCGAGGCCGCAACTGGCATGGTGGAGCGAATAGAGGCAGGTTCTCGCGATGCGTTCTTCAAAGCCAGGGATTATCCATCCGCGGTAGAGCATCGCACATTTATCCGAGTTCACCGCACTCGCAAGTAGCGAGAAACCTATATCCCTCTGATTGCGTATAGGAGGTTCAATATGGTCACTATCCTCGTCGCCTGCATCGCGCTAACCCAACAGGGCCCGTCCCTGTTTCAGCAGACCATTCCCAATCCTACGGGGCGCAACGGCTACGAGGAGTATGTGATGGCCTGCGATCTCGTGCGAAACTCGGATGCCGTCACCTTGGCCACCGCTAGCCCAACTCTGTTCGAGGAGATCATCAGCAGCTACGAAAGCCAGCGCGGGGCTGGAAAGGTAGATGAGGAGTTGCCGAGCCGCCAGCGGTATGAGATGGCGAAAAAATATCGCAGCTACACGATCCTCCAACTTCGCCAAGAATCCCTCAAATTGGGCGGACGTGCTCTGGACCTACTCCATCGGGGCAACCAGAAGCAGGTCTTCGATCCAAGGACGAAGATGGATATGGATACGCTTTTCCCGGAGTACGCCTGGATGCGCGGCCTGGGGCGAGTCGCCGTAGCCGGAGCCTATGTCGCCTTTTCCGAGGGCCGCACCAAGCAAGGGACCCAGTACCTCTGCGACGCCATGATCCTGGGCCAGAATCTGACCGATGGCGTCCTGATCTCTCGGCTTGTCGGCGTCTCGATCCAAGCGCTAGCCCTGGCCGCATTCGAGAAACACCTGCCCAACATGGCCCGACCCGACGCCTTGATGATGGAGGATCTGGCTCCCAAGCTGATCCTCAATCCTCCTGCGGCAGTGCGTTCTTTGGAGCGCGAATTCGCATTTATGGCATCGGGCATGGAAGTCGTCTTCGATCATCGAGATAACTACATAGACTTTATCGGCACTGGCCAAACGCAAGAGTCCGCTCAATCCCATATTGCGAAGATGACCCTCGCAGACAAGCGGCAAGTAACGGATTTGGCCAAGCGAAAGCTGAGCCGCCTGCGAGAGACGACGTTGGCTATCTATCGACAACCTGAGTCCACATGGACCGATGACAACGTTGGCGACAATGATCCCAATTTCTCAAACATCCAGATTCGGTCGAATAACGATTTGGCTGATCTTCTGGTTGAGTCGTTTACACCCGTGTTCTCCCAGATCGGCACCGCCGAAGTCCGCAACCGCACCCAAATCCGCCTCCTCGCCCTCGCCGGGTCGGTGATCCGGTTCCGGTGGGAGAACGACCGTTGGCCGAATAGCCTGGTGGAGGTGGCGGGTGAGAGAGGAGTCTTCGATCCCGCCAACGGCGGCAAGTTCCAATACGAGGTCCAGGGCAATGGTTTCCGCGTCTACAGCGAAGGCACCAAAACCACCGGGGAAATCGCCTTCCGCTACCGCCGCCAACCCACCGGCTCCAACGACCCCACGCCTCCGTAGGCGGGTGTTGCGAACCGCTTCCACATGGCATTGTTCAGCTACGGATTCTCAGGTTCAAATTTTCAGAAAACGCGACCAATCTCAGGTTCAAAAATCCGCAGTTGGGTTAGGTTCAAATGAACCGGGATTTTCGTGCTTTTTTTGCTACAAGTCACACATAGAGGTTTTTTTTTGGCATGGCGGCACTTCGGTCTTCCTCTCCCCACGAACTCCATCTTAGCAAACTGCTTTTTCACGCAAAGTCGCGAAGACGCAAAGGGACGCCAAGGTTGTGTCGCCGAACTTTGCGCTCCTTCGTGTCTTTGTTCCTTGATGGTTTAAAAGAGACAGGCCTTACCACAACGGCACAGCGACACAACGAATTGCTTGATTGCTTGATTGCTTGATTGCTTGATTGCTTGATTGCTTGATTGCTTGATTG
>CAZCSP010000004.1:0-186555 GCA_964501275.1 uncultured Fimbriimonadaceae bacterium | reverse complement strand
TTGATTGCTTGATTGCTTGATTGCTTGATTGCTTGATTGCTTGATTGCTTGATTGCTTGATTGAAGCGACGGTCTGGATACCGACTTGGCTTCCGATTTCCGCGCCCCTCACCTATATAGGGCCGAAAAGCGGGTTTTGTCAACCAACGATTTTTCGAGGACTCAGTTTCCCGGTGTAGGATATGAAGCGTGGTCACGCTCTTTGTCGCCTGTCTCGCGCTCGCCCAGCAAGGCCCTTCCCTGCTTCAGCAGATCATCCCCAACCCGACTGGCAACAACGGGTATGAGGAATACCTGATGGCCTGCGACATCGTTCGCGATCCACAGATCTCCTTCCTTCTGACCGCCACGCCCGACCGGATTCGCCAAACGATCGAGAGCCAAGGCCCCGAGTACCAGCTTGCGAAGAAACACGAAGCCTCCAACATCCTTGGGCTCCGCCGAGAGGCCGTCAAGCTCGGCGGGAAAGCCATCGACTTGGTCGCGCGAGGCAACAAAAAGCCCGTCTTCGATCCCCGCGTCAAGGTGGATTGGAACGACAGATTCCCCGAGATGCGGCCGATGCCAGCGCTCGGATCGCTCCTTATCGCCGCCAGCTACGTTGCGTTCGCTGAGGGGCAATCGGGCCGGGGAACCCAGTTGCTGGTTGAGGCCGCCACGTTGGGGCACAACATCGGCGGGGGCTCCGTGCTGGGTCGCTTTATCGGCGTGATCATCCACGAGAACGTCTTTGCCTTCATCGAAAGCGTCCTCCCAAACCTCTCCCTCCCTGACGCGCAACTCATTCACTCCCTGTCGGTCAAGCTTCTCACCGGCAAACCGTTAGCCCTGCGGCTAATCGAGAGAAACTCCGCCCTTGCCGAGAGCTACTTCACCGCCCAGGTGGCGGCCATTTCCGCTTCTGCCGACGCTCCCGAGGAGGGCTCCGAGATTCAACGATCCGTCACCGCAATGGTCAAGCGGCTCTCCCCTGCCGAACGGCGACAAGCCATCGCTGAGTGCGTCCGGCTGACCGACCGCCTCCGCGAGCAATTGGCCGCCCTCTACCAAAGGCCTGAGTCTGAGTGGGGCGTGTTCGTTGACGCCGAGCACTCCCATCAAGCCGAGACATCCACCATCCGCAATACCGCCGACCTTGCCGCATACCTCCGGGATAGCTTCTCCCGGCCTCATGCCAATTTGGGACGGCATGAAGTCCGCAACCGAACCCAAATCCGCCTCATCGGCCTCGCCGCGGCGGTCGTGGAGTTCAAGTGGGAGCACGACCGCCTGCCGACATTGCTATCCGAGGCCGTTGACGAAAAACTAAGGCACGACCCCCTCGCCAACGAGCCGTTTCAATATGAGGTGCAGGGCGCAGGCTTCCGCGTTTACAGCAAAGGCTCCAAAGAGACAGGCGAAATCGGTCTCACCTACAGGCAAAGAGACAACGACGCCATTCCACCGCCTTAGCCTGGATAATTCTTGATCATCCACTTAGGCATTCGGCATCCTTCGGTGATCCTCGGCGGTCTTCGGTGGTTTCATCCCCAGCCAATTGCAAGAACCACAGAAAAGCACAGAGGGCCACCGAAGGGATACGGTCGATCCCGATACTGAAGTTCGACAATGGAGATGCAGTCTGCGCACGATTTTAACCTGCCATGAATAATCCAGGTTAGCGCCACTAACGGTAGATCAGATACTTCGCGCGTATCTTCTTGAACTCGGCAAGCGGCCCCTCCAGGGTCTTCATGATCGCCAAGGGGTCCTCGCCCGCGTCGATCCGCCTCACCGTATCGTCGCTCCCGATCAGCTTCTTGGCGGTGGACCAGTCCACCTTGTTCGGATACAGCCTCTCCAACGCGCAGGCGAGTTCGATTCCCAGGCGCACCGACTCCACCCGCTCTCGGTCTGTGATCTCGATGCGGATGCCCTCGATATGCTGTCCCCTGAACCGCGACTCGGTGGGAGTGAAACTGGTGGCATAGAACCTCAGGCCCGCCAGCTTCCGCCCATTGAGGTACGTCGCCAATTCGCGCCCTTTGATGAAATCCCCGCCGATCTGCTCAAAGGGTGAATCCGTTCCCCGGCCCACCGAGATATTCGGCGCGAACTCGATGAGGCAAACTCCAGGATAGAGGATCGCGGCCTTCAGGCTTCGCATATTGGGCGACGGGTTCACCCAGGCGAGGCCGGTGGAGTCGAACCAGTCGCTCCGCCGCCAGTCCTTCATCTCGATCACCGTCAGGTTGGCCCCAATCTTTCGCTCGGCGTTGAACATCCGCGCCAGTTCGCCCATCGTCATGCCGTGCCTCGCCGGGGTACCAGGGTGATAGCCGGCGAAAGAGATGTTCCCTTCATCCAACAGCGGCCCCTCCACCCGCAACCCGTTCACCGGATTCGGGCGATCCAGGACGAAGTAGGCGATCTTGGCCTTAGCTGCCTCCTCCATCCCATAAGCCATCGTGGTCTCATAGGTGTAAAACCTCACCCCGACATCCGCGATATCGAACACCAGCGCGTCCAGATCTTTCAGCATCTCGGGGGTTGGCCGCTTGGTCTCGCCATAGAGGCTGAACACCTTCAGGCCGGTTTTCGTATCCACCACATCCCCCAACCCGCCCCGGTCCTCGGTTCCCGCAAAGCCATGCTCGGGCGAGAATAGGGCCGTCAGCTTCACCCCGCCCGCGATTAGGGTGTCAATCGTCCGCCGCCCCTCACGATCCAGCCCGGTATGGTTGGTAATCAACCCCACCCGCTTGCCAAGTAAAGGTCGAAACCCTTGCTGAGCCAACACATCGATTCCGGTAAGAGTCGAGCCGTTGCGGTGTTGAATCGGGGCGTTCATCAGGACAAGGCTGAACAAAGCGCCGGTCAGCATGGCGGGAGGTTACCCGTCCCTAGGCGTCGAATCGAATGATGTGATTCCCCGACCCGACTTCCACCGAAGCGCGTCCAAAGTTGCCGGGCTTGGCGGGAACGGTTTTTCCATCGACGTTCAAGGTCGCAGACTTGACGGGCAAAACAACCGTCGCCTTCGCCCCTTGCGGAACCTCCACCGAAAGCCAGAAGTCGTGTCCCGTCCGCCTCCATTCCACGTCGATTCGGCCCTGCACCGTAGACGTTCCGCCCTTGGCGTCGATGAGGTCGCCTGGTTCCGGGGCGATCAGAATGTGCCGCCAACCAACGGAATCCGGAGCCTGGCGAATGCCCAGCACCCACCCGTAGAACCACTCCATCACATGGCCCAACATGCAGTGGTTGAGCGAGTTGCTCCCGACGGTCAACGCATCCCAACTCTCCGGCATTGCGGTCAGCCCCTTCGCCAAGATGCCTCCGTAGGAACCCACGCTGGTCCGGCTATAAACCTTGTGCAAAACATCCGACCGCCCGGCCTCGGCCAAGGCTCGGATGAAGAACAAGTGTCCAATATCACCCGAAGTCTGCTGGTAGCCGCGCCCTTTCAGTTCGTCGATCATCGCCTGGAGCACGGCGGCCCGGTCGGCTTCCGGGACGAGGTTCGCGCAGAGCGCCATCGTGTGGCCCGTTTGGACGCTTCCCGAGTTCTTGAACTGCTTTTTGGCCGGGTCATAGAACTTGGCCAGGAACGCCTGTTTGATGCTCTGCCACTTCTGCCGGTAGTCCTGAGCCTCCCCGCTCTTGCCAAGAATCTCCGCCGCCGAAGCCACCGCCTCCACGCACATCGCCCACGTCGCGGTTGAAGTCAGGTCAGTCGGCGTGTACCGGCTTGGCCCTGGCCCCTGCCCATGGCCATAGTCGTACCAGTCGCCCAGCCCAGGAGGAGCGAGGCCGTCCTTGGAGTTGGCAAATATCCAGTCGATGAACCGTTTCATCGACTCATAGTTTTCGCTCAGGAAGCGTTCATCGCCATACCACTGATAGGCTTGCCAAGGCATCAGCACCCCCGCCGCGCCCCACTCCACCGTGAACTTGAAGGGGTTCTCTGGAGGCAACATCAGGTAGTCGGGAGCCACGGTCGTGATACGTCCGTCCGGCATCTGCGCATCCCGAATGTCTCGCGCGATCTTGTGGAACCAGGCCTGTGCCTCGTATCGATAGGCGAAGGTCGGGAAGAGCAGATGCACCTGCTCCAGCCAGCCCAGCTTCTCCCGATGGGGGCAGTCGGTCATCACGTAGCTCATGTTCGACTTCATCGCCCAGTCGATGAGCTGATGGGTTTTGTTGTAGAGATCACTGGAGGTCTGGAAGGAGCCGATCTCCGGGTTGTCGGTGCGGATATGCACCATCTGGAGCGACTGCACCACTGGCAGATTGTCAGGATTCGGCTTCCCGGCGGGCACGGCTCCGGTCATCTCCACAAACTGGAATCCGTGGTACCAAAACCGCCACTCATGCTGTTCCGCCCGGTCGCTCCCCAGAGTGTAGGAGCAGGAGGCTTCCCCGCCCCACAGATTCAATTGCACCGCTTCGCCCTGCTCGTTCATCGCCTCCGACGGGCGGAATTTCACCGTCTGCCCTGCCTTGCCTTTGACAGTGAATCGCAGGATGGCGGACGCATTTTGCGGAAACGCATAAGTCCAAACTCCCGGCTTGGGGTTCTTGATCTCCTTGGCGTACCAAGTCTCCTTGGCCCGAATCTCGGGCCAGTCCATCTTGCGAAGTTCGGCCTTGGGGCTCTCGACGATCACGGGCCGACTGCCGCCCCCGATTTTCGCGAACGGAACGTTCTCGTAGTCTTCTCCGGCAAAGATGTGGGAGAGCCGATAGGAGCCGTTCCAGTACCGCCAGTTCTCATCGCTCACGATACGAATTCGCTCGTTACGCCAGGCATCGATATCCATCCCCACATAGAGAAGAAAGGGATTATTGCCACTGAAATCTGGCATCGCATCACCCTTTGTGTAACGTCCGGGAGGCGGAGCCGCAACGCGGTAGAAGCTGTTTGCCAACTGAATGGTGATCGTGTTTTCCCCCGACTTGATATCCTCCGTGACATCGAACTCCTGCCAGTAGAGCGTCTTGTCGTATTGCGACCAGGGCTGGTTGAGGCGGCCTTGGCCTTGGCGTTTGCCATTGATGAAGAGGTCGTAGTGGCCAATCCCGACGACCTTGATCCTGGCCTTCTGGATGATTGTTAAACCTCGTATCAGCGAAATGGGCGGGATGTAGAAACCCCGCTGGAAGTAGGGAGCAGGAACGTCGGCCTTGGCCAGACGCCAAGGCTCCGAGGAGTAGGGGCCAACCACGGTCACCTTCCCATCGGGACTGGTCCAAGAACCATCAGTCAGCAAAGAAACCTCTCTCCCTTGAGGAAGCTTTGCCTCCGCCCCGAGGATAAATCCCGCCGGATTCAGGATGTTCGACCCCGGGTCGTTTACCGCCTCGACCTCCAACAGGTTTGTCCCCTTCACCAGAAAAGCGGCGACGTCGAACTTCGCGAGCTGGCTCCAAGAGTTCGACCTCCCCACTTCCCGTCCATTGATCTTCAACGTCGCCGAGTTGTCGGCGGCAAAGGAAACGGTGGCGGTATCGGGCTTCTCATCAAGCTCCCAAGTGCGGGCAAGCCTCACCAATCCAGCCTCAGCGCCGGACTTGGTAGGCGGAGGTCCACCCGGCTTCTGGACCCAAATCCACTGCGCCTGCTCGATGGCGTGGCTCAGGCGTGAAACCGTCAGCCACTTGGCCCCTCGGAACGGATCGTCGGTCTGCATCATCGCCGCCGCCAAGACCAAAGACCACATGGGATTCGGCTAAGACTCCCGGCTCCTCAAGCCTTCCCTCGTCGCCCGCAACTCCTCCACCAAAGCCTGCTGGGTCACGGTCGCCGTAAGGTCGCTTCGGGTTCTTTCGATCACGGCTCTGAGGGCGTCGCAGGTTCGACGCAGGCCACCGGTCATGGCGTCTGGGAAGTCGAACGTGATCAGGTCGTCGTAGATCGTCTCCATCTGAACCAAGATCGTCTCTGCTTTAGCCAAGTTGCCACGCCGCATCTCGTCCAGACAGTAGCGACGAACCTCGCTCGCCGCCTCGCCCATCCCGTTCAGATAGCTCATGGGACCGGCGCCTAGTTCCTGGGGTGTGGGATAGGGGCGGTCTTCCACAATCGCCAAGACCGCTGCCGCCTCCACCATCTCCTTCTCCGCATCCTGCAGGTAGCCCGCATGGTACAGCTCTGGGAACGGCTGGAGCGCCTCGCGGGCCTTGGCGGCGATCGCCTTCGCCTCTCCTAGTAAACGGGCCGCCTCCTCAAACTGGTGGCGGTGGATATGGCGGATGCACTTGGAGGAGCATTGGATGAGAGCCCGGCATTGAACCAAACCCGCCTCCCGCCCCTGGTGCATCCCCTGCGCTCGCTCCTTCAATTCGCCCACGATATTCTCCCAATTCCCGCTCATATCAGTCCCTTCCTCTCCATGCTGGTAAACCGGTTGTAGCCGATGATGATGTGGTCGAGCAGCGGGATATCCAGCAGCCTCCCAATCTCAGCCAGCTTCTTGGTGACGTCGATATCCTCCGGGCTCGGCGTGGGATCGCCGCTGGGGTGGTTGTGGGCCACGATGATAGAAGCCGCCCCATCTCGAACCGCCTCCCGAAAAACCTCCCGCCCCCCAACCAGACTCATGTTGACCGTACCGATGTGGACCGGGGCGATCCGCTGGATTTGGCCTTTGGAGTCTAGGAGGACCACCACAAAATGCTCCCGTTTCTCGGTTCGCAGGTGACTGAGCCGTCGATAGACGTCCTCGGGAACGTCGATCTCATCCAACTCCCCCCGCCCCGCACTCCCCACCCGACGTCCAATTTCGATCAGCGACTTGGCGCGAAGGACCTCGAACGGGTCGAACCCCGTGATCTCGCCCAAATCCTGCGCCCCCGCGTCGGCGAGGGCGGTGAGCTTGTCGTAGCGTTGAAGGATTTGGCGAGCCGTCGGCTCGGCGTCTTTGGCGTCGTTCTCACAGCGCGAGAAGGCGACGGCCAAAAGGTCGATCATCGAAGCCGCTCCCACCCCGCCATACTTCACCCGCTCTACCGGATCGCTCATTGCCAGGGATTGTGGCATGGCGGACGGTGTGACGGTATGGCGGCATCGGGCGTTACGGCGTTGGGTCGACTTCTTCCGAAACCCGCAAACCCAATGCCGTAATGCCGCAAGGCCGTCTCAGTCCTTCAGCCGCTTCGACCACTGATCCCGCAACCGCGTGTGCCTAGACTCCAAGGGAATCGGCTTGCCGGCCACAAAGACGCCGACGATGTTGGAGGTCATCTCCATCGGGTCGCCGTCAGAGATCACGAGGTTGCCCATCTTGCCCACATCAATCGAGCCTAGCAGTTGACCGACTCCCAGAATCTCCGCCGCATCCAGGGTCATCGCCCGGATCGCGGCCTCAGAGGAGAGGCCATATCCGCACGATTGCCCTACCCGCACGGGTAGGTTGAAGGCGGCAGAATTATTCTCGCCCTGGAATGCAAACTTCACGCCCGCCCGCTTCAGTAATGCCGGAAGCGCGAAGGGAGTGTCGTAGGGATCCCAGTCATTGACCGGGAGGTTTGCAGAGAGGGTGCTGAGACCGGCGGGGTTGATGAGGACGGGGATCTTCTTGTCCGCCAACAGCTTGGCTTCCTTCCATGCATCCGGCGCACCCGCCAAGACCACCTTGAGCCCGTTCTTCTCAGCGAAGGCCACCGCGCTGCGAATCGACGAAGCCGACCGCACCCTCAATAGCACAGGAGCTTGACCGTTCACATAGGGAAGCATTGCTTCCAAACTCAGATCAACGGGAATGGTTCCCTTCTTCGCCTCATACTCCTTTGCCCGGGTGATCCAACTCTCAAGCTCGCTGATAGAGCCCGCACCCTGGCCGCCTCCACCGCCTTGGAGAGCGCCCATCGGCTCATGATCGTCGCCATCCTCATGCTTGTGCGGAAGCACCCACGGGTTATATTCACCGTTGAGCAGGTCGAAATCAGAACAGCAGGCGAGATCGGGATTGAACCCAAATGGAGTGCCCGCGCCAGGATAGTTGATGGTGAGGAATCTGGGGCCGACCGCCATCTGCTCCGTGGTCCAGCCAAAGGTATTCACCACCGAGGCTTGCCCACTGATCGTGCCGCCGGTGGGCCGGGTCAGAGTCGTCAAGACGCCGCCGCCGCGCGACACCGGGAAGTGTTCGCTCTGGGGTTGCATGGCCGTCGCGGCGATCAGGTCGGGCTGGAAGCCGCCAAGTTCGCTTGTATCCACCATCTGCCCGATCCCGCTGATCTCCTGCAGGCCCATCGAAGTGCCCGCGTCGAAGAAGCCAGGATAAACGTGCAAGCCTTTGCCGTCGATCACATGGGTCAGGGCGTCGCGAGGGATCGCCACCGTCTTCCCGACCGCCTTGATCTTGCCATCCTCGATCAGTACGGCTCCATCCTCGATCACCGGCCCGCTCACCGGGTGGATCGTCGCGCCCACGATGGCGTATCGCTTCATGCCTTCTCGAACCGCCAGCGGAGCCGTCTTCTTGTTGGTATCGAGCTTCGTTTTAAGAACACTGGTCCCGTCCACCCCATGCGGATCGCGCCGCTCGAAGTAGATTTCGCCCTCGATGAACGTCATACGGACTTTAGAATAGACGCTCAAAGGATGCCCGTCCCAGATGACGATGTCGCCATCCTTGCCGACTTCCAAACTGCCCGTGCGATGGTCGATGCCGATCTGCTTCGCAGGGTTGATAGTGAGGGTGGCCATCGCCTGATCTTCGGAGAAGCCGCCGTAGCGCATTGTCTTTGCCCCGTCGATGGCGATTGAAGGCAGACCGGAGACGCCGTCGGTGTTGATCGAAACCAAAACCCCTGCCGCCTGGCAGATCGCCGCGTTATAGGGGATTGCATCATAGCCCTCGATCTTGAAGGACCAGTTGTCCACAAACATGGAGACGCCTACGCCTGCCGCTGCCAATTCGGGAGCGATCTTGTAAGCCTCCAACGCATGCTGCATCGCCCCGATCTTGAAGCCAAACTCCTGGCTCAGCCTCACCATCATCAGCATCTCGTCGGCCCGGTAGCTGTGGCACTGCACCCAAATCTTGCCGCGCAGAATATCCGCTAAAGCCTCCAGCCGCAGGTCGCGTCGGGGAGCGGGAGCCTTCTTCCCGCCCTTCTCCCAAACGTCCCAGGCCTGCATGTACTCCTTGGCAGCGGTAAAACCTCGCCGATAGAGGGCTTGAACACCCATTCGGGTGCGCGGGAAGCGTGTAGGTGAGGTGGAGCCCGACCGGGTGACATTCTCACCTAAGGCGAACTTGATCATCCGAGGCGCATCCGCCACGATGTACTCTTCGGTAGGGCGTCGGTACTTCAGCTTCACCACCTGGCTCTGTCCGCCGACCGCATTCGCGCTTCCATGCAGGGCCAAACCCGAGGTTTCGCCCCCAGCTAGTGCCTGCCAAACCGCCTTGGATGAAGGGATCAGCACATCGCCGATGCGTACCTCCGCCACAATGCTGTCCGACCCTTCGTTGGTCGCCCCGATGCCTCGGTGGATGTGCGCATCCACGATTCCCGGCGCCACTACCTTGCCCTTGGCATCCACCACTCGGACTCCCGCCGGGGCGTTGATGGAGGGAGCGATCTGCACGATCTTTCCATTGCGAACTAGGATGTCGCCCTGCTCAATCGTCCCCTTGGTTACCGTCAGAATCCGTCCGCCCTTGATCAGAACGTTCCCGCCCGTCTGAAACGACGGCTTTCGGTGCGCTTCGGTCTCAAAGGCAATTTGCGCCATAGTGAGACAGGCCACACTCCACAAACCACACGCAATCAGCGCCCTCATTTCGCCACCTCAAACTTCTTGCCCATCACAAACGTCGCCTTCACCGATGACTTGTCGTCAGCAAAGTCCCCGGTCATGACCACCAGGTTCGCTGTCTTCCCATCCTCGATCGTGCCCAGGCTCTTTTCCATCCCGAAAATCTCGGCAGGGCTCAGAGTCATCGCTCGAAGCGCGACGTTCTTGTCCAAACCTAGTTTGATCAGCTTTCGAACGTTCTCTAGATACCCGTCGAAACCCGCTGCGTCGGAACTGAACGCATACTTGACCTTTGCCTTCTCCAGGACCAAGATGTTCATGGCCCGCTCTTTCCATTGATCACGTCGTTCTTCCATGATTGCCTGCGGGGGCCCGTCCGGCTGAGGAGTAACCGATGGTTCGGAGCCAATGGCGATGTTCACCAGAACCGGCACTTTCGCGGCCGCCAATTGGCTGGCGCTCTGATAGGCTTCTCGACCACCGGAAACGATAAACGGAAAACCAAACTCTTCCGCTGTCCGAAAAGCCCGATAGATATCGCCTTCGTTGTCGGCGGCAAAGACGCCCGCGGCCTCTTTCTTAAAAAGAGGCGTTAGGCCCTTCAAGTCTAAGTCCTCTTTGCTGGGCGCATTCAAGGCGTAAGCCTGGGCGTCGGCCAAGGTCTGGCGCAAGAGAGCGGTGAATCCGAACAGCGTTCCGGGATATCCTCCCCCTCCTCCTCCTCCTCCTCCTCCTCGAAAGGACAGAGCTATCCCAAAAGGAGTCGCGGTCTGCACCTCGTCGGTCAGGTGCGCAATCGCCGTTCGCCCTCGGACCAACCCCGAACCGGGAGAAAGCAGTGCAGTTGTGATGCCCGCTTTATGAGCGTCCCCCAACATTCCCGCCAAATCCAGGCAATCCGCCGCATTGACGCGCCCGCGAATCCCCCGCCTGTTCATCTCCCACATCGTGGGTGGCGCGGTATTGCGAGTATCAGGGGGTGGAGCCGCCTCGGGCGGAGCCGGGAGTCTCAGCCCCGATGTGCTGAAGCCGTCGATAAACCCCGGATAAACCGTAGCACCGGCGGCATCATAGGTCGCCATGCCGGGTGGGACAGCCGCACTGGCTCCCACCGCTGCGATCTTCCCTCCACGAACGATGATATTGCCCTTGGCGATGGATCTCCCATTGCCAAGTTCGATCCGTCCCCCCACAATCGCTACATCCTGCGCCCCCGCACAGACAGCGATCAAGGAGAAAGCGGCTAATAGCCATTGACGCATAAGTTCTACACACCCCGTATTCAAAGGTTAAGGAATGCTCCGCAGGTTAACCTGCTCACAGGGTGATTTGCAAGGGCTTTGAAGTTTGGGGGGTGGAGGGCGGAGTTTGGAATTCGGGTTTTTAACGGCAAAGAGCCAGGTGCGGCGTTTCATCCAAGCTTCGTCTTCCAACTCCAAACTCCACCCTCCAAACTCCAAACTCAGAGCCCTTTCGCCAACCCCATCACAATCTCCCACTCCTTCTCCGTCACTGGCATCACGCTGAGCCGCTGGCCCTTCCGAATCACCAGCATCTCCTCCAGTCCCGGTATGGTTTTGAGTTCGGCGAGGGAGATGACGCGCTTGAATTTCTCTTTGAAGACCACGTCCCTCGCCAGCCAGCGAGGGTTGTCCTTGGGACTCTTGGGGTCGTAGTAGTGGCTCTTGGGATCGAATTGGGTGGGATCGGGATAGGGTTCGCCGACGACCTCCATCACCCCGATAATGCCCGATGGGTTTGCGTTCGAGTGGTGGAAAAAGGCCAAGTCGCCCGGCTCCATCGTGTCGCGGAAGAAGTTGCGGACGGTGTAGTTCCGACATCCCTCCCACATCGCTGGCCCCTTGGACTTCTTCAGGTCGTCGATAGAGTAGGTGTCCGGCTCGGACTTCATCAGCCAGTAACGCATAGGTGAGATTCTAACAGAAAAAAACTCGCTCCCCCGACACCCCCCTGTCGGTGGAGCGTTGTATCAGACCCACACTCAATCAGCCTGAATCTGCCATACTTGACGCAATGCCGCAAGGCTTGTCCCTATCCGACTTTCGCGCCGCGCTCTTTGACGTGGATGGAACGCTTGTCGATAGCCTCGAGGTTTTTGTGCGAGGACTGGGCGATACCTACGAGCATTTCCTGGGAACGAGGCCGGAGCGATCCGTTCTTCTCTCCCTCTGCGGAATCCCTTTGCGCCAGCAGCTTCAGATGTTTCAGGACGCGCCGCCCAGCGGCGAAAAGCTGGCCGAGATGGTGGACTACGCCATCTCCCGATACAAAGTCCACCAAGAGATGGAGTACGTCTTTGACGAATCCGTCGAAAGCTTGCGGCTTTGCCATCGCGCGGGACTCCGAACGGCCCTTGTTACCAGCAAGAACGCCGTTGAACTAGAGCATTTTCTTACTCGATTCGACGCAGCCGACGCGATCCATACCGCCGTCTGCGCCTCCGATGTTCATCTCCCCAAGCCCGCTCCCGAAGCGGCGATTCTCGCCTGCGAGCGCCTGCAAGTCGAACCTAGCCAAGCCGTGATGATCGGCGATTCCGTGTTCGACCTGCGATGTGCGCGCGACGCCGGCGTCACCCCAATCGCCGTCGGGTTCGGAGCTTCCGACCGCGAGACCCTCCTTGCCGAATCGCCGGCGGCGTACTTTGAAACGCCAGGCGACCTCCTCCGGTGGGCTCAGCAATCCTTCCTGGAAACCTCATGCCACGAAAAAAGACAGACGATTTAACCTCGACAACCACGACCCCCGAAGAACCAAAACCGACTCGAACCAGAAGAACTGCCAAGACCGAACCCGAGACACCTGTCAAGACGACGCGAAAGGCCAAGGTCGAAGAGGCAGCTGCTGAAGTTCCCAAGCCTAAGACGACTCGCGCCAAGAAGGCGGCAGAAGAACTGGTTGCCGTGGTCGAAGAACCCAAGCCCAAGGCCACTCGACGGAAAAAGGTCGAGCCCGAGCCTGAACCAGGGCCCGTTGCCGCCAAGCCCGCCCGCTCTCGCGCCAAGGCGAAAGTCGAGCCCGAGGAAAGGCCCTCTCCTAAGAAGACCACTCGCACCAAAGCCAAAGCCGCCGAGCACGCTCCCTTTGAGGCGGACGACGACGTGCCCATGCCGATCTTCCGACCTCGCCAAGCCGCTCCCCAACCGACGGCTGAAGAAAAGCCCAAACCTCGCGAGAAGAAAGCCCGAGCCAAAGCCGAGCCTGCTCCAAAGATCGAGGTCGTCCACGAGGACTTCCTTGTCGACGACGATCTGCCCGTGCCCATCTGGCGCGAGTTCACCGGCAAGCAAGCCGCCCCCTCCGCCGAGTCCGACCAGCCCTCCGAAGCGAGATCGCGAGACCGGAGCCGTCGTCGCGATAGAGACAAGGCAAAGCCCCGCGACAAGGCAGTGGTCGAAGTTGAAATCGAAGAACCCACGCCCGAAGAGATTCCGGTCAGCTTCCGGCCTAGAGAGAAGAAGAACCTCGCTCCCCCGCCCAAGCCCCTCATCCCCACCCCCGCCAACGCCCCGCAGGTGGTCGTGCGCAACGGCCTGCCCACCTTGGTCCGCGATGGCCGGGTCTATCCGCCGATGTTCTTCTTTGGCGGCACCACCGACGAGCGAAGCGCGACCACCGTTCTCGAAGAGCTTCGCATGGCGTCCGAGGCGGGAATCCACCTGCATTCCCACTACTTGGACTTTGAGATCGACGAGAACGCGATTGAGGCCAGTGTCCAGATGGCGGCCTACCTCCTCTCCAAGTCCGTCTCCGTAGACCCCGAGTCTCAGGTTCTCTTCCGACTCGTCTTCAAAGCTCCCCGAGGCTGGCAGCAGAACTTCCCCAAGGGTCGCTTCCTGCACGAGGACGGCTCCCTGGCCGAGCCCAGCGTCTGCGACGACGAGTTCTGGAACCTGGCCAAGAGCTGCCTTCACACCTTCGTCTCCAAGCTGAGGCAGCTCGACCTCGCGAACCATATCCTCGGCCTCCACTTGGACCGGGGCGAGTGGTTCTTCGCCGACCGTTGGGGCTATGACACTTCCGACGCCGCTACCGTCAAGTTCCGCGAGTGGGCGAGGGTGCGCTACCTGGACGATGTGGTCATGCTCCGCGCCTCCTGGTTCGACGGCAACGCCTCCTTCAACGACCTGCAAGTTCCGGTCTACCAGCCCGAGGGGACGGAGGGCGACAAGTTCGTCCGTTCCAGCCGCAAACAGCGCCGGTACGTGGATTACCACCTGTTCCTCAGCGACGCCACCGTCCAGCGTATCGGCGACCTGGCCTATGCCGCCAAGGAAGCCAGCGAAGGCAACTTCCTCATCGGCGCCAGTTATGGATACACCTTCGAGTGGTCCCACCCTGCCAGCGGCCACCTTTCCCTGGGCAAACTGTTGCGCACGCCGGAGATCGACTTCATCGCCGGTCCGCCCAGCTACCGCGACCGTGAGCCGGGCGGAACCGCCGCCTTCCCTGGCCCCATCGACAGCTTCGCCCTGAATGGCAAGCTCTACCTGAGCGAAGAGGACTTCAAGACCTCTCTGAGCGGCGGTCGGGAGCCGGACGACTTCAACCCGATGATCAAGACCCCCCAGGCCTTGGACAGCGTCCACTGGCGCGGCGCGGGTGCGGCCCTCGCCCATGGCTCCGGCATCAGTTGGATGGACCTGTGGGGCAATGGATGGCTCAAAACCTCCAGCATCTGGGGCCGAGCCTCCAAAATTTCCGAAGCGCTGGTCAATGGAATGGCGGCCGGGAGCGCCGAGCCGGACATCTGCGTCTTCATCGACGAACGCGCCCTCGCCTACCTGGTCGATCCCAACGCCTTCACCCTCCTGGTGCAGAACGTTCGCGAGTCGGTGCTTCGGGCCGGGGTCAATGCGGGCTTCTACCTGCTGAGCGACCTTGCCCACCGCGAGAAGTTCCCCGAGGCCAAGGCCTACATCTTCCTCAACGCCTGGGATCTGCGCCCCGACCTCCGCGCCGCCATCAAGAGCCGCCTTCAGCGGGATGGCAAAGTGCTGTTCTGGCTCTACTCGGCCGGACTCTTCGACTCCGGCCGAGACTCCCTGGAGCGCGCCCGAGAGGTAACAGGCATCGCCCTGAAGCCTCAGCCGTTCTACAGCAAGTCGGGAACCACCATCCTCAACCGCCGCCACCCGCTCTGCGAAGCCTTCCCGGATCGAGCTATCGCCAGCGGCACCAAGTTGGAGCCGAGCTACTTCGCGATCCCCGAAGAGGCGCTGGTCTTGGGCGAATACTCCCAAACGGGTTTGCCCAGTTTTGTGGTGAAGGAATTCGACTCGGAGACGCCCGATACGAAGTGGACCAGCGTATTCCTCGGCGAGCCGATGGTCAACCCCGGCCTCATCCGCGCCTTGGCCCAGATGGCGGGCGCCCACATCTGGAACTTCACCGACGACGTGGTCCATCTGCGACCACCCTTCCTCACCGTCCACTGCGGCAACGCCGGACCGCGCACTATCGCCCTCCCCAGCAAATGGGCTGCCTACAACCTGCTCCAAAAGGGCTGGGTTCAGACGGACAGCACCAACCTGCGGTTCCAGGCGACCGACGGCTCCACCCATGTCTTCCTGGTGGGCACCCACGAGGAGATCGACTCGATCCTCTCCGCCGACCCCGACGAGCTTCTCAAGATCGCCGAGCTGCCCGACAAGCTGGACAACACCTTGGCCGGGGACGCCGCCTCCTTCGATATCCCGATGATGAAGCTCAACGAGTGGATGGAGGGCGGCGATGCGGACGAGGTGGCCGACGAGTGGTTCCTGCGGCCCCAACAGATCGTCGAGGAGGCCGCCCCCGAGCCAGAACCCGAGGAAAGACCTGGCAGAAGGCGACGACGGCGACGGCGCGGCGACCGAGGCGGATCGGAAGAGACCGCCAATATTCGGCCCGAATACGGCGGAGACGACGACTTGGGGATCAGCGTCGTGTTCCGTAAGAGGGACTAGCCCATGGCCCATCGCTTTGGAAACGTCGCCCTCATCGGCAAGCCGAACGTTGGTAAAAGCACCCTTCTGAACCACATCGTGGGCCAGAAGGTGTCCATCGTCAGTAACAAACCCCAAACCACCCGTAAGCGGGTGGTGGGAATCACCACTGGCGACGGCTACCAGATCGCCTTTATCGACACCCCCGGCATCCACGAACCCCACACCAAGCTGGGACGCTCCATGGTGGAACAGGCGCGCAAATCCCTCCACGACGTGGATGTGATCGTCTACGTCGCCGACTCCAGCCACCATCCCAACGAGGGTGACAAAGAGATCGCCAAGTTGCTCACCGGGCTGGAGGTCCACGACCTGAACGATCCAGACAAGCTGGTCCCCATCCCGGTCATCCTCTGCCTCAACAAGATGGACCTTCTCAAGGCCGACTCGGTACAGCGGAATGTGGACGCCTACACTGGGCTCTTCAAAACCGAGGATTACATGCTGACCACCGCGATTCGCGGTAACAATGTAGACAAGCTCGTCGAGATGATCGTCGCCAAGCTCCCCGAAGGCGAGGCCCAGTACGACCCCGACAACTACACCGACCAGTCCAGCCGCTTCATCGCAAGCGAGTTCGTCCGGGAGAAGATCCTCATCGCCACCAAGCAGGAGATTCCCCACGCCGTCGCCGTGATGGTGGATGATTGGGAAGAGGAAGAAAACCTGATCCGCATCTCGGCGAGCATCTTTGTCGAGAAGGCCAGTCAGCGGGCGATCCTCATTGGAAAGCAGGGGCAGTTCGTCAAAAAGATCGGCACCGAAGCCCGGCAAGAGATTGAGGAACTGCTGGGGCAGAAGGTGTTCCTGGAACTACAGGTGCGAGTGCGCGAGGATTGGCGGATGAATCCGCGAATGCTCCAGGAACTCGATTACGCGGAGTAACGTATGGCGGATGTGACGACCGTTTTCGGACAACCGCTTGCCCGCGACCCCAAGGTGGCTCTCCCACCGCCACCCGTGAGACAGCCAGAGCGCCCCGGCCCCGAGCACAAGGTGCAGTTTGTGATCGAATTGGTCGGGCCTCGATCCTGCCCGGCCGCCGCCGTCGCCGCCCTTCTCGACCCACGATGGCATCAGGCCTTGGGACAGCCTCAGCTTTTCGCGATGTCTCCCGCCGACAAGGATTGGCAACCTCTGATCGCTCGAACCGATGGATCCTACGACTCTGTTGCCCTCGCTTGGGATTTGGTAACCGACCAGGGTGAGCTGACCAGCCAAGCCGCCGCCCACCTGTTCCAGGTCGCGGAGAGCTTCGCCACCCACCTCCAGCGCCGAGCCATGCCCCTCCCGCCTCCCGCCGACGTCAACCGCCATGTGTCCATCCTCAAGGAGATTCAGGAGAACCTGGACATCGGCGTGGAGATTCTCATGGTTCCCAAAGGCCCCGAATTTCCTGAGCGGGAGGTATGGATCGCCTTGGCCGAGCTTGGCTTCGACCTGAAGCCGTCGGGGTTCTTTGAGATCGTCGATGCGGCAACGGGCGACCCTTATGTCGAAGTCACCCCGACCGGGGGCGCCAGCTCCTTCGCCTTGTCTTCGGTACAGGCCGAAGTCCGGCACCCAGGCCTCCTCATCGGTTTCAGCCTCCCCCTCTCCCCCAACCCCGCCTACTCGCTGGACGCCGCCTACCGCACCGCCGACCATCTCGGCCAACGCCTCAACGCCGCCCCCTTTGCCGATGGAGACCAGCTCCTGGGCCACACCGTCCGCAACGAACTCAGTTCGAACCTCATGGCCGCCGTCCGCTCCATGGTAGGAGCCGGAATCGAACCTGGGTCGAGAGCCGCGAAGCGGTTGTTTGGCGGATAGCTCCATCCCTTAGTAGCTTGTATGTAAACTCATGCTTGTAGTACGGCGTCATGGTGAGCGGAGCGGCCCGACCGTTTTAGTTTAGTAGAGCGTTCTATGCCGCGGAGTCGAACCACCTCACCCGCATGTAGGTTGAGAGGAGTCTACAAACGGGTGAGGTCCTTCGACTCGCGACCAGCAAACGGCGAAGCTACAAACCGCTTATGGCTCGCTCAGGATGACGCCGTTCTAAAGCTAGAGCGAATTTTCAAACTAGCTCTCAGGTAGTCGGCAATCCTTCGGTGGTCCTCTGCGGCCCTCGGTGGTTTTGTGCCTGGCCATTTGAAGGAACCACCGAAAAACACAGAGGGCCACCGAATTCGAGTTGCAGATTTGAACCCGTCACATCCATCACGACTCACCCCCATCACGTCCCATCACCCAACATCCCCGCCGTGCCATGCTTAGGGATACCGATGTCCGCCTCCGCTTTCCAAACCCGCCGATCCCTGGTCTTGGTGAGCGTGATGTTGGCGATGTTCATGATCGCGATCGAGGCGACCATTGTGGCGACCGCGATGCCAGAGATCGTAGGGCGGCTGGGCGGGTTTTCGCTGTATAGCTGGGTCTTCGCCGGATTCCTGCTGACTCAAACCGCCACCACCGTCCTCTTCGGCAAACTTGCCGACCTCTATGGACGGAGGCCGGTCCTGGTCGGAGGCATCGTGATCTTCCTCGTCGGCTCGATTCTCTGTGGCTTCGCCCGGACCATGATCGCCCTCATCGCCTTTCGCCTGATGCAGGGCCTGGGGGCGGGAGCCATGCAACCGGTCGCCATGACCATCGTTGCTGACCTCTATTCGCCAGAAGAGCGGGCCAGTATCCAGGGCTACCTGTCGAGTGTCTGGGGCATCTCGGCTGTGATCGGGCCGCTGGTGGGCGGAATCATCGTGGAGAAGTTCTCCTGGCCGTGGGTGTTCTGGATCAACATCCCGGTCGGCATCGCCACCATCTTCCTGGTCACCCGGAACCTGCATGAGGGGATCGAGCGGAAGAAACACAACCTGGATGCCGTGGGCGCGACCGTCTTCGCCATCGGCATCAGCGCCCTCCTAGTCGCCCTCACCGAGATCGGCCAGCCGGGAGCCAGTCCGGTGGTGATCGCGATCTGCGTCATTGTCTTCACCATCTCAATCCCGCTCTTCTTCTGGCAGGAGAAGCGAGCCGAGGAGCCGATGCTGGCCCTGGAGCTTTGGCGCGACCGCCTCATCGCATCCTCCAACCTGACCGCCCTGATCGCGGGGATGACCCTGATCGGCGTCACCTCTTTCCTGGCGGTCTATGTCCAAGGAGTCATGGGGAGGTCGCCCACCGTAGCCGGCTTGGCTCTCACCATGATGGCCGTCGGCTGGCCGCTGGCTTCCATGGTCGCAAGGCGGCTCTACGCCCACATCGGGATGCGCGAGACGCTACGCTTGGGTTCGGTCCTGATCATCGTCGGCGCTGCATTCTTCCCCTTCCTCACGCCTGATAGTAGCCCCTTCTTCGCTGGAACGGGGTCGTTTATTCTGGGGTTTGGGATGGGCTTCCTCATCGTCACCTGCCTCATCATGGTCCAAGGCAGCGTCCCTTGGCAACAGCGAGGCAGCGCCACCGCCGCTGCCGTCTTCTCCCGAACCCTCGGCAACACCTTGGGCGCGGTGGTCCTGGGCAGTATTTTGAATTACGGCCTCCACGCCTACTCCAAGACCACGCCGGTGGACGCGGAGAGCGTGAGAAAACTCCTGGACTCCCCCGCCCAAGCCGCCACGCTTCCGAACAAAGAGCTAGTCGTCAACGCCCTCGCCCACGGCCTCCACCTCACCTTCTGGTGCGTCCTCATCCTATCCATCGCCACCCTCATCCTCGCCCTCTTTATCCCCGGAAGGCAGATGGAGGATTTGGTCGGAGGAGCAAAGGGGTGAGGATGTGGGATGTGGATTGATCTGACGAATCGGACAAATCAGCCTTATCAGACAGATAAGTCAGATTGGTCAGATTGGTCAGATAAGTCAGATCAAAGCCACCAACCCACATTCCCAAAAAACCCCAAAACCCACTACAATAACCCCATGCCCTGGTTCGACCAAGATGCCATCGAGTTCTTCCGCGAGCTTGAACTGAACAACAACAAAGAGTGGTTCGAGAAGAATAAGAAGCGCTATGAGAACAGCGTCAAGAAGCCGATGGAGGCTTTTGCCGACCACATGATCGAGCGGATGCGGGAGCTGTTGCCCGACATCGCCATGACCGGAAAGCAGGCCGTCTTCCGCATCTACAAAGACGTTCGCTTCAGCAAGGATAAGACGCCCTACAAGACCAACGCCGGGATGCACATCAACAGCGGCGGCAAAGGCAACCTTGCCTCGCCCGGCCTCTACTTCCACATCGACGCCCGCACCATGGGGATCGCCAGCGGGTGCTACCAACTGGAGCCGCCCGCCCTCAAGAAGATGCGCGATTACCTTGCCGCGAACCTGGACGAGTTTCAGCAACAGCTCGACGACAAGGACTTCCAGAAGCTCTTCGGCGGCATCAAAGGCGAAGCCAACAAAATCCTCCCGCCCGACCTGAAGGAAGCCGCGGCCAAACAGCCGCTCCTCTTCAACAAGCAGTTCTACTACTGGGCCGAAAGCGAGTCCGAAGCAGCCCTCCGAGAAGACTTGGACGACTTCCTAATGGCCCACATGAAGGCGTGCCAAAAAATGAACGGTTTTTTGGTAAAAGGACTCGTTGCCTAAGGGCCAACCAACTTCCAGAAAGAAAGAAGCCCTCCCTTGCTGCAAGGGAGGGCTTTTATTCGGACGGGGGTCCTACTTGTCGTCGCTATTGTCCGGCGGAGCGGCTACGGTGGGTTCTGTCGAACCGCCAGCCTTCTCTACGGAAGCGCTCTTGGGATCCTCGTTCTTGGCCACCTTCGTCTCGGCTTTCGGCTTGGCCGCTGGCTTCTGTGCGATAACCCTTCTGGCCCCGGCAAACCGGCGCTGATAATAGCCCTCGTTCAAGGAACTGACCATCACTTTGCCCTTGCCGCTGCTGGCGTGGATGAACTTGCCATTGCCCTGGTAGATGCCCACATGGCTGACTCGGGAACCTCGGGTGTTGAAGAACACCAAATCGCCCGGCTTCAGCTCGCCCTTGGCCACCTTCTGGCCCTTGGTCGACTGTTCACGAGAGGTTCGTGGCAGTTTCACGCCTTGGGACTTGAAAACCTGGGTGGTGAAACCCGAGCAATCCGTCGCAGATCGAGAGGCGGCACCGTACCGATACCGAACTCCCAAATAGGATGAAGCTTTCTCTAACAGATTACCGCCGTTGCCACTGGCGACCACCAGTGGGCGGCCTTTATCCTTGGCTGGCTTCCGGGCGGTGACATTGCGATCGTTTCGTTGGGCAACGCTATTAGACCGGGTCGTTTTGGAAGCGACCACAGTGGTCTTCTTGGTTGGCTTCTTTGTGTTGGAAGCGAGAATCTGGGGAGCTTTCGTGGCGGCGAGGAAATCTCCGCGTACCCAAGCCTCGGTGCCCTTGGGGAATTTCAGCTTGTACCAAGCGCCCTCTCGGTCCAGAACCGTCACGCGGGTGCCGCGATCTACGGTTGTGATGGAAGCCGACTGCACGCTCGGGCCGCGTCGAATGGTAACGCTGTCGCCGGTCACCACCGCATAGCGGCTTCGAATGGCGGGCAAATTCGGCTCCCGATTCTGCGCAACCTGTCCGCTGGGAGCGACAACCTTCGTCCCGGGAAGAACCAGGGTCGTCCCAATCTGGAGGTTGGTCCACTTTACGTTGGGGTTTAGGGCGCGAAGCTCGGAGGGTTTGATTCCCTGTCGCTTGGCGATGATCCAATCGTTGTCGCCGTTCTTGACTTTGTAAGTTCGCTGAACGACTTTCGGCTTCTCCGCAGGGGGCTTGACCGAAGTCGCCAGTTGGAGCTTGGGTTGATTTTCCTGGGTTCCATTCTCTGCGCGCTCCAACCTTGCCTCGAACCATTCGCCCGATTCCTGGGTTTTTGGTCTCGGGGCAGGACCAGCATGGCCTTCACCCTCGGCTCGCTTCAAACGGCTTGCAAACCAATCGCCCGCATTGGGAACGGTCAGTTTCTGTCCGATCTGGAGCTTTGTCCATTCGACGCCGCGATTGGCAACGTGGAGTTCTTTGGCGGTGATACCCAGCTTCTTGGCGATGAGCCCGTCGGTATCGCCCTTGCGAACCGTGTAAACGCTATCGTCGTTTACAGATACAGGCTTGGTATCAGCAGCCTGCGCAGATGAGATCGGAATAGTCAGCTTTTGGCCGAGCTTCAGCTTGTGGGCATTCGCAAGGCTGTTCGCTTGAACAATTGCTTTTGAATTCGTGCCAAATTTGGTTGCGATCCCAGAGAGCGTGTCTCCCTGCTTTACGGTATATGTTGTGTCTTGGGCGAGGGCGGTGCCAATGAATAGCAGACACACCCCCAAGGCGATTTTTTTGATCGTCAAGACTTTCCTCCTCCTGCACCTTCCGGCGCTGCCCCCTCTTGATCGAGTCCTTGGCTAACCACGAGACGATACCAGTTACCCGGTAACGGTGTCAACCCCACATAGGGCTTGCGACACTATCCTCAGGACGAATCAGGAAGCCAGAACGGAGCAACTTTGATCCGCACAAACCTTTAATGTATCGGCAGATTATCTGCAAAATTACAGGAAATCAACCCAAAGCCAGGATATTGCGGGCTTCTTGGCTGGATTCACCAAGCTTGGAAGTTCTAGGTGCGGAGTTCTAGGTGCGAAGTGCGGAGCACTGGTGCGAAGGCAGGGGAAGGTGCCCTACCAGATTCCGAAGGGAACGGTAGTCAACACACAGCACCTCGGACTTCGCACCTAGAACTTCGCACATCGCACTCCGGACGTTTTTTGCCTCAGGGCGCGCATACTACCTAACCCCATCCAGCCACAAAGACCGCAGCCCTGAGGCTAGATCGCCAAGCCCGTCTCCTCATTCCACAAGCCATCCTCCCGCATCTTAGCACTGGACCAACGGTATCCAAGGCATCTCTCCATATCCCCGTGGACCAGATCCAGTGGACATAGAGGATGGACGAAGTCCGGGGTTGTGGCAACAACTCGGCCCACCCCGATTCACCCAACCATGGAAGCATGATCGTGAGGAAAAGCCTCAGGGCTGCAATCCTACGGCGGGCGGAAGCCAGTAGCATACGCGCCCTGAGGCAGACAAAGTTTGGAAGACGGAGGCAAGGCAGGCGAGGCCGCCGCCAGGGATGGAGAGGTTGGCGAGGGCGAGGCAGAGGAGGATGGGGATGGGGTTCATGGTTTCCTCTGGCGGTTGCTACATTATCATCCTAAAGCCTCAGGGCTGCAAGGCTGTTTCGGGTGGCAGTCTGTGATATGCGCGCCCTGAGGCAGACAAACCTACACCAAACAGCGAGGAGCCACTTTTACCCCGCTATGCTACATTCCGGGATATCCTCACTAGAGCCCATGAAAGGGACATCATTACAGCACTACCGACAGTAACATCGATACCCCGCTGAGGCTCAGATGAACCCTCAAATACATACTTTACAGATAGGACAATAAATAACGCCATCCACGGAATGAGGACGAATCCTGCAGATTTCCGAGGCAGAAAAGACATCAGTGCAAGTGAAACCATCCACAGAACCATGACGCCCAAATATCCTTTGGCGTAATCAAGCTGGCTTTTCTCAAAAAATCCAGCAATTGCGATGCAAATGGTGCCGAATACCATACACTGAAAGACCCTGTACCATAACCTAGCCACTGTAGCTATCGACCTCAAGTGCTAGCAGAGCACCCATTATTGTCAGGCAATGAAGGGTAATGCCACATGTTTTTGCCTCAGGGCGCGCATGCCACTCAACCCCCTCCTGCCACAAGACCGCAGCCCTGAGGCTAGATCGCCAAGCCTGTATCCTCATTCCACAAACCATCCTCCCACATCTTAGCACTGGACCAACGGTATTTTTAAGCCTCAGGGCTGCAGGACTGTGGCGTGCGCACCCTGAGGCTGAGACAGCCGTACCTATGCGATACACAGTTCTCTTCGCATCCTTTATCCGTTACATTGAGCTTTGAGTCTTTCAAGGCTCAATCCCGTCAACAAGCCGGATGAGAGCACTAGTAAGAACTGCCAAGCAATGTCGTCAAAAGCTAATAGTGCCAACGCAACCAGGCACAAGTTAACCACTGCTGGAATCCAGATAAATGTTACCTTGGGCTGTGCAGGAGATTCACGCGCTAAGGTGACCCACACCCAGCAAAGAATTGACTCAAAAATAAATATGCATGCTATAGCGAACATAGACGTTATGAACCTCCACCTACTACAGATACAACTCCGAATCAGGGTCTGAGTGAAGCTCTATAAACCACCTTAGGTTCTTTGCCTCCGGGCGCTCATGCCACTGGACTCCTCATTCCACAAAACCGCAGCCCTGAGGCTAGATCGCCAAGCCAACCTCCTCGTTCCACAGACCATCCTCCCTCAATCTTAGCACTGGATAACGGTATTCCCAAGGCATCTCTCCATATCCCCCGCGTTGCCAGATTCCAGTGGACGTATCGCATGGCGGGAGAAGTCCAACACTGTAGCGGGTGGAAGCCAGTAGCATTCGGCCCTGAGGCAGACAAATCCTACGGCGGGCGGAAGCCAGTAGCATACGCGCCCTGAGGCAGACAGGCAGACAAATATTCGGAGGCAGTAATCCTTCCAACGTGGGATCAAGGCTATCCATTCTGCGTATTCTGCAGCTCGGCCCACCCCAGCGCCGCAGTCAAACCATGCAAGGCAAAAACAACCGCGCTACGACTTGGACCTGCTAACGCTATTCCAGGCAACGACATAGTCCGACATCGTGCCGATCTTGTTGCCAACCCACCCCGCTAGCTGTACACAACCAAGCGACAACTTCCCATCCTGCGCCGATTTCCAAGGCCAATTTGGACTGATCAACGTATTTGCGCGTCTCCCACCCGCCTTACCGCTAATCACTTCAACGGTGGCATCGCAACAGTTCAAGCACGCCAGATCGAACACAAACTGGGGTCTTTCTAACCGGACATCCCAAGCTGCGCAAAGAAGTCCCACGGCAGAGGGAAAACCTTGATAAGCAGGGGTTCTACCGTCCTTATTGGGGATCGACCGTTCCTTAGATTCCTTGTCTAAGAATTTGTAAAAGGATTCAATGTGTGCAATGTTAGGCCAATCTATCCTGTTAACGATTGCCTCGATACTGCGTTTGTCCTTCTCGTTCACCTTTTCGCCAAACTGTATTTTAGAGAGAACCTTGGTTAACTCAAGGGTCGCTCGCTCGATTGTGATTCGCGGATTCGCAACCTGTGAGTGACTTCCTGGCTTCAATTGAGCCTCCCTCCACGTTGGAATAGCCAACACCATTGCACTTACGATTAAACTAACCATCATTCACCATCCAGCCAAGTTTAAAACTCAAACGATAAAGACGTTTGAGTCGTCTTGCAGTTTCCATCAGGAATCAGGCACCAATTCGAGCTAGTAGTCTCGCAACAGTTTACAGGAGCAGTCATCCTGCGATGAGTGCTCTTACTTCGTTCCCAGCCAAGGCGAATTTGCTCATGCGAAACAGCTACTAATTTAGTCGAGGTTGATCGCCAGACGATCCTGGACAATGCCTTGGAAACCGTAACGCGTCCCTTCTCTTCTCATCATCTGGAGATATAGCCCTGCTTCTGAATATCCCGATTTAATAAGCCACTCGTCTGCCGTATAGTTCGTCAAATCGACTCTATTGATATTGGCCTTGTGCTCAACTAGAATCTTGGCGCATTCTACATCCTTAACGGCGAATAAAGGCGTTCTTCCAAGTGTATTCACCGCATTCACATCGGCTCCAAGCTTCAATAGTTCCTTCAGAAGCTCGAACTTCGGCGCGGCTAAATGCAGAGGAGAGTTCCCCTCGCCATCGATACTATTTACGGAAACGCCGTGTTTCGCAAGGCGTTGAATTAGATCTATGCGCCCATTTAGCGCAGCGTAAATAATGGCTGGCCTCTGTTGCCAATCTAGTTTGTTAGGGTCATAGCCGTTCCGGAGTAATACATCAACACACTGATCTGCTCCTAACAGGATGGCCAGCGAAATGGCGGGAGTATGCAGTCTGTCTGGTTTTGCTACAGCCAACACTTCAACAAGGCCATCTTTGTAGTCAAACTCAAGGCAATACTCAAAGGCAAATTGAGCCGCATATCTGCGAGCGTTTTGAGACATTGCGTTGAACAATGCGATTAGCGAATCTAGCTTTTTATGCGCTACCGCCACACGCATTGCGTCCTTGTCGTTGATGCGCCTGAACGGATCTGCCTTTTCATTGATGAGTAGTGCTATCTTTGAAGTGTCACCTGATAAAACTGCTCTGTGAAGTGTAGCCGTCCTGCGGAGTGCCATTGCTTGCGAGTCGCTAGGTTCGAATGGTTGAGAAAATACAAAGAAAATTACAGATAAGATATGCGTAGACATAATAGATTTACCTAATATCTCGAATCAAAGAATCACTTTGCGAACCTCTTGGCACGTGTTCTTGACATGCGAAGAGGCGAATGAAGTAACCCCTGCACCAGAACAATGCTTGGGCAAAAGGTTGCATTCGTTGCGCGCATATTTCCTTCTCTTGCTCAGGCAAGCGTAGTATGAATCTAAGCCTCGACTAAGCATTCCGCAGACCAGTATATAACAGTTTAGGCTGGCTCTATCGGGTTTTGTGTGTCTTAGCGTAATCCTGGGTTGTAAGCGCCACAGAGACTTTTTCGACTCTTCTTTGCCTCCGGGCGCTCATGCCACTGGACTCCTCATTCCACAAAACCGCAGCCCTGAGGCTAGATCGCCAAGCCAACCTCCTCGTTCCACAGACCATCCTCCCTCAATCTTAGCACTGGATAACGGTATTCCCAAGGCATCTCTCCATATCCCCCGCGTTGCCAGATTCCAGTGGACGTATCGCATGGCGGGAGAAGTCCAACACTGTAGCGGGTGGAAGCCAGTAGCATTCGGCCCTGAGGCAGACAACTCAGCACGTCGCACTTAGAACTCCGCACTCCCAAACTCCCAACCCCGAAATGCCGCAACACCGTCCCAGGTATTCTCCCAACCCCGATGCTGAGCATCCTCATCGTCAACTGGAACACCCGCGACCTCCTTCGCAAGTGCCTCCGGTCGATGGAGGAATTCCCCGCAAAAGGCCCACAAGAGGTGATCGTCGTGGACAACGCCTCGCAAGATGGGAGCGCGGAGATGGTGCGAGAGGAGTTCCTCGGCGTCACCCTCATCGCCAGCAAGGAGAACACCGGCTACGCCAAGGGAAACAACCTCGCCTTCGCCGCCGCTCAAGGGGAATACCTCCTCACCCTCAACCCCGACACCGAGTTCGATGACGACAGCCTCCAACGTGCCATCGACGTCATGGACGCCAACCCCCGGTACGGAACCCTAGGCGCCAAACAGATCGCACTCGATGGCTCGACCCAGCAATCCGTCCGAGGCTTCCCCACTATCCTCGGCATCGCGGGCGACCTTCTGGGAATCAAAGCCGGTCCCTTCGGAAGCTACCGCCTGCCCGACTTCGACTACGACCAAGAGCAGCCCGCCCCCCAGCCCATGGGCACCTTCCTTCTCTTCCGCCGTGAAGCGCTATCCGACATCGGCGATCCGCAAAGACCGTTCGACGAAAACTTTCCCATCTTCTTCAACGAAGTCGATCTGCTCTACCGGCTCCACCAGAAAGGCTGGCCCTGCCTCTACTCGCCTCAAGTTCGGGTCATCCACCATGGCGGAGAAGGAACCAAGCAGGTGAGAAAAAGCATGATCTGGGAGTCCCACCGCAGCCTGGTCCGATTCCTGCGCAAGCATCGGATGCGCTGGTGGAACGCTCCGCTCTACTGGCTGGTTTTTGGAATAGTGATCGCCGCCGCCTGGGTGCGCGCCCGTGGATACAGTGCCGGATTTAGAAGTTAGCATCACCATCTGCAGTTGGAACACGCTCGAAGACACTCGGGCGTGTCTGGCCAGTTTGGAGGCGATCCACGACGAGGCCCGGTTCGAGGTGATCGTGGTGGACAACAACTCCGAGGACGGCTCCCCCGATATGATCGCTGCCGAGTTCCCTTGGGTGCGCCTGGAGCGGATGTTTGAGAACCTGGGATTCACCGGAGGCCACAACCACGCCATCGCCATCCGCCAAGCTCCCCACGCCTTCCCGTTGAACTCAGACACCATCGTCCACCCCGGCGCGATTCGGGGCCTGCTCGACTACCTCTCCGCCCATCCCGAAGTCGGAATCGTCGCCCCCAAGCTTCTGAACCCCGACGGCTCCCTCCAATACAGTTGCCGCCGCTTCCCGAACCCAATGGCGGCCCTGTTTCGCAACACCTTCATCGGCAAGTGGTTCCCCAACAACCGCTTCACAAAGGACTACCTGATGGAAGACCTCGACCGGGCCAAGCCGACCGAGGTCGATTGGGTCTCGGGAGCGGCGTTTCTAGTAAGCGAAGAGGTGATCGCCGAGGTCGGGACCTTCGATCCCGCCTACTTCATGTTCTGCGAAGACGTGGATTGGTGCTGGCGGGTTTGGAAGTCGGGAAGAAAAGTAGTGTATTACCCACTATCCGTCATTACCCACGCTATCGGGCGAAGCACGGACAAGGCCCCCAACCGCATGATCGGTCGCTTCCACCGCTCCATGTTCCGCTTCTACACTAAAAACCAGCTTCCCGAGCGCCTCTTTTGGTGGAGACCGTTTGCATTTGTAGGCGCGGGTCTCGCATTATCCATGCGGGCGGGATTATTCATTGTGAAGAACAAGATCGATGTGGTGAAGAGATGGCTGGCGAAACGATAAAGCGCTTCACCCCATCGCAGGTCCTCCTGGCGATCGCCGCCTTCCTGATCCCCCTGATCGGAGGTCAGGTCTCCCTGGACCAATCCCTCCGCCTCGAGCCCGGCTTCGGCCCCCTCCTCCGCTCTATGCTGGGCGGCCCATTGCTCCAGGGTTTCGAGACGCCACTTCTCAGCCATTTCTGCATCGGACTGTTGGTTGCGGCTGCGATGGCGATCAGTTTGTTCCAGAGGGCGGTCATCCAGATTCCAAGCATAAAGTTAGCTGGCCTAATGATCGGATTCTTCGGTCTCCTCATGATCTCGGTCGGTCTGTCCAGTTTCCGTTTCGTCTCCATGGGAGTCCTTGGAGAATGGCTTCTATACGCTCTCACCCTGTTCGCCGCCGTGGCGATTCTGGGACGTCGGCAGGGACCTATTTTGGTTATCACCGCCCTGTTCGTAGGAATCTGCTTTCTGGCCCTATATGGAATTGGGGTGGAGTACCAGGAGATGCGATCCCTCGACCCGAGCTACCGCATCTTTGCCGGGTGGATCAACCCAAATGCCACCGCAGGCATCTTCCTCATCGGCCTCCTGATCGGAGTTGGGCTGATTCCCTCTTTGCCCAAGGTTCCGGCTTTGCTCGCGGGGGTTGGTTGCACGCTCATCTCGGCGGCGATCTTTCTCACCGGTTCCAAAGCAGGACTGGGCGCGGTCGTCGTGGGAGTGCTGGTGTTTGCCTTGCTGGCGCTGGTGTGGTCCAAGGGTGGAAGGGCGAAGGTTCAGCGGGCAGGCGTCGCGGTTTTGCTCCTGTTGGCCGGATTTGGGCTGTTTACGGGAATCCAAAAGGCCAACCAATCCGCATCTTCCAGCAGTCCATCCCTGGGGAGGATGGCCTCCTATGAGGACACGCAGGCCCAGTCGCTTGGATTCCGCAAACTGCTATGGAAAGGCAGTTGGGACATCTCGGTCAAGTATCCCACTGGCTACGGCATCGGCACCTATCGGTATGAAGGCTCCCGATCCGGACTCACCACTCAAACCCAACATGCACACAACAACCTTCTCCAGTTGGCAGTAGAGGCTTCACTGCTGGCGCCGTTGCTGTTTCTTTCTATCCTGATCATCTGGCTGATCCTGATGTTCCGAGGCGCGAAGTCCATGCCGGAGGAGTCCAATCTTCTGCGAGCCGGGATTGTGGCGGCGCTGGTCGGCACCTTTGCGCATGGGATGTTCGAGTCCAACCTTTACTACTTCGGCATCGGGCTGGCGTTTTTTCTTCTGATGGGGGTTGGACTGTGTTTGAGCGCGGATTCGGTGGCCCCTGAGTTCACACCGAAGAGCGTGCGAGTCGCGTTCTCGGTTCTCACTCTGTTGCCGATCTTCATGCTGGGCTTCGTCGGATGGGCTGAGTGGCAGCGGGCGCAGATTCGCCACGCTCTACAAACCGGCGACATCACCCTGGCCCGGACGCTAACTGAGAATCTGGTTCGAAAGGCCCCGTTGGATGCCGAAGGGTGGAACACCCTCTACCTCATCGATCCGCAACAGCGTGAAGTAGCGATCACGGAGGCGGTTCGGTCAGGGCCTTCGCCGCGCATTCTCCGTAACCAAGCCAAGTTCTACCAATCCCAACGTAAGTTTGCTTCCGCCGAATCTGCGATCAACGCGGCATTGACCCGCGATCCCAACAATCTGAACACCCTGCGACTCGGCCTGGATCTATGCCAGGAGTTCGGGGATACGGCCCGGGCCAAGAACTACGCGGAGCGGATGATGGCGGTGGAAACCACCCCCTACTTCCAAATCCGCGCTCTGCCCCAGATGGTGGAGACGGCGACTGCCGACGCCCGCATCTTCCTCGCCGGATTGACGAACGACCCGGCAACTAAGGCCGATCTGCTCCAAGGTGCGTTGGACTTCCTGAAACAGTACGCATCCTCCACCGTTCCCGAGGTCAAGAAGTATGCGGTTGACGGAGGCGACTTTGGCGGGGAGTCGGTCGAGAAGGCCGTTTCGACCTGCGAAAAGGGTCGTCTGGTCGCTGCAGAACTGGAGAAGCTCTACCGAACGTTGGGCAAGGACGCGGAAGCCGATGTCGTGCGAGAATCCGTGGGCTTGTTCGACGAAGCGATCGGGGCTTTGGGCGGAAGTAGGTAACGCTCGACGACTCCCCGGGCAATAGGAGCCGCCACGTCGCCGCCATGTCCCGCCTCTTCCAGAAGAACACAGATCGCGATCTTTGGGTTGTCGTAAGGGGCGAAGCCAACGAACCAACTGTGGGTCTTGCGATTCTTCTTCTCCTCCGCGCTACCGGTTTTGCCGCCCCACCGAATACCCGGTATCCGCGCCCGCCCCGCCGTTCCCGCCTCGATCACGTCCACCAAAGCAGATTTCATCGCCGACCAAAACGCCGGACTGGCCTCTATCTGATGAATCGCCTCCGGTGTGACTTTGGACACTTGTGAAGGATCTGCGGGATGCCGAATACCTCTTACGAGGTGAGGTCGATAACTGGTGCCATTGTTTGCGACCAGGGCCGCCACGTTTGCCATTTGAATCGGAGTCACGGCGAGAACCCCCTGCCCAATCCCTAAGTTCGCGGTATCACCCAATGCCCAGCGATGCTTTGGATAGTATTTGGCCATATACCGCTCGGTCGCTATGTCTCCACGCCGCTCTGCTCCGGGCGGCAAGTCCATTCCCGACTTTTGGTAGATGCCGACACCTTCCGCCGCTTCAATCATCCCCGCGCGTTTTGATTTAAGAGCGAGGCTAATGAAATACGCATTACAGGACTTCGCCATTGCCCGGTGAAAGGTAATCGAACCGTGGACACCCATGCACTTGATCTTCTTGTTGCCCACTTGAATACCGCCGCTGCAGTATTCCGGACGATTGGGGTCGAATACTCCCTGCTCCATCGCGGCGATGGCGGTGACGATCTTGAATGTCGAGCCGGGGGCATATTTGAGCTGAATCGGGCGGTTCATGAACGGCTTGGCGGGGTTGTTGTTGATCTGGTTGTACTCGCTCTGGCTGATGCCGTTCTTGAAGAGTCGCAGATCGAAAGAAGGGGTGCTGGCCATGCAGAGGATCTCGCCGGTCTTGGGGTCCACCGCGACTACCGCGCCCTTCCTGCCCGCCAGAAGCTTCATGGCCTCCTGCTGAAGGTTCTTGTCCAAGCTGAGGATGAGTTGGTCTCCGGCAACCGGGATGTCCCGGCCAAGGACCTTGGTTGGGCGTCGCTTGGCATCCTGCTCCATGCGAATCTCGCCCGCTTCGCCCATCAAGTTCTTCTCATAGAACTCCTCGATGCCTCCCCGCCCTACATAGTCCGCCGGCTCCTTGCCGAACTCCCGAATGCGCTTCACATCCTTCTCGCTCGGCACCCAAACGTAGCCCATCAGGTGGGAGAAGGAGGTCGGGTCGGTGTAGTAGCGCATCGGCTGAGAGCGCACGTCGATGCCGGGAAACTCATCGCTCCGCTCGGCGAGGATACTGGCGGTCTGGGTATTCGCGCCGATATGGATGGGGGCGGGCACCCAGGGTTTCCACCTTCCCTGTTCCATTTTCGTGGCGAGTTTCTTGGCGTCGGCTCCCAATATCTTCGCGACCTTCTCCAGCACCTCGGGATTTTTGTCCACCGCCCGAGGAACGGCGGTGACGACCCACTGCGGCTTGACTCCGGCCAGCATCACCCCGTTCCGGTCGAAGATGAGTCCGCGAGGGGCCAACTCGGGAACGTTCGTCTGATTGATGGAGAGGGCCTTTTCTGCGAGGCTCTGAGCCTTCACCACCTGGAAGAACCAAAGCCGCAAAAAGATAATGCCCAAGAGCACAAACAGAATCGACGGAAACAGGAGGACGCGAACGTCTAGCTCAGGCTTGCGCGGTTGGTGGATAACCGACATAAGCTACCGATGCTCGCCTCCGTGAGTGGTACATCGGCGTCGAGGCTCTTGGCCCCTGGCAAAACGACGGGTTACCGTTTCTGGGCAATAGATGCTGGCTCGCATCCCCGTATCGGCACAAATCTCCACTTCCTCCAACCTCTCATCCCGAGGAGGATCGGTGTTGCGGGTGGGCGGTTTGACGGGCGGCGGATCGGTTGTCGGAGGCTGGGTTGCAGGGCCAGTCGGAGGCGTCGTTCCCGGAGGGTTTGCGCCCGGATTGCCGGTCGTTCCTGTGCCCGGACCCGTCGCGGGCTGGCCCGGAAGGTCTCTGGGTTCCAGGATGGGCGGGTCGGCTGGGTCATCGTTGCTGGGCGGCGTGTCGTTCGGCACATCATCCGGAACCGAATCGTCGTCGTGATCCGTTCTGCCTCCGTCCCGCAAGATGCTGGACATGGAGGGTCGCTCAATCTCCTTGCCAAATCGTTGCTGGGCGTACTTCATCACCTTGGTCCAGAACTGAATCGTCACCGTTCCGCCAAAGATGCTTCGAGCCATCGGCTGATAGATCGGGGAGCGTCCCTCACGAGGCACTTCGTTCGCAATCCAGCCGATTCCAACCACGCCATCTGCGTAGCCGCAGAACCAGGCGTCCTTGTTGTCGGAGGTCGTTCCCGTCTTGCCTCTTGCATTCGGCACCACTCCTGCGCGGGTACCGGTTCCACTGGTGACCACCATCCGCATCAGAGCATCCATCTCATCGGCGACTCGCTCGTCCAAGACGTTTCGATTCACCTTTGGTTGGAAGACATGAACGGTTCCATCGGGCTCGATCATGCGAGTGATGACGTACGGCTCGACGCGGTTGCCTCTCAGCATGAAGGTGCTGTAGGCCGAGGCCATCTCCAAGGGCGTCACCTCGCCCGAGCCCAAGCAGAGGGCAGGGACGGGTAGGAGGTCTGGAGACTTGAACCCGAACTTTTGGCGAGCATAACTATGCGCCACCTCAGGCCCTGTTCTCTGCATCACCCGCGCCATCGGGATGTTCATCGACATCTTGAATGCCGTTGAGACAGATACGTGGCCCCCATACTTTCCGTTGGAGTTCTTCGGAGTCCAAGGCTTTGCGGCACCTGGCATCGGCCAAACCAACTTCTCGTTAGAGATCGAGTCGTTGATCCCAAGCGCTCCGGTCGACAATGCTGCCGAGTAGATGAACGGCTTGAAGCTGGACCCAGGTTGGCGGTAGCCGTCGGTGACGACATTGAACTGGTTCTTCTTGAAGTCCAATCCCCCAACCTCGCACAGCACCCGTCCATCCCGATCCATTGCCACGAATGCCGCCGTCGTCACGCCCTGGCGTCGGTAGTTGTCAACGGTCTCTTTCACGGCTGCTTCGGCCAGGGACTGCAAGGTGGTATCGAGGGTGGTGTAAATCTTGTAGCCGCCCCGTGAAAGGCTGATATCCGGGAACTCCTTCTTCAAGGATTCCAGGACATGCCATACGAAGTACTCCGAGCGAACAAACTTCTCGGCAACCCCGTTGGCGTGCTGTTTGAACTTGTACTTCTCAGCCTTGGCTTCGTCGAACTCCTCCTGAGTGATCATCCCCTCCGCCAGCATGGTGCGCAGAACGGTGTCACGGTTGTCCATCGCCTTGTCGAGGTTACGGAACGGATTTTCTTCGCTCGGGCGGCGAACACATCGGGCCAGCAATGCCGCCTCGCCGATGGTCAGTTTGTCGACCGACTTATTGAAATAGACGTCTGCGGCCGCCGCGATCCCATGCGCTCCACCCCCGAAGAACACCTTGTTCACATATAGCTCGAGGATCTGTTCTTTGGTGAGCTTCTTCTCGATGGTGTAAGCCATCGCCATATCGCCCAACTTTCGCTTGAACGACTTCTCGCTGTTCGTATACAGCAACTTGGCAAGCTGCATCGTGAGCGTCGACCCGCCCTGGGCGGCTCTCTGCTCTTTCACATTGGTGAACAGGATGCGTCCCAAGGCTTTGATATCGACGCCGGGATGGCTAAAGAACCGCTTGTCTTCGGCTGCAAGGATGGCATCCTTGACGTTCTCTGGAATCTTCTCGTACCGGATCGGCTTGCGATACTCGGCGCTCACCTGATAGAGAAGCTTGCCGTCGGCGCTGAAAATCTGGGAGGGGGGCCGCTCGACCTCTATGAGAAGGTCATCCAGATTGGCAACCTTGGCCCCGGCGACCTTTAGCTCTTCGCCGAACATGTAAGCAAAAGCGATGCCGCCAATAAAGAACAGCGTGCCTCCCAGGAAGAAGGAACGCTTGGTCCACTTCCACCAGGTTGGGCTCTTCTTGCGAACCTTTGCCGCTCGCGTCCCTTTTTTGGCTATCGTGCGAGTCGCCACACCCATGATTATAACGGATGGGCCTCCGACCCACTAGGAGCGGACGCGCTGAGAGATCGCCCGCAACTCGGACTCGGGCAGGTCGGACAGAAGGACGAACGAGGCCCCTCCACGCTGCCAACTGTAGACCTGAAGCTCCCCTCGGCCAAACCTTTTGAGCTTGCCGGGGTCCACTGTGGCCTTGACTTGGAACAATGATACGCGCCCATTTTTACTTACATAAACTTGGACGAGCGCCGGGACGTTCTCAATTCTCTGAATTCTTACAGACTCTAACTGGAGTGGGTCTTTTGGCGGAAGGCTGACGTTCTGGAAGCCGCCCCGCGTCGCCAATTCAGCCAGCCGATCTCGGGGGCTGACCTCTCTTGCGCCTTTGATGTTCAACTCAAAGTCGCTTCGCTGGAACTTCGGCTTCAGTTCGACCTTGGTGAACTCCATCGTGGCTTGCGGATTGCCTTGGCGGTCATAGACGATGCGCTTCAGGATCAGCCCGCTCTTGGGGTCGATCCACATGCGCATAAGGACGCGGCTGTCTTCGCCCGACATCTCCAACTTTCTGGTCTCGATGCCCGCGATCTCCTCGCCTGCCTCCTCCTTGTAAGTCGGCGGCTTCCGGTCGTGCCCCTTGCCTATCTTCATAAACCGGCCCAGATGCTCTTCGCGCCGGGGCGGCATGACTTCGATCACATTGCGGTCCGGGAAGAAGTGCCGTCGCGTCTTCTCAGTCTCGACGATGATCTGGCCACGGAACGACCCTTCGTCCGGGAACCAGATTCGGGTCTTCATCCCGTCCTTCATCACGTACTCGGTGTACAGGACGGTATCCGGCCCGAATTTCATCTGGACCTTTCGCGTGCCGCTGTAGGACAACTTCTTTGACACAGCAAAGACCCGCTCCAGAATTGGAGGAACCTTATCGCTCTGAGCCTGGACCGCCGGGACGACGGTCAGAAGGGCCACGACCCAGCTAAGGGGCGAAAATCGAATCATAACGAACCGAAGTCCACCTCATCGTAGCTGTAACTCGCGTTGGAAGAACGCTTGCTGACTACTTCATCCGTATTCAGGCCGACGCCTGTGATGTCTGAGTATTGCAAAATGTCTCGATGGGAGGCAACCAGGCTCTCTTCTAGCTTGGTATTCGCGCGAACATCAGGAACATCAAAGTGAGTTGGCGTCTTTGTCATCACAACCACCGCCAAAGCTCCCGCCAGACCCAAGCCCAGCGCCGGACTTAGAATCCAAGCGAACCTTCGCTTGCGCTGCTTGACCGCCACCACGGTGGAAAGCCGCTCGTTGAGTTGGCTTCGCCAAGCCATGCTGACGTGGTCTTCGGGCATCGACTGGACTGCCTGCCGAATCTGCAGGCCGCCATCCGACTCCAACATTCGATCCAGTTCCTGTTCTTTCATTTTCAGCTCGCTCATTTTGTCCGCTTCAAATCTTTCCATGTCTATGACACCTCCGCTTGGAGGTAGTTCCGTAAATGCTGCTGTAAATGCGCCCTTGCTAAAAATAGTCGGCTCTTCACCGTTCCAATCGGTACCCCGACCATCTTTGCGATCTCTTCGTAGGGCATATCCTCCTTGTCGTGGAGGAGCAAAACGCTTCTCAGCTTCTCACTCATGGTAGAGATGGCGGCTTCGATCGCCTCCGCTAACTCGCTTTCAATCGCGATCTGGTCCGGCTGCCACCGACCATCGGGGATATCGAACGTCTCGTCGATCTCCGCCGAACTCTGCAAACTCACTTCCGATGGGGTTCGATTGACTTTCCGGGCCCGGTCGATGCAAAGGTTGTAGGCGATTCGGAACAGCCAAGTGCGAACTGAGCACCGACCGTCGAATCGGTGGAAGCTTTGGAAAGCTCTCACAAAAACATCCTGCGTGATATCGGAAGCCTCCTCGGGGTTGGGCACCATGCGGCGGACGAAGCCGAAAACCCGATTCTGATAGGCATCGACCAGCTTGCCGAAGGCTTCGTAGTCTTGCCTTCGGCACCGCTCGACGATGGCTAGTTCGGTTGCTTGGTCCGTCTGATTGCCTGCGCTCAATCTTGCTGCCCCGATGCACAGTTCCATATCTCTATGAGGAAAACGTTAGGATTTCCTGAAGGTTCACTATGCGCCGCTTGGTCCCAGGACGCAAAGAAACGCCCGACCGCTATTGCATACGGCGGTCGGGCTTGGATTTGTTTAGAGTCGGATACCGGCATAGACGCCGAATCCGGTGAATTCGGACTTACCGCTGCCCCAATACTTGGCCTCCAGGAAGAACGGGGTCTTGCCCTGGGTGAAGTCGTAGCCCACGCCCACTTGGAAAGCGAGGCGCATACGGTCGTTGCCGTCGAAGGCGGAGAAAGAGACTCCCAGGCCGCCGGTGTAGTACCACTCGTTGGCGCGCGCCGTGTAGTTCAGCAGAAGCGGAATATTCTTGATTTCTCCCTTGCCGATCGTATCCAGCGAAACGCTGAGGTGGCTCTGGTAGCCATCGCCCATCCCCTGCCAGTTCAGGTCTCGAACCTTGAACTCCACTCCGCCCGCAAACCAGCTATCGCCCTCCGCATTGCGAGAGTCCCCGCTTTGAGGGAAGAAAAGTCCGGCGCGGATCGACAACCCGATCGGCTTGGTTTCTTGAGCCTGAACGGCTGTAGCTCCAGCAAGTACGAGAACGGCTCCAAGCACCGTAGTTACAGATTTGGTCATAGTTGCTCCTTTTACGTGTTTGGGATTATAGCCTAGGGGAAGTGCGAGGCACCCGCCCTAAACTTGTACCAGGCTGGGATCGCGATTCTACTTAGCCGCCTCCAGAATCAATTGGTACGCCAGCCTCGCGGTATCGACGAGGTCCTCGCGAGAGATGAACTCGTCGTGCGTGTGAATCTTGTCCATACCGGTGGCGACGACGATGCACGGGACGCCTTTCTGGTTATAGATGTTGGCGTCGCTTCCTCCGAGGGTTGTTCTCAAGACCGGGTCAAAGCCAAGCGCTCGGGAAGCCCTCTGCGCCACCTGGACCGCCGGGCTGTCGTCGGGGACTTGGTAAGAGACGTAGTGGCGGGCATGGTCGATCTTGACCTCCGCGCCCCAGGCCCGCGCCGCCTCCTCGAACTTCTGGATCATGTGGTCGACTTGCCGGTCCAACTCCTCGATGCTGGTGCTCCGAGCCTCGGCTTTGATCTTGACGAACGGGCAAACAACGTTGGTCGCAGTCCCGCCCTCGATCTTGCCCAGGTTGGCGGTGGTCTCCGGCCCAATGCGGCCCAGCTTCATCCCCTGGATCGCGTCGGCGGCCACCTGGATGGCGTTGATCCCCTTCTCCGGGTCCTTGCCGGAGTGGGCGGGCTTGCCGATGATCTGGATGTCCAGTTTGTCGTGGGTGGCGGTGCGGGTGACGAAGGTGCCGACCGGGGGGCCGGTGTCCAGGACGTAGCCAAAGTCCAGCCCAAGGCTCTGGATATCCAACGCCTCTGCCCCCTTCAGCCCGATCTCCTCGGACACAGAGAATAGCAGGCACACATCGCCATGGGGCTCGCCCGATTCGATCAGGGCCTGCACCGCCTCGATCGCCGGGGCCATCCCGCCTTTGTCGTCGGCGCCCAAGATGGTGTCGGATTCGCTGTAAAACACCCCATCCCGCTCCCCGATCACGAGGCCCGCGGTCGGCTCCACGGTGTCGAAGTGGGCGGAGAGGAAGATCTTCGGCGCATCGGGTTTGTTGCCGCGCAGCCAGGCGATCAGGTTGTTGGCGTTCCCCCCAATCTTCGCCCCCGCGTCGTCCTCCGAAACCTCCAACCCCATCTCCTCCAGATGCCGCCGGACAAAGGCCACACTATCGGCTTCTTGCAAGGCAGGGGCATCGATCAGGCAGAGGTCCTTAAATAGCTGAACCAGCCGTTCTTCATTGATCACGCCATGAGTTTAGACCCTTGAAACCACAGATTTCCGCAGATGGCCCCCGATGCTTTTTGGGTTGAGCCTGGCTTTCATCTGTGAACATCTGCGGAAATCTGTGGTTCCAAACATCCGCTTCACTTCACCCAACCTCGCTTCCTCATCCATAGCCTCACTCGGTCGGTGAGTGTAGGCTCGCGGTAGGTCTGGATGATGACTTTGACTTCGCTGGCCTGAGGACGATCCAGCAGGGTGACGTACTGCAGATCAGACATGAACGTGACCTGGTTCTGCTTCCGCCTTTCAACTTTCCACTGGGCTGAGTCTAAGTCGGACTAAGCAAGCATCTCGACCTCGGCCAAAGAGCCTGCCACCCGATACTCCCCTCCGGTTTTAAGCGTCTGAGGGCCACGAAGTCTTCCCTCCATCCACTCCTCCTGCTTCACGACCTTTGCGTTGGCCTGAAAGCGAAAGGGAGTTGGTTTGGGACGGAGGATCAGTGTCGCAAACAAAAGGAAAGCTAGGCAGGCGACTCCGACCACGCTCCCCCAGACGATGATCCTGCGTCGGCCAACCCTACCCATGCCGTTCTCGCTTTAGCTTTTCCCTCACCCAATCCAACAAGTTGATTGGCCGCACTCGGGTGACGGCTACCTGCACCCGCCCCGTGTGGAGCACATAGCGAACAATAAAGGTCTCGTCACCAACTGCCCAAGTAGTCATGTCGCCAGTGGTATTGCTCAGGTGCTTCATGTTTGAAGCTCCGAATTCGTCCCGGGCTCCCTGAACGACCTCATCGACCGTACGGTTTAACCTGAATACCGCAAACTCGGCAACGTCCTGTCCTCCATGAGCGTTGGGAATCTGCATTCGCCCGTCATCCAAAAGTTCTCCCTGCGCCAAGAACCGATAGCCTGGCTTCCAAGGAGTGAGCGCGACGAAGACCAGAGCGATCAGCGCCGCAACGACAATGAAGCCCGCCAAAACCGCGAACTTAAGTGGTCTTGCCCTCGAATCGGTAGACATAGGGGAGTTCGCCTTGCTCAAAGGTCATGCGGACGATGATGTTGACCGACTTGCCCGCCAAATCCGCCGCGCCGGTGAACATGATGCGGTCCTCTTCGCACTCCCTCATCTTTCCCTTGGGGCCAAACTTGATGCGGTCGGAGCCGTTCCAGGATTCGTAGCCCTGGACCTCCAACTCCTTCCCGTCCTCCTCGATCACAAACTTGATCCAAGGGCCGCGCGAAATGTCGATCCCCACCGTGTGTCCGGTCACCTTGATCGGTTTGCCAGAGTGGGACTTCGCGGTCCAGCGGTCGGGGTTCAAAGGCTTGATCTGCTTCTTTGCGTATTCAATGAGGTCGAAAACGTCCATCTATCTCTCCTTTCCGCGAGAATACCGGGTCGGGGGGTGTGGCTTGTGATAGATGTGAATACGTGATGGAGGTGAAAGGGTGATGAACGTGATTGGAATGCCTGCTTGATTTACCAAAGAACTCCTTAACCCCTACATTCACGCCAATAACATTCCACGGACCAAGCCCTTCCTGTACTTTTCTGATTGTGATATGGTGATTCTATGAAATGGGCATTTGCTCTCCTTCTCGCCGCGATCTTTGCGGCGGCTTCTTTTGCGCAAAATGGACCGACACCAAAGCAAGCTACCGGCGCAAACCACCTCGTAAGGCCCGCCGTGCATAAGGAGCTTGGGCTCAGCGCCGCTGTCTCGAAAAAGATCACAAACAAGCTAGAAACCGCTTCCCATTCCCTCATAACCGCGATGCGCGCCTCCGGCGCAGGAAAGACCGGCAAAGTCCAAGTCCCTGACAATGCCCTCACCAAGAAGATGGAAGCACTGCAGAAAGCTCACGCTGAATGCCTTGCCATGCTGACTCCGAAGCAGAAAGCCCGATTGAGGGAGATAGACGTTCAGCTCTCCGGCGTACATGGCCTGACTCATCCCTGGATGGCCAAGGAGCTTGGGCTTAGCACGACTCAAGTAGCAAGGATCAATAGCGTCATTAAGGAAGGGTTCGCCGAGTCAATGCGGGGATTAGAACGAGCGCCAGCCAATCTTAGTGAGCAAGATCGTGCCAAACGTATCGCTAGCTTAAGAACGCAGCAAGAGACTGCGGCAAAGAAGATGTTCACCAGCAGCGTGAAGATTTTGACTCCCGTCCAGATAGCCAAGTGGAAGGCGATGCAGGGCAAGCCATTCAAGCTCAATGGAATGGTATCAACCGCCGCACGCGGCTAATCCCGAAACATCGCTTGGTTGGCAAGGCTCTTGCGCTCATCTTCGAAGGCCTTGGCATACTTGGCCGCCGTCTTCGCCAACGGATCGTCCGGGTATTCCGCCGCCACCCGCTTCATCAGGGAGATCGACTCGTTCCAGAGCGGATTGGCGATCTTTGGATCGCGCCAATAGGGGTTGAAGTCCGCCAACCGCCGCGCCGCACAGGCCGCCCGATAGAGGGCCTTCGGCGCGACCGGCGACTTAGGATTCTCTCTCACCAGCAGTACCGCAATCTTCCTCGCTTTCCATAGGCACTCGTGCTCGTAGTGGTGGTCGAGGATCGCCTTGTCGTATCCGGCCTTATCCACTCCCGCATCCCAAAAACCTGAAAGCACCCCGCGCATCCCGCGCCACAGCGAGACGTTGTACAGCAAGAGATTGCGCCGCTCATACCAGTAGCTTGCTAACGCATATTGCGCTTCGGCTTTGGCATTTTCGTTCGGTGCACTGACGATCCGCAGGTTCAGGGCTCTCAGGGCCAAAACCGTCTCCATCGGGTCTTGGAGGGTATCAAGTTGGGACTGGTCCTCATCCCCATACCAGTTGTAGTCCCGCGACCCGGCTTCCGAGAGCGTACGACGTCTGGCGTCGGGGATCAGCTTGAACCACTTCTCCGCCGCATCGAGATCATCCCGACGTAGGTGACGCAACCCCAGGCCAAGCCTCAGTTTGTCGATCTCAGGATCCTGGGGGCGGTCTTCGATGTACTTTTGAATTTCTTCCGGCGCCATGCGCACATCCAGCAGGGTCGCCACATCGTAGTCGTACTTCAGCGCGCGATATTGGTCCAGCGCCAGACCCCACGCCTTGGCCTTCTCATGGATTAAAGCCAAGTTCTCACGGGCCGCTCCGACCAGATAGCTGTCCTTGTGCAGCTCGATCACTTTTCTATAAAGATCGGCGGCGGGTTGGCCGAGTTTGTTGTTGGCGCTGGCCAACACATAGGTCGCCAGCGCCTTCTGGCTCTCCTCTACTGCCTTCGACTCATAAACCTCGCGCGACCACTGCTGAGCTGTCTTGTAATCCCCCTGCAGATAGCAAATCTCCGCCAACCGGCTCTTGATCGCGCCCGATGCCACCGCGTTCGGGCTCTTGGCAAGAACTTCCTTAGCCAACGTCGCCAAGCCACCCAGGTCTTTCTGGAGCGTCTCGCCAGAGTGGTACAGCCGGAACTCCATGTAGGGAGTCAGCAGTTCGGGGCGGGCGAATAGACCTTGTCGCACCTTATCCGCCTCGATTCCGGTCAGTCGGTTCTTGACGATGCGAAGCGAGGACAGCGCCAACGACTTCGCCTCGTGCCCCTCTGCCTTGCTCAAGACATCTAGATATCGCAGATAGGCCTCGCCTGTTTTGCCTTGAAGGTATAGCGCACGCGTCTCATACCCTTCGGCATTGCTCAGGAATCGGGATTGGGGGTACTCGGCGCGAAGCTTGGCAACCAGAGTCAAACCTTTTTGAAGGTCCGCCGGTGCGATCTTCACCCGGCCTGCATCGTCCTCATCCCCTCGCAGTCGGGTGCGGATCGCCATGATGAGCGCCGCCTCACGTTTGGGCGAATCGGGATACTTCTCCACTACCCCCTCAAATCGCCTCGCCGCCTCCAGGTGGTTCCCCGCATCGTATCGAGACGCCGCCAAACCGTACTCGGCAAACGCCTGCAGGAACCCCGACTTGGGATCGGTGGCGATCGCGTTCAAAGACGAGTCGCCGCGGTCTGAGGCGCGAGCGGTGAAGTAAGAGGTCAACAGGGAGATCGGCAGACGGCTCTTCTCATTCTCCGCCAACACCTGAAGTCGGTCCCGGATGACCTCTTTGTCCTCGATATCCTCTTTCAGCAAGGCTTCCAGCGAGGTCTTGGCGGTCCCAAACTGCTCAGATGAGATCGCGCGGTCGGCTTGTCCTCGGAGCCGGGCGATGCGCTCTTCCTGTTCCCGCTCCTTCTTCTCGTCGTACTCCCAGTCGCTCCAGCCAGTGCTGTTGGGAACGGGCCGTGTCGGCTCCTCGCCCCAAGAGGTGATAACGATGGGCGAAGGCGCCTGGCCAAAGTCGGGTTGCGCTCCGTTGTAGTGGACGCTGTCGTAAATCTCGAACCCGCACGCGATGATGAACGCCGCGCCGCTAACGCTCCCCAGGGCTACCAAGCCCGCTCTCCAAATCAACTTCCTTGCCATCTGAATCGATCCTTCCCTTGCCAGACGATTTGCCCCCGCTTAAAGTTACGGCGGACCAAGACCAGTTTAGCAAGGTTCCGGGCCTGATAAGGATGGGACCAAGGGTCGCTTTTTCGCCGACTCCCAGCGAGTAGCGCGAAAATTGAAGTTGGTCGGCCGATTTCAAACTGCTCGCTAACCCGTTTCGCGACGGCTTTCCCAGATCGAACTGCCCCTTCGCCGCCTCCAAAACCGTTCCCGGCTCAAAGGCCAGTTCTACCGAGAAGCCATCTTCGCCAATCAGCAATGGCTCCAACCCCACGTTCTCAAAAGTGAGGCTCACCCGCTTGGTCTCGTCGGTCGTCCGCCCCCGCTCGATCCTCTCCCAAGGGTCGGTGGCCGACGCTGTGCTTACCCTTAAGCGAGGCGAAACCTCATCGCCCCTCACCCGCACCACGACGGTCTCCAAAGGCAGAACCATGCTCTCTCCCGGCTCAGAAACCCGGAACACCGCGGCTCCAAGGCAGTGCCGGCCACCCCTCGCCCCGACCTCCCGGAGCGCTTCCCCGAGGCCAGCGGGCTGGGGCAGGCGAAAGACCAGATACCACCCCTTCCCTTGCCCGCTTGGCCCATGGTCTTTGGCCCGAAATGTCAGGATTCTCTGGCTGAGATCCGAAACATCGTCCACCGGCTCAAAGTTAGGATGCCGCATCGCCTGCTCGGGAGACAGGCCCATATAGGTTCCCTGGAGGTTCTTCTCTGGGTCGTAAAGCAATGCCCTTCCAAAGGAAGATATTCCGGCATAGTACGGCTTACCAAGCTGATCAGCAGCAGCGAGGGACTTGTCGAGCGCAGCCCGATCGAAGATCGGCGTGGCGTCTTCCAAGCGGCCCGGCATCTCCGTGTCGTAGAACTGGGGCGCGAAGAAATCGACCTCCGCGACCACCTTCGCAAACTCATTGGAAGTGAACCACGTCGGGAGCGACGTCATGCTCAGCTTTAAGCCAGGATCAAGTCCCTTCCTCAGTTCCCGCAATAGATCGCGATACTTGGGCAGTAGCCGGGTCGGCACGTCGAAATCAACTTGTAAACCTCGTACCGACGTATTTGCCCCCACTCGCTTTCGGTCGGTTTCAAAGCGACCCAAGACCACCTTCGCCATCGTGCCCGTCTCAAAAGATTCGAAATGCTTGAGCGCTCCCGCATCCATGTTGTAGACCAGGTGTACTTGGACAGGACGCAAACTCGGCTCGAACCGTTGCGCCAGGATCGGGATCAGAGTCTGCCCGTCGTTTGAAAGCGTTGCTGCCCGGACAAAAATCTGCTTCACCCCCAAGGCATCAAGCCCCTCAAACTGCTGTTCCGTCAGGTGGAATGGAGAGTGCCAATACCAAAACGCCATCTCCTGGGAAGTTGGAGCAGGAGCGCGTTGGCAAGAGGCAGCCAAAACAGCGGTAGGGAGGAGCCAAGCTAAGCGCATCGTAGGTTGCCCTACAATATGACTTATCCAACCGCCGTTTCAGACAGAGGCATGAAGCCTACTTAACCATTTGCTCCGGAACCGCAGTCATCGCGATGTCACGCTGCGGTATTAGCTTCAAGGAAAGAGACGGCTTGAACGCTTTACCCGTTGCCGCCAACTTCTTCGCCTCGCGCAGAGATGGCACGCCCAAGATAAACCGCATAGAATCGGACACCTCGGCATCGACTGCCTTCAGTTTGTCCTCCCTGGCCAAGGTGCCGAAACGCTGCTTGCGGCCCATCTCTGATAGAATCCGATCCTGCGATACGGCAACCAGTGTCTTGACTTCAATAATCCCCAGACTCAGCGCACAAACCGCCAAGTCGTGGGCCAAAAGCGCATCTTCCAATGAATCCCCTTTTGCCATGACCGCCGCGGCGTAGGCGTAATCGGGACCGTTTCGGATTTCGTTCCGGGCAATCAGTTCCCGGACCTCGTCGAGTGTGCGGCTTATATCGACCGCCTCTTCCTTCGAATTCGCCTTCTCAAACAATGCCAGAACCTTCGGATTGGGAGCAACGAAAGCTGCCTTCTCAAAAGTGACAGGCATCGTCGCGACCTTTGCTTTTGCTTCGCCGCCTATTAATACCAAGGCCGCTCCCGCAAAAGTGATTCCGATGGCCAAGGATGTGAGAAGGTTAGGCAAGCGATGATGCATTTGCGTTTCCTCCAAAGACTTTCCAGTGAGAGCCTCACAAGCAACTACGCAACTCACCCTCTGGACTGCGCCCAAAGGCCTAGCTTTTCAAAACGTTTTCATCGATGCAGGCGAAAACCATCCGCCAAATCCCAGGCGCCAACTGCCGTTGCGCCAGCGACTTGGGAAGAGGTCCCTTGAGTTGCCGCTTGGGTGAGCTCCCAAAGTTCGTTGGGAAGTTCGGTAGGAGGGCGCCAGTCGGACAACTCACGCTCCAAGAAACCCGTGTCAAAGTTTCCCGCCTGGAAATCTGAGTGAGCGAGGATGTCCAGGGTGTACCCAATGTTTGTCTTCACCCCCAGGATGTGGAAGTCCTCCAGGGAGAGGCTCAGCTTGTGGATCGCCTTGGCTCGAGTGTCAGCCTGGACAATGAGTTTGGCGAGCATCGAGTCGTAAAACCGGCTCACCTCGCTCCCCGCCTCAAACCCGGTATCCACCCGCACCCCGATCCCCCGAGGCTCGGCCCAGGCGAGGATTTTCCCGATAGAAGGCATAAACCCCTGCGCCGGGTCTTCGGCGATGATGCGGACCTCGATGGCGTGGCCGTGGATCGCATCCCGATTCCCAGCCATCAGCGCCTCCCCCAGCATCAACTCCTCGCCCGAAGCCACCCGCAACTGCCACTCCACCAAGTCCAACCCAGTCACCGCCTCCGTCACCGGATGCTCGACTTGGAGCCGGGCGTTCACTTCCAAGAAGTAGAACTCCTGCGTGGTTTGGTCATAGATGAACTCCGCCGTCCCCGCCCCGACATAGCCCGCCCGAAGCGCCAGGCTCTTCACCGCCTCTTGCAGGGGATTCCACAGCGACGGGTTCTCCAGCAAAACCGGCGGCGGCTACTCCTCGATCAGCTTCTGGTGTCGTCGCTGGATGGAACACTCACGCTCAAAGAGGCAAGCGACGTTCCCATGTTGGTCGGCGATGAACTGCACCTCGATGTGCCGGGGCTGTTGAACCAGCTTCTCCACCATCATCGCCCCATCGCCAAACGCCTTCACCGCCTCCTCGCTTGCCAGGGCCAAGGCAGAATCGAAGTCGGCGGGGTCATGCACCGCTCGCATCCCGCGTCCGCCCCCGCCCGCGCTCGCCTTCAGCATCACCGGAAAGCCGATCTCGTTCGCCGCCGTCTTGAGTTGATCGTCCGACGCCCCCGATTCAAAGAAACCCGGAGTGATCGGAACTCCTGCCTCGACCGCCAACTGCTTCGACTCGATTTTCGCCCCCAACTTCCGCATCGCCTCCGGCGGCGGCCCAACGAAGGTGATCCCCGTCTCCCGACACGCTTCGGAAAACTCCGCACGCTCGCTCAGGAACCCATACCCGGGGTGGATGGCATCGGCCCCAGTCTGTCGGACGGCATCCAAGACGGCGGCGATGTTCAGGTAGCTGGCCGATGGCTCCGACGCCCCAATCGCCACCGCCTCATCCGCCAAGCGGACATGCATCGCGTCGGCATCGGCATCGCTATAAACAGCGACCGTGTGGATTCCCATCTCGCGGGCGGTGCGAATGATGCGTACGGCGATCTCACCTCGATTGGCGATCAGGAGTTTACGGATCATGTCCAATCCTCGACAAACGATGCCTTCCGCTTATCCAAGAAAGCCGCCACCCCTTCTTTACCTTCGTCCCCCGCCCGAGCCCTCGCCAATCTCCGAGCGGTCTCTTCGGCGCTCAAGTCTCCTTCTGCCGTCAGCCGCTTGGAGGCCGCCACCGCGTGGGGTCCCGAGGCCAGGATGTGCTTGATCTTCCGACTCGCGGCTTCGTCCAAGTCCTCCGCAATCTCATGGACCAGGCCAATCCGCAGGGCATGGTCCGCCCCAAAGGGCTCACCGGTCGTGAACAAGGCCCGCGCATGGCCATGGCCGATCTTGTCGATGACAAAGGGAGAAATGGTCGCCGGGATCAGGCCCAGCTTTACCTCGCTGAAAGAAAATAGGGCGTCTGGTCGGGCGATGGCGATATCGGAAGAGGCCACCAGACCGCTCCCTCCGCCAAACGCCGCACCATGCACTAGAGAGATCACCACCGCCGGGCAGTCGATCACCGCCCGAAAAAGCCCCGCCACCTTCAGCGCGTCCTCATAATTCTGCTCCTCGGTATAGGCCGCCGCCTTGCGCATCCACTCCAAATCGCCTCCCGCGCAAAACCCCTTCCCTTCGCCCCGAATCAAAACCACCCTGGTTCCAGCGGGGAGGCAGACGACCGCCGCGGTCACGGCCGCGATCAGTTCGTCGTTGATCGCGTTACGCACTTCCGGGCGATTCAAGGTCAAGGTGAGGACAGGTCCTTTGGACTCTACTTTGAGCATGGAAACGAGTATGGCGTATCCTTGTGCCACGTCGCGAATGATCCAGTCCCAACCCTACACCATTCCCCGAACCGTCCTCGCCCGCCTGACCGCCTTCTATTACCTGCGGACGTTCTGGTTCCTGCTCATTGGCCCATTCTTGTTTGGGTTGGTTCTCATGTTTTTAGGCCCAAATGAAGTCTCCCGGTTCTTTGGCGTCGTCCTCGTCGTCTGGCCTCTCACCGTCTTCGCCCGCTCCCTCCTCCTCACGTACCGGAACGCCAAGGTTTGGGCGAGGCCCACGGTGATGACCGTCGCCGAAGACGCCTTCCTCTTCGAATCGCAGACCGAGCCGGTGAGTCGATTCAAGCTGAGGTTCGAGAGCGTCCGCAGGATCGTTCCCCTCATGGGCTACTACCTCCTCCAAACCCGCCGCTTCGCCTACATCCCCGTCCCTGAAGAAGCGATCTCCAAAGAAGCGTTCACCCCCTGGGATCGCCGAATTTCCTCGACGTAACGCGTACAATGGGGACGCGAGATCGTCCCCCAATGAACCGGTCCTCCCCCATCTGGCAAAGAACCCTGCTTGGGGCTGGGGTCTTGGCTGGACTGGCCCTCCTCATTCTCTCCCAATCCTGCGGAAAAGGCGCCGGGAAGCGGCCGCTGGAGCTTGGCTTCTGGTACTGGCACTCGCCTTTCACCCTCTCGCCGGAAGAAGAGAAAGACCTGAAGGAGCAAGGGCTGACCAAGATGTTCGTCCGAGCTGGAACTTTCAGCACCGACGGTGGTAATGCCGTCCTAGCGATTCCCCAGAGCTACCAACGCGTCCCCGATCTCGAAATCCATCTCGTCTTCAACTTCGACTCTGGATTCGTCCGGCACTTTGAGGAGTTCGATCTGGCAACCGTCTCCGCGCAAGTGGCCACGCGGATCGAAACCCAGGTGGAGCGTACAGCCAAGCTAGGCATAAAACCCACGGGAGTCCAACTGGACCTCGACTCCCCCACCCGCCTGCTTCCCCGCTACGCCGAATTCGTCCGGCTGATCCGAAGTAGGGTGAAGGGAGAGTTGCAATGGTCTGCCACCGCCCTGATGAGTTGGCTGGGAACCAAGGGAGTGGAAACCCTGTCGCGAGAGCTGGATTTCATCATCCCTCAGGCTTACGAGGGCGTGACGGGTCGAACAGTGGACGCCATGCGCCCCGTCTCTGACCCCAACTATCTGCGTTCCGTCATGCCCAAAGCGGAGAAACTGGCCTGTCCCTACTACTTCGGCATCCCCGCCTATGGCCACAGCTTCCTTTTCGACGACCAGGGCAAGCTGGCGGACATCTACCAAAAGATCGGACCGGCGGAAGCTATGCGCCACCCCTCCTTCCAATTCCAAGAAGCCTATCCCAGCGACCGCCTGGGCCAGCCTGCCCAGGATCGGAGGTCGAGCGTGGGCGAGGAGATCATTAAGTTCAAAGCCATCCGCCCGTCGCCAAGCGGGCGCGGCCTGGGCTACACTCTCGGCTTCAGCGTCCCCTCGCCAGAACTGCTGCGACAGATGTGGGAAGTCGTGCGGGAGAATGCTGGGCCGAAATGCCGGGGCGCAATCATCTACCGATATCCCGAACCCGACGCCACCTTGACCCTGACGCTTCCCGGAATACTGAGCGTCCTCCAAGGAGAAACGCCAAAGCCCAATCTCGCTCTCTCCACCGATTCAGAACGAGACAACTTCGAGATCATCGAAGGCAGTTCGCCGCAGGCTGTAGCTCCTCTCGACTTCTTCCTCTCCATCCAAAATACCGGAGACGCGGCTACCTTCGTCTCGCCGGACGCCGTCGAGGTGATCGTAGAGTTCGACCGATCCGGCATCGGCGAGATTCGTTTGCGCGACTTCGACAAAGCCCAGATCGGCACGGTCTCTCCGGAAGGCAAATTTCAAGAAACCCCGTCTCGCCACGCCACCGCCGTGCGTCTGACCATGAGCTATCTGGGCGCAAAGCAAAAAGCTCATGTCGGTCCTATACGATTGTTGGAATCAGGCGCACATATTCGGCAAATCCGGTGGATAATCCGAGATGGGAACGGATTCGCTTCCTATCAAGGAACCATCCCCGCCCCCACCGAGCCGACACGGAAGCCGCTCAAATGAAGATATCGCAATTACGTCGCTCCTCTCTCGCCCTGCTTGGGCTCCTTGTCTTGGCATCGCCCGCCCTCGCCTCTTATGATGGTCTGGCTGATTCTATCCACTTCTACAGCAGAGGCGTGTGGGAAGGCGTGAAGGTGGACTTTGGCCGGGCTCCCATGGAAGTGCGAATGATTCAATGGACTAACGAGGCCACAAGAGACGGCTCGGTCAACACCACCGGCTGGGAGTATGAGCGCTCGGAAGATTGGGATGAAATCCAAAGCAAAATTAGACTCCAAGCACGGAACTTAGAGACAGCAGGAAAGTTCAAAGCAGCTTTGGCCAAGTATCGAGAACTGGACCCAACATATGCGATTCCGGCTTTTGTAAAGGATCGAGAGGAAGTGTTTCACAGCGCTCGTTATCGAAACTCCAGACTCTTGCAGACCTACCTGAGAGCCCGATACATTTTGGAGTTCAGAGAGCCCGAAGAAAGCATTGCGCTTCTCAAGTCCATCAATAACCCGCCCGAATTCCTGCGACCTCATATTGCATATGCCCTGGCATCGACACGGTATGGAAGTCGGACCTCCCGATCAGAAAACTTCCTCGCCGTCTATTGGCCATATCCTAAATCGTCTCGAGCGGAGTCGGCGCTTATCATGGCGGCTCGAACCTTGCTTGAGGAAGGGTCAAGTAAGTCGTCCGCCGATGAGATCGCCAAAGCAAGTCGCATATTGGATCGACTTCTCGCTGAATTCCCAAACACTCGATTCAAGCACAATGCGATTGGCTGGCAAGGCCGCTGCGCCTTCTTGACTGGGCGAATGGATCTGGCCGCTTCCCTCTACACACGGCAAACCCACTCCAAAGATCCGCTTGAGGTTTGGCGAGGGTACGCCTCTCTAGCCGAAATCAACTCTGTAAGCAAACGCAAAGATCTCTTGGTGACCGCCCTGTTGCGACAATGGGCTCTCCCAAGCCAGCCAAGTCTACGCATTCGCACAGCCCTCTCGCTGAGAACGGCGTTTAAAAGCCTAACGTTGGAGGAAGCCAAAACCGTTCAGAAGACGATTCGCCAAAGTCCATCTCTTCTGGAATCCTACATTGGCTTTCGCATTGAGCACACATTTTTAACCCCGAACCGGGAGCGAAATCTGATGGCCTTTGCGACTGCAGCTCTAGACGGGATGAAACGACCACCAGCCAGCCTGGTCTCAAGGGTGTCACAGATTAACTACAACGCCGGGAGGTACGAAGCCGCGTGCCAATTGGCTCGAAAAGCGATCCGTCTTAAGGTAGATCGCGAATCCAAAGCTCGAGCAAGATATATCCTCGCCGCATCCTTGGCACGGCTGGGACGCCACAATGAAGCCATCCAAGAAGGTGAAAAGTTAATCGTCCGCTCAACTCCAGGCTACCTGAGACACGGCGCAGCAGAGTTTCTTGCCTTGCAACATGAACGGTACGGCGACCCGCTTCGAGCCCTCGATCTCTATATCGGCCTTGGCTACGAATACGATGCCGCTTTCTTGGCAGATGCCAGGCTTAGTCCAGAACAACTTAAGGCTTATTTGGCCCGTGGAAGCCGCTATCATCCCCGCCAACTACGGTCGCATCCGACTTATTCCTCTTATCTTTCGGGATATCTCCAAAACCAAGCGGGCGAACCCGATCGTCAGGCCCTCCAGTACACGCTTGCAATGCGCTATCTGCGGACTGAGCGATACGCCGAAGCACGACAAGCCTTCCTTAGGCTGGATCGGAAGGTGCGCATCAATTGGGGTATGCGGCCTGAACAAAGAAAGGAGCTGATCCATGAAGATGGTTCGCTCCGCTACGATACTCCACCTAAAGTGCGAGACCCGCTAGAGATCGTGGACAAGCTAGAAGGACTTACGAAGGCAAGCCAGAAGGCCAAATCCTTGGATGCCAAGGCCAACGCGATCTACGAAAAGGCAGCTTATATCTATCGAGAGCGCAATCTGTTGTTTTACAGCCCCGCTCTCTGGCAGGGAAACCGCGCCTTTATGATCGATATGTGGTGGAACGATGCCATTAACAACCAGAAAGACCAGGAAGCGCTTGACCGACACCTCCATGAACATGAATGTCTGGCACAAAGTCTGAGGCTGTGCGAAGAGGTCGTTTCCAAGTATCCGACCTCCAAGGTCATGCCAAAAGCGCTGTACACCGCCGCCCTTTCCGCTGAAAGGCTTTCCAATCTCAATACGACCTGGAGATTGCGCGGCGAACGACTAAAGAAAATCGCCATCAACCGCCTAGATCGGCTCCAGCGCGAGTTCCCCGGCCATGCTCTTGCCAAACCCGCGCTCAAATACAAGTATGAATTTGTGGCCCAGCTAAAAAATCCCTACCAATAGCCGTACCCCCAATGCCGCAGCGCCCTAACCCCGCAAAATCCTCCTCAAATATGAACGACTTATGCACCTGTTGTCGTCTATATATGCAATGATTGGGAGGATGGTTTTGCTGTTTGGTCTTGGTATTGCGGGTTGTTTCGAGGGCGCCCCATAGTCGCACCCATGTCACAAGTCAGTTTGTGGCCCGGACAGGAAGAGGTCGTCACATTTAACCTCGCTCAATTGAAGTCGCTGTCCTCTATCGCCCGGTCCGAGGTCTTTTGGGCCTTCTCCGCCACCGACCCCAAATCCACTACCGACATCGCCGCCGCCATCCGCCGCACCGCCCCCACCGTCCGCTACCATGTGAACGAGTTGGTAAAGGCCGATATGCTGGTGGTCGCCGGAACTCGGAAGCGACGGTCTCGGACCGAAGAGCTTTACGTCCAAAAATTCCACTGGGGCTATACCAGCCGGCCGCCCTATGATTCCGAGTATATGGACGAGATCAACCGGGGGTTCGCGGCGATTTGCCGGGCGATGGATCGAGAGCGGGCTGCGGCCACGATCGTTGGCAACATCGACGTTCCGTTTTACAACAGAACCCATTTCACCCACGCTTTTATCAAGATGGGGCCGGAGAAGATGAAGGAATTAGACAAGCGGTTCCGGGAGCTCATCAACGAATTCGACGGCGCTGAAGAAGAAGGCGAGGATGTGCTGCACATCGCGACCTTTTTTGCGCCTGTGTTGCAGGTAAGTCAGCGGCGTTATCGCGAACTCACTGGAAACGAACTATCGCCCAGCAGTTCCGACGAAACCGAATCCGACTGAATCGGGGTCTAATAGAGCCATGGCCGTCGATCTGGTTCCCGTCATTCTCCACCTGTTCCGCGAGTGCTTCGAGGGCCGTCCCGAGGGGCAGGAGTACACCTGGTTTGTAGAGGGCAGAGAGGGAATCTTCGACACTCTGGAGTCCACCGGGGCCGAGACCGCCAGCATCAAACCCTCCCCAGAATGCGCCAGCATCGCCGCCCACACCTTCCACATCCGCTACGCCTTGCGAGGGGCCAACGCCTACCTGGGCGGTCCGCCGCAGGAAGGCGATTGGGAGTCGAGTTGGGCCAGGCAGGAGGTGAATGAAGAGGAATGGGAGGAGTTGAAGAAGGATGTGCGGTACCAGTACGAGTTCTTCCTGAACTACTTCCAGCAACCCCCGGACTTTCCCAGCCAAGACCACGCCCTAGGCTTCACCGCCCAACTCCCCCACATGGCCTACCATTTGGGCGCGATCCGGCAGATCATGAAGATCGTTTGATGGTAGGGAAAACGTTGTGCCGTTTTGGTTTAGTGCTCCCCCGACATCCGTCCGGCTGAGGTTTGGCCTGTAGAAAATTAAGATGTCGGGGGTTAAAGCACGAAAGCCCCCAACACCCTAGCCTCATGTGCGCCAAGTTTTCAGACAGCGGGTGTTGGGGGAGCGCAGACCTCAATCCTGGCATCGGGCGACGCTGGTTCAACGTCATAATAAGAGTTGTGGCAAAAGTGATCGATGTCAATCCTCACCTGAACACGGAGGCAAAACGGAAAGCGGCCCTCATCAGGTTCGTGATCCAATCCTCCGCCATCGAGGGAATTCAGGTTACGGAGCAAGACCTTTCTGCAGAATGGCCAAAAACCAGTTCTCCAGCAAAGAAGGGTCAACGGCGTATCGCCTGACTGCGGCGAAGTACTCTTCCCTGCCCCTACTTGCCGCCTCCGCTTCAAATTCAAGAATAGGATGCCCGGCTTGAGTCGCCATCATCGTCGCGATCCATCGGCCAAGGCGGCCATTCCCCTCTCGATAGGGGTGAATCAGGATGAATTCCCCGTGAACCTCGGTTAACGCCTTAGCCAACGTCACGTTGTCCATTCCTAGGCACGGCATGTTCCGGGCAAGGACTGAGTTCAGACTCGACATCTGCTCGGGAATGTAAGCCGCCGCGCAAAATGCAAACCCGTTCTTGGAAACGTTTACCTGCCGGTACTGGCCCGCAAATGGGTAGATGCCGCCCAACCATTGGTCGTGGAGGGTATTGATGTCGGTCACCGTCAGCGTTTGATCGTCTGTGAGAGAGCCAAGAGAGCGCTCAACCATTTCGAGATAGACCAAAGTCTCCGCCAACTCCATCTCGCGGGGGTCGGTGATGCCTAGCTTGTTCCTCAGAACCAGGTCACTGGAACCTGGCTGAAACTCAAACTCCCCATCTAGAAGGGCATATCGACTCACCGCCCCATTTCACCCGAAAAACTTGGTTGACAAAATCCGCTTTGCCGTCCTATATAGATGGGAGTCATGGGAATCGGAATCAGGCAGAGGAACGTCGCCTCAATCGAGGAACTGGAGACTCCGTTGTGTCGCTGTGCCGTTGTGGTAGACCCCCAATTCTCTTTGTGCCTTTGTGCCTTTGTGCCTTGGTGGTTAATCAAGCGAGCGCTTGGACCGCGACCGAGAGCCCTGGGAGGAAAGCCGCCACCAAGACACGAAGACGCCAAGAATGCAAAGGAGACTGCAAGCCATTCTGCGCCCTTCTGCGTTCCTCTGCGGTGATCAGCTGTGGAAATCCGCGTCCATCGGTGGTTCAAAAAAACACTGCAGAAACCGCCATATGTGTGACTTGCAGAAAAAAAGACAGAAGAATCCCGGTTCAGTTGAACCCGTCGCAAGTGCGGATTTTTGAACCTGAGATCGGTTGCGTTTTTTGAGAGTTTGAACCTAACGAATCCGCACCTACACGCTAAACAAAAACAAGCTGACGTTCGTGGCCAAGCCCACGAGGCCGATGGCGATCCCAATGGTGGCCAGCCGGGGTTCGGCGAACTGGGGCTTGAGCATGAACCGACAGACCAGCGATCCAACAAGGCAGACGAACGTCATGCCCCAAGCTGGATACAGAAAGCCGCCCAGGAACAACGCCATCTGGCCATCATGCCCGGTGAGCGCATCGAGGAAGCCACACAGCGGAGGAACGATGATTCCCGTAATGCCCAGGCAGATCAAAGCGATACAGATCGGCTTCATAGACTAAGGGTCGCATGACGGCGGGTCGGACAAGGGCAAGGTCTGAACTAATTCAGCCCTGGCTCCAGAGCCGACGGCATACAATAGGACTTGTGAATCGACAGGCAAGAGGATGGTATGTCTGTTGCGGCCTTGCCTGCCTCGCCCTGTTGTCGGCCCCCTTTTTCTGGAGGACCCAAGCGGGGATGCTGGCGATGTGCGGATTGCCGTGTGGAGGTCTCGTTGGGTTGGTCTGGATGGTCATCTGGTTGCCGCGAGCCAAGATTGGCTATAAACCCATCGTTGCCGGAATCTTGGCGATGGCTGTCAGTTTTGGACTGAGTCTGAGTGGGGATTCGGTGGCGAGAGAGTTGATCTTCCGTTGGAACTACCGTTCATACCGAGTTTTCGCGGCAAAGGTGGTGCAGGAACCGATTCCAAAGATTGGGCGGCACCGATACAGCCAGGAGAAAATCAAGGGCTTGGGCGTCTATCAAGGCGAGATCGAGGTCTTCAAGGATCGCTATGAGGTGCGGATCGACACCTGTGCGGGGCCAACGCTGGAGACGGTTGCGTTCTCACCGACTCCGATCTCGGATTCGAAAAACACGCTCAAGCATCGGGATGACCTGGGCTATTGGTATTTCGTGGACTACAAGTAGCCTGGAGCTCCAGGTCCGAGGAAGTCTGTAATTCAAAAACCAGTTATCGGCTTGCCTCACCCCCACCCTAAATCCCTCCCCCATCAAGAGGGTGGGGCATTGTGTTGTGGCATCGGCTTCCAGCCGATGTGTCCCATGACCTTCTAGGTCATGGTCTCACGCTCCACGGCATGTTCAGCGCCTCAAACCTTAAGGCGCCACGACGCAATGACCCACCCTGATCAAGGGGAAGGGACTTTTTGCACTCAGCAAAAGCCCAGGCACGAACCATCCTGGGGCTACTCGATAAGACGTAGCTGCCCGCTGGAAACCCCGGCCAACTGGCCCACATCCGGCGGATCGTCGAAGGCGTGTTTCTTTTGGTCCATGCTTACCGGGATCGGGTAGTCGCCGTTGAAGCAGGCCAGGCAGAAGTGGTCTTTGGTCTTCCCGACTGCATCCACCGCGCCCTGGATGGACAGGTATCCGAGGGTGGTGGCCCCAAGGTACGCCCGAAGCTCCTCAATGCTCATGACCGCCGCCGCGAGCTCGCCTTTGCTGGCCATGTCGATGCCGTAGAAGCAGGGGAATTTGATCGGCGGCGCGGTGATGCGGACATGGACCTCTTTAGCTCCGGCCTCGAACATCAGTTTCACGATCTGCTTGGTGGTGGTGCCGCGCACGATGGAGTCGTCCACCAGGATGATCCTCTGTCCTCGGATATGCTCCTCCAGCGGGGTGAGCTTCATGCGGACGCCCATCTCGCGCATGGATTGGTCCGGCTGGATAAAGGTGCGGTGGATGTAGCGGCTCTTAGTCATCCCCTCGCGGTAGGGGATGCCGCTCTGTTTGCTGTAGCCCAGCGCGGCGGGGATGCCGCTGTCGGGCACGGGGACCACGATATCGGCTTCGACTGGATGCTCCTTGGCCAGATTCTCGCCCATCCTCTCCCGGGCGGAGTAGAGCGGGGTGCCGTACATCTTGGAGTCGGGGCGGGCGAAGTAGATGAACTCGAACAGGCACATCGCGTGCTGAGGCTCGGGGACGATTTGAATGAACCGCATCCCATCTCGGTCGATCACCACGCACTCGCCCGGCTTCACTTCTCTGTCCGCCTTACCTCCCACGGGCTCAAAGGCGCAGGACTCGCTGGCGATCATATAGCCGTCGCCACGTCGGCCAGCCGACAAAGGCCGGATCCCCCAGGGGTCGCGGAAGCCGAAAAGGAGCTTGGGAGTAAGAACGGTAATGCTATAGGCACCCTTGCAGCGCCGCATGACCTCGCCCACGGCCTTCTCCACCCCCTCGGGCAGATGGCGGACCAGGATTCGGGCGAGGGTTTCGGAGTCGGAAGTAGAGTCGAATATCTCCCCCTCCGCCTCCATCTCCTCACGAAGCTCCTTGGCGTTGATGAGGTTGCCGTTATGCGCCACCGCGATGTCCCCCACCAGGCTCTGGCAGTAGACAGGCTGGGCGTTGCGGAGGACGGAAGCGCCGGTAGTGGAATACCGTGTATGCCCCACCGCCATTTCCCCAGGAAGCCCTTCGATGGTCTCGCGCTCGGCAAAGACCTGGTTCACCAGCCCCATGCCTTTGTGCATCCGCACCATCGAGCCATCAGAAACCGCGATCCCCGCCGACTCCTGTCCCCGGTGCTGAAGCGCAAAAAGGCCAAAGAAGGCCACCGGAGCGGCGTCTTGACCGGGTGTGAAAACGCCAAGAACCCCACACTCTTCCTTCAGGCGGTCATCCGCTTCCCAGGCCATTGTTAAGAGTATAGCGTGTGAGAGGGGGTTGGGCGGTGGGCTTTGGGCATTCGGCATTGGGTGATCGGTCCGATCCGTCTGATCAGTCCGATCACCCAATGCCCAAAACCCAAAGCCCTTTTCCCCATCAAGGAACCCAAAACCGCCGCCAATCCTTTAAACTAGAACCATGAAGACTTTGCGCTTGCTCCTCGTCCCCGTCATCGCCGCCTCCCTGGCCGCATCCTCCTTCGCCGCCGAGTGGATGACCGACTACAACAAGGCCCTCGCCCTCTCCAAGAAGACCGGCAAGCCAATCCTCGCCGACTTCACCGGAAGCGACTGGTGCGGCTGGTGCATCAAGCTGAAGGACGAAGTCTTCAAGAAGCCAGAGTTCTCGGCCTGGGCCAAGAAGAACGTGATCCTGCTGGAACTGGACTTCCCCCAGAACAAGCCCCAGTCGGACGCCATCAAGAAGCAGAACGCCGAACTTGCCAAGAAGCACAACATCCAGGGCTATCCCACCATCCTGTTCCTGGGCTCCAAAGGCCAGAAGCTGGCCGAATACGGCTACGACTCCGGCGGCCCCAAGAAGTGGACGGCGAACGCAGAGAAGATGCTGAAAGGCAAGAAGGTCTGACGTGTGGCCTGTGGAATGTGGCTTGTGGCTTGTAGATGTTTCTACACCCGCCACGCAACCCGTTCCACAGGCTACAGGCCACAAGCCACATTCCCCACCTCGGTCGCCAAGCTAAAATAGAAGCCTATGGCAGACCGATATGATCCTTCCTCCTTTGAAGCCAAGTGGCAGAAACGATGGAAGGACGCCGACCTTTTTAAGACCCGCGAAGATTCCGACCGGCCCAAGTTCTACGGCGCGGACTTCTTTCCCTACCCCTCCGGGGCGGGCCTTAGCGTCGGGCACTGCCGGAACTACGTTCCCACCGACGTGCTCTGCCGCGCCAAGTATATGCAGGGCTACAACGTGCTGCACCCCATGGGGTTCGATGCCTTTGGCCTGCCCGCCGAAAACGAGGCGATCAAGCAGAAGTCGCACCCCGCGCCGATGATCAAGCGGTATGCCGAGAACTACCGGCGGCAGATGGACTTGGTGGGGATCAGCTATGACTGGTCCCGCTCCTTCGCCTCCAGCGACCCCGAGTATTACAAGTGGACGCAGTGGATTTTCGAGTTGCTGTACAAGAAGGGGCTGGCCTATCGGAAGATGGCGGCCGTCAACTGGGACCCGGTGGACAAGACGGTTCTGGCGGACGAGGAGATCATCGGCGGCCGAGCCGAACGGTCGGGGGCGCTGGTCGAGAAGAAGCTGATCCCTCAGTGGTTCTTCAAGATCACCGCCTATGCCGAGCGACTGTTGAACGACCTGGACGATCTGGATTGGCCCGAAGGCATTAAGGCTCAGCAGAGGAACTGGATCGGGAAGTCGGAAGGCGTGCAGTTCCGGATGGAAGTCCGGTTCCTATCTGAGAAGGAGTACCAGGCGGCTTGGTGGCGAGGCGAGGGCGGAGGTTTGAAGGCGGAGGGCGGCGAGGCCAATGCGGAGTTGGAAGCACTCAAAGCGGAGATTCTGGCCTCGGGCTTTAAGCCAGAGGCTGACCCGACGATCGCCGAGAAGGGACTTCACCATCTAGGCAAGGCAGAAGATGCGGCGTTCAAAGCCAACAGCCCGATTGAAAGCGAATCGGTAGCCCATGCCTTTGAAGCGGCTTCGGTGAAGGCTGGTTTGGAGTTCAATCCACGGGATCGCAAGCTGGAGTTCGAGGTCTTCACCACCCGTATCGATACCGTCTTCGGAATGACGTTTTGCGTTCTGTCTCCTGAGCACGAGATCGTGGATAAGATTCGGGCGGGGGTGGAGCCGGATCACCAGAAGGCCATCGACGCCTATCGGGAGCAGGCCAAGGCGAAGACCGATACCGAGCGGACGGCGGATGATCGGGAGAAGACAGGCGTCTTTACCGGAGCCTACGCGATCAATCCCGCCAATGGGAAGCCGGTGCCGATTTGGATCGCCGATTACGTTCTGGCCGGTTACGGAACCGGCGCGATCATGGCGGTTCCAGGGCATGACCAGCGCGACTTTGAGTTCGCGTTGAAGTTTGGCCTGGATGTAATCCCCGTCATCAAGCCAGATGCGGCCTACCTGAAAGGTTTCCACCGGGAAGGCGAGTTCCTCTACGAGAGGGCTTTGGCCGCCTACCTGCGCGATGTGAAGACGTACAACCCGCCGTTCGTCTCCAAAGATTCCGAGATGATCAACTCCGGCGAGTACAACGGCATGACCTATGAGGAAGGCACGGCCTCCCTGGGACGCTGGATGGAGGGATTGGGGATTGGCGAGCGCAAGACTCAATACAAGCTCCGCGACTGGCTGATCTCTCGCCAGCGCTACTGGGGCTGTCCGATTCCCGTCATCCACACCAAGGATGGTGAGGAGCAGTTGGTGCCGGTGAGCGCTCTACCCGTCGAACTCCCGGCCGTCGAGAACTACGAGCCCTCCGGCGACGGTTCTTCCCCACTCGCCCACATCCCCGAGTTCGTAAACACCACCGACCTGGATGGCCGCCTAGGCACCCGGGAGACCGACACCATGGGCGGTTTTGCCTGCTCGTCTTGGTATTTCCTGCGCTTCTGCGACCCCCATAACCCAAACAAGGCCTGGGATATCGAAAGGGCCAACTACTGGATGCCGGTGGACTGCTATGTCGGCGGGGCCGAGCACGCCGTCATGCACTTGCTCTACGCCCGGTTCTGGACCAAGGTGCTGTTCGACGAAGGTCTGGTAAAGGTGAAAGAGCCTTTCGCCAGACTCCAAAACCAAGGCCAAGTTTTGGGCCACACCCCTTACCGCAAGCCAAAGGAAGGCGAATCCCTGGGCATGGGCGAGGATGGCATCTTGGTCTCCTTCGCCGAGGCCAAGGAAATGCCCGAAGAAGACCTGCTGTGGCGTTGGGCGCGCATGAGCAAGTCCAAGGGCAACGTCGTGACACCCGACGAGATGGTGGCAACCCACGGCGCCGACGCCCTCCGGGTCTACCTGCTCTTCGTAGCCCCTTTCACCGCCGACGTGGAGTGGGACAACTCAGGCGTCAGCGCGGCGGCCAAGTTCCTGTCGCGCGTATTCCGGTTTGTGGAGGAGAACAAGGCGGGGTATGTCGGTGACTGGCGAGACCTGATTGCCTTCGAAGAGATGAGCGAGACTGCCAAGGCGATCCGTCGCGCGACTCACAAGGCCATCCGCGACGTCACCAAAGACATCGACGAGTTCGGGTTCAACACCTACATCTCGTGGATGATGAAGTTCCTGAATGCTCTCACCGAGGCAATCGGCGTTGGGCAATCGGCGTTGGGATCGGATCGATCGGCTGCGTTGGCGCTTTCCGAAGCCATCGAATCCATGATCCTGCTCCTCGCTCCCGCCGCTCCCCATAGCGCGGATGAGCTTTGGGAGTCGATTGGGAAGGAAGGGTTCACCTATCAAGCCAACTGGCCGAAGTTTGAGGAGGCTTTGGCCGAGGACGACACCGTCACCATTGCTATCCAGATCAATGGCAAACTAAGAGACACCATGCAGTCTCCGGCCAAGTCCAGCAGTGATGAACTAGAGAAGCAAGCCCTGGCCCAACCCAAGATCCAAGGGCTATTGGAAGGGCTGACGATCCGAAAGGTGATCGTCGTCCCAGGGAAGTTGGTGAACATCGTTGCGAACTAGTCCTCAAGCTCCCCCTCCTCGTTTGGTGCGGTCGCAGGCTAGCATTAGCCGCAAGATTGGATCGCGACAAAATGAGGAGGGGGCCGGGGGGTGGAGAGTCGCCGTGATCTTCCTTTGCCTGTTCCTGATCGGCTGCACCAGCAACGACCCCACCGACGTGCCCGTCATCGGACATGGGGGCGAATACAACATTGCCCTCTCAAAAGCGGAAGAGCTTTCCAAAGGGCCGTTGGCGAAATTGGCAAACGACGAAGAACTGACGGAAGCCGACAAGCAATCGCTGATCGGGGCCTCGGCACAGTTTCAGGGGATTATCGACTATCGCCCCACCGCCTTCGCCCCTCACTTGGCGAACGGCATGATCTATCGGGCCCTGGGTAACCTGGAGAAGGCCGAGCAGCATCTGAAGCAGTGCATCGTCAATATCCCCGCCACTGAAGACACGGTCATTCTGGATACTTCGGCGGAGGCTCACTATCAACTCTCTCGCGTGTACTTCGACCAAGAGAAGTACGAGGATGCACTTGCGGAAGCCAGTTCGGCAGTTCAAACCACGCCAGAGAACCCCAGTTACTTAACCGCCCGCGCTTCCGCATTGGCCCAGCTAGACCAGCTTTCAGAAGCCAAGAAGGATCTCAACGCCGCGCTCGCACTGGACCCCAAGCACAAACGGGCCAACGGACTCAAGAAGCTGCTCAGGCTATAGGTTTCCGCTTGATCTCAGACCATGAGCGGGGATACTTGGCATCCGTGAGAGAAACCTTCCGGTAGAGGGCAAACATCCGCACCACGTCGGTGCCAGGCAGGGAGCGGGAGACCACATCTTCCAGTTCTAGTCCCAGGTTGCCATCCAGTTTACGAATGTCGCTTTCTTCCGCTGGAGTTCGCATTGGCAGGATAAGGCCCCTTAGCTTTGCCATTGGCGCACTGAGTTCAAGTTGGATGGCCAGCGGAGCCACGGCCCGGCCAGTCACCACCTCGAACCGATCCCGCACCCCCCACTCCTCCGCTCGGGCCAAGACAGGCTCCAGGTTGGGGAGAAGCTGCCGCTTGAGGAAGCCCAGCATCTTCCCGCTGGAGTCCAGAGCCGTCACATGCAGGTCGGGTCGGGCGCAAGCCAACGGCCAAGCCGGAAACCCTGGGCCTGTACCAATATCGAGCACCGTTGCACCCTGCGGAATAAGGTCTTGGAAGAGGAGGCTGTCGACGAAGTGGCGCAGCCAACACTCCTCACGCGAAACTCTGGTCAGGTTCATCACCGCATTTGTCGCATACAAAGCTTCCTCAAACTCCTCGAACTTCTCGACTTGAGCCTGCGTCAAGGCGAGGTCAAGCTTTTGGCAGGCATCAAGGAACTGGGCACGATCCACGGGTATAGATGATGACGCATTTAGGAAGAGGGGAGGAGACTTACAAAAGTCGCGGTCCGAGCCCCCCTTGGGGGGACTCGGCCTGCAACAGCTCCAACTTCAGCGCAATGACCCAAGTTCTTTGGATTCATTGAGAATTTTGCAAGTCTCCCAGGGAGTCAGGAATTGCGAGGAGTCGTTTGTCGCTCGTAGTTCGCCATTCCCTACGGCCTTCAATCCCAAGCCTTCTTCAATTCCCTACGATTCCCTCCCTCCCATACCCCTAACCAAAGATAGCCCCCTCACCTTCCCTTCGACGGTCGTCGCGACGTCCCGGAACCGGCTTTAATATTCTCGTCTGCCACGCGCAGACATTTAAACTGCAAACCAATAGCGCGGCGCCGGTTCGCTCCCCCCTTTTAGAATCCGGCCCGCGCATCTTTTGGCCACGCAGAGAGGAGGCTCGGGATTTGAGAGGAGCCTGAGCCCTCCTTCAAGCTCCAATGAAAAAGGCCGCACTGCTATTCAGCGGTGCGGCCTTAAAGTCGTTTGCAGAGTGCCTAGACGTTGTAGCTGGGCTTCTTCAGCCATGCTTTGGGGACGGGGCGGATGCCGCAGGCTACGGCGTTGAACTCGGAGGACTTGATGACCGAGGTGGCGACCTTTAGGGTCACGACGCCGTGGGGGGTCTTCAGGCGGACGGTCTGCAAGTTGGGGTGCTGAACTCGGTTCTTGTGGGGCGCTTTGTACTTCCAGCCTTGGGAGTGCTGGTTGCGAATGTGCTTCGCAGTCGTGTTGCCCTTCTTTCCGCTTACCTGACAGATCTTCGCCATTGCCTTACTCTCGGTCCCATGCTTGGGACGCAAGCAGAGATAATACTCGGCTCGGAGGCCGGATTGCAATAGACCTAGCGAGGAGACTGCGGGACTGGCTTGGCAAAGACCAGCATGAATCCGGCAATCGTCGCCAGGCCGATGGAGATCATCCAAAGCCAATAGCCTTCCTTGGGCCAGGTTCCTGAGTTCTTTGACGGATCATTCCCCAAAACATTCATGGTGAACATCACGGCAATCCCCATTGCTCCCACCGCCCAATAGGCGGACAGTCTGCTTCCGCGAAACAGAGCGAACCAGGCTCCAAATAGAAGCGGGTTTGCCAGCCAGTACGGCAATACATCGAACCCTTGCACCAAGCACTCCCAACCCGAAAGGATGAATGTGGAATTGCCATTCCCAAACACCCTGGCATCCACTGCGGGAACAGCAAGCGCGATCCCATACAACAGGATCGAGAAGACTCCTACGAGCCGGGCGGCAAGGCGCATGGCTTCACACCACGTCTGAGTAGTGGCACCGCACCTCGACGGCCTTCCCTTCTTCGTTCAAAACGTGAATCTCGTTCGCCAGCATCCCGTTCACGCTGATGTAGTTCAGCACGATGCTGCCCGCCCCGATGCCGGTTCGGTGGAGTTGGAAGCGGTCGTGAGGGTAGGCCTCCTTCCCTTTCTCCAGATATTCGCGGAGGGCCGCTTTGCCCCGGATCATGGTGGAGCCGTCTTGGGTGAGGAGTTTTACGAACGGCGAATGAAAGACGACGTCGTCGGCATAGTGGGCCAGCATGGCGTCCAGGTCGTCGTTGTTCCAGGCCTCGGTCCAGGCTTTGGCAATCTGTTCGGCTTCAATGGCGTCCATCACCGAATAGCATAGCCCGACGCGCCACAATAGAGGAATGATCACCGTTGTCGGCGCGGGGTTTGCCGGCGTGGAAGCCGCCTGGGCCATCGCCAGTCAGGGCGAGAGGGTCCGCCTCTACGAGATGCGCCCCCATCGCATGACTCCCGCCCATACCACCCCCCACTTCGCCGAACTCGTCTGTTCCAACTCCTTCAAGTCCAAACTCCCCACCTCTCCCGCCGGGCAGTTGAAGGCCGAGATGGATGCGCTGGGGTCGCTGGTTTTGGCGACAGCCCGGGAGCACGAGGTTCCGGCGGGCGAGGCTCTAGGGGTAGATCGGGATAAGTTTGGCGAGGCGATCACCAGGAAGATCGAGGAGCATCCGCTGATCGAGGTGGTTCGCGAGGAGTTCACGCCGGAGATGGCGGAGACGGTGTTGGGTGTTGGGCGTTTGGCGTTGGGAGAGGGGGATGTTCCCAACACCCAAAACCCAGTGCCCAACACCCTTATTCTCGCCACCGGCCCACTGACTTCCCCCGAGATGAGCGAGTGGTTGGCGGGGCTGACCGGGCGGAAGCATCTCTACTTCTACGACGCCGTGAGCCCCACCGTAGAGGCATCCTCCCTTGACCGCTCCATCATCTTCGCCCAGAGCCGGTACGACAAGGGCGAAGGCGACGACTACCTCAACTGCCCGTTCGACAAGGAGTCCTACGAGGCGTTCGTGGAGGCCCTGGTAAGCGCGGAAAGAGCCCCGATCCATGCCTTTGAGGCAGGGGGTGTTAGGGGAGCGGCGGTAGTTGGAAAGGGGTATGGGCTTGAGGAAAGTGGCATGGGCTGCCAGCCCATGCGTCCCTCGACCTGCCAGGTCGGGGATTCCGGAAATCAGGACCAGGCTGGTCCTGAGACGCATGGGCTGGCAGCCCATGCCACGGTGGAAGAGCAGTTTATCGAGCAGATCAAGTACTTTGCCGGATGCACTCCGATCGAGGCCATTGCGGAGAAGGGCGCCCGCTCGCTCGCCTTTGGCAACTTTAAGCCAGTCGGCCTCACTGATCCCCGAACCGGGCGACGACCCTGGGCGGCCCTTCAGCTTCGCCCCGAGAATAAGGAGAAGACGCTTTATTCCCTAGTGGCCTGCCAAACCCGGCTGAAATGGGGCGAGCAGCGGCGGGTGTTCCGGATGGTGCCGGGGCTGGAGAATGCGGAGTTTGTGCGGTTCGGGGTGATCCACCGCAATACCTACATCGAGGCCCCCAAGACTCTGAACCCCAACCTGGAGATGCGCGACCATCCCGGCCTTTTCGTCGCCGGCCAACTCACCGGAGTCGAAGGCTACGTGGAATCGGCGGCGATGGGAATCTATGCGGGGCTGGCGACCTTGGCCCAACTGCGGGGGCAGGAATGGCCAACTCCTCCCAGAGCCTGCGCCTACGGATCGCTGGTCTCGCATCTGCAAGACGACACGGAGCGAGAGTTCGCCCCCATGAACATCAACTGGGGCCTCTTCCCCGACCCCGAGGAACCCACGCGAGATAAGGGCGTGAAGCGGGCTCGGAAGTTGGAGGCGGCGCAACAGGCGTTTGGGGAATGGGTTTCCGGCATTGGGCGCTTGGTATTGGGGGTTCGGTGAGCCTCGATCCTTCTCTTCAACTCGCCCTCCGACAGCGCCCGTCCGATTCGGTCGCCATGCTCCAGAAGTGGCGGGACCTTACCTTTCTGCACTTCTCTGCCGAACCCTCCGAAGTCCAGCGGCTCCTTCCCGAGGGGTTGACCGTAGATACCTTCGATGGGAGAGCCTGGGTGGGTTTGGTTCCTTTTTGGATGACTGGCATCCGCTTCCCCTGGCTCCCGCCCGTCCCTGGAACCCACACCTTCCCCGAAACCAATGTGCGCACCTACGTCCATCGGGATGGCAAGGAGCCGGGGGTCTGGTTCTTCAGTTTGGATGCAGCGAATGCGCTGGCAGTTTGGTGGGCGCGAAAGTTTTTCAGCTTGCCCTACTACCGGGCCGAGATGATGGTAAGAGGCAAGGAGCAGATCGAGTATCGGTCGGTGCGGCATCGTGGCGAAGCTACCCATCAGATCGAGATAAGAATCGGCGATCCCCTTCCCTATCCCGAACCCGGCTCATTGGAGTTCTTCCTGGTGGAGCGGTATTTGCTGTATTCCGTTCGAGGCGGGCAAATCCACACCGGCCAGGTCCACCACCCACCCTATGCGATCCAGTCGGCGGAGGTTCTGCGGTGCGAGGAAACAATGGTCAAAGCCGCCGGTCTAACTGCCGCGCCCTGGGAGCACATCTGCTATTCACCGGGCGTTGATGTGGAGATTTTTGGGGTGAAGCTCTGACGGCATAATAGGACAGATAAGACTTATTGGACCTATCCGTCCTCTATGTCCTATCCCACACTCAAGCCGCGTTATCCAGACCGAAGTCGTCGATCTCCATGCTCTTGGCAGGCTCGGCGTTGACAATGTCCCAGTTGTCACAGTCCAGGCGGCGACAGTAGATCATTCTTTGATGCACCCCGCTCTCCGCCTCAACGTCGGCGGTCTGCGCAAAACGGCACTCGAGGCAAAGCTCGGGTTCCAAAAGTCGAACGATCTTTAGTTGCTTGCGGGCCATCTCTGCACCTTTGGCCAAACGGCGATGCGCGCTTGGTACGGGAATCCTTGGCTTGCAAAGGGGCAACCGAGTCGTCAAAATTGCCAGGTTGCATAAAATGCTGGTATGCCCATGATCGGTTGGAAAGAGCGACAGCGACGGATGCAGGCAGCGCTCGATGAAGCCTGGAACGAGGGCGGTAAAGCGGCAAGTGATCCCGGTTTGCGCGAAGTCTATGCCCAGATCCCCCGCGCACCCATCCGCCTGATCGTCCTCCCCTTGGGAAAGGCGGTGAACCACGGGGGGATGACGCGGATCGCCGACGCCTACCGAATCGAACGCGTGGACCTGTCCCAAGAGCCTGACCGCGCCATCGACTTCGCCGCCAATCGAGGCACCAAAGGCTGGCAGCCGTGGCGATGGGTCCCGGCGGAGACGGCGATTGCAGAAGCCCGGCAGGATGGCTACAATCTGGCCGCTCTCACTCTCTCGGACCGGGCCGTAGACGTCGCCCAAGCCCCGTGGAAGTTCCCGCTGGCGATCCTAATTGGCGAGGAAAATGCAGGAGTTCCTCCGGAGATTGAGGAGCAATGCGACTTCTCCATCGCCATTCCCCTGTACGGACTGGTGCAGTCGCTTAACGTCGTCACAGCATCGGCGATTGCTTTGGACTATGCAATCCGAGCCTATGCCGAAGAGTGTCCTGAGTTCCAACCGCTTCGGTCTGCCAGCCGCGGCCTGATGGGATTGCCACCGAGAGACTACAAGTGAACCCACAAAAGTTATGGTTCGGCACACCTGCCACTCTGTATACTTGATCGGCGCATGAAAACCATGATGGCAACATCCCTGTTCCTCCAGTTCTCACCCGACGACATCATGCGCAAGTATGGCGAAGGGTGGGCGGTGGCGGCTTTCCTTGGCTACTCCCTCATCGCCGGTACTATCTTCTTCGCCATCATCTTCACGCTGGGCGCGTGGGTGCACCAGCGGCGTAGCCGCCGTCGCCAAGATTGGGGCGCCCGTTTTGGCTTGAAGCTCTTGGACACTAAGGATAAGCGTAGGCGGGGGCTGGGCTACACCGATTCCGACATCGGCATGGCGGTGTTGCGGGAGTATCCCTATGTCGGCATCTTTCAAATGAACCACGCCATGGCGATGCACATCCTGGAAGGGTATCTGGACCAGTTGCCAACCAGAGTCTTCGAATCGCGCTACATCACCGGAAGCGGCAAGCACTCCGTCGAGCACCACTTCAGCGTGGTCGCCTTCGACTTCGACCGAATCAAGCCATACACCGCGCTCCGAAGGCACGCATGGAGGGACGGGCTGAGCCGGGACGACATCAAAACCGGCAAAAAGGAGATCGACGACAACTTCTACATCTACGCCGACGACTGGCAACTGCTTTCCCACCTGCCTCCCGACATCGAGCGCATCCTTCTCAAAAGCCGCCTTTACGACTTCGTGCTGGCAGGCGACAAGCTGGTGGTGACCGCGACAGGTCGGCTGAAGGATGAAGGCTATAACCGGCTACTGGCCGATTCCCGCCGACTGGCCAACTGGGCGGCGAGTTTGAACTAGTACAATTTGAATTGGCATCAAACAGGAGACAATTATGATAAAGCAACTTGTAGCAACCATATTGGCGGGCGTCATGATGGCGCCCGCGCTTCAGCAAGAGCAGGCCTATCTCGCCATCCTCGCCGAGACCAAGGTAGCCCGGATGGCCGGTATGCCGGTTATAGACCTGAAAGACATGCCGCCGGGCTTTAAACTCCCGGCCGAGGTGATGATGTATTCTGGCTCGCCAGCCCGAACACTGAATGTTCGCCTATGGTCCCCCACGCTCGCTCCGGCAAACGCCACCGCCTCCATTGCCCCACCCGCCGGGTTGAAGCAGGGAGCCAAGTTGGACCTGGAACTCTACCGACCCGAGCCCGGTGCGACGGGGAGCACCGACAAAGTCAAGGACTTCGATCCCGATTCCAATCCGGATTTCACTCTCAAGATTTACTGGGGCTCCTCGGAGACCGTTCGTGAAGGTCAGCCAAAGGTGATCAAGTGGTCGGACATCGCGCCCGAGTATAAGGAAGGCATGAAGAACCGGGCTCGGGAGACCAGTCGGGGCAACTCCTACTTCTACAAGCCAAACTGGACGACCGGCTACTGGCCCACGGAAAAGCAACCCGGTCAGATCGACCCGACCGCTTCCTTGGTCGGCAACTATGCCCTCACCACCAACTACACCGGCAATGTGGAGATCGAGGCCCCGTCCCACGTGGACTTCTTGGCCCCGCTTCAGATCACTTCGCCCAATCTGGAGAAGAACGTCGACCTGAAAAAAGCGATCACCCTCAATTGGAACGAAATCCCCCATGCCCTGGGACTCTACGGTTGGGCGATGGGCATGGAGGGCAAGAACACCCTGGTCCTTTGGAGCTCCTCAGAAGTCTATGTCGATAGCATGATGGGTGATATGGGCTTCCTGCAGATGGCGGAGGTTCGGGAGAACGTTCAGAAGACGATCTTCATGCCCGGAAACACGGCCAAGGTATCCATTCCCGCGGGCATCTTCCAAAACGCGGACATGGCAATGCTAAATATGGCAGGCTTCGGTCCGGGCACGGCGCTGGACAAAGCCCAGCCTCTGCCCCGCATCCAGACTAAGACCACCCTCTCGCTCATGCTGGGTGGCAAGAAGATGCGCTAGGCTTCAGAACTCCTGCCGCACTTTGCGGCAGGAGTCAGGCCGACTTCCTTAAACTGGCGTCGAACCACCAAGGGCCAAGCGGAAGAACCGACGCCACCAAACCCTGGATCGCGGTCGAGATCGGCCATCGCATGGCACGCCAAGCAAGGAAAAGGACTACCAGATAGGCAACCCATAGGAACCCATGGGCCGTGCCAACGATCCGAACCGCATCCGCCTGTCCTGCAAGATACTTCAGCGGCATCGCCACCAAGAGAAGGACCAGGAAGGAAACGCCCTCGATGTACCCCACCACTCGCAACTTGCCGAGAATATCTCTGTCCATAGTCATCTGTTTACGTACATTGTCTAAGGCCGACTTTGCCACTTCCCTTTCTCATCCACCCATTCGACTTTGGTAAATTGCAGCTTGGCCTGCTTCCAGCCTTGCGGCGTTTTGAGCCAAGTGCTGATCCCGTGCTCTCGCCGTACGGAGCGGGTGAGAATGCCTTGCGCATTCTTGGTGACATAGTCGTCAAAGATGGTCAGCTTTACCTCGGCGCGGTCTTTAAGGAACTTGAACGACAGCGGCCGCTCCTCGCGCTTGGATTGAGTCTGATTCTTGAACCTCCAGGCGATATGCTCCTTGATCTGGCTACTGGAGATGGGCTTCCCATCGAAGGTGATGGCGTGGAAGGTGGGAAGGTCGGTGGCCGCCAGCCGCTTGGCATCCCCTTGTGCAAACGCGGCTCCCTTCGCCTTCAGCTGCTTCCGAATCGCCGCCTCATCCGCCTTCGAGGCAAAAACGAGGCAGGGAGTCAGAAGCAGAAGAAGGGAAAGGGTTCGATAGCCCATGCCCCATTATGGCCCGCAAGCCCCTAATCGTCTTTCGGCGGGTGCTTGCGGGTCACGGAGTAGGAGACGATCATGCTGCCGGTGAACATGTTGTTCGGGCCAAAGGTGAACTTGATCGTGGCGGCGCCGTAGTAGTTGCTGGCATTTTGCCCCGGAAGTGGGGTCTCCTTCAAAGGCAGGATCAGTGCGCCACTCTTGTCCACCGACCCAGGAGCCAGGGTAATGCGATCCATGAAGCTGAGCTTGGTCTCATCGCTCCCCGACTTCCCTCCGACGCGATAGGTGTGTCGACCCTGGATTTGGCCTCCAAAAATCAAGGTGGCCGTCTTCGCCTCCAGATTAGCCGCAACCGAGAAAGTGTACAGGCTTCGATAGGCTTCCAAGGCTTTCGTCTCCGAACCCCGCCATGCCTCGTCGATCTCCACTACCGACTCCCCGCAGGAGATCTCAAGATACTGCCGCAGGCTGGTGTCGTTGATGGTGAGCGTCCCGGTTCCTGGCCCGATACCGTTGAACTGTCGCTTCTTGGCCAACTCCTCCATCTGTTTCATGCCCGCTTCCATCTGTTTACGCACATCGGGCGGCATCTTCTTAATCAGCTCAGGATCGAAGGCGGGCAGTTGTTCTCCCCCAATTACCTGCATCTCGAAGTCGCTGATCGTGAAGGTGTGGTCGATGGACATCTTGACCGTGTTCTCTCGCGAGTAGCGGAAGCCGCTTCCCTTGGCCTCCATCGTCAACTGCCCATAGGTCTCACCCTCCACCCAGTCGCGCACTTGAAGTTCAAAGTGGGCGGGCGAGTGCCACTTCATGCGATAGAGCATCTCCATGATCGGGGTGATCGCGCCAATAGGGCCGCTTCGGATGCCGATCGCACCCATCACCGCGTCCACCAAGTCCTGCTTCATCTCAACGGACTTCACCTGGGGTGTGACGGTGATCCAGACGGACTTCATCACGGGCAAAGCCTTCTTGGGGTCGATCTTCTTGGGCTGTGGCTTCCCCTCCCAGGTGACTCGCGCTTCTCCGTCGGCGTTGGTCTTCAGGCGAGCGAGGTCGGTGGTGCCGCGCACGGCCTGGATGAGTTGCTTGGTCGCATACTTGCGACTCTGGCTCACTTCCCAAAAGGTCTCTACCTTTGAGAGGGGGCCGCTTCGGGGCAGGTCGAGTTCCAGGCCCAGGACGTTGAAATACTTGCGGTTGTCCTTCAGCCAGTCGGTCACTCCCGTGCCGTCGATATAGAATCGTGCAACCGTCGTCCGTTCGTCTCCGGGGTCGAAGTCCTTGGTTCGGATAAGGGGTTGGCCGCGGCCTTCCAGGCGAATCTCTCCTTTCAGGAACTTGTAGGTCATGATGAACTTGGAGATCGCGGAGAGGGCGTTGGCTTTGCCGACCGCATTGGTCACCTTTTGACCGCCCGGTCCCAGCTTCTCCACCACCTTCTCCCAAAGCCCCGTTATGCCGCCCGCAAAGGAGTCCTGCGCCCAAACCGGAGCGTCGTCCTGGACAGGAACGGGGCGGACCGAGGCGTAAAGATCGGGATTCTGGCGGGCCGCCTTGCGAAGCCCCCCACCCAACTCCTCCGAAATCACCCGCATCACCAGCAGAGCCTGGATCGAGTCCAGCTTGGCGGTCATGCTGAGGGGCACGTCGGTCGGTTCGTCGTGGGTGCTGGCCAGGTCCTGCAGGAACGCCGCCAGATTGCGAGGAGCGTTCTTGCCCTCAAACAGATTCCTGCGAACCAGGCGGTCGATGTAGAGCGACATCGCGGTCTCGTCGCCGATCTCCTGGTGGATCACCTCAAAGCCGGCGACCAAATCCGCCATCGCGATCCGGTCGCCGCGTTTATACATCTCGGCGTAGGCCGCGATCTCTTTATCCGTCACCGCCAGCCCAAGTCCCGGTTGGACGAGCGAATCCATCAGCTTGGCCCGATCCTCCGTCCATATTTCAAAGCCGCAAAGCCGGGCAGCCTCGGTCAGCAGTCCCGCCCCATCCGACTTCCCTTCCTTCAAAGCCGCCGCGATCTCGGACAGGCGGTTGTCCTGCGCCGCGCCAAAGGCGGTCAGAAGCAGAGCGCATAGCCCCACACAAATCCCTCTCGTTCTATTTCTCATTCTCGTTTAACCCCGTGGTCAATCGGGCCTACGGAATAAGAAATGCGGGTCGTTTTGGGTTCCGGGCAAGGAGGGACTTCCTGCCTAAGAGCCTGTATGTAAATTCAAGCTTGTAGTACAGCGTCATGGTGAGCGAGAGCGGCCCGCGCGTTCTGTTGCTCAGAGCGTTCTATGCCGCGAAGTCGAACCACCTCACCCGCATGTAGGTTGAAATGAATCTACAGACCGGTGAGGTCCTTCGACTCGCGACAAGCAAACGGCGAAGCTACAGACTCCTTCTGGCTCGCTCAGGATGACGCCGTACTGAAGCTAGAGCGAATTTACACACAAGCTCTAAGTAAAGAGTCGCCGCGATTACACGCTTCGCGTCGGCTCTATGCGAACTTCCCTACTGCCAAGTGCGCTTTCAAAACCTCCGCATGGGCGTGGTCGGTCCAATCCAAGCTGACCGGGGTGATGGAGACGAAGCCTTGACTGACCGCCTCCACGTCTGTTCCGGGTTGGGTGTCCGGGTCCATCACCACCACGCCGCCCTGCCAGTAGTAGGGGCGGCCCCAGGGGTCTTCTCGGAACTCGACTCGGTCCTTGTACACCCGCTTCCCCATCCCGCAGACCCGGTTGCCCCTCAGCTCCTGGTAGTCGATCGCCGGGACGTTCACATTGAGGAAGGTCAGGGGCTTGGCGGGGGCGTTGACGATGAGGTCCCAGTTCTCCTCCAGCCACCGCTCGCCGGTCTCGAAGTGCAGAGGCGCCTCCGTGACGAAGACCGCCATGCTCAGGGCGATGGAGCGGATGCCGTTGATGGCCCCCTCCATTGCCCCTGCCACGGTTCCAGAATAGGTCACGTCGAAGCCCAGATTGGGTCCGTTGTTGATCCCGCTCAGCACCAGATCGCACCCGTCCGGCCACCCCACGGTCAGCCCGACGTTCACACAATCGACCGGCACCCCGTTCACATGGTAAGCCTCCAGGCCATCGTAGTCCACGGGGGTCACGCGCAAAGGGTCGCGCATGGTCATCGAGTGCCCACAGGCCGACCTCTCCCGATCCGGCGCGACGATCTTAACCTCGCCATGTTGCCGAGCGATGCGCACTAGGGGGACAAGGCCGGGCGCGTGGATGCCGTCGTCGTTGGTAATGAGGATTCGCATAGGGCGGCCTAGATTACCGCCTGGCTACTTCCCAAATTGCCGGATGGAGCGGATCAGGTAGACGCTGTAATAGACGTGTTCGCCATTGTCCTTGGCCACCCTGACCCAATGGCCCTTGGCATCTTCCAAGACGCCGATCTCCTGACGCTCGACATCGCCCATCTCCGTCAGCAAAGTGACCTTTTTTCCAATCAAATCAGCAAGCAGTTCCATAGCGCAATCATAGCGCGAAACTGGGGTCAGAAATTGAGACCGCCCGCACTGAACACCAGAATGGCGTAGAGGCAACTGAAAATCAAGCCGACGGAGGCCGACGCTATCGCCCAGGTTTTGGCCTTATTCGAGGCTTCGAGCGCGCCCTGATAGTCGCCTCGATTGTAGAGGCTGTCCACCCTTGCCGCGTACACGATGGAGGCGATGCCAAACGGAACGCAACACATCACGGTCGTGAGGATTGCCCAGACCAAGTGATTGGGCGGAGCCGGACCGAAGTCGCCTCGTATATAGTTGGACTCTCCATAGCTAGGAGGCCGCTGGAAGTTTTGGACGGCGGGCGGATTGACGACCAACCCCAGGATCTGGGAAGCCGGGCGGTGATTTTGCTCCGCCTCGATCCAGACCAAGGTCTCGGGAAGGATGCGCCCCTCTGAAGCCCACTGCTGAAGCGTCGCCAAATCAGGCGCCACATAATCCGTCCCCCGAACCTCGACTCGATACATCGTTATTGAAGACGGATGAATTCCGCCATTGTTATCGCTTCACACCGGAATCGGGAGGCTACTTCTCAACTTCCCTCACCAACAGCCCCGACTCAAACCCTTCGCCCGACTCGATCTTCGCAAAGGCGAACCGCTTATCAACCTCGGTCACCTTGATTGTGCCGACCTTCTGGGTTCGGACGCCCAACACCTCTCCGGTCTGCTCGTCTTTCACCGTCCGCGTCACCTTGTGGACCTCGAACACGTCGCCCACCGAAACCCCAGCCTCGGAGCCCGCGGTCAAGGTGATCTCTTTGGAGGCGGCGTCGAAGTCGGCAATCCGGCATGACCAAGGGGTTTTCTCCAGGTGGGCGAGAATCTTTTTCGCTGCGTCGTCCACCGCCTTGGAGGTCGCTTCGCCGAGAGGGCTTCTTTCAAAGGACTGGTAGTCGGCAAAGGCGAGTCTGTGATTGCCATCGAACCGGAGGCCGCTCTTGCTGGCGTTGCCCACCGCGTCGCTCTCGCCCACCACTTGCTCCGTATCTACACTGCTCAGCTTCATCTTCAGGGCCATCTTGCCGACGGTCACATTGCCGCCCACCCGGCCGATGCCACCCACATTGACGCCGCCCCCCGAACTCGCCTGGCTCATGTCGAACTCGGTGACCCGGGACTTGACCAGCACTTGGGCCGGGACGACTTTGGCTTTCTTCTCAATGGCCTCTTCCACCGCCGACCACTCGACCACGATCACCTTGCCCGAATCGGCCAGCTTCTTCTGCAGCTTCTCGTGGATCGCCGCCTTGAACTCGGCGGGAACATACCAACTCCCCACCGACTGCCGGTCGCTCCAATTCACCGGCTCCACCGCAATCCGCATCTTGAGCTTCTTCTGAGGCATCACAGCCCCAGGAACCGCCATCCCAATACCAAGAACCGAGACCAATAGAAGAGAAACGAGTTTGCGCATACCTTTGCTCCAGAGCTGATTATGACGGGTAAATGGTCGCCAGGCGACGGATGGTTCGTGCCGACTGGGGAACGGCATTACGGGAGGCCTTTTCATAAATCGGTTGCTTGCCGCTCAGATCGTGGGCGAGCGGCTGGTCTCGTTGTGCCTCTGTGTCGTTGTGGTTCCTTCCAATACTCAAACGACACCATCTCTTCTGCGTCTTTCTGCGACCCTCTGCGTTTTCTGCGGTTCGACTCACTGACTTCCATGCTCCACTCGAAGTAAACATCCAAAGAGCATGAACACGCACTAGACTAGGACCGGCAACTTCTGCCGACCCCGATCATGGCTTGCCCGGGTGATCGCCTCGTACCAGTTGAAGATCGGGAGTTCTTCCTCCCCGCCCATCTCCGACTCATAGACTCGAAGGCAGAGGGCTTGGAAGTCCTCGGAAACATCCCGCTTCCACCGACCCGCCATCTCGGTGAAGGAAGACTGGTGAAGGTTGCCTACCTGGTACCGGCGGCCAAACCCGAACTGCAACGGCACCACCGCGCCATCCTGCTCGACCACCAAGGGACTGAGCATGTCGGCGAGAGGGCGTTCGGTTGCGGGGATGCCGCAGGACCCGGCATAGACCCTCTCCGCCGCCGGGCGCAAAAGCTCGCGGTCGATCAGGTCGATGCGGACGGCGAGTTGGTCCCCCACTTCAGCCTGGAGACGGATCGTCTGGAGGTAGGCGAAGGCGGTCTCCACCTCGTCCGGCCTCTGCCCCGGCAGTTCGGCAAGGCCGCGCCCTACCTCTTCCAAGGGATGAATCTGCAAAAGGCTGGCGCCCTGCTCAAGCGCGAACTCCGTCACCCACTTCAGCTCGTGCAAGTTGGTCATGGTAAGAGTGAAGATGAAGCCGAATGGAATCCCCGACTTCCGCACTCCCTCCAAATTCGCGCTCATCTTTTGGAAGGCGATGGGGGAGTTCCGCATCCGATTGTGCGACTCCGGCGGACCATCCAGACTGATGGCAAGCAGGTCGGTCACCCCTTCCAACTGGGCCAGCCGCTTCCCTTCCAAAAGCATCCCGTTGGAGACCAAGTTGGTCGCCATCCCTAGCGACTTGGCATGCTCCATCAGCCTCCTTAAATCGTTGTAGAGGATCGGCTCTCCGCCTGAGAAACCGACGTCGTTGTAACCCTCGGCCCTGGCCTCGGTGATCGTGTCGATCAGCAGGCCGGAGCCCAACTCCTCGCGCTGGTCGGGCCCGGACGACGAGTAGCAGTGGAGACACGTGAGATTGCAGAACCGCGTGGGGTGAATCTGTAGCGCCTTAAAGACTTCGCCGGTCGGGCCCATGGTTGTTAGAGCCCCCTTGGCGTCGAGAATCGAATCTCGATCAGCTCAGGGTTGATGATCCCAAGCGGGAACCCTTCCACTTTCAGCCGGAGCTTGTCGATCGTCAACAGCTCCTGGATAACCTTGCCCGCCACATCCGGCTTGGCATGGATCACTCCGTTGACGATATCGATCGCCGGTTTCCCATAAGTCCACCAGCCAAGCAGCGAGACTCCGCCCGCCCTGGTCACGTTGATAAGCTGCTTCAAAGATTCCTTTGAAACTTCGCTCGGCTTGCCGAACATCTCTTCGGACATTTCCGCAGAGCCTCGGACAGCCGCATGAGTAGCTGTAGCCATTAATAGCCTCCTTTTCGCAGTTGATAAATCATCTCCCCTGCGTAGCTACATCATACAGGCAATTCCCAGTAATCTTGCTAGGAAAATGTTAGGGTTTAGAGACTAACTTGAGATAGGGGATGGCTCTCGATGTTTCACGCAAAGCCGCAAAGATCGCGGAGGAATCTCTTTGCGGTCTTTGCGCCTTTGCGTGAAAAGTTGCTTCGCCGTCGCCAAGCCCCGAAGTAGCCGCCGAATACCTCTCTTTTGACGCCCCTACCTCAAGAAGGCGCATCCGGAGGCAAACAGGAATATAAATCATATGCCCGTCTCTCCCCGGCAACTCGACTTCCAACTTGCCACAGGATAAAAAGTCCCTCACCCTTGATGGGGGAGGGATTTAGGGTGGGGGTGAGTACCAGCTGAGCGTTTGCACATCCAGATACAGATACCCGGCAACCCATCACCCCTATCCCAAACCCTTTCCCCATCAAGGGGAAAGGGCTTTTAGTCTCTGGTTGGGACAAGCTGGACTTGTCTGCCGCAGGGTGCGAGCGCCGCAAGTCTGGTCTACCGCCAACTGCGACCCTGAGGCAACCAACCTCACCAAATTCCACTTTTTCATCAAGTTATTGCAAATTGTCCGTTCCTTTGACATATTCTACAAGGCAATCATGCTTGCGACTCTTTGTTTGCTCCTTGCCCAACCTCAGACCATCGACCTCGAGCTTCGCGCCTCCCGTTTGCCGGTGTTGGTGGAGGCTCTGGAGCAGAAGCTGAATGAGAGGCTGTTCTGCAGTCCGGAGTTGGGTCGGCATGTGGTCCTGGTGAGGTTTACGGGAGTCTCTCCCGCAGAAGTAAAAGCCAAGATCGCGGAGGCGGTCGATGCAGAGTGGGTGGATCGGAACGGAACGCTCACCTTACTGAGAACTGCAGCGAAGCAGAGGGCGCTAACAACCGCCTGGCATTCAATGAGGGAGAGATCAGCTTCCGTCGCTCTCGCAGAGTTCAACGAGCAGCTTGCCAAGTATCCCAAGTTCGACCTGGACACAGGCCGCAAACTGCTGTCCGATCTGGCCAAGTTCGATCAGGACGAAGACCCCACCCAGCCAGGTGGCAGGGTGGACTGGCAACAGCAGGGGAAGGCACACGCCCGTGCACCCGGCGGTCGGGCAATCATCCGACTCCTCAACCTGATGGGAGCCAGTGAGTTGGCCAGCATCCCTGTTGGTCGAACGGTCTACGCGACCAATCCAACCCGACTGCAGAAGCCGCTTCCCAATGGACTCGACGCCATTCTAAGGTCTTGGGATCAAGAGGAAGACGTTTGGCGAAACGTGCTGGAGGCCGCCCCACAGACACGTCCAGACGGCGGGTCCCTGAGTAGCGATCCCCGGTTTGCCAAGTACGCTGGAGCCAAGCCTTACAAAGTCCTGCTGATTGCGCAGAGATATGGCCCGCGCGCCAATATCAACTTCTCGTTGCAGGGATACGACTCGGCTGGCGAGGTGCAGTTCTCCTCTAGCGTAGATTTACATCCCGGTTGGTCGGTCAACATGCAGTCCATTCAGAACGCCGTCCAAGTCGGTACGGCAAAGGGAACCTATGAATTGTCGCCGGAATCCCAAACGAGGCTTTCCTTTAGCTCCCTGGAATACGAATCCGACGCTCGACCAGACCCAGAGTGGGTCAAAGTCTTGGCTGACCCAGTCGCGCGAGATCCGTTGAGCTTTGAACTTTCCGAAGTCCTCTTGGAGATTGCCAAAGTATCGAAGTCAAACATGGTGGCCTCACTGAACGACGCCATCACTCTCCCCACCGTTAGTCAAGGGGTGAAAGCGCCGATCAACCTGGAAGGCGTTCTGAAATACAACGAGCTGATGGGCCACATCGATGTTGAGCGCGACGGCAACTGGATCCAGATCAAACCCACAACCAAGTACGGTCCGCCCGCCTTGCCGGACGATCGATTTGCAGCGAAGAGGTTAATCCAATCTGGCCTCCAGAACGGCTACTTCACCATACAGGCGCTGGCAGATTTTTCCCAGAATGCCGAAGCGGAATGGAACGCGGTTGCATTCTACTTGTCAAGGATGCTCCTTCCAAGATCCGAGAGGATTCTTCAGGACATGGAGTACCGCGGACTTCGGTTCTTTGGCGCGTTGAGCCTGGTACAGCAAAAATCGCTCATGAATGGCGAGCCGGTACCGCTAAACACCCTGTCCGAGTCGGCCCAACAGAGGCTGCTTCACCTGGCCCTGCAGCTCAACAGCCATAGCGCTCAAGAAGGTCTTTTCGTGGAGGGTCAAAACACGGGAATGCGGCTGCATAACTCGCTCAGTGCCGAACCAACCGAGTTCTTGGCCAAACCTTTCGGAGGCGACAGCGTCCGGCCTGAAATCAAGTCGGAGGACGAACTTCTGATAGGTACCAAGAATGGGAAATACGTCGCTTGGAGCCGGCTCCTCAAGCCTGAGCAGTTTGGGCGGGCGCTGGAAAAGGGAGACGGCGTCTATAGCCGAGAAGACGACCTTTGGACCGGAGCGACGGTTAGTTTGAAGTTGGTCGTTCCGTTGGCGCCGGAAACCGAGCTACGTTTTCAACTGAAGGAACATCGCTATGACCTTCGCCGGAAGCCGTTGAAACTCGACCAGATGCCTCCCGACATCCGAAAACGGATCGATAGCGGCGGCTAGGACTCTCGCCAAGAAACTCTCATACGTCGTCTATCGCGGACAGTGGAGTTTCAAATATGAGGATCAACATTTACGCGAGTTTCAACGATACGACGATGGCCAAGGACGCGGTGGGCGCTTTGCTCGACCATGGGGTGGACAAGGACGATATCACCTTGGTGTTGCCCGTGAACCCCGAGCGCGACTTGGACGAGGAGACGGAACGGGCCGAGAATACGCTGGAGTCTGCCGCAAGCGGAATCACCACCACGACCCGCGACGATGCAATGGTGGGCGCGACCAAAGGCGCTTTCGTCGGATTCGGCGTCGGCAGCATTGCCGCCCTCGCCTCCATCCTGATTCCCGGAGTGGGCTTGATCGTGGGAGGTGGCGCGTTGGCGATGGCCCTGGTTGGAGCGGGCGCGGCGACGGTTGCCGGTTCGGTGGCAGGCGGAGTCGTCGGCTATCTGAAGGATCAAGGGGTTCCCGAAGAGGAGTCGCAACGGTTCAGCAACGTCTATGAGCAGGGCGGAGCCATCCTGAACGTCTCGGCCCCCAGCAACGGCGTCTCACCGATGACGATCGAAGAGGTCCTTGGAAAGTATGGCGAGGCGGGAATGGAGATTTGGAAGAACGACCTCGTGATCGAACCTATGCCGCCAGAGTCTTCTTTATAGGGCAAGAAAGAAGGCGGCAGGGAGAACCCAGTTCCACTTGAAAATGCCGGGACGTTATCGGGCTTTTTGCGGTTCGCTCTCCTAGCATTGAATTCCTTCCAGGCTAAGCGGTTAAATGAAAGCATCCCATGGACCTTCAAGCCAATCGACTGGCAGCAACTCAAGAACGGCTTGACTTACTCCAGGCGATTGCCGGAACAGAGTTCGGGGACAACTCGCTCGAATCGGTTCTCGACCGACACGCTGCCAACATCTGCCGCGTCTTGGGGACAGACTTCTGCGTTATGCGAAAGTTGGAAGGCGGAGTCCTCAAAGTCATCGGAAGCCAAGGCGTTCCTAAATCCGACTTAGCGGAGGAGATCGATGGGACACTGGGCGTTGGCAAACATCTTATCGAGTCTCGCAAGCCTATCGCGGTGAAGGAAGCCAACCGCAGCACTGGTGCCGCTCCAGTCATCCAAGTTCCTCGTCGAGTCGATTTTATCTCATACGCCGGCACGCCGATGATCTGCAACGATCGGGTTCTCGGCATCATGGGTGTCTACTGCCGCACCGAACAGCGGGAGTTCTCTGACGAAGACCTGGATCTACTCCAAGCCGTGGGCAACAACCTCGCCGTCGCGATCAGTAACCACGAACTGTTTGTGGAACTAAGGACTCTCAACGACGAGCTAGACAGTCGCGTCCAGGTTCGCACCGCCGAGCTGGAGGCGGCGAACCAGGAGTTGGAAGCGTTCACCTACACCGTCGCCCACGACCTGCGAACGCCGCTCCGGTCCATCGTCTCGAACTCGCAGATACTTCTGGAGGACTACGGCAACGACATCCCCCAAGAGGCCAAGCCCCTCTTGGAGCGTCAAGTCGTATCGGGCAAACGGCTGTCCACCATGATGGATGGTCTGCTGGCGCTTACCCGGATCGGCAAGCACGAGCTTCAGAAGGTTCAGATGAATCTGTCGCGGATGGCAGAGGAGGTAGCGCTGGAGTTCATTCGCGCAAACCCCGCGAATCCGCCCGACTTCCATATTGATCCTAATATCTTGGTTGCCGGAGATCCTCGGCTCATGCGGATGCTGCTGCAAAACCTCTTTGAGAACTCAGTTAAGTTTGCAAAGGATGGCGAGCGAGCTGTGGTGAGAGTGCGCACGGACCAGGAGGACCCCTCCATTTCGTTTGTGGTCGATGACGACGGCATCGGCTTTGAGATGGAATATGCGGCCAAGGTTTTCCAGCCTTTCGAGCGCTTGGTGCGGGAAGACGACTACCCTGGAACTGGTATTGGCCTCGCCAGCGTCAAGCGGATCGTAGACAAGCACCGAGGAACGGTCCAAGTCAAGAGCCACCCTGGCGACGGCGTCTCCTTCCAGTTCAGGCTCTAGCGCAACCCACCTTACGATAGCCGACGCGAAGTGTAGCCGTGGTCAGGTACCCGCGATGAAGCTTGTCGTTTCACTACCGATTTGTATCAACCTACAACCCAGTTGCGCGGGTCCCTGCCCACGGCTACACTTCGCGTTCGAAGGACGAAAAGAGCAAAGAAGAAGGGGCGGTGATCCTACCGCCCTCTTCTCTAACCCGATGAGACGCTAAATCCCTATCCGGTCCTCTAACCAGTTGAAAGCCGATTCCAGCGCCGACGGCTGGCGGAAGTCTTGAACCTGGATGTGAGCCCAGTTGTCTCCGGTATCCAGCCGAACCATCATACGCGCACCCGCCCGCGAGAGCTTGCCTGGACGGATCGTGATGGCCTGCTCAGGAAACTCGGAGAGCAGGACGCGGCCATTGCGAATTTGCGGCACCACGAAATAGGGGCCGGAGGAGCCTTCCCGCTCAATCGCGGTCGGCAGTTCTTTCCTCACCTTCTCCACCACGTCTTCCCAATTCATGGGGACGTTCATGAAGGTGTCGGTGCTACTGAGCCCGGCAATCGCGGAATCGCCCTTGCCCTGATAAACCAATTCGCCCTTCTCCAAAATGGAAAGGCCGAGAACCGTCGTGCCGGTCATTTTCATGAACGCTCCGACAGCCACGACGAAGACCGCCGCCCCGATTCCTAGCTTGATGGCAATCCGACTCTTCTTCACAACGACCTCATTGTAACGTGTTTTTTCAATTTTGGGACGTTCTTTTGCACGAGTTTAGTTCTCAAGTGCATTTTTAAGGCCAGTGAAGACGGCGTTTCGATGTTGCGGCATTACGGCGCTATGCCGTAACACCGCAATGCCGTAATACCCTAACCCCGCTTTCTTCGTCGCATCGCCACCAGGGCTAGGCCCAGGACGGCGAAGGTCGCCGGCTCGGGAACAGCCGCCGTGACCGACAGTCCATACATTTGAGTGTCGAAGTAAGAGTCGGGATTGTTGAGGCCGGTCACTCGCAGGAAGTAGGTGCCAGCGTTCATTAAGTTGAAGTTGATCGACTCGTTTCCGCCAAAGCCGCTGGTATTGCTGGAGGCCAGCATCGACGTGCCATTGACGTCGAACAATGCAAGCGAGAGATCGCTCCTTTCCTTCGTGTTGAAGCTCACCTGGCTTCCACCTTGAGATCCCACATTGTACGTGGGGCCAAGGCTCTCCAGAAGCACATTCACCATGCTGCTGCTGGAGATCGAGAAGCTGAAGAAGTCTGTGTCGGTCTGGCTGTCGATGCTCACAAAGTCGACTTCATTGGCCCCGACTGAAAGATCCCGAGCATCGTTGCCGATGGAGACGCTCCCTCCGTGACTGATGGCGCCGAGAGGGGTTGCACGTGCGGCTATGTCGTTGCCCAACCCTCCATTACTCTTTTCATAGACATCGCCATAGCCGCGTTGGGCGAGCAAGATGTCATGGAATTGGGGACCGTCAAAACCAGTCTGAATGAACGGTTCCATTAAGAATCCCGCGTTGTTTGAGTCGCAGTGATCACAGCCTATTCCGTGTCCATGCTCGTGCATCACAACATTGCGCAAGTACCGGTAGTTGTTGGTGGAATTGCCAAACGACGACATGAAATTCGTGTTGATGACCATATCGCCACCATTCGGGAAAAAGTTGTAGGCAAGGACATTGCTGCCTGGTGCCATGGCTCGTGCACCAATCCGGATATCGGCCCGAACCCCCAGAATCCCTCGGTTCGCGAAATTGTCGTTCTGATTTGCGCCATCGTCGTTGGTCTCGTATTGGTACGACAAGCCGGACACTTGGCTCCAGCGGTTAAATGAGTTCTGGAAATGGGTGAACCAGGGCCGCAGAGTGAGGTCGCTTCCACCAGGCCCAGCCCCAAAAGTCGCGTCGAAACTGCTAATCAAGCTGCTCCCGGCCGCTCCGCCGCCATCGACATGGTTGCCGTCCCTCAGAAAGCCCCATGTCAACGTCAAAGGCGAACCCAATGAATGTCCCTGAACAGGCGCGATGGCAGTAGTTCCATTTCCAAACCAACGGCTGATATCGGGCGGTCCCTGAGCAAAGGCAGTCGAGGTCAAGAGCAACGCTCCCAACGCAGTGGCGATACTGAAAGATTGCCTATTAGACATGAAACAAAACCTCTCTTCATGAATCCAGCAGTAAGCTGGCGGTACCCAATGGCCCAAAGGCATTATGCTCCATCTTTGCCAAACCGCCAAGTTTAGGGGGGAGGGCTTCCAATAAACGCAGTCGAGCCATAGGGGACTTCAACCCAGCAAACATACCTGGAAACACTTCAGGTTTTTTATCCCCAAAACCTAAAGTTTCCTGTTAAGTTGACGATCATCTATACCGTGGGAGACTTTACATTTGAATTTAAGGAGAGCTACCGGAGGCTCATTTTCGACATTAGGGAACGACTTTACGACGCCATCGTATGGTGTCGGGACGCCTATCTGCACAACGCAAGCGTTCGCGCGACCCTCGACTCATTCATCGTCCTGCTGGTTCTGTTCGGCATTGACCGGCTGATCGGGCACCCGATGGGGCTACGCATGATGTACATCTTGCCGCTCTGGCTGGCTGCCAAGCGCGGAGGACGGATTGCGGGCTACATCACGGTTGCCGCCACCTCCGTCGTCATGACCTTGGTGGACATGGAGATGCAGGTGATTCCGCCCAACAGGATCGTCTTCAACTCGGTCCTCCGGCTCATCGTGCTAGCCAGCCTGATGGCGTTCATCGAGCACTTTGAGAGCAATCTGCGCAAGTATGCGAAGATGGCCAAGCGCGACGCTCTGACTGGAGCCCTGAATAGGCTCGGGTTGGATGAACACCTGTCAGAAGCCATAGACCGAGCTCTAGGAGCCGGAACTCAACTTACGCTGGCGATGATCGACTGTGACAAATTCAAGCAGCTCAACGACGACCATGGACACGAGTATGGCGACCACGTCCTCAAGACGCTCGCCCGGCTTCTCCGACGCTTTTCGCAGGGTGGAATCGTCGCGAGAAACGGAGGAGATGAGTTCATTCTCATTCTCCAGGGCCGGTCGCCCGCCGATGCCAAAGCCATCTTGGACAAGGTGAACTGGAAGCTCAGGGAAGCCACCATCATTGGAGATCGCTGCGCCAGCTTCACCTACGGTGTTTCGCGAGTCGGAGTGGATGGCGTCACCATTCGCGAGTTGATGGCCGCCGCCGACCGGAACATGTACCTAAACAAGGCTACACAAAACTCAGTGGCTCTCGTCGAGACGCAAGAACTGGTCAAACGGTCGGCCTGACCTCAAAACCTGATTCGGGGAGATCGACATTCTCCTCGAATCGGGCAACCCTCTCTACATAGCCAGGCCCCCGGCCCACTCTTTCCACGAAGTCGTCCAGCAAGGCCGCCGACTCGTGCCCCGCAACCGCCTCCACAAGTCCCTGCCGGGTATTCCAAACTGCTCCGACGATTCCCATCTCCTCGGCCAGAGACCGCACATAAGCCCGAAACCCAACCCCCTGCACCCTTCCCGTAACAACCAAACGAACCGTCGGCATGGTTGGATTATGGAATTGCTGGATTGCTTGAATGCTTGATTCAGTTCATACGTTCTCTTAATCAAGCAATCCAACAATTCCCCGGCCCCTAACCCGAGTTAGCCACCTCGCCTAACTATGGTATCAACTTATTTCTAAACCTCTATTTTTGCCATAAAAATATCGTACAGTCTCCTTGCTCGATCCGCGACATAGCGGATCGGCAATTTGATACGAAAGGAGAGCCAACATGGCAACCATTACCAACGCATCATTATCGGTGAGCCACGACACCCGCAAGAAACTCGTGACCGCGACCGTCAAATGCAACGTGAACTTCACCGCGCTCGAACTCTGCCAGATGAAGAGTTGTAAGGAGTCCCGACACTTCAAACTCAAGGCCCAACTCTGGGGCGAGGACTCTGGTTTGAACTTCGGAGACGATCACCTCTTCACCTACTCCGACGTCTTCTTCTTCCCCGACGGAAGTCCGACGATCACGGAAAGCCGCTCCTTCACCGTCACTCTCGGTGAGGGCGTCTTGGATGAGGATTGGGGCCAGGACGAAGTCTACGGGAAACTCCTCCTCACCAATCTCGGCTCCATGGCCCAAATCGTCAAGAAGACGAACGTCGTCCACCACAGCTTCTAGCTGAGAATTGCTGGATTGCTTGAATGCTGAAGTGTTGGAATGCTCGATTGCGGGCTCGCTAACCAGACAAGTCGACGCGGATCAGCCGTTCAGCATTCACGCAATCAAGCAATCCAGCAGTCAAGCAACCCAGCAATCTCAAGCCACCCGAAGCCCGCGCTGCTCGGGATAGAGCAGGATCACTTCGGCCTCTCCTCTCGCAGGATGGGTCATTGGCTGATCCTCGGTCTGAGGCGCAAGTCGATAGGAAAGCCAGTAGAAAGCAGAGCCGGTTAGGATATAAAGAAGACAGTACATCGGGAGGTTCCTTTTTTAGAGTCGGTAAGGACGGTTCTTCCCTGGAGGCTGGGCATCCATCCCGGCAAGGATAAGGTTTTCAGCAGATGGCGGGCAAAATCTCGGGGCGGATTAAACGGGCGATCTCTTCGTCCCTCATCCTTTTCGCCGTCGCCGGGGTCCTTGCAGCCGCCAACGTCTACTCCCAGAACCGCGACCGCCAGGCCGCACTGGGACCGGAGAGCGCCGCGCAGCAACGGTTTTTCGTCGAGGCAGTAGATCGTCCCGATATCTCCGCCTTCTTCAAGAGGTTCAAGTCCGCCGAGAAAGTGCAGGCCGCCAAGAACCTGGGCCGCTACCAGAATCCCAAGATGGTGAAGTTGGCAACGCTCTGGCTCACGGACTTCGACACTGACGCGCGGAAGGAGCTAGAAGCCGTCCTCATCGCCCTCGCCCCGCACTACCCAAGCGAGTTGGCCGCCGAACTCGACAAGTCTGGGGGATTCCAGAAGTTGGGCGTCGCCAAGGCGCTGAGGTCCGCCTTCGACCAAACCCTGCCCGCCGTGATCGAACAGCTCGATGTCGCGGCGGCGAGGACCAACACCGTGGAGTATCTGGCCGCCTCCGGCAAAGAGGTTGGCCCCCTCCTTCTGCCCAAGTTGGAGGCTGGAGACAAGGACACCCGTCTTGCTGCCGCCGATGCCTTGGGCAAAGTCGGCTACCAACCCGCAGGCACCCAGATTCGCCGACTCTATGCCCAGGCCGAGTCAGCCGAAGAGGCCGCCTACCTGGCGGCTCTCGCCAACCTCGGCGACCCCGAATCCGAGGCGATTTTCCGACAATCGCTGCAAGATGGGGGGGCTTCTTCGGGAGATCGGGCGAGTTCCATCCTCGGGCTCGGCCGCACTGCTACCCCCACCGCCATCCGGCTTCTCGCCGACGAACTTGCCAAGCACCCCTTGGACAAACCTCAGGTTATCGAGGCTCTGAGCCTTGCCGGCGAAAAGAGCCTGGATGCGGATCTAAGCATGAAAGATAAACTGGAGGTCGCCGGGGGAATCCAGGGCGCCAAAGCCGACCGGGTGATCTCCTCCGCACTCGCCGACCCAGCCTTGACCTACCGAGCCGCTGAACTCGCCGTTCGAAGGCCTTCTCTGGTGCCCCCTCTCACCGACCGCCTGCGCATGCTCGCCCCAACGAAGGACGGGCGCGCCATCGAACCCCTCGTCCACGCCCTCGCCAGCACTACGCAAGGCCAATCCGCCCTCAAATCTCCCGACCTTCAGCAAGGATTCGGCGGCTTCATCCAAAGAGAAACCCACCACCCGTAGACCCTGCCGGAACCCCGCACATCGGGTTGCCTAAGCTCACAGGCCAGTACCTCACCGCGGCCTCAAGAACTCCAGAATCGATTCAAAACTGGGCCGGTATCCCTCCGACGTGTCAACAGTCAAACTCGGCTCCTCGATCCGGGGAGGATCGTAAATCTCATGGGCGCCTTGATGGCCGCCGGGCAAAGGATGGTAATCCTGCCGCCAAAGTTCGCTCTGATACCGCTCCTGCATCCGGCGGAAAGCCAAAGCCGGAGGGGTTGCACAGAGAACCAATCGGATATCCGCTATGGCCGACAGACTCTCTAGTTGCGGAGACCAGACATGATGCTGGAACGCCGCCTCCGCTACTAGACTCACCCGCTTGGCCAACAGGCCCTCAATGGTTGAGAAGAAGGCTTCGTACACCTGCCGGGCCGCCTCGGAATGATCCAGATCCACGGTCCCAACGGAACGGACATAGCCTTCCTTAAGTTCATCCCGGCAGATTGCCGGACAATGGATGGCCCGTGCCAAGGCGTGGGCCAGAGTCGTCTTCCCTGCCCCCGGGCGACCGGTTACCACCGCCAAAAGCGGCAAATCTTTGGACATCACCGCTCCATGTTATCCACCTAAGCCTGCCGCGAATCGCGGCCCTCCTTCGTCCCTACCTTACGATGCTTTCCTACGCTCTTCTTTTCGCGGCTGCCGTGTCCAGCCAGAAAGCTGCTCCGCCAAACCTTGTCGGTGCCTGGACCTCCAAGGTGCAGTTCACCACCGGCGCCTTCAAAGACGTCAAGGATCTGGAGTTCATGATGATCTTCAATCAGGGAGGCACCATGACCGAGTCCTCCAACTACGACGGAGCGCCCCCCGTCCCGCCTGCCTACGGTATCTGGCGGAAAACCGGGACCAACCGGTTCGAGGCGAAGTACGTTTTCTACAATCCCAAGATTCCCGCCAAAGTCGATGAGATCACGGAGGGAGGCGGCTGGATGCCTGATGGGAAGGGCATCCTCCAAGAGAAGATCACCCTCGCTCCGAATGGCCAGACCTTCAAATCGACCCTGACGCTCAAGATGTATGACGCCAAAGGCAAGGTGACGGAGACCTGGCTGGGACGATGCAGCGGCGTTAGGATGAAGTTTTAGTTCGGCGAAAGGGCGGCCTTGATCGTCCCTAATACGGATGCGGTGGCGAGAGTATCGGTCGATCTTGGTCCAGGCGGCACAGGCTTGGGGCGAGCATGACGCGGCAAGGATGGCGGCGGCGCTCAGCTTCTATGCCATTCTCGCCCTCGCGCCCATCTTGGTGATTGCAGTTACCGTCGTGGCCGCTTTCCTGGATTCCTCGGCCTTTATCGAAACCCTCGCTTCATCCACCGCCGAGTCCCTCGGCCAAGGCGCGTCGGATCTTATCGTCTCCATCATCGACCGCGCCGCGAAGCCGTCGAACTCGATACCGGCCACCATCGTCGCCGTTTTGGTGGCTATGTTTGCCGCCTCGGGCCTCTTCGGGCAGATCGTAGCCTCCATCGAAGACATCTGGGAGATCAAGCAGGAAGGCCATGCCTTTCGGCTCTTCTTGATCGGCCGTCTAAAGTCGATCTCTATCCTGCTGGTCTTCCTGGTGCTCTTCCTCTCCTGGGTCGCCGCCGATTCGGTGCTCGGCTGGTTCATCCGTACTTCCGGCGGCTTTGCCTTGTGGCCGCTCGTCAGCTTTCTGGCCTCGACCGTCTTCGCTTCCCTTGCCTTCGGCCTCACCTTCCGCTCGATCCCCAAAGGCAGGGCGCTTTGGCGGGATGTGTGGCCCGGCGCGTGGCTCACCGGGCTTGGCTTCAGCATTGCAAAGTACCTGCTCAGCCTGTACTTCTCCTACAGCGGAGTGGCGACCGCCTACGGCTCGGCGGGCGCCCTCCTGGTGATCCTTCTGTGGATCTACTACTCGGCCCAGATATTCTTCTTCGGGGCCGAAGTCACACGGGTCGTTGCCCTTCGGCGGCGACCGAAGAAGTCGAAGCTTTTTGTGCCGCCCGGATAAGCCATCTCATGCCGAAGATTCCCGCCAGCCAGATCGGCGAGAACACAACCAGCCACATCAGCACCGAGACGACCGACCGGAACGCTTCGTTGCCCGCGCCCCAGGCCGAGGCCCAAGAGGTCTGGAACCAGTTGGGGTCGGTCGAGGCGACAGCGATCGCCGTGGCTTTCTGAGTCAGCTTCACTTCCAATGTGGAATAGGCCGCCTGACCTCCCAAGGACTTGCGCTGAGCGTTGATGCTTTCGATCTCGCCGCGAAGCCGGGTCAGGTCGTTGTTGATCGTCAGCGAGTCGCCCAGGTTCGTGGCCTTGCGAAGCATATTCCGCACGACCTCCTCCTGGGCAAGCATCGTCTTCATCCGAGCGTCCATGTCCACCAGCCGCTCGGTCACATCGGTTACCGACACCTGCTTGGCCATACGAACGCCCAAACTCTCCAGCCCCTCCATCACCGACTCAAACCTCGCGACGGGGATGCGCAGAGTCATGTCGATCGTCGGCGCGGGACCCGCGAGATCGGAACTCCCAACCTGGTCCACCCGCCCACCCGATCCCTCGGTGATCTGGCGAGCCTTCTTCTCCGCCGCATCCACGTCGTCCACCTGGACGGTCAAAGAGCCCGTCTTCACCACGTCGCGCCGAAGGGCAGGCGTTTCATTGGAGATCAGCTTGGAGACGTTGGAGGAAGCATCCTGCTGATTCCTCGTCGAGGCGGGAGTTGCACCGGTCTCCGAGTACACGCTCTTGTCCGCAACCTCCCCCGCCTCCTTTGACTGCGCGCTGCATCCCACGACGATCGCCGCAAACGCGGCCATTAGAAACAGTTTTGTTGATTTCATGCTGCACCTCTGCTATGTGCCAAGAACAACTTGTACCGTTCACCGGTTCTGATCCTGGTCTGAGTTTTCCCAGACCAGCCACAATGGAAGGCATGCGCGTCATGATGCTGTCTTGGGAGTACCCACCGAGGATCGTGGGAGGGATCAGCCCCCATGTCTACGAGCTTTCCCAGCAGTTGCAGGCCAAGGGGATCGAGGTTCATGTGGTCACCAAAGCCACTCCCCAGGCTCCCGACGAGGAGACCGAGCCAAGTGGCGTCCAAGTCCATCGCGTCCACCTGGAGGGCATCCCCAACGACTTTCTCCACGAAATCCAACTCCTGAACCTAGCCACCGAGAAGCGGGTGCGCAGGCTTCTGGAAGATTGGCGACCCGGAGGCCAACCCACCCTTTTCCACGCTCACGACTGGCTCTCGTTGGACTCGGCGAGGGAGCTGAAGTACGACTACAAACTGCCCATCGTCGCCACCGTCCACGCCACCGAGCATGGTCGGCACGGGGGCATCTTCAACGACACCAGCCGCTACATCCACGAGCAGGAGTATTGGCTGACCTATGAGGCATGGCGGGTGATCGTCTGCTCCGAATTCATGAAGTCCGAGGCCAGCCGCATCTTCAACACGCCCGCCGACAAACTCGACGTGATCTTCAATGGGGTGGACGCCCGGAAGTTTGAGTTCGAGTGGTCGGAGAAGGAGCGGCTGGCGCACCGAGCCAAGCTTGCCGAGCAGGATGAGAAGATTGTGATGTTTGTCGGGAGGTTTGTACGGGAGAAGGGGATTCAAGTTCTCCTCAACGCCGCCAGTGTGATCCTGGCCCAAGAGCCCAAGACCAAGTTCCTGATCGTGGGCGGAGGCAATCGCGAGAAGTTGGAGCGGTTTGTGCATTGGGCGGGGCTGGGGGACAAGGTTTTGTTCACCGGCTTCATGGCCAACCGCTCGCTCCATATGCTCTACCGATGCGCCGATGTCGCCGTCTTCCCTTCCCTCTACGAGCCTTTCGGCATCGTCGCGCTAGAAGCGATGGCGGCGGATGCGGCGGTGGTGACTTCTGATGCGGGCGGACTTCAAGAGGTAGTGCTTCACGACCAAACCGGCACCACCTCCTTCTCCAACAACCCCGAGTCCCTGGCCTGGGCGGTTCTCCATGTTCTTCGCGACCCAGTTCGGGCCAAGAAGCTCCGCGACGCCGCCAAAGAGCGGTTAACCAAGGACTTCGACTGGGCCCACCTCGCCGACCAGACTATCGAGGTTTATGATCGCGTGTGGTCCGAGTTCATGAGTTCCTACTGGGTAGAGGACACGCTTTGGCCGGTGTCTCCGGGTGCGGAAGCGCGCGCCGAGCAGCGCCATATTCGCGAGAAAGCCGAGGCGGTGGCGGCCTCATCGAGGCCTATGCCGGCGGGCGGAGCGATACTTCATAAGCCCGAAGAGCTGGAAGAGCTTGAAATTGAAGCTCTATAGGCATATACTGGGGCCTATGACAAGGATGTTGCCAAGAGTTATCGTCATTTCTGCCCTGGGAGCCGCCACCATGTTGGCCTCCGCCCAGGACGTGATCGGTGTCCGCCTGAACGTCGGATACCACTTCACCCACGACTTCCGCCTCCGCGACGGCGGCCGCAAGAACATGAGCGGCCCCGAGATTGGCGCCGACTTCCCCCTCGCCAAACTGCCCGGCATGCAAATCTACGCCTCGCCCAGCATCGTTTTAGGTGGCCAGTTGTTTAGCGGCAGCGATGTGGATGGTCAGATTTACCGGTTCCTGGTTACCGCCCGCCAAACCCTGAACAGCGATGGTCTCTATGGCGCTTTCTCCATTGGCGCGGCCCACTCCGAACCCAAGGGAGACAATCAGTTCCGCAGTGCCAGCAGTATTGTGGCCGCCGCCACCATTGGAACTCCGCTCAAGTTCAAAATCCTGGGCATCACTCCGAACGTCGAAGGCCGCTACTATTGGGGGGCGAAAGACCAGTTCCGAGGCTTCTCGATTGGCGTTTCGGCCAATTTTTAGCTCGTTGCCGATTTGGGGCGGTTCCGCACGCCCGGTTTCCGACCCGCTTGAGGAACCGTCAAGTGCCACGATGCACACAAAAAAGGCCGGCGGGGAATTTGCCCTTTCCCCTGCCGGCAACCTCATCGAGTGTTTAGTGGTTTTGGATTATGAATAAGCCGAAGCTACCTACCTAACGTTACTCTCGACAGGCAGGTCACAAGGATGAACGATGGCGGAAGCGGATTGTTCAGTCCGTCTTCAGAAACTCGGTCGCCTGGGATTTGTGGACCAGTTCCCGGATGGCGTCTACGCGGGCATCCATGAACTGATCGGCATTCCCGGTGAAGGTTAAGCGTCCATTCTCCAGGAATGCGATGCGATTGGCCACACGAAATACGCTCGACACGTCGTGGCTCACCAGTATTGCTGTGATCCCCAATTTGTCGCGGACCTCGACAATCAGCTTGTCGATAGTATAAGTCGTGACCGGATCGAGTCCAGTCGTCGGCTCGTCGAAGAGCACCACCTTGGGCCGCAGCGCCAGAGCCCTGGCGATCCCAACCCGCTTTTTCATCCCTCCGCTCAGTTCCGCAGGCATCAGATGCTCTGAGCCCTCCAAACTCACCGTCCGCAAAGCTTCTTCCACGATTTCGTCATGCCGGGCCTTCGGCTCCTCCGACCACCGTTGGACCCCAAACATCACGTTCTGCTGGACGCTCATGTAGTCGAAGAGCGCCGCCGACTGGAAGACCATCCCCATCCGATGCCGGGCCTCTTCCGTATTCCGATGCACATCGATCCCATCGACCTCCACCCGCCCCTCGGTCGGCGTGATCAGTCCGGCAATGCAACGCAAGAGCGTGGTCTTTCCTCCCCCCGAGGAGCCCATCACGGCCAGAATCTCGCCCTCGCCCACCTCCAAGTCGATGTCACGCAACACGGGTCGCCCCTCGAAGGCATGGGAGAGTTGCTGAACGGAGACCATCGGCACAGTATAGGCTACACGCTCTGCCTGCGCAGGCTGGTCGGGCTGGCGGAAAACCGCTGGGCAAAGGCTCGGCTAAAGTGGGAGAGGCCGGTAAAGCCCACCGCCGACGCCACCTGCGACACCGGCAATCCCTGATCCACCAGCATCTGTCGCGCCTTCTCCAGCCGAACCGCGATCAGATACTTGTGGAACGGGCTCCCCGTAGCCTGCTTGAAGAGGAATCGGAAGTGGGAGGTGGAGAGGCCAAGCTGTTGCGCGACCAGGGTATCGGAAAGGTCTTTGGCAAAGTTGCGATCCACAATCGCCAGCGCCTTGTCCACCAACTGGCCAGAGGGTGAGTTGGCGTTCTCAAAGAGCGGAGCGGCAATGCTCTCGCACCGATCCACGATCTCCTCCGCGATGGCTTTCTTGCTCTCCAACCTCTCCAGAGTCCGCGCCGCCTCTAACTGAATCCGGTGCAAGGACCTCGCCCCGCCCGACTCCAGCATCCCGGCAGTAACTACGGCCAGAAAAGTCAGCGCCTGCCCCCGCGCCTCATCCAGGTCGTCCGCCGCCACGATCCCTGCCTCTAGCTGCTCCAGGGTCTTGGTAAACCTCCGCCGGTCGCCGACCCGAACGATTGCTGCCACCTCGCGTAGGGGGATCAGGCCGCTCTTGCTGTGGAACGGACACCCGCCCGCCTCTGCCATCTCGACAAAGATGCCAAGCAATACGAATGACGCCGGGGTGCCGAGGTCGCGAAAGACCAGGGTACGGGGGTCAGCGATGTCGGGTAAGTCGATAGAGAGCCGGTCTACGCGATAGACGACGTCGTCGATCGTCGCCTCACCCACCGATTGCATCGCCGACCCATCCCCGTTCGCCCGCTGAACGAACTCCAGACTCTCGGCCTCGTCGTAGTGTCTGCCGCGGATCAAGTCCAGCCGAAACACCGTCTCGTGTCCATCGGTGATTTGGATAGAGCCGCCAATAGACCCGGCCGGTTCCACCTTGGGATCGGCAAATCGGGCGAAGACGCCGATCAGTTCCAGCCGCCTGGGGCTTCCGCCCAATTCTTCCAGGGAACACTCCAGGGAGAAAGGCAGCGACCGAGAGGGGTGGCTGCGACTGGCGCCGCCGTTGCTCATCCAAATCGAATCGCCCTCAACCTCCAGCCCAGCGGGCAGATCCTCGGCCAGTCGAACCGAGACTTCGGCCGTGGTTCGCTTCAGTTCGAGCGCACGATATTTGGAGACAGATTCTAGAAATCCCTTCATCGGCTAACCCCTGCCGGCAAAGCAGGGGCCGTTTTCTCACTACTTAGACATACTAACGGTCGTATGGGGCAGGTGCCCGAAGAGGGATTCGCGCATCCCCTGCACTCGCGGGTTCACCAGTTCGGCGTCGCGCTGGTAGAACAGTGGAACCCAAACCACCTCTTTGAGCACGATATCCTCCACCTGCGCATACATCTGCAGGCGCTTGGCGGGGTCCAACTCAACATCGGCCGCCTCCGTGAGCGCGTCCACGGCTGGGTTCGAGTAGTTGAACTCGTTCTCGTTCCCGTTGGTGTGGAAGAAAATGCTGAGAAAGTTCTGAGGGTCCAGATAGTCCGCCGCCCAGCGCATGTGGTACATCGGCAGCTGCTTCTTGTTGTACCGGTCCAGGTAGGCGGGAGTCGCCATCGGGATGATGTTGATGTTGATGCCCAGATTCTGCTTTAGGTCCGCCTGAACCGCCGCTGTCACGTAGCCGTAGTCGGCCTCCTCCGAGCGATGGTACATATCGATGGTCGGAATCCGCCCTTCCCAGCCCGATTCCTTTAGCAGAGCCTTGGCCTTGGCCACGTCGTACTCATAGGGCCAAACGTTCTGCCGAGCGCCCTCCACGCCCGGAGGCAGGATGCTGGTGGCAAGGGTGTTGAAGTTCCCAAGCACCTCTTCCACCAGTCGCTTTCGGTTGATCGCCATCGCGATCGCCTGCTTGACCTTGGCATTCTTGAACGCCGGAACCAGTTCGGAGTTGAAACCGACATACCAGATCGCGGGGCGGTCATAGAACTTCAGGTGGGACTTCAACGTCTCGTCCTTCTCGATGGCGGCGATATCCTGCCGCTGGAGCTGGATCATATCCACGTCGCCCGCCCGATACTTCGCGACGCGGGTGGTAGCGTCCGAGATCACGGGCCGCTCGATCTTGTCCACCTTGGGAGCGCCGCCATGGTAATCCTTGTTGGCCGTGACCACAAAGAGCTGCTCGTTCTGATAGCTCTCCGGGATGAAGGGGCCGGTGCCGCTCTTCATGGCTTCCAGAGTGGTGATCTCCTGGCCCATCTTCGCCAGATCTTTATCGACCACATACGAGCAAGCGTAGGTGAGTTTGCCAAGGAAATAGGGCCGCGCCTTGTCGATGATGATCTGAACGGTGTAGTCGTCCACCACCTTCACACCGTCGATGCCCGTGGCTTTCCCATCGATCACCGCTTTAGCGCCCACGATGTCGTCCAGATAGGTTCCCGCCACGGTGGACTGGAGTGCGGGGTCGCAGGCGCGCTCGATAGAGTACTTGACGTCCTCCGCCTTTACCTCGCGTCCCGTGTGGAACTTGACGCCTTTCTTGAGCGTGAAGGTGTAGACCGTCCCGTCGTCGCTCAAATCCCACTTCTCGGCCAGACAAGGCACGACTTTGTTGTCTTCGCTCCAGGTCGTGAGCCCCTCGAAGACCAATTGGAGTAGGTCGATGGTATTGCCATCCTGAACCTTAGCCGGGTCAAGCGTGGAGGGTTTTTGGACGATGGAGTAGCGGAACACATTTCCAGCCTGTTCCGAAGACTTTGAAGAAAAGCCCCCTTTCCCACACCCCGCAACCAACAAGGCAGAAAAGAGAAGCACCGGGATCATCGATCGCATAGCAGGTGAAGTGTACTCGGTTGAGGCCAGGTCGTTAAGAAATCATGGGACGCGGCAACCATCCATGCCCTATAGCCGTGGCTCTAATCTCGGCGATCTACCTGCACGACTCGCCAGTATTTATCCATCCACCGCCCCACCGGATTACTGCCACTGCTGGGATATGCGCCCCAGGGCTCCAGGGGATCTTCCTGGCTGGGGTCGCCATTGAGGACGATGCGGGAGGCTCCTGACAAGGATTTGGCCGACTCTTGGATCGACGCATCAAAAGACAGCACGGCGGCAGATAGAGGGTAGCGGTTGGTGCGCCAGAGAGTTTGAAAGTCATTCCAGTTTCCAGATCTCAACCACATCGCGGGGCCGAAAAGCCCCTCTTTCACCAACTCAGAATCCGGCGCGGGGTCTTCGATGAGGAGCGGAGAGCTCACCTTCCCTGCCGACTGCCCCCTGCGCCCAACTCTGCCGCCACTCTCCTTCGCCAACCTCTCGATCTCCGAGACCTGTCCCTCATGGAACAGAGGACCCACCTCCGCATCGTTCGCCAACCCAAAGCGGGTTTCACCGGCAATACGCCTGATCTCCTGACGGAACGCCAAATCGATACTCGGATGGACCAGGACGCCATTGACGGAGGTGCAGGTTTGGCCGTTGTAGCGAATCGCGCCACTCCAAACCAAGCGCGCCGCAAACGCCGGGTCTTGATCTTGGTCGACATAAGCCCAACCATTCCCTTCGCCGTCGATCAGACAGGGCTTGCCCGCAGAGAAAGCGTCGGCCAACAACTCCCCTGCCCTCCGGGAGCTCCCCATGTAGTGAAGCAGAATCGAACCTGGGAAAGCGCGCCAGAGCGACATGAACGTCTTGGCGTCACAGGCCACAACGCTGAACGAACGCGGATCGAAACCCGCCTCGGCAACCAACCGGGCAAGGATCGCCATCAAACGGTAGGCTCCAGACGGCACTCGCAGGATCACCCGATTCTCTGCCGCCAAGGCGTTTACCAGTACGATCAGGCCCATATAGAAAGAGGCGTTTTGAGGGAGGATGGCAGCGACGGTTCCCCAGGGCGCCCGATGCAAGCCGATCCTCCGTCCCCCAACGCGATACTCTTGCGAGTCAAACGGCCCCTCCATCTGAAACCGTTCTGCAAACGAGATACACCCATTCGCCATCTCCTCACAATCTTCACGCGAGAAGCCGGTCGATAGACGAAATTCTTCGATCAGTTCCCGTCGCAGATCGCGCAACAAACCGGCGAGCGAGGCCAAAGACGAGACGATAGAGGGTGCCCGGAAATCGGAATCTACAGCAAACAGCCTTGCCAACTCGTCGCCATCCAAAAGTCGAACCATCTGGAGCGCAGGACCGAGAGGAGAAGCGTTTGCCGCCTCTTCCCCACTCCCCGCCGCCCGTCCCCAGATGACGCTCGACTTCTCCCAATAGGAACCAACCGCAGGCCAGGTCATGTAGGCAAGCTCACTAGCAGAATTCCTCCCAGCACAATCGCCACTCCTACCCACTGGTATCGGTTGAGCCGCTCCTTCAAGAAGATGCCTGCCAAGACGATGGTCACGACACTGAAGAGCGAGGCCAGGGCCGTCCCCACCGCACCGTGGCTGTCTTTGGAGCCCAACAGATAGCTGACCCAGGCCATCGTATCGCAAAGAGCGGCAAGAAAGGCGATGAAGATGAGCTTCTTCAGAGGCTGAATCTCGGCCCCCTCGATCGAGGGAGACTTCGCCACATAGATCGTGGCGAAGGAGCTCGACATGACTTTCAGAAGAATGAGGGGATACGCATACCCTAGCGGATCTTTCACATAGGCATAAAAGAGCCAAAACATGATGCCAAACGCCAAGGCGCTAGCGGCGGCTTCGGGAACGCCTTTCAAGGTGACGGGGCCGTCGGAGGGCGTGGATCGCGTCACAACCACAATCCCCCCCACCAAAAGACAGATACCCAGAAGCGCCATCGTAGCCGGGGAATCACCGGCGATGACGAACATCACGGTCGTCACGATTGCAAAGCTGGATGCAATCGGGGAGACGAACGACAGGGTACCGATCTCAAACGCGCGATAGGTGGTCGCCAACCCCGCCACATGGAAAACTCCCGCCAAAGCCGCCAACAGCCAAGGATTCATGCCGCCCGTCGCCTCGTGCGGAAAAACCGCCAGGAGGATGATCCAAGACACCAAAGAAAATAGCTGAATGTACAGTAAGCACCGAGCCGTTCCCACGTACCTGGCCAGGGTTGTGATGGCGAAGTCGCCCAACCCCCAGAATAACGCGGCCCCCAAACCAAAAACGATGCCCATATCCCGTTCCCCCGCCAGCATCATATCAGACTTAGTGTCTTTTCACCTTTCGACTTCTTGAGCCATATCTGGCAAATTTGTGTGAATCGAAGCCCCAAACATGGAATGAGCCCCATTGGAAAGTGCGGGCTGCACTTTCACAGAGGATATCGATGGGGCGCGGGTTTATTCGTTTTCGGTCGTTTTGGCGCAATTGCAGTGGCTTCCAGAAAGCCACGATCTCTGCGACGGTTCTCTATGCGGTGATCTTCATTGCAATGATCGTGCTGAGACCGGGCTCTAAGGAGTTCTATCAGAACTTCCATAACACTTATCAGATCCTGGCCCCACTGTGGGCGTCCTTGTTCTGCTTTGCGTTCTGGTTCCATGGAAGGCATGAGACGAAGTCGCAGAAACTCGCCTGGCTTTTCATCGGATTGGGCTGCTTCTCCTTTGCCGGCGGTCAAGCCACCTGGACGTACTACGAGAGCGTTAGGGGCATCGAAGTTCCCTTCCCTGGCCCGCCCGATATCGGCTATCTGGGGTCCTACCCGTTCCTTCTGATCGGTGTTTGCATGCTGCTGTATAGCCAGCATGTCGCCAGCCGGGCGCGCCTGTTCCTCGATAGCGCCATTACCGTCGCCAGCCTCGCCATTCTTGCCTGGTACTTTATCGTTGGCAAAATGTGGGCAGAGGACACCGAGAGCTCTCTGCTCAACAAGCTCATCAGCGCCGCTTACCCCATTGGCGACTTCCTGGCGATCTTTATCGCCACCGTGGCCCTGAAGGGCTGTAGCCGCCAAAGCTCCTTGCGACGTTCGATCGGGTTCATTGCCGCGGGCTTGGCCATGATCTCTCTGGCCGATGGCAACTTCCAATTCATGAACCTCATCGAGACCTATCAGACAGGCTCGTGGGCGGACTGGGGATGGTCGTTCGGATTCATCATGATTGGCTATAGTGCGGCCACCGCCTTGTGGTGGCCTCGGCAACAAAGCCAAGCAACCGATCAGCGCCTGGTCAGCAAGCGGCTGAGGAATGCGGGAAGCATGATGCGGGTCATCGCCCCTTACGTTAGCGTCGTGATCGCGCTCGGTATTGTCATTCTCGACGACTTTTTGCGAGACAAGAACATCTCGTCCTCGGTTTACATGGAAGCGATTATCGTCTTCCTTCTGATCCTGGTTCGCCAGATGCTGATGCTAGCCGAGAACGTCTCGCTTTCCAGACAGATGGCGGGCATGAACGAGAACCTGGAGTCGCTGGTTGACCAACGTACCAGCCAGCTTTCGGCCCTGCAAAAACTCACGCGGGGCATCAACAACACGCTGAACTTCGACGAGGTCGTCACTGAGGCCACCCGCCACACCCGAATCGCTTTGAACGCCTCCGGGATTGCGGTCTGGCTGCTGAAAGACAACGGGCCTGGTATTCCCTCTTCACCGTACTTGCGCACGATAGACGGCCTCGACGAGGATGAATTCCTTGCCAAAACCCTAGATGATATGGGGATGAACCACGCGGTGGAATCGGTACTTGTCCGGACGCAGGACTCAGATGTCTGGAACTGTCTGCGAGCGCCGTTGAGCTGGCAAAACCGACAGATCGGAATGATCGGCGTTCTTCGCCAGAACGGAACCTTTGCCCACGGCGACGAAGAGCTACTGGAGAGCATCGGAATTGAAATCGGCACCGCCCTGGAGCATGCCAAGCAGCACGCGGATGCCTTGGCCGCGGCGGACCGAGACTCGGTGACCAACCTCCTGAACCACCGGGCAGTCCACCAGCGATTGGATCGGCTGTTCAATGAGACGAAAGAGGCGGAGCGCTCTTTGGCGATCATGATGGTGGACCTGAACAACTTCAAGCTGTTCAACGACACCTACGGCCATGTGACGGGCGACCAGGTCTTGAAGAAAGTGGCGAAGGTCCTGGGCGAAGAATGCGATCCATCCATGCTCACGGCCCGCTACGGAGGCGACGAATTCATGGTCGTGCTGCCCGACGCTTCAGCGGAGAAGGCGCACATGTTAGCGACGAAGATTCGTACGCGGCTTCATAGTGAGGGATTCTGCCGGGCCACCGATGATCGCACCGTTCCGATCTCCCTAAGTTTCGGCATTGCCTGCTATCCGAACGACGGCCAAAGCCGACACGAGTTGCTGACTATCGCCGACTCCAACCTGTATCAGGCGAAGAACACGGACGAAGGCATCGTTTTCACCAGCGAATCGCAGCGAACCAATCGCGAACTACGCGCCGAAGCCTCGTTCGGGGTGCTTGATGCGCTGATCACCGCAGTCGACAACAAAGATCGCTATACGCGGAAGCACTCAGAGGATGTCACCGAGTACGCCCTTTGGATGGCGGATGAGCTTGGGCTGTCGGAAGAGACGATGCGGACTCTGCGCATCGGCGGCCTTCTGCACGACGTGGGCAAGATCGGTGTTCCAGATGAAATCCTGCGCAAGCCGGGCCGACTGACTCCCGAAGAGTTCGAGAACATGAAGCGACATCCGCGGCTCGGCGAACTCATCGTCGGCGGAATCCCCGGTATGGAGAGCATCCTGGACGCCGTGCGCTCGCACCATGAGCGGTGGGATGGCACTGGCTATCCCGACCAACTTAGCGGCGAGGATATTCCCTTTATGGGGCGGTTGCTCGCCGTCGCCGACGCCTTTAGCGCGATGACCACCGACCGACCGTATCGCAAAGGCATGGAGTTCTCCGTTGCACTCGAAGAAATACGGGCTAACATCGGTACTCAATTTGATCCGACGATGGCACAAGCGTTCATCAACGCCTGTGAACGGCGAGGGCTCGTTACACCTGTGGAAGAAGCGCCTCTGCGAAAGGTTGCGTAATGAAATTGTTACTTCTGGCGCAAAACTAGCAAAGTTACCAGCAGTACCGCTTACAATCCATAGAGCGATGTACGATACTGCTGGGTAGCGTGGTGGAGCAGAGTTTTATCCAAGGGTATGTGGATCGGTTTCGTGACAAGCACACGATTACCGTAGCCACTGGCATAACGTGCTCCTACCTTGGCGACGAACGGAATCTGCGCGAGTACCTTGTCGCCGATGAGATCGTTAAGGAACTCAGGGCGCAAGGTCACATCGTCCAGTTCTACTGCTTTGACGACGACTTGGACCCACTCACCTTCCGTCAGCTTCGGGTGGCAGTGCTGAAGGATCCGGACCTGGTGACAAGATATGAGCCTTATTGCGGGAAGCCGGTCTGCGACATCCGCGCTCCGTATGGCACAAACATCCCATGGGCCCGATACTTTGAAGACAAGTTTAGAGATCGGCTCGCTTTGCTTGGTTGCCATCCCAATATCGTAAGTGTTTCACGAATGTATGAACGCGGCATGTACGCTCCGTACATCAAACAGGTGCTTGTACACCAGGACCGAATCCGGGGTTACCTTTCCGAGTATTTCCCCAATTACCAGCCCGAAAAGTTGTTTTGGGCTATCTGTCCAACCTGCGGCTACATTGATGGCACTCAGATCGGGAACGTTGACAACGAATGCGTCGAGGTGGTCTGCCAACGATGCCTCTGTAACTCATCAGTACGATTTGAAGAACTACGCGGGAAGCTCAATTGGAAGCTCGATTGCGCGGCCCGTTGGGCCATGTTCAAGGTAGATGCTGAGCCTTTTTCAAAGGCGTACCTGGAACCCAATGCTGGCAGCTTCTTCGTCGCCAGAGGACTCAGCAAGACATTCTTTGGCGGCAACGACGTGACGCCCATCCAGTACGGCAGCGTCACCATGCCCACCTCGCTGAGCTACAAACTCCTCGAATCACTTCCCGCAAACGTGCTGCGTCGACTCCTGGTTCGGCACCCGCGGACCGACTTGGATATCACCGAGGAGCGCATTCTTACCGAAGCGAATAAAGAGGAGGTTCTTCCTGGTCTCACCTTTGCAAGCCTCGTGAAGCAATTACTGCCCGCATGGATTCTCGATTCGAAAGACTTGAACTCCGAGCAGCGCGAACTGATGATGAAAGGCATGGCCTTCTCGCGTTACTTTGACCGTCGGGAAGTCAAACCTTACCTGCCCAACCGTCGCCATCTGGAGGGAATCCCTGCAGATGTCTTGAAGCAAATCCAAAGCGTGATCCAACAGGTGATCCTCCATCGGAAGGCCTTTGGGATGAACTACGACTCCTTCGTCGGGCCAGCCAAGTCCGCCATTGAGCGGTTGGGAGATCAGCGTCGAGAAGTCACCACCCAGTTCCGAAAGATCATCGGACAGGAAGCGGGGGTCCCGAATTCCCGCTACCTGTTCCTGTTGCCCATCAGCTACCTGATGAACCTGGAGAGCCTGATCGACCTCTATCTGGAATCCAAGGCCCCGACCCACGCCGTAATCCAGGTTCCCGAGAAGCTCACCCCGCCGCCATTGCGCGTCATCCCCGGCGAGCGGTTGGCCACCAACGCCTAGGCGGGCGTATACAATGGAGTGGTGCGGGCTTTCTCTTTGATCGAACTTCTCGTCGTCATTGCGATCATCGCGATCTTGGCGGCGATCCTCTTCCCTGTTTTTGCGCGGGCCAAGGAGGCGGCCAAGAAGACCGCCTGCCTAAGTAATCTCCGCCAGATCGGGACGGCGTTCATCATCTACGGCACCGACTACGACGACCGCCTGCCCGACCGCCGCGACCTAAAGACTTCACTTCCCGGCGGCTACAAGCCTTGGACCACCTGGCCCCCCAGCGACCCCCGCGCCGGATGGGCCGCCTATGCCCTGCAACCCTACACCAAGAACGACGACATGTGGATCTGCCCCAGCGCGTCGGGGGTCTTTGCCAACTCGGTCCAAGTGAGGCAGGCCTCCTCAATCCTCCCCGAAGCCAAGCAGACAACCTACTGGCTCTGGCGGTTCGACCGCGACGAGGACCCTATTCCCCAGGACAACCTTTGGGGCAAGACGGCGGAGCAAGCCGTGAGCGACCTGCAAACCGCCAACAACCCCCAAGTTGGCTTCCCGGATGGCGTCGCCGATGTGGAACTGGCCGTAGACCCCTACTTCCCCCGTACCATCCCCACCACCCCGCCTGAAGTCAGAGGCAAAGCCGTCCACACCGGAGGCCGCAACCGCCTGTTCCTGGATGGACATGCCAAGTGGATGCGGGACATTAGGACTGATTGAGGGACGGATTGGGGATGGCATTGCGGCGCTACGGTGCTTCGGTTTCACTCAATCAGCCCTCTCTCCAGCTAACCAACTTCCAGAGTCAGTGAGACCATACAAGGCAGAAACCTTCAATGCCTGACCGTGGCCGGGAATCTTCCAAGGTCCATAGTCGGTACGCTTCTAACATGATCGCCACGCTTGTTCTCGTCGCCTTCGTCGTTAAGCCCAGCGGTATCGCCGTGGTGGTCAACCAGCAGTCGGACACGGCCTCGATCGTCGATCTTGCTACCTACAAGGCGGTCCACATTCCCGTCGGCAGCGGCCCCCATGAATCCGCTGTGTCGCCAAACGGCAAGCGGGCGGTTGTCACGAACTACTTCAAACAGGGTTCTGGCCCCGGCTCCTCGCTGAGCGTTCTCGATCTGGACTTAAAGAAAGAGGTCAAACGCATCGACCTCGACCGCCAAGCCATGCCCCACGGCGTGGAGTGGGTCGATGATAAGCAAGTGGTCTGCACGGACGAAAGGAATCAGCGCCTGTTACTGGTAGATGTCGAGTCAGGAAAAGTCGAGCGGGAGTACCTCACTGGCCAAGGCGGGTCGCACATGCTGTCGCTGAACCTGAAGTCGAACCGTTTGGTTAGCTCCAATATGGGAGGCGGCAGCGTGACGATCTTCGACTTCAAGAGCGGTGAGAAGTTGGAGACCGTCACGACGGGCAAAGAGTGCGAAGGCGTTGGCATCGCGCCAAACGGCAAGACGATTTGGGCGGGAAATCGGGCCGAAGATACAATCTCCGTGATCGACATGGCGACACGAAAAGTCATCAAGAAGATCGATTCCAAAGGCTTCCCCTACCGCGTGCAGTTTACGCCGAACGGTAAATGGGCTTTGATCCCTCATGCGGTGTCGGGCGAGTTGGTAGTCTGCGACGTCGAGAAGATGGAAGTCGTCCGGCGCATCAAAGTGGGGGCCGAAGGGGTGAAGGTTCCGGTTGCCAACCCGTCGCCCGCTGGCGTCTGGCCCTATGCAGACAGCAACTTTGCGCTGGTGACGATTCGAAACGACAACTCGGTCGTAGTCATAGACCTCAACAACGGCGAGACCCTGGGTCGAATCGAAGTCCAGAAAAGTCCAGATGGCGTCTCTATGAGGCCGGTCCGACAGTAGCTTTTGCCTCGTTACCGTGTAGCGGTATCCCGGCGCTGCGTCTTTCCAGTCCGAAAGCCCAAAACCTAACGCCCAACGCCGTCCCCCTACATCCCCACGCCCGTGTAATACTTCAAACCCTTCGCCCAGAACACCTTGGCCAGCAGGTAGCACACGACGATCCATATCGCCTGCATCCCCAAGACGTGAAGCGATGCCTGGCCGCTGATTCGGCCGACCAGGATTTCGGTCGGGGCGCCGGTGGTGTAGTAGAACGGCATCAGCTTGGCGAGGTTGGCGGCCCAGTCGGGAAGGACGGCGATAGGGAAAAGCTGGCCCGAGAGGAACATCATCGGCACATAGTAGAGCTCGAAGATCGACATCACCTCTTGGGTGAAGAGCGCGATCATCGCCATCATGATGACAAAGGTAAAGCTCACCAGATGGCCGAGGAAGAACGAAGCCCAAAACTCCCAACCCAGGAAGACCGTGGCGTCGCCGAGATAACCCCGATACAGGAATAGCAGGATGACGAAGAACGGGGCAAACAGGGCGGTGCGGATGATGCGCCAGGACAGGTTTCGGAGGAACGTAAACTGGAAGAAGGGGATGGGCCGCACGAGCTGGGTCGAGAACTGCCCCTCCTTGATCTCCATCGCCACCTCCCACATGATGTGGCTGGTGATGAAGCTGCCGATGAGGAGTTGGCAGAGATAGTAGAGGACGAAGTCGCTCTGGGTAAACCCGCCAATCACCCCCGTCGCGCTGGTGGCCCTCGCCCAGACCAGGGGCATCGTGATGGCGGTCACCAGGTCGGTAAGTATCCAGATCAGCCCGCTGGCCCGATAAGCCAGACCATCCTGGAAGAAAATGCCGAACACAGCTTTCCATTTGCGAAGCGTGATCGACATGGCTTGAGGATACTTTGGGAGTGCGCGAACTTGTTCGCGCTTTTCATCCCGAGTAAGCTAGAAGCAGATTGATTTCAGCGTCTTCCAAGAACCTGTTGGGGTGGCTCTTTTATGGGGTCGTCGCCATCACGATGCTTTGGCTTTCGTACAAACCTAGCCCGCTCCTCGATGCCTGGGAGACGACTGGCTTCCTATTTGGAATTCTGTGGATATGGTTCCTCATCAAGGAGTCGCCGTGGTGCTGGCCAGCAGGAATCATCAGCTCTTCAACTTACGTCGTCTTCCTGCTCAAAGGCAAAGTCTACGGAGACGCCGCGCTCAATGTCCTCTATGTGGTCATGGGAGTCCTCGGCTGGTACTGGTGGGTCAAGGGATCGGGACCAGAAAAGCCCTTGCCAATAACGCAGGCCGGAGCACGACTGCTGATATTCCTGAGTATCCTGGTCGCCGTTGGGACTTGGATTCTCTATCCCCACTTCCTCAAAGCGGGTTCCGATGTCGCCCTGATCGATGCCATGCTCTTCTTCAGCGCCCTTGCCGCCCAATTCCTACAGGCCAGAAAGAAGATCGACAACTGGCCAATCTGGATCGCCGTTGACTTGGGCTACGTCGCCGTGTTTATTCACAAAGGCTATATCCCCACCGCTGTCCTTTCCGGGATTTACGGTCTGATGGCAATAAAGGGCTGGTTAGAATGGCGCAAACGCTTTTCGCTCTTGGCACCCGCTTAGGTTTTCACGAACGGCGATTGGGCCAGGCAGTCCGCGAGATCGACGTCTTGCTTGAGCGGCAGAAGCCGGGTGGCGAAGGCGTCTAGGGTAACGATCCTGCCTACCCCGTGGACCGTTGGGCGATACTTCAGCGACCGAATCTGGAGGATGTCGTTGGAGGCCGAGATGGGGTTCCAGAACTGGAGCAGGTGACCCGTCTTGGGGTCGGGCTTCTTGATCCAGGTTCCAACAGTGAAGCCGTGGATAAACACCGGCATCTTGGCCCGGAACCAGGTGGGGCGGCCATAGGCCCAAGTGAACCTTGGCTCCCCAGATGCCAGTTCCACCCGGATGTAATCCCGAATCGGCATCCCATCCAGTAGCCACAGCATCTTCCCGTAGAAGCCTTCCCGGCTCCCAATCTCCTCGGCCGCGATCGGTGAGTGCTGAAGCTCGATCACCGCCCCGTCCCGTGCCAGGATATCGGCTCGGTGCTCACCATAGGCAACCTCCACGCTTTCGGGCATGCAAATCTCTTTCCACGCCCGGTGCCAATGGGTCTCCGGCTCCCACCAGGGATCACACTCGCTGTCCACGGAATGCGCCCAATGCCAAGCCCGGAATTCGCCGCACCGTGCCACCAAAGGCTCGCCGCAACCCGGACACCAACCCTGCCTCCCCGGCGCCGCCTCGACTCGAACCCCATCCCGGTCCCGTGCAAAGATCATTCGTTGAGCCAGTCTATCACGCAGTCTCTGACACGGAAGAATTGCGGGAACTGTCCGCCCTGCCCCATCTTGTAACGCCCATGTAACGCTCCACCTTGGAAACTAGATTCATTGCATTAGTGTAGGTGAAATTATGTCTTGGAGATATCTTCGTCGAATAGTCTGGCCATCTGCCTTGCCGGCCATGGCTTGCATGCTCTCCGCGAGCGCCAGTGCGCAACAGTTCGCAACCAGCCACATTCTGTCCTACAACGGCGGACCGTCGCCGGGAATGGGTCTGAACATCAACCAGCGAATCGGGGCTCACACCCTCTATGGGTTGGGATACACCGGTTCCCGGTCGATTATGGCCACCATCGAAGCTGGGCTTCCCTGGAATGGCCATGAGGCGCTTGGCCACCAGACCACCCATATCTTCTCCCCCGATTTCACGGGCACTCGATTGGGCGATGTGGACCGCCACGCAACCTGGGTGGCCCATATCATGGGCGGTAGGCTGGCCGCACCCGATAACGACGAACATCAACGAGGAATCGCCTACGGCGCAACTTTGTGGGGAGGGGCAATAGCCACGGGATGGGACAGCACTGCCTACGCCCTCAACTTCAGTTGGTCGAACCGAAACGCCTTTATCTACCCCTACCGCACCGCGATGATCAACGGCGTTCAAGGACAGACCGCCGACGTCATCAACAGCAGCTTTGGCTTCACGGATTCCGCCGCGTTTGCGCCCGTAACCCGAGCCCTGGACGGATTGCTCTTCGAGTCGGCAAGATCATGACGGCCAGCGCAGGCAACTCCGGCCCCGGTAACAACACCGTCGGCGCTCCGGCAACCGCTTACAACGTCATCTCCGTCGGGTCCTCGGGGCCGGATACGACGAACTACAGCACCGTCTCCAACTACTCCAGTCGAGGTCCAAGCCACTACTTCGGACCTGACGGCTACTTTGAGAATGTCCGCGCCAAGATCGATCTCCTTGCGCCGGGCCAAGGCCTGACGGTCGCCCACTATGGCGGGCAGACCGGCGGCAACTGGAACGGATCCCATACGGGAGGCGGCGTAGACGCCTACAACGTGAACGTGAGCGGTACAAGCTTTGCGGCCCCCGCCGTCGCGGCGGGAGCGGCCTTGCTGGTCGATGTAGGACGAGACGTTTTCTCGGGAGGCAATTCTATCGACGCCCGGATCATCAAATCCGTCCTTCAAACATCGGCTGAGAAGTTCACCGATTGGAACAACGCCATGGCCCTCCAGGGCGACGGAAGCTACCTGACCTCTCAGGGCTTGGACTATGCCCAGGGCGCGGGCCAGATGAACCTCACCGATGCCTACCACGTCTTCACGGGCGGCACCACCGACCTGAGTGGCGATGGGGGCGGCGATATTGCGGAAGTCGGTTGGGACATGGGCGTAGTGACGGCCAGTTCCGCCAACCAATACTTCTTCGCCGACCAACTCCTCGGTGGCTCGACGATCACGGCCACGTTGAACTGGTTCGTTCATCGAGAGTTCCTGTCTATCGACCCAGCGGGCGAGATCGATGCTCCCGATCTGGCCTTCTCCGACCTCAGCCTCGACCTCTACCGAGTGGTGGATGGAAGCATCGGGACACTGGTCGCGAGGTCCGATACCAAGTTCCTGAACGTAGAACACTTCTCGCTCTTGCTTCCTGAGACCGGATTCTACGCGCTACAAGTGAACTACCTCGGCAAGCGGTACAACCTGTCGAACGACGGCGCGTTTGAGCAGTACGGCCTCTCTTGGTCCGCCACCCCAGTACCCGAGCCCGCTACCCTCCTCGCCTTGGCAGGCGGCCTGGCCCTCCTCCGCCGCAAGCGCCGCAAGGCCTGATCAAACAAAAAAGGCCGCGTCGCTAAACGACGCGGCCTTTTTGTTGAGTCCTTACTTCTCTCGAAGCGGCAAGCCCATGGCCTTCAGGAAGGCTCGGGATTCTTCATCGTTCTTGGCGGTGGTGCAGATGATGATGTCCATACCACGGATTCGGTCGAAGGTGTCGTAGGGGATTTCGGGGAACACCAACTGCTCCTTCAGACCCAAAGCATAGTTGCCTCGACCGTCGAACGACTTGGGCGACAGGCCCTGGAAGTCTCGGATGCGGGGGAGGACGACCGTTGCGAGCTTGTCGAAAAAGTGCCAGGCCCGATCGCCGCGCAGGGTCACTTTGCAGCCAACCTTCATGCCCTCTCGGAGCTTGAAGTTCGAGATCGCCTTCTTGGCGGTGGTCACAACCGGCTTCTGCCCGGAGATGAGCGTCATGTCGCGGATGGAGTTCTCCAGGTGCTTGGGATCCTTGTCGCCGGTTCCCGTGCCCATGTTGATCACGATCTTATCGAGCTTGGGAATCTGCATGACGGACTTGTATCCGAACTGCTCCTTCAGCTTGGGCGCGATCTCTTTTGCGTACTTCTCTTTCAATCGCGGCTTCGGCAGCGTCGCCACGGATCCTTCTTCTTGCTTGTCTTTCTTTGCCATTGTTCTTTCCTATTTGCCTGATTGCTGACCAGGCGCGTTTCGTGTGGAATGTGACCTGTGGAATGTGGTTTGTGAACTTAACTTACAAGCCACAGGCCACAATTCACAAGCCACATCCCTACTTCCCTTCCTTAACTTCCTTCAACGTCTCGCCGCTCTTTTTGGCGTAGCGGACGATTTTGCCGTCCTCGAGGCGTCGGCCGATTCGGGTGGGTTCGTTGGTCTTGGGGTCGATGACCATCACCTTGGAGGCGTCGAGCGGAACCGGGATGGATATCCTCTGGCTCTTTTCGCCTTGCGTGCGGGCCTTTCGGTGCTTAATCGCCATGTTGAGCGGAGTGAACTGCTCGGGATTCTCTTCACTGGGCTTGACCACGAGAACCTTGTTCTCTTTCGGAGAGGCCGCGGCGACGATTCCGATCTCGCCCTTGTCCTTGCCCGAAATGATCATCACGGTGTCGCCCGTCTTGACCTTGAGCTTGATGTTCTTACCTTTCTGTTTAAGTTCAGCCTTGGTCGGCATTAGAGCACCTCCGGCGCAAGCGACACGATCTTCATGAAGTTCTTGTCGCGCAGTTCACGAGCCACCGGGCCAAAGATGCGGGTGCCTCTGGGTTCCATGTTGGCGGGGTTGATGACGACGCAGGCGTTGTCATCGAATCGCAGGGTCGATCCATCGCGTCGGCGGACGGCCTTCTTGGTGCGGACGATAACCGCCTTCACCACATCGCCCTTCTTGACCGGCATGTTCGGGGTCGCGACTTTCACCGCGCCCACGATCACGTCGCCAATCGTTCCATACCGAGGCTGCGATCCCTTCAAAACGCGGATACACATGACATCGCGCGCTCCCGAGTTATCGGCCACTTTGAGCCTTGTAAATTGCTGTACCATTGCTTCGTTTTCCTAATCCTATGCCAGAGGCCGAGGCGAGTTTGCGACTCGCGGAGGCTTGGCCAATTGCTGGAATGCTTGAATGCTGGATTGCTGGATTTAGATCTAGCAATCAAGCATCCGACAATCCAGCAATTACTTAACTTTCTCCAGAATCTGAGTGACCCGCCAGCGCTTGTCCTTGCTGATCGGGCGGGTTTCCATGATCTCTACGCGGTCGCCTTCGTCGCAGCCGATGATGTCATGGGCCTTGAACTTGGTGGTCCGCAGAACGACCTTGCCGTACAGCGGGTGCTGGACGCGGCGCTCGATCTTGACGACGACGGTCTTGTCCATCTTGTTGGAGACCACGATGCCTTCGCGGGTCTTGCGAAAAGCTCGGGGCTCGGCGGCGGGGGTCGCCACAGCCTCAACCTTCTTCTTGGCCGGCATTAAGCGTTACCTCCCTTCTTCTCGGCGATGATCGTCAGCAGGCGGGCGATGTTATGTCGCCGAACCTTCAGGCTTGCCGTGTCGGTCATCTGTCGAAAAACGAGGTCTCGTCGCGCTTTGTAGAGGGCGGCTCGCTCTTGGTCCACCAAGTCCTCCAACTCCGGCACGGACTTATCCCGCAAATCGTTAGGCTTCAAATCTTTCATGCTTAGTCTGCCGACTCCTCGGCCTCGGTCGCAGCAGGAATCGTTTCATAATCCCGCTTGGTCATAAACTTACACTTGATGGGCAGTTTGAAGATGGCCAATCGCATGGCCGCCTTTGCCAACTCCTCGGGGGGACCTGCCATCTCGAAGAGGACTCGTCCGGGCTTCACAACCGCGACCCAGCCTTCGACCGGAGCCTTACCCTTACCCATACGGGTCTCAAGCGGCTTCTTGGTGTAGGACTTGTCGGGGAAGATGCGAATCCAGACCTTTCCACCTCGTTTGATGTGGCGGGTCATCGCAATACGAGCGGACTCGATCTGCCTGGAAGTGATCCAAGCCGGCTCCTGGGCAACGATCGCATACTCACCGAACGAGATGCGGTTGCCTTGAGTGGCCTGGCCCTTCATGCGGCCACGGTGCATTTTGCGGCGGCCTTCTTTCACTCGTTTGGGCATTAACATTAGGCTTCGCCTCCTTCAGTTGAGGGTGTCTCGGCAGTTGCAGGGGTTTCGGCAGTTGCGGGAGCCTCGGCGGCGGGAGTCTCGACCGGAGCTTCCACAGGCGTCTCGACGGGTGCAGCAACCGGAACCGTTTCCTCAGCCTTGACTTCTTCAGCCTTGGTTGCGGCAAAGGCGGCGGGAGTTTCCTCTTCCTTCTCACGCCGACGCGGAGCGGCAGCGGCCAAATCCATCTCTCGAAGCTTTCGCTCGGGAAGGACTTCGCCCTTATAGATCCAGACCTTGCAGCCCACCGATCCGTAGACGGTGTGAGCGGTGGCTACGCCGTAGTCGATGTCGGCTCGGATGGTGTGAAGAGGAATCTTCCCAACCTTGTCGCCTTCGCTCCGCGCGATTTCCGATCCGCCAAGCCGACCAGACACGAGGACCTTGATGCCACGCCCGTTCATGCGCATGCATCGGGTCATCGCCTGGCGCATAGCGCGGCGGTGGGAGATTCGCTTCTCAAGTTGCTGACAGATGTTCTCGGCGACCAACTGGGCGTCGAGTTCAGGCTGCCGAACTTCGGTTACGTTGACTTGGACGACGTTGGTCGGGTCTTCTCGGCGGACCATCCGGTTCAGGAAGTCCGTCAGTTCGTCGATTCCCTTGCCGCCTCGACCGATGATCGCACCGGGGCGAGCGGTGAAGATGGTGACCTTCACTCGGTTCGCGGCGCGCTCGATCTCGACGCGGGAGACGTTGCCCAGGCCAACGCGGCCCTTGATGTATCGTCGAATTTTATGGTCTTGCAACAAGGCCGGGCCGTAACCCTTCTTGTTGTAATACCAATGGCTATCAAAGCCACGGATGACGCCGACCCGAAAGCCGACGGGATGAATTTTCTGGCCCACGGTTAGCTGTTCTCCTTGGTTTCTTCGTTACTCTCGGCCTCGGCGGGGGCTTCGGCTTCTACAACGGGCTCTTCCGCAGGAGTTTCCTCGGCGGGAGCCTCTACCGGCGCTTCGGCTTCGGCGGTGACTTCCGGCTCAGCGGCAGACACTTCCTCGACCTGGGTGTCGGTCACTTCTTCCTCAACGATCGGCGCGGCGACGGCATCAGCCTTGGCTTCCTCTGCCTTCTTGCCCTTCTTGGGCTTGCCGGCGGCGGCGAAGGTTGGCCTTGGCTTGGCCTTCGTGCCATGAGGCTTGACGGCCTTGACCGGCTCGACATCTTCGACCACCACGGTGATGTGGCTGGTCTTCTTGACGATGCGGTTGCCTCGACCCATGGCCCTTGCCTGCATTCGCTTGAGGCGTGGCCCCTCGTCCACCATGATCGTGTGGATGCTCAGCGTGTCTCGCGAAAGACCGTGGTTCTCCTCGGCGTTCGCCATCGCGCTGATCAAAATCTTCCTCAGCATCTTCGCACCCTTGCTGGTGTGATACTGAAGCAACGCGGCGGCATGCACGGCGTTGCGGCCCCGAACTTGGTCTGCAATGATGCGGACCTTTCGCGGCTGAACTCTAACAAATTTTCCGACTGCTCTGACTTCCATCGTTTTTGCCTTATCTCAGGTGCTCCCTATTTTTGGGAGAGTCGCCTGCTTTTATCTGAGCTTCGCACCCCGCTCTGCCAACTGGCCTGCGTGACCGCGGAACGTGCGAGTCGGAGCGAACTCGCCCAACTTGTGGCCGATCATGTTCTCAGTGACCAGCACCGGAACGTGCTTGCGCCCATCATGGACCGCAAACGTGTGGCCGACAAAGTCGGGAGTGATCGTGGAGCGTCGCGACCAAGTCTTGATCAACTTCCGCTCGCCCTTCTCGTTCAGAGCGAACACCTTCTTCATCAGGTGGTCGTCAACGAAGAATCCTTTTTTTAAGCTTCTTGCCATCTTCTTAGTTTGGAGTTTGGGGTTTGTAGTTTGGAATTCAGATCACTCCAAATTCCAAACTCCAAACTCCAAACTTACCTTTCTCCTGTGTTAACCTTCCCGGATATCTGTCCGGGGGCAGTGCACTGGGAGGGTGTCTGGCGTTAGGCTTTTGGTATTTGGGAAATCCCCTAACACCCAAAACCTAGCGCCTAATGCCCTACCCGTTTCTCCTTCGAACAATGAACTTGTTCGATCGCTTATTGTGTCGCGTCTTCTCACCGAGAGCCTTGTTGCCCCATCGGTCGACCGGACCCTTGCGGCGCCCAACCGGAGACTTCGCCTCACCACCACCATGGGGGTGGTCGCGAGGAGACTTGACGACGCCACGCACGTGAGGCTTGCGGCCAAGGCCACGGTTCTTACCGGCCTTACCGATCGACTCGTTCTCGTGCTCAGCGTTGCCCACTTCCCCGACGGTTGCCCGGCAGGTGTGGTGGACCATTCGCATTTCGCCGCTCGGCAGTCGAAGGGTGACATAGGTGCCTTCCTTCGCCATGACCTGAGCCGCGGTACCCGCCGCGCGGACCATCTGGCCGCCTCGGTTGGGCTGCAATTCGATGTTGTGAACCAGGGTACCAAGCGGAATGTTCTTCAGTTGAAGAGCGTTGCCCGGAAGAATGTCCGAGCCCTCTCCACTCTGCACCCGCTGGCCGACCGACAGGTTCTTGGGAGCCAGGATGTATCGCTTCTCACCGTCGAGGTAGTGAAGCAGGGCGATTCGGCAAGTTCGATTAGGATCGTATTCGATCGCCGCGACCTTGGCAACCACGCCATCCTTGTTCCGCTTGAAGTCGATGATTCGGTACCGGGTCTTGTTTCCGCCGCCTCGGTTACCGGAGGTAAGACGTCCGCTGCTGTTGCGGCCACCGGTCTTCGGCTTGGCGCGGGTGAGTTTCCTCTCCGGCTTTCCTTTAGTGACTTCCTCGTAGGTGCCGGTGATCATGAATCGCCGGCCGGGCGAGGTGGGTTTGTACTGTCGAGTAGGCATCTTTAGACTCCGTAATCCTCCAGCATTTGGCCCTTGGCGAGCGTGACGATCGCCTTCTTGCGATCTGGCTCATAGCCGGTGCTGCGCTGGCCGCGTCGGCGCTTTTTGCCCAAGACGCGAACCGTATGCACGTTCTCGACCTTGATCTCTTCGCCTTTCTTCTTGCCAGCGTTGTAAATGGCCTCGATGGCCTGCTTGATTTCGATCTTGTTGGCGCTCTTGGCCACGATGAAGGTGTACTTGCGAACCAAGTCCTCTTCGGTGACCGTGATCTTCTCGGCCTTCTTGCCCGTGGCGCCCGACTTGGCAACTTCTCGCTTCTTTCGAAGGAAGGCCGCCTGGTCGTCGCCATAGCTCAGCGCCACCGACTTCTCCGTGATATGGGGAGCAACAATGATTGTGTGCGGATTTTTCACTTAGCCCAAACCTCCTCGATCTTTGCGAGGGCATCTTTGGCGATGAGCACCTTGTGGGCAACCATCACGTCTCGGGCTGAGAACGCAGAGGTCTTCGCCGCTTCCGTTCCACCTGCCGTCGAGGCCGGCGCGGTTCGCACGGTCACGTTGGGAAGGTTTCGGAAGCTCTTGTAGGTGACTTCATCGTATTGCGGGAGGATGATCAACAGCCTTCGCGCATCCTTCAAACCAACCGCGGCCAGGAATTCCAGGGCGGACTTGGTCTTGGGGTCGGCGAAGACGATGGCGTCGGCAACGGTGAGGTCGCCGCCCTGGATCTTCTGGTTCAAAGCCCCCAGGATCGCCGCTCTTCGCTCTTTCTTGTTGACCTTCTTGTCGTAGTCGCGAGGGGTCAGCGCGAGGGCCATGCCGCCGTGGGCATAGTGAGGAGCGCGGATGGTTCCCTGTCGGGCGTTACCGGTCTTCTTCTGCTTATATGGCTTTCGACCGCCGCCGCGCGTTTCGCTTCGGGTCTTGGTCTTCTGGGTTCCCTGCCGCTTGTTGGCCTCTTCCGCCACGACGGTTCGGTGAACGGTCGTGATGGAGGGATTGGCTTCGGCAATCGCCTTGGAAACCTCGTGGGTTCCAACCCTCTTGCCGCTTTTATCTTTAATCTCGATTGATGCCATCTGGATTACCTCGCCACCTTGTTGATCACAACGAGCGCGCCGTTAGGACCCGCTACGCTGCCGTCGACGAGAATCAGGTTTCGCTCGGCATCGACCTTGACAACCTTGAGACCCTTCTGGGTCACAGTTGCGTCGCCCATGTGTCCGGGCTTCCTAACGCCCTTGAAGACCCTCTGGGGACCCGTCGCACCGCTGGAGAGCGGTCGGCGGTGAGTCATATAGCCGTGGGTCATGTGCTGACCCTTGAAGTGGTAGCGCTTCACGCCACCCGCGAAGCCGCGGCCTTTGCTGGTGCCGGTGACCGTGATCTTCTCGCCTTCCTCAAAGAGGTCGGCTTTGAACTCTTGGCCCAACTCGATGCCGGCGGTCTCGCTGACACGAAATTCTTTTAGGGTTCGCAAGTTTCGATCGAGACCCGCTTTCTTCAGGTGGCCATATTTGGGGAACGTAAGGTGCTTTTCCTTCGCCTCGCCAAAGCCAACTTGGATGGCGTTGTAGCCATCGGTCTCTTCTGTCTTTACCTGCGTAACGTAGACGGGTCCGGCCTGAATAACCGTTACCGGGACCATCTTTCCCTCTTCGGTGAAGAGGTGAGTCATACCTACTTTGGTTCCCAGGATTCCTGAGATCATTGTTACTCCTTAGGGGCGTCATCCCGACACGACGGGACGATGCACCGTTTCCTTCATTTCAGTCAGCTTCGTCCGCCTGGCAAGGCGCTCGGTGCGGTCGTTGCCCCAAGTTTGGGGGCGACACACGCCTCCGGCTGGAAGCCGCTGAGTGCTTGGCCTACTAGAGACCAGGGGAGAATGTACCTAAGGAGATGTGGAAAAGTCAACGAGTAGGACCATGTAGCATAGGCATCCTGCCTATGCGTCCCAAGACCTTCCAGGTCGTGGATACAAGCTGGGAGTCGAAGCACAGGTTGGATAAAACTACAAGCTTGCTCACCGGCGCGACCCCGGGGCTCCCAAGAGAAGCTTGCCATGCGTCCCAAGACCTTCCAAGCCGTCGAGCGATTGGACAGGCCACTGGTACATATAATATCCAGACAGACATGGCAAATCCCATCCTCACCATAAAGGAACTCTCGCAGAAGTACGACGGCGAGTGGGTGCTCTTGGGCGACCACAAGATGAGCAAACGCACTGGATAAGTACTGTCCCGGGTTCTCGCCCACAATGCAGATAGAGATGCCCTCTATGAAGAAGCGATGCAGATTAAACCAACCCGCTCTGCCGTCGTGTGCTTCAAGGAATTGCCAGCCGGAACAGTCTTGGTTCTCTGAGTGTTCACTTTAAGCCGAACGCCAACATCGACGGCCTCCTCGGTACCGACTTCCTCGACGACCTCATCGTTGTCATGAACTTCCATCGGAAGTGGGTGGAAGTGAGGACAGGAAACAGAAATGAGGACAAAACCCTTAACCATCTCCTAAAAAAAGCGTAAGATGAGATACGGCGGTGGACGCCTGGGGCTTATTGGGATGATGGATTGACGATCTGAACTGGGAATGGAGGAAGCCTCCGTTGCCGCGCCCTGAGTGAATACTGCCTAGAATTCTCACCCAAAGGAGGGTTCCCATGAAGCAGTATTCTGCTGAGAACATTAGAAACGTCGCGATTGTCGGCCACGGCGGCAGCGGCAAGACCATGCTTGTCGAGCACATGCTCTACACCGCCGGGGCATCCGACCGAGTTGGAAACGTGGACGCCGGAAACACGCAGTCCGACTTCGACCCACTTGAAATCCGGCGCAAGATCTCTCTCAATGCCAGCATCGTCCCCCTTGAATGGAACGGGGTTAAAGTCAACCTCATCGACGTCCCCGGCTATCCCGACTTTATCGGCGACCTGCATGGGGTAGCCCGAGTTGTGGAGGCGATGATCATCGTCACCGAGGCCAAGGCAGACCTGGATGTGGGCTTCGAGCTCGCCTGGGAGATCGCCGAGGAACATGGCCTTGCGAAGTGCATTTTTGTAAACAAGCTTGAGCGCGACAATGCCGACTATGAGGGCCTCATGAACACCTTGCACGAACGATACGGGCGCAAGGTGGTAGGCGTGCAAATTCCCATCGGGCACCAAGCCGCCTTCAGCGGGGTTCTTGACCTTCTAAATATGAAGGTCTATAAGGGCAAGGACCGGGGCGTGGAGGTCGAGGATGTACCCGCTGGCTACACCGAAGAGGCCGCTGAGCGTCGCGAGAAGATGATGGATGCGGCGGCAGAGGGCGACGACGATCTCGCCATGAAGTACCTGGAGGGCGAGCAACTCACCGAGGATGAGATCGAACACGGACTTCTTGTTGGCGTAGAGCAGGGCAAAGTCGTACCCATCCTTCTAGGCTCCGCCGCAAGTGGTATCGGGGTAGCGACGCTTCTGGATCGCATCATTCACGAGCTTCCCTCCCCCGCCGAGATGCCCAAGATCTTGGACGGCAAAGAGGTCAAACCCGACCCCAACGGATCGCTGGCCGGATTCGTTTTCAAGACGACCGCCGACCCGTTCGTCGGCAAGATCAATTTCGTTCGCATCTTCTCCGGCACCCTAAAAGCCGACGATCACGTTCTGAACGTGAATCGGGAGAAGGATGAGCGGGTCCACAACCTCTTCTTCCCCCATGGCAAGGGTCAAGAAGCGGCCCAAATCGTGAGCGCGGGGGACATCTGCGCCATCGCCAAACTTCAGGACACCCACACCGGCGACACCCTTTGCAGCGCCAAGGACAAAGTCATGCTCCCGCCCATCGACTTCCCGGAGCCGATCTACCGCATCGCGGTCGTTCCCGCGACCAAAGCAGACGAGGACAAACTGGGAACCGCTATTACGCGACTGATGGAAGAGGACCCCACTTTCCGCCATTCCCGGGACGCCATCGCACACCAGGAAATCTTGGAGGGCATGGGCGACATCCACTTGGAAACCATCATCGAGAAGATGAAGTCCAAGTTCGGGGTGAATGTCAAGATCGAGGACGCCCGAGTTCCCTATAAGGAGACCGTGCGTGGAACGGCCAAGGCTCAAGGGCGGCACAAGCGGCAGACGGGCGGCAAGGGCCAGTTCGGCGACTGTTGGATCGAGCTCCAGCCGCTGGAAAGAGGTGGCGGCTTCACCTTTGACAACAAAGTCGTGGGCGGTGCGATTCCCAAGAACTTCATCCCCGCCATCGAGAAGGGCATCCGCGAAGCCGCTGATCACGGTTTGGTCGCAGGCTATCCAGTGGTGGACTTCAAGGTGACGGTGGTCGATGGAAGCTACCACGACGTGGACTCCAACGAGCAGGCGTTCAAGACAGCCGGGGCGTTGGCGCTGAGAGCGGCGGCAGAAAAGGCGCAAGCCGTGATCCTGGAACCCGTCTTGGAGGTCGAGGTAGACGTTCCCGACGAGTGTGTGGGCGACGTGGTGGGCGACCTAAACGGTCGTCGAGGGAGGATGCAGGGTATGGACCCCATTACCCCCGGTAAGACCCGCATCAAGGCCACCGTCCCGATGGCCACCATGATGCGCTATGCGCTCGATCTCCGGTCGATCACCAAGGGTCGAGGCAGGTTCCGCCAAAGCGTAGACCACTACGAAGAACTCCCCCATCCCGAGCAACAAACGCTGATCGCCGAGTATGCGAAGCAGCGCGCAGCGCACGAGTCGGAACACTAGGGGTGGCTTAATTGTTGGATTGCTGGAATACATAAACTGGAAATTCGGGAGATCGCCGGTTCGTATTGACCGTGAGAAAACCCTCAGCATTCAAGCAATCCAGCAGTCCAACTGCTCAAACGATTCCAAACGCTTCTTCGGCCCGGGCAACCTCTTGGGCGATGACGTTCTTAATCACGTCTAGTTGCTCAGCGGGCATTCCGACCGTCTCCAGCAGCATCTCGTCCACTTCGATGTCCATGGATGGAACGTTGTTGGTGAGGCCGCATTGGTGGGCCAAGGTGTTGGCGAGGGCGACGATGGCGGTGGAAGCGCTGTTGTTCTCATCCATGTCTGTCTGATGGTGGTATTGGACCGCATCGACCACGACTTCAGATAAGCCCCATTGCCTAGCCAGAACGCCACCCAGTTTGCTGTGGTCGAACCCGAAAAGCAGGTTCTCGGCCTCATGAAGCCTTATCCCTTCGTCTGTCGCATACCCCACCGCTTTGTCCAATTCCAGGGGGTGGAACCGGTCCATGACCAGTAGGCCGACATCGTGCATCATGCCCGCCACATAGAGTTCCTCGGTGCGCATTGGCATCTTGAGCTTGGCCAGGATTCGCGCTCCTGTGGCCACTCCGAGGCTATGGCGCCAGAACTCCAGTTTGTTGAAGTGGCTGGCGACGGCCCGTCCCGACATAATCTGCTGATAGGCTACGCCGACAACCAGGGAGCGAATCGTGTTCATGCCCAACATGTTGATGGCCCGACCGATCGAGGGAACCTGACTTAGCCCGTAATAGGAAGAGTTGGACACGCGCAGAATCTTGGCCGTAATCGCTGGATCTCGCTCGATGATGACCTCCATGCTCTTGGGAGAAGCATCAGGATCGTCGGCCAGTTTCAGAACTTGGCTGACGATTTGGGGCAGCACCGGAAGGTTTTCGCTCCGGGCGATCTTGATCTCTAGGCTACGCAGGTCCACATACCGTTACATCGGCATTTTTCCCTGGTCCCTCAGGATGGGTAAGGAGATGCATGGCCTATTTGTGGAATCATTGTCAAGGGCTTGAGCGTTATATACTCATGTGAATTGCTTGATTGCTGGAATGCTAGATTAAAGCAATCCAGCAATCCAGCAATCCAGCAATCAAGCAATACCAACATGGCAAAGGATTTTTACTCGGTTCTCGGCGTGAAGCGGGGTGCGGATGAGAAGGAGATACGGTCGGCGTACCGGAAGCTGGCGCGCAAGTACCACCCTGATGTCAACCCAAACGACAAAACGGCCGAAGCCAAGTTCAAAGAGATCAGCGAGGCCCATGAAGTGCTTGGCAACCCGGAAAAGCGGAAACTCTACGACCAGTACGGAGAGCACTGGGAGCATGCCGACCAGTTCCAGGGCGGTGTTCCCGGGCAGGATTTCGGCGGATTTCATGTCGGCGGAGGCGGTGGCGGCGGGTTCGAGTCGATCTTCGAGCAGTTCTTCGGCGGAGGCTTTGGCGGGAACCGAGGCGGGGCACAATTCAAGATCGAGGACCTGGACACCGCTCGACCCCGAGACGTGGAGAAGACCATCGAGATTCCTCTGGAAGAGGTGGACTCGGGCACCAAGCGAGTCCTGACCTATCAGACCATGGACGCCCAACGGGGCCGTGAAGGTATCTCCACCGTTCCCACCACTAAAAAAGTCGAAGTCACGATCCCGGCAGGTATCCAAGATGGCAAGAAGCTGCGCGTCCCCGGCAAGGGCGCGGCGGGGGCCAATGGCAAGGCGGGAGACCTCTACGTCGTCATCAAGTGGGCAGCCCATTCTCAATTCAAGCTGGCAGATGACAAGCTGGAAGTCGATGTCCCGGTTCCCTTCACCGTCGCGGCTCTTGGCGGGGAGATTCGCGTTCCCACGTTGCGATCCGCAGTGAAGATGAAGATTCCCGAGGGGACTCAAAGCGGGCAAATGTTCCGACTGGGCGGACAGGGCATCTCGCGGTTGAACGGTGGGCGGGGAGACCTCATGGCTCGTATCAAAATCACCGTGCCCAAGAAACCAACGGAAGCTCAACGGAAGCTTCTCGAACAGCTTGCCGAGATGGAGGAGGCCGCCGCTCGATGAGAAGCGAGAACCAGCCCGTCTACATGATCGGCGTCGCAGCGCAGCTATGCGGAGTCCACCCCCAGACGCTCCGGCAATACGAGCGGCTTGGGTTGGTAGTGCCAGCGAGGGTGGGGGCGAAGAACCGTCTGTACTCTGAAAACGACATTCACCGGGTCCGCCGCATCCAGCACCTCACCCAAGATATGGGCGTGAATCTGGCCGGGGTGGAGCTGATCCTGAGACTCCTGGACGACATCGAGGAGATTCGCACCGACATGGAGAAGCAGGTCGCGGACTACGTCTCCGAAGCCGAGGCGAGGATTCAGCAGCTCCTGGGCAACAGCACCATCCCCTTGCGCAAGGACGAATCCCTCCTGCCTGTGCCCAATATCCGGGTCAGGCGAACCTCCGACATTTAGGGACGTACTATCATCATCATGCTCTCGACGCTCGCTTTGCTCATTCTGGCTCCCAAGGTGGATACGGATGTCGTCTACTCCCGACCGACCGGCTTTGAGCTAAAAATGGACATCTACCGCCCCGACCCTTCCGTCGCCACCAAGGCGGCGGTGGTGGTGATCCATGGTGGGGCCTGGATTATGGGGGACAAGCGAGACATGAAGGCTCTGTGCGAAGCCATCGCCAAGCAAGGGATGTTGGCCGCGTCCGTGCAATACCGCCTCGCTCCGAAGACCCGCTGGCCAGGGTTTTACGATGATGCCCAGACGGCGGTCCGCTATCTGCGGGAGAACGCTGCCAAGCTCGGCATCGACCCAAACCGGATTGGCGCCAGCGGTGCCAGCGCCGGAGGGCACATGGCTTTGCTGCTGGGCTTCACCGATACCCGAGACGCCAAGACTGCCGAATACCCCCGCCACTCCAGCCGAGTGCGCGCCGTGTTGGACATCTTTGGCCCCACCGATATGTCCCGCGACTATCCGGCCAGCTACGACACGCTCTTTCAGACTATCCTGGGCAAGGCCAAGGGTGAATCGGCGGCAGAGATCAAGGCCGCCAGCCCGGTCAACTTCATCGACCGCCGGACCCCGCCCGTCTTCATCGTCCACGGCACCGCCGACCCGGTTGTTCCGGTGGCTCAGAGCAAGTGGCTGGAATCCAAGCTAAAAGCCAACGGCACCAAGGTCGAGGCGCGTTACATCGAAGGGATGAAGCATGAGATCCCATCCAGCAACGCCGAGGTCATGAAAGCCATGCAAGACGGCATCGCCTGGCTGAAGACCCACCTGACTAGATAAAGCCCAGCGTCAGTTCTTCGGAGTCTTCTCGGGTTTGATCATCGTCATCCTCGACTGCACATTGGAGCCAGTCCGGCGGTTGCGCATAGAGGATGTCCTCTTGGGTGGAAACATTCGACTGCATCTTCCTATTGGAAGGCAAGCCCGAAAAATTGGTTCCTTTGGACGGTCCTACGGCATAGCGGCGTCACGGTTTTGTTGCGCGTTGTCCCCAACCCCGCCACGCCGCAATGCCGCCATGCCGACCCACGGGCCGCTCCAGACTGGGCGCTTTCCGGTTTCCGGCTTCCGACTTCCGACTTCCGATTAAGCAGGTTTTGTCAACCATCGATTTTGGGAGTTTGGCCAACTGGCTTGGTTGGACGCGGGATGGGCTGGGAAGATAGCCTCAGGGCTGCAAGGCTGTGGCGGGCAGAAGCCAGTGGCCTACGCGCCCTAAGATAGTAAAATAGCCTATTGGCTACGTGTAAACGGGCCAGCCTCCAATGTCCGTTTGTTAACCTTGACAAGATATTCGTTACCCCTAACGCTTGGCCATTCACTAGGCTTAGATCCTCTCTCGGGTTTAGCGTAGAAGAAGAAGATATAGTCTGAGTTATTCTCAGATATCCCGATCCAATACCGATCTAAGGCCCTCTCCATTGGCGGTTTTAAAGTTTTGAGTTTTTCTCTTGCCTTGTCAAATGCTAGAATCTCACGACCATCTATAACGAACTGCTTTCCAAATTCGTTATTTACATAGGGATCCTGCCCAATTGAAAACAAGATGGAAAACAACATCGCTGTTACGAATAGAGTTTGCTTCATCGTGGCTTTACCTTTCCTGATTGACCTGTAGATGGATCATATACAAATATCCCTCCACTTTTTTGCCTCAGGGCGCTCCAGCCGTTGGCCTCCTCCCACCACAGAACCGCAGCCCTGAGGCTAGATCGCCAAGCCTGTACCTTCATTCTACAAGCCATCCTCCTACATCTTAGCACTGGGCCAACGGTCTTCCCAAGGTATGTCTCCACATCCGGTGTGGATCGGCCAACTGCACGGTGAGGACGAATGCATGGATCATGTACGGTCTTGCGCTGAGAAGAAGCCTCACGGCTGCAAGTCAGCGGCAGGCCGGGGCCAATGGCTTAAGCGCCCTTAGGCAGACAAAAAATCAGCCACCGCCCCCAGCAAAGAAGACCTTATAGGTCGTTTTATCAACGGCATACATCATATCCGCACGGGCTCCACCTGAACCTAGATGGTCGTTTTTGCCAGCTACTCTCTTAGGAACAAAGTGAATTCTGAAAAATTTCGGCTCTTCCTTTAGCAAAACTTTGAATTGATCTACGTCCAAACCCTTTTCAGCTCTCATATACTTTTTGTGTCGAATCAGTGCGGATTCGTAAGCCCTCATCATCCGGCCATCAATCTCGAAATCAGGCTTGTATTGAACGTAAATGTCCTCGGGCTTAACCCCTTGAACGCCCAAGCTTATCGCGGCAACTGTAACAACTACTATCTTGATCATCTTCTTGGTATTTTTTGCCTCAGGGCGCTCCAGCCGTTGGCCTCCTCCCGCCACAGGACGCAGCCCTGAGGCTAGATCGCCAAGTTTGTATCCTCATTCCACAAGCCGTCCTCCCACATATTAGCATGGGGCCAGCGATCATCCAAAGGAAACTCTGTGTGGACGTAGCCCCACACCGTGGCAACAGTCGTCAAGCCGTGGAGGCATGATAGGCAAGCCAGAAAACATGGTTCCGCCGCCTGGGACTCACCCAGTTCCTCGCGCCCTTCAGCTACGGATTTCTTAGGTTCAAATTTTCAGAAAACGCGACCGATCTTAGGTTCAAAAATCCGTAGCTGGCTCGGGTTCAATGGAACCGGGATTTTCGTGCATTTTTTCCTGCAAGTCATACATATGGCGGTTTTTGCGACGTTGGAAAGGAACCACAGATGGGCGCAGATTTCCGCAGATGGTCGTTTGAGCCGCAGAAGAGTCTTCTTGCCGGTAACCGTTTTTTCACGCAAAGTCGCGAAGACGCAAAGGGGCGCAAAGGACTCTGCACCGGGCTTCGCGTTCCTTTGTGTCTTTGTGTCTTGGTGGTTCAAGGACAGGTCGGAAGCCAGGGAGGACTTGGCAAAAAACTCCAAACCTCCTCTCAGATAAACACCAAGGCACAAAGACACCAAGAGGATTGGGTTTCTACCACAACGGCACAGCGACACAACGTAGAGGGCCGATTCCTCGACTCCTCGATTGAAGTGATGTTCCTCCGACCCATTCGGTTTCCGAGTTCCGATTTCCGGATTCCGAGCATCCCTACCTATATAGGGCCGAAGAACGGATTTTGTCAACCAACGTTTTTGGAGATTTTCGATTGCTCGAATGCTTGATTGGGGATTTTTGCAAGCCCCTTATAGGACTTCGGCATTACGGTTTGCGAAGAGCCCGAAACCGTAATGCCGCAACGCCGTCCCTAGATTTCGTCGTCGAAGTCCAGCTCCTCTGCCGCCATATCGGCCAGCGAGGGGAAGGATAGGGCGCCGAGGGGGTCGTCGAGACCGTGCTCGTCGGCTTCCACCAGAGCGGTGAGCGACTGCTCGGCCCAGGCAGGGCCGCGCTGGACATCGACCGCCACGTCTCGGTACTGCTTGACGCCCGTACCAGCCGGGATTAAGCGTCCGATGATGACGTTCTCCTTCAGACCGATCAACTGGTCCTTCTTGCCGCGAACCGCCGCTTCTGTGAGGACGCGGGTGGTCTTCTGGAACGAGGCTGCCGACAGGAACGAGTCCGTGGCCAACGAGGCCTCGGTGATACCGAGGAGAATCCACGTCGCCGTCGCTTCCTTCGGATCGCGCTCTACGTTCTCGCCGGTGATCGGGTCGACGTACTTGATCGTCTTTCCATCGGCGATCAGCTTGCGAACGTTTTCGTTTGCCGCGATGAACGTGAAGCGGTCCACGATCTGACCGGGGAGGAACGGGGTGTCGCCCGGCTCCTTGACCTGTCGCTTGCGCAGCATCTGCCGAATGATAACCTCGATGTGCTTGTCGTTGATATCGACGCCCTGGGCTTTGTAGACGCTTTGCAGGTTTTCGACGAAGTAGTCGTAAACCGCGCCAGCGCCCGCCAGTTCCAGAACCTCGTGCGGGTCGCGAGGGCCTTCGGTCAATGGGTCGCCCTTAATGACCTTGCTGCCCTTGTTCACCGGCAACTTACCGAGCGGCGGAACCAGGATCGGGTAGAAGATGGTGACCTTGGCGACCTCGGCCTTCCGGAGAATGCCCAGGGTTGCGGTCGTCAGCTTCTGGCCGATCGTCTTCTCCAAAGTCGCATCGGTCTTGTCGTCGCCGGTCTGCCAGACCTGAACGTCGCCGATGTAGGCGTCCTTGATCGGAGCTGTGGTCGGAACCGTGGCTTCGACAATGACCCATCGACCAAAGCTGGACTCGCGAACGTCGCGGACCACGCCGGTGACCGGGCAGATGATGGCCTTACCACGAGGCTGGCGTCGCGCTTCGAAGATCTCCTCGACGCGGACGATACCGCTCGATTCACCCGTCCAAGCGTAGAAGAAGGTCTTTCGGGATCGCTCCCACAGCTTCTTGGAGTCGCTATCCGCCTTCAACGCCGCCTTTTGGGCGGCCTTGGTCTGGCGCTCGGTTCTCTTCTTGACCTTGGGATCCTCGGGATCCTCCTCATTGATCGTGAGCGGGGCTTCGTCCTTGTTCTGGAAGAAGCTCTTGACCACCGACTCCTGGTTCTCCAGAAGCTTGGTGGGGTCGAACTGCTTCATGTCAGTGTCGGTCGCCGTCGCGAAGTCCTCCATGAACTGGCGGATGAACTTACCGGTCTTATACTGGTTCGTTCTCGCGATGGTGGCCGATCCGGCAACGCCTCCGGTGTGGAACGTTCTCATCGTGAGCTGAGTTCCGGGTTCACCGATCGACTGGGCGGCGATGATGCCGACCGCCACGCCAACTTCCACCAACTTGTTGGTCGAAAGGTCGGTTCCGTAGCACTTGGAGCAGATGCCTTGAGCCAGTTCACAGGTCAGCGGGGAGCGGATGAGAACCGTCAGGTTTCCATGCTCGTCCGCCTCAAAGCCAAACTTGTTGTACTTCTCAATGACCGCAGCCTTGTCCTCCTCAGAGTCTGCGGCCGTGTAATCGGCTACATACTTGTTCTCTATGGCGGTGATCCGCTTGGCCATTTCGACCGGGATCGGCTCCTGGTACTGGGTCAACTCCTCGCCGGTGTCGGGATCGGTGATGATCGCCAAGGCTACGCGGCCCTTGATGCGGTCGGTAAGCTGCTCGATGGCTTCGCCCTGATCCAGGATGCGGTGGGCCATGATGCCGTCCGTCGTCTCACAGTCGTGAGCCTTGATGATGACATCCTGGGCCACGTCGCAGAGACGTCGGGTCAGATAGCCTGCGTCCGCCGTGCGGAGAGCGGTGTCGGCAAGACCCTTTCTCGCGCCGTGGGTGGTCACGAAGTATTCCAGCATCGAGAGACCCTTGTGGAAGGAGCTCTTGACTGGAAGCTCGTAGATAACCTCGTTGAACTGGTTAAACATGAGGCCGCGCATTCCGGCGAGCTGGGCCAACTGCTTGACCGAGCCACGAGCGCCGGAGACGGTGATGATCGAGAGCGGGTTCATCTGCTTCAGGCCGCCGACGATCTCCTTACCGATCTCGTCGTAGGTTTCCGTCCACAGCTTGACCAGGCTCTGGGTCATTTCGTTATAAGTGAGCATGCCTCGTCGGAACTGCTGGGTGATCTTGGTGGAACGGTCGTCCGCGTCCTTGATCATCTCCTCGCGCCGCTCCGGCGGGTCCATGTCGGTGATCGCAACCGACAGGCCATACCTTGTAGCCCACCGGAAGCCCATGTCCTTCATGTCGTCCAGAAGCTTGATCGTTGCGCCGACACCAGCCTCGCGGTGACAGGCAAGAATCAGCTCGGAAAGAGCCTTCTTGTTCAACTGGAGGTTCAGGAACTGGTCCGAGTATCGAAGCGGGAAGGGCAGGATGCTGTTGAAGATCAGTTGGCCGGGAGTCGCCGTGACAATGATCTCCTCAAACTCCTGGTCATAGGGCACCAGCTCCTCGAACTCCTCTTCGTCCTCGCCGACCGTCGTCACCTTGTGGTACTCCTGACCGGTGACCGCATCGCGGAAGTCCACTTCCTCGGCGGGTCGGAAGACGGGTCGCTTGATGCGGACCTTTACCGGTGTGTTGACCTGGATCGGATCGGCCGCGATGGGCGACTCGAGGGCGAAGATTACTTCGTCCACGTTGCTATAGGCACGGGCGCCCGGATGCTTCTCCGGATCCTTAGCGTGCAACCTCTCCAACTCATCGAAGTCCGCCTTACCTTGGTCGGAGACGAAGGTCAGCGCGTAGTTCCCAAGAATGATGTCCTGAACCGGCGCACAGGTCGGGCGACCGTCTGCGGGTGAGAACAGGTTCTGGGTGGAAAGCATCAGAACTCGGGCCTCAGCTTGGGCCTGGGTGCTCAACGGAACGTGGACGGCCATCTGGTCGCCGTCGAAGTCCGCGTTGTACATGTTACAGACCAGCGGGTGAACCTGGATCGCCTTGCCGTCCACCAGGATCGGCTCGAACGCCTGGATGCCGAGTCGGTGCAGGGTCGGGGCGCGGTTCAGAAGGACCGGATGCTCCTTGATGACCTCTTCGAGGCCGTCCCAGACCGCCGGGTGCATCCGGTCGATCATCCGCTTGGCCGTCTTGATGTTCTGGGTGATCTTCTTCTCAACCAGAGACTTCATGACGAACGGCTTGAACAGCTCCAGCGCCATCTCCTTGGGGATGCCGCACTGGTGGAGTTTGAGGTGCGGGCCGACGACGATAACAGATCGTCCCGAGTAGTCCACGCGCTTACCCAGCAGGTTCTTTCGGAACCGGCCTTCCTTACCCTTCAGCATGTCGCTGAGGGACTTGAGCGGTCGGGAGTTGGAACCAACCACCGGACGGGCGCGGCGACCATTATCCACCAGCGCATCCACGGCTTCCTGAAGAAGTCGCTTTTCGTGGTTGATGATCGACTCGGGCGCGTGAATCTCGATGATCTTCTTCAACCGGTTGTTGCGGTTGATGATGCGTCGATAGAGGTCGTTCAGGTCGGAGGTCGCGAATCGGCCACCGTCCAACTGGACCATCGGGCGAAGCTCGGGCGAGATGACCGGAATCACATCCAGGATCATCCACTCGGGACGGCTCTTGGAGGAGATCAGGGCCTCGGTGACTTCCAGCCGCTTGATCGCTCGGGCGCGTCGCTGGCTTTGGGTCATGATGATCTCTTGGCGAAGCTCGCGGGCCAGTCGCTCCAGATCGACTCGGACCAAAAGTTCCTTGATGGCGTCCGCGCCGATGTTGGCGCGCAGCAGGCTTCGGAGGTCCTGGTTGATGCGGGCGCCAACGGCATCCAGCAACTTGGCGACGGCACGGTACTTGTCCTCGTCGATCAGTTGGTTTCGCTCCAGCTTGCCCAGAATCTCAACCGCCAGGTCGAGGTCCTTCAGCCGGTCGTCGGCGTCCCGGTACTCGGCCTTGATTCGGTCGTTGACCGCCTTGGCGCGCTCCCGAGCGAAGACTTCGTCGTACTCTTCACGGTTGTTGTTCAGGTCGTCGGTGAACCGGTTGAAGGAGTCCTCTTCCAACTCGCGCATCTGCTGGATCAGGCTGGCCTTCTCCTGCTCGACGGCAACGCGGACCGCAGGAAGGGCTTCCTGAATCTTCTCGTTGTCGATATCGATGATGATGAAGCTGGCGAAGTAGATGACCTTCTCCAGCAGTCTTGGGGAGATGTCCAAGATCAGCGAAAGAGGCGATGGAACGCCCTTGAGGTACCAGATGTGGCAGACCGGAGCCGCCAATTCCACATGGCCCATGCGCTCTCGCCGAACCTTGCTTCGGGTGACCTCGACGCCGCAGCGCTCGCAGGTGATTCCCTTGTACTTGATCTTCTTGTACCGGCCGCAGGCGCACTCCCAGTCCTTGACTGGGCCAAAGATGCGCTCACAGAAGAGACCATCTCGCTCGGGCTTGAAGGTTCGGTAGTTGATCGTCTCCGGCTTCTTCACTTCGCCGTGAGTCCACGCGAGGATATCCTCCCCGCTTGCGATCCCAATCCTGATTTTATCGAACAGGCTTACGTCTGCCATTTTTCTCCGTTATTTGCAATGCTTGATTACTGGATTGCTTGAATGCTGGATTGAATGAAAATCAAGCCATCCAGCAACCTAACATCTAGCAATTCTGTTTTCCAGGCTGCAGGGTGCTTGAGTTCGGGTTTTTCAATCCAGCATTCAAGCAATCCCACAATCTAGCAATTTAGTTAAAGAATCCCACCGACCGGGCGAGGCGCATGTCGTCGCCGCCGCTCAGTTCGTCCAGATCCTTGAGGGGCAATTCCTTGTTGTTCGCGTCTTCCACCGCGACCTTCAGACACAGGGACCGAAGCTCGTTCACCAGAATCTTGAAGGACTCAGGGATACCGGGCTCCGCGAGAGTCTCGCCCTTTACGATGCTCTCGTACGCCTTCACGCGGCCCATGACGTCGTCGGACTTGATGGTGAGAAGCTCCTGGAGCGTATAGGCTGCGCCATAGGCTTCCAGCGCCCACACTTCCATCTCTCCGAACCGCTGGCCGCCGAACTGCGCCTTACCGCCCAACGGCTGTTGGGTGACCAGCGAGTATGGGCCGATGGATCGGGCGTGGATCTTCTCATCCGCCAAGTGCTCCAGCTTCAGCATGTAGATCATGCCGACCGTGAGCGGGTTGGGGAGCGTGTCGCCAGTCAGGCCGTCGCGAATAACCGACTTACAGCTTTGCGGATCAATGCCCGCGCGCTTGTAGATGTTCCCGCGAATCTTCTCGATGATGCCGGCGTAGACCGCATCCTTAGCCTTGAATGGATTCTCGGCGGCGATCTCGTCCTGATCTTCGGGCTCCCAGTCTTCGATATCGACCTCCATCATCTCGGCGGTCGTCATCACCGGATCGGCGGCCACGATTCGGGATACTCTTTCAAGCCCCTTCTCGCCCAGGAGTCGAAGCGCGGCGTCTACCTTGCCGAACGAATCCTCAAGGCTGTCGGCCTTGCGGAAGTCGATATTCAGCAGCAGTTCACCGTTGGCATAGCCGACCAGGCACTGTCGCCTCATCTGCTCTGCCAGTCGATCCATTTCTCCGAGAAGCTCACCCTCTGTCGCGCCTTCGAACGCCGGGCACTTGTACTCGACGCCCAGATGCCGGCCGACGTACCCAAGGTGCGTCTCCATGATCTGGCCGATGTTCATTCGGCTCGGAACGCCGAGCGGGTTCAGCACGATGTCCACCGGGGTGCCGTCGTTCAAGAACGGCATGTCCTCAACCGGCAGCACCTTCGAGATAACACCCTTGTTACCGTGGCGTCCCGCCATCTTGTCGCCGACCATCAGCTTTCGCTTCTGGGCCACATAGACTTGGACGGTCATGTTGGTTCCAGCAGGCAGTTCGTCGCCTGGGATTTGCAAAAGGTCTTCATCAGTGCGGTCGCACACGAGTCGCTCTCGTTTCTTAGACTCCTTGTAGACGTAGTTGATGCTTTGGCTGAGGTACTTGTACCGGCTGAAGACCTTCACGTCCACCACCGTTCCCTTCTCGCCGTGCGGCAGTCGAAGCGAAACGTCGCGGGTCTCTTCCGCCTTCTTACCAAAGATGGCGATGATGAGCCGCTCTTCCGCAGTCATCTCGACCTGGCCCTTGGGAGCTACCTTACCGACCAGAATGTCTTCCGGCCGAACTTCGGCGCCGATGCGGATGATTCCGTTCTCGTCGAGGTCCTTCAGGGCGTCTTCGCCGACGTTTGGAATGTCGCGGGTGATCTCTTCGGGGCCTAGCTTGGTATCGACCGCTTCGGTCTCATGGCGCTCGATGTGGATGGACGTGTAAACGTCGTCCTTTACCATGCGCTCGGAGATCAGGATCGCGTCTTCGTAGTTGTAGCCGTTCCAGGGCATAAACGCGACCAGCACATTCTTGCCAAGGGCCAACTCGCCACGGTCGCAACAGGCGCCATCCCCCAGCGGATCGCCCTTCAGGACGCGCTGACCGGGGAACACGATGGGTCGCTGGGTGAAACAGGTGGACTTGTTGCTCTGAACGAGGTGAAGCAGGTCGTACTTGTCGACTTCGCCGTCATCGGTCTTCACCCGAATCTCAAGCGCCGTTACAAACTCGACCACGCCATCCCGCTTGGCGATAACCGCCGCACCAGAGTCAACCGCCGCCACTCGCTCGTAGCCCGTTCCGACCAAAGGCCGCTCGGACCGAAGCGTCGGCACCGCCTGGCGTTGCATGTTCGCGCCCATCAGAGCACGGTTCGCGTCGTCGTTCTCTAGGAATGGGATCAGCGCGGTGGCAACCGAGATGATCTGGACCGGCGAAACGTCCATCAACTGAACCTGGTCGCGGCGAACGATCGGGTAGCTTGCGCCTCCCACATCGGCTCCCGCCGACCGGCACTGAACGCGCTCGGTGATGATCAATCCGTTTTCGTCAGCCTCCACGTCAGCCGGGGCGACCATCTGGCCAGTCTCCTCCTGAGCCGTCATGTAGATGATCTCATCCGACACCACGCCCTCCACCACCTTTCGGTAGGGGGTCATGATGAAGCCGAACTCGTCTACTCGGGCGTGCGAGGTCAACTGGCTGATCAGACCGATGTTCGGACCTTCGGGGGTCTCGATCGGGCAGATGCGGCCGTAGTGGGATCGGTGAACGTCGCGAACCTCCAGCTTGGCGCTGGTTCGCTGCAAGCCACCTGGGCCAAGAGACGATAGTCGTCGCTTGTTGGTGATCTCAGACAGCGGGTTCGTCTGGTCCATGAACGTCGAAAGCTGGTTGCTGCTAAAGAAGCTCTTAATCGACGCGCTGACCGGCTTGACCGAGAGAATGATGCCCGGAAGCAGGTTCTCTTGATCCGTTGAGGTCATGCGCTCTCGGGCGACCTTCTCCATTCGGACAAAGCCGAGTCGAAGCTGACTCTGCAAGAGTTCGCCGACGCTTCGGACGCGCTTGTTCTTCAAGTCGTCGATGTCGTCGCGCTCCGCTTCGCGGGCCACGTAAGGGCGCATCGCTCGAAGCAACTGAACCAAGTCCTCGGCCGTGAGGTTGCGAACATCCAGGGGAACATGGATGCCCAGCTTCTGGTTCAAGAAGCGTCGACCAACCTTACCCAGGTCGTACCGCTTGACGTCGAAGAAGAGGCCATACACCAGTTGGCGAGCGGCTTCCTCGTTGGCGGCTTCGCCCGGTCGCAGTCGCTTGTAGATGTCCAGCAGGGCTTCGCGGGTGTTGGTGGTAGGGTCCTGCTCCAAGGTCGCCTCGACCAGGTGGAACGTGTCCTCGACCCGCAGCTTCTCCAAGCCCAGGGATTCGATCTTTCGGGCGGTTTCGCGCTCGATCTTCTCGCCCGCCTTGATGATCAACTCGCCGTCGGCGTCGTGCAGGTCCTCCAGAACCTTCTTACCCGTCAACATCTCGATGTCGGGGGTCTCCAACTCGACCTCTTGGACGAACAGCTTCAGAATCTCCTCGTTCGTACCTAACGGGGTTTCGACGAAGGCGGTCTGAGACTTGATGGCTTCTGGCAGAGCATCGATGGCGGCCTGATCCAAGATCGTTGCCGCCTCAATGAGGACCTCGCCGGTGTCGGTATCGATGACCGGCTCCACCACTCGCTTCCCGACACAGTTGGCCAGCACAATATGCGACCGGCCACGGCCCTTCTCGAAACCGTAGAGTGCCTTGATGAGCTGGGTCAGCGGAAGCTTTTTGGTCTGGCTAATCTGGGTTCGAACAACGCTGTTGGCATCGGACTCGACCTCCAGCCACGGCCCTTCGTTCGGGATGATGCGGGCCGACACAATGACCTGCATCGCACTGTCCACGCCCTCTTCAAAGTAGAGGCCCGGAGATCGGCTGAGCTGGCTGACGATGACGCGCTCCCGCCCATTGATAATGAACGTGCCTTTGTCGGTCATTAACGGCAGATCGCCCAGGTAAACCTCGGACTCGATCACTTCTCGGTCCCGACCGCCGAACCGCACGATCGCCTTGATCGGCGCCTCGAACGTCATGTCGCGGTCACGACACTCTTGGATCGAATACTTGGGTTCGCCGAGGGTGAAGCTGACTAGCTCGATGTAATTTGTCTGGGTGAAATCCCAAATTGGGGAGAACGTTTTGAAAAGTTCTGGAAGTCCTTCTTCCAAAAACCACTTGTAACTGTTAAGCTGTAATTCAATAAGGTTAGGTATCTCGAGGAACCGGCCGATTCTCTTCGAGGATGGCTGAATTGTTCTCACTCAGGCCTCCGGGGAAATTTGCGCGAACAATTAGAGTACCTGGGTCGTCCTATGAAGTCAAGGCGATGGGTGGGTCCAACCGGGCCCTTTTCGCCTTTTTCCCAGATTTTCTCTTAACCGACCCGTTGCTGTAATTCTTGCCGGGCCAATTCTGTGCGCAACTCTGCCTGGGACCGCGAGATGTTATCGATCGCAATCGTCTGTTGGTGAACGACCTCTCGCAAAGCCGCCAACTCCATCTGAACCTCCGCCGCATGGCCTTGAGCCTGGTCTTGGCGAAGGATCGTCGCCATCTTCTGCTGATGCTTCGTGAGGATGAAGACGATGGGGATCAGCATGGTGATCCCGCCGATGATGATTGCTACGATCTCGTCCCCGTGCATTTCCAGTTAAGCTCCTGTTTACCTCTCCTGCGACACGGCCTGCGGCAATTGGTAGCGGCTGATATTGTCGATGGCCAGCGTCTGCTGGTGGACGACCTGCTTCAACTCCTGAATCTCCTGCCTCAGCACCTCAATCTCCGCCTGCGTGTTGGCGTTCCCCTTATTGCCGTGGATCAGCTCCGCCATCTTGCGCTGGTGATGCGTCAGGATCGCCACGATGGGAATCATGAAAATGATGATCGGGATGACGAACGGCAAAATGTCTTTCATGGTCGGCGGCGTCCAGGTTCAAGAGCATTATAAGAGCAATTCCCCCAGAACCCGGTCCATGGGCCTATGAGATTCCTGGAAACTGTAGTCGCAGAATGCGGTGAAGGCTCAGCGAATCCCCTGTGGTGATTGTTAGGCCGGATAGGCATTCTTTCGGTGGCTCTCTGTGTTTTTCGGTGGTTCTTCCAATTGACCGAGGATGAAAACCACCGAGGACCGCCGAGGACCACCGAAGGAATGCGGCCGAGAAACGAACCCTACGCCCGAACCGCCTCTCGAACCGTAAACCGCCCCTCATAGATCGCCTTCCCCACGATCGCTCCTTCCACCGGCGGCTCGATCCCTCTGATCGCTGCCAATTCTTCAAGACTAGACACGCCGCCGCTGGCAATAACCGCGCTGCGCAACGCCCCGGTAAACCGGGCCAGCATTTCCAAATTGGGTCCCTGGAGCATCCCATCGGTCGCGATGTCGGTAACGATAAAGCGCTTCGCCCCCGCCTGCTCCAGTTCGAGGGCCAAGTCGAGTGCGTCCAGGCCGGAGTCTTCGGTCCAACCCGTCACCGATACCTTTCCATTCCGAGCGTCGATACCCGCCACTGCCTGATCCCCCAACTCCTTAAACAAATGGGCGGATTGCGCCCGATCCGAGACCAGTCGGGATCCAAATATCACCCGGGTAACTCCTTTCGCAAGAACCTGCAGCGCGGTCTCCAGACTCCGTATGCCGCCCCCCAACTCAGTCTGTGCCCCAGTCTCCTTGGCGATCCTCTCAATCAAATCCAGGTTGACCGGATGTCCCGCCTTGGCGCCGTCCAGGTCCACCAGATGAATCCATTCCGCGCCTTCCTCTACAAAACCCTTGGCAACCGCCACCGGGTCCTCGCCGTAGACCGTCTCCTGGGCATAGTCGCCTTGGCGCAGGCGTACACACTTCCCTCCCCGAATGTCGATGGCGGGCAGGATCAGCATTCCAGGAAATTCCTCAGGATGCGCAGACCGACGTCGCCACTTTTCTCCGGGTGAAACTGTGTCCCCCAGACGTTGCCTTTCCGCACCGAGGCCGCGAACTCGATCCCGTAAGTCGTGGTCGCGGCGATATGGCTCGGGTCGGCGCACTCAGTGTAGAGCGAGTGGACAAAGAAAACCCGATCTCCCCAGTTGATTCCCTTGCCCAGTTCGGAGTCCACCCGATATCGAATGGGGCTCCAACCCATATGAGGCACTTTCAATCCGGCTTTCTGCGGCAGGTATCGAACGTGACCAGGGATCAAACCCAATCCTCGATGCTCCCCAAACTCCTCGCTGGTTTGGAAAAGCAACTGCTGTCCCAAGCAGATTCCCAGCACCGGATGGCCCGCCTTGGCAAACGCCCTGATCTCATCGCGCAACGGCTCAATCTGCTCCATCGCCCGGCCAAACGCACCGACGCCGGGAATGATCAGCTTGGTTGCACTTTTCAGGTCTGGCTGGACACGACACTCGTAGCCCAGAAACTGGATGGCCTTTTCAACGGAGCGGAGGTTATTGATCCGGTAGTCAAGGACGACGATCAATCCTGCTTCCCTTTGGTGGAGTTCGCATTGCGACGCTCGGCAATTCGCGTTGCCTGGTGCAAAGCCACGCCAAACCCCTTAAAAATCGCTTCGCAGAGATGGTGGTCGTTCTCTCCGGCGATCTTACGAATGTGGAGCGTGATCCCGGCGTGGGCGGTCAGGGCGCGGAAAAACTCCCGCACATTCTCAGTGGCCATATCGCCAATCCTTTCCCGCTTGAACTCAACATCCCAATGAAGTTGGCCACGCCCACTGATATCCATCGCCACCAATGCAAGCGCCTCGTCCATAGGAAGATAGGCGCTGCCGTAGCGCACAATCGCATCGCTGGAGGCCAGAGCCTCGCGGATCGCCTTGCCAATCACGATGCCGGTGTCTTCCACGGTGTGGTGGTCGTCCACTTCCAAATCGCCTTCGGCTCCAATCCCAATATCGACCTGCCCATGGAACGCAAACAGCTCCAACATATGGTCAAAGAACCCGATCCCGGTCAGAATATCGCGCCGACTGCCCCCGTCCAAGTCCAAGACCACCTGAATATGGGTTTCAGAAGTCTCTCGATCCAGTTCAGCATAGCGAACGCCCTGTGCGGTCTTGCTCATGAGGTTCATTTATACCTGCCCCGAAGGGAGTTTGGAATTTGGAGTTTGGGGTTTGGAGAGAATGAGGGAACGAGGGATAAGGGCTCCCATGTGGTGCGGCGTCATCCTGAGCGAGCCTAAAGAAGGTTTGTAGTAGAACCGCTTGCTTGTCGCGAGTCGAAGGACCTCACCCGTGCGTACTTCGCTTCTTACTTACAACCGGGTGGGGTGGTTCGACTCCGCGGCATAGAACGCTCTGTCCCTAGTTCCCTAACTCCCTCATTCCCTCCAAACCCCAAACTCCAAATTGGAAAGGCCCTCCCCGAGAGGAGGGCCTAGCTCAACAGGAGGTGCTACTGACAAGCGACCCTTTCTTGTCGTTCGTAGCGAATACTGCGCCTTTGCAGCCAAACCACGAGCTAGCCAAGAAGGCCCGCTTATGACCGCAAAACTAAAGTCAGTTGACGTTGGGCATATGAACACCGTTGTTCGCCCGAAAAATTTCGCAGATATAATCCGCAACGACTTTCCCGACTCTCGCTACGCCTACGGGGTTAGCTGTCGGGTTCGGGCCAAGAGTTACCCTAGCGACTCTTGCGAGCCTCATTCACCCCTAACGAACGGGTCCCCCGCTCCTCCGGTTGCCCAGAGAATTAGACGGTTGGCCTTGCAGCCACGCTAATACTCTACCACGGATTCATGTGGACTGTGGAGTGTTGATTGTGTAAATGTTGGCTGTTTGCTCACAGGCCACATTCCACAGTCCACATCCTCACATTGCTCCTCCCGGTAAACTACCGCCAATGTCCATCCTCGTCGATAAGAACACCAAAGTCGTTATCAGTGGAATGACCGGCCGTGAAGGCGGATTCCATGCCCAGCAGATGATCGAGTACGGCACCCAAGTCGTCGCGGGCGTCACCCCCGGCAAGGGCGGAACGACTCACCTCGGCGTTCCCGTGTTCGACACTCTGGAGGAAGCGGTTCAACAAACTGGGGCCAATGCCTCCCTCATCTTCGTCCCCGCCCCGTTCGCCGCCGACGCGGTTCTGGAAGCCGAGGCGGCAGGCATCCCGTTTATCACCCTCATCACCGAAGGCGTTCCGATCCAAGACTCGGTGAAGATCGTTAACAAGGTCCGATCCAACGGGACTTCGCGGCTCCTGGGCGGCAATTGCGCGGGGATTATCACTCCCGGCGAGTGCAAGATGGGAATTATGCCCGGACATATCTTTAAGCCAGGGCCGATTGGAATGGTCAGCCGCAGCGGCACCTTGACCTATGAGATCGTGTGGGAAATGACCAGGGCGGATTTCGGCCAGACCACCTGCGTCGGCATTGGCGGCGACCCCGTCCCCGGCACCCGATTCATCGAGGTCATGGAGATGTTCGAAGCCGACCCCGCGACCAAGGCGGTCGTCATGATCGGAGAGATCGGAGGATCGGATGAGGAATCGGCTTGCGAGTTTATCAAGACGATGTCCAAGCCAGTCGTAGGCTTCATCTCCGGCCGAACCGCCCCTCCCGGCAAGCGCATGGGCCACGCCGGCGCCATCGTCTCCGGCAACACCGGCACCGCCCAGTCCAAAGTAGACGCCCTACTTGCCGCCGGAGCCGCCGTAGCCGACCGAACCAGCGACGTGCCAAGGCTCCTCCAAGAAGCCATGGCCAAGATTCCAGCGGGTGTCTAGTGAAACCTTCTCGCGAGCGCGTGTACCTGTTCATTACGCGCTCGCGCCCTAGGGCCGACCAAATCCTCGTCCTCTCTCATATAGATCCCGACTTGTGGTGCGGCGTTCAAACGCCGGGAGGCAGCATCGAAAGGGGTGAGTCACCAGAAGCTGCTGCGCTTCGAGAAGCGTTCGAAGAAACGGGACTTACCCATATCGGACCGCCTATTCTCCTAGCTCAGGACGTTTACGAGAATGAAGATGAGGTCCTTCAGCGTTATTTCTTCCGCCTTCCCATATCTGTGGAGACAGAAGACGAGTGGGTGCATCGAGTATACGGCGAGGGTATCGATTCAGGCCTTGAATTTAGGCTCCGTTGGGTTGATCTACCGCACGCCGAAGACCTGGCATCTCACTTCCGCGCCTATATGGAGATGCTTTAACGGTGCAGACCCCTGCCCTGGAGCATTGCTCCCGCTACTTCGACAACGCCGCCACGACTCCGGTAGACCCGCGAGTCGTCCAGGAGATGCTTCCCTACTTCTCAGAGGCTTTCGGAAATGCCAACTCTATCCATGAACCAGGGCGGCGGGCTCGCGCCGCTGTTGAGTTAGCCCGAGAGAGGATTGCCGAGTTGCTGTCCGAGCCCGATCCCACCAAAATCTACTTCACAGCCGGCGCAACCGAAGCCAACAACTGGATACTCCAATCTGGAAAGCCCGCCGCCTGTTCCCCGTTCGAGCATAGTTCTGTTCTGGAAACCGTGAAAGCGATGGGCGGAAACATCCTTCCGACTGAAGGCTGGAAGGTCAATGCGCCAGAGGACGTGGAGAACGTTGTGGCGGTGATGTCGGTCAACAATGAGACGGGCGCCATCCTCGACACGGACGATATTCATCGCTTTGAAGTCCATCGCGATTTGCGAGGCGCGATTTGTACCCTGCGGGACCTGACTCAGAACTTGGGCAAGGTTCCTCTGCCCGAATCTTGGTACGACTTTGGAACGTTCAGTGCCCACAAGTTCTATGGCCCAAAGGGGGTCGGCGGCTTGTGGCTTCGGCGCTATGCAGAGTGGCCGCCCTTGCTACATGGCGGCGAACACGAGAACGGGCTTCGCGCCGGAACGCTCAACGTCCCCGGCATCGTCGGGATGGGTGTGGCGGCGGCGATCGCCATGCAAGAGGCCGACGATAATAGACGACACGTCGAAAGCCTCAGGGCTTTGGTCCTAGGGGAGGTGGAAAAAACGAGCGATGTTCAACTTAACAGCCCCGCCAACTCGTCTCCCTATATCGTGAGCTTAAGCTTCCTCGGCGTGGAGGGAGAGACGCTTGTTGTCGAGTTGGATCGAGCGGGTTATTCGATCAGCAGTGGGGCCGCGTGCAGTTCGCGGTCGACCGAGCCGAGCCATGTTTTGACGGCCCTCGGACTGCCGGAGGAGTGGATTCGCGGGACCGTCCGCATCAGCTTTGGAAAGGTCAATACCAAAGAGGCGGCGGAAAACTTGGCAAAAGAATTGCGCAAAGCCGTCGAAAAGCTTCGTACAATGAAGTAGATGTGTGCGAAGCCTGCAACGGATTGTGCCCAAGTTCACGTCTATTAGAGCAGTTGGCACAAAACCTGCGAATTGAAGTGGAATCCGCTCCTGGGCGAACCAGGGAATTTTCCATCCTTGACAATGGTTGGTCATTGTGTTACTGTGCTTGATGCTGTAAACCTGACGGTTTGTCGCAGAGAGCATTTATTTTTGAATATAGGTTGTGAGAATCCCGCTGTTCAACGGTGAAAGAAAGGGTTCGCTAGGCCAACGATGAGTGAGCTTCCATGGAAGCTCGGAGGTTACAAATAGCAGTCATGCCAGCAGAAAACGGGTTAGCAACACCACCGCGAAGAGGCCGCGCTATCACCGTGCGCACGCCCGGACGGCATTCGTTCGCGGAAGCCAGCGCCAACCCCCTCCTGGACGATCCCAACGCCGAACCCGCCGAAGACGATTTGTTGGCGCTGACGGATGGTGAAGAGGAGGAAGCCGAAGGCGAAGAGGAAACGCGCGTCCCAGACGACTCGGAAGAGCTCGAAATGTGGATGCGGCAGACTCGTCGCGCCTCGCTTCTGACCCCCGAACAGGAAGTTCACCTCGCCGTTCGCGTCATGGCCAAGGAGCTTGCCGACAAGGGCAAGACCGCCGAATTGCTCAGGCTTCTTCAGCGAAGCGAACTCGCCCACATGGGTAAGCCGAAAGAGCTGACGCCGCTGATCATCCGCCGAATCGAGAACGAAGGCATCGAAGCGAAGCGCCACCTGATCGAGAGCAACCTCCGATTGGTCGTGAGCATCGCCAAGAAGTACAACGCCCGAGGCATCCCGCTCGCCGACCTGATCCAGGAAGGCAACCTGGGCCTGATCCGCGCCGTTGAAAAGTTCGACTGGTCGAAGGGTTTCCGCTTCTCCACTTACGCAACGTGGTGGATTCGCCGAGCCATCGCCCGCGCGATCATCAACCAGGGCCGCACGATCCGAATCCCGGTCTACGTCGCCGAGCTGATCAACAAGGTCGTCAAGACCGCGTCGAGACTCCAGCAGGAGCTTCAGCGCGAGGCGACCGAGGAAGAGATCAGCCGCGAGGTTGGCCTGTCGGTGGATCGCGTCCGCGAGATGATGCGCGTCGCCGTGGAGCCGATCTCCCTGGAGACGCCGGTCGGCGAGAAGGACAACTCGAGTATCGGAGACTTCGTCCAGAGCACGAACATGCCCACCCCGGGCGACGTGACCTGGTCGCTGATCCGACGCGAAGAGATCGACGGCATCCTCGGACGCCTGACCTCTCGCGAGCGAGACGTGGTACGCCTCCGCTTCGGTCTGGACGACGGTCGGTCGCGAACGCTGGAAGAGGTCGGAGCCGAACTGAACGTCACCCGCGAAAGGGTGCGCCAGATCGAACTCCGGGCAATGAAGAAGCTCCGCCACATCGGCCAAGAGCTAAGCGCCCAAGGCTTCACCATCACTCCCAACCCAGCAACCTAACTCCTCCCCTGGGAGCCCCGGCATCCTGCCGGGATAAAACCCCTGAGCCATAGCTCAGGGGTTTTTGTTTTGAAGAGCCCAATGGACCGCCGATCTCCAGATCGGCAAGCCAGCTTGCAGTTTCAAAACACCCATCGATGAACATCTGTGGTTCTAAAGCTGGCCCTTCCTTGGACAACGGATGCCGATCTGGAGAGCAGCGGTCCAGATGCTTCAGGCCGCAGCAGGCACCTCGCTGGTGCAAAATGGGCACCGACTCGCGGCCACCGCGATCTCACTCGTACAGAAAGGGCACTCCCGCTTTGGAGTAGGAGCCGGGGGCAACTCTCCGAACTTCGCCCGCAAACGGTTGATCGCCCTCACCATCATGAACACCGCAAACCCCACGATCAGAAACTGGACGACGTTGTTGATGAAGCGGCCATAGTTGAAAGTCGCCACCCCTGCCGCCTGGTAGTCCGCCAATGAGGAAAGCCGACGGCCTGCCTGGGCGATCTTGTCCTCTTGTCCGGGGATCAGGACGAAGAGGTTGGTGAAGTCCACCCGACCCAAGACCACCCCGAGCGGAGGCATCACCAGGTCCTCGACGATGGAGTTGACGATTTTGGTAAACGCCGCCCCGATGATGACGCCGACCGTCAGGTCGATCACATTCCCCTTGATCGAGAACTCGCGAAACTCTTGAAGCAGGCCCTTCTTGGCCGGTTTCTCAGGCTGAGACATTCAAAAAGGCTACCTTGCTGGTCACCTCATCGTTGTGAAGCCATGTTTCCCTTCGGTGGCCCTCTGTGACTTTCGGTGGTTCCTAAATTGGGGGGAGATGAAACCACCGAGGGCCACAGAGGACCACCGAAGCGTCTTCTCCAGGCTCAGCCAAACTGCGCGGCTAACTTCTTCTCCAGGGCAGAGGCAAGTTCAGTCGAATCCCACTCCGGCCCCACATAGCGACTTGCATCCGCAAAGACCAAAGAAGGATCGACCAGGGGTTCGCCTTGGGGGATGCTGGCCTGCAAAAGAACCGCTTCCCGCTTTCGGCGCATGGCACAACCACAGATCTTGCTTCCAGTTGCCCGGTCCACGATGTCCAGTTCCGAGGTCGCGGCGAAGCAGTCTGGCAACCCATGTGGCGCTTTCATCCACTCAGTGTCTGCGGCCAAAGCGACGTCCAGGCCGCACGCTCTCAGGGCTTCGATAATTGGCCTCGTCGCTGTCCGGTAAACGACACGAATAGATCGTCGATGGTCAATCGTTGCTCCGGGTAGCGTGTATTGCAACTTGCCTGTTTCGATGTTTGCCCACTCAGTGACCTCGGTCGTAACTTCGATTTCACCCGGGTTCGCGGCAACTACCATGTCCATCGGAATCGCCAAACCGATCGTCGCGTCGTGTCCATGCAACACCGCCTGCCCGCCGGTCGGACGCTTCACAAAAGGAACCGGGTTGCTCGGCAGCAGATCGCGCTCAGGACTCTGAGACCTCCCCAGACTGACCCAGGGACCATCCCAGGAATACACCCTGGCCCCCAACTTCCCCGCCTCCGCATCTGCCAACAGAGCCGCATCCCGGTCCATGTTGGCAAATCCGTCGGCGGGAGGGTCTCGTCGAACCTGAATCACGATAACACCCGGGGCAAAAGGGGCGAGATTCGGGCCACGACTTCGTAGTTGATCGTCCCGGTCTTCAGGGCGATCTCTTCCGCCGTGATGCGATCATCGCCTTGCGATCCAAGAAGCACGACTTGGTCCTCAGGCTGAGCATCAGGGACCGCTGTGAGATCTATCGCGAACATATTCATCGCGACCCTGCCCAAAACTGGGCATCGCTTCCCTTTCACCAGGACTTCCCCCGTATTGGAGAGTCCTCGGTCATAACCGTCGCTGTAGCCTTGCGGGACAATCCCAATTTTGGTCGGCTTAGAGGTGATGTAGGTCAACCCGTAACCTACCGGATGCTTGGCGGGGAGAGTCTTCACCTGGGCAAGGTGGGATATCCAGCGGAGGGCAGGTTTCAGATTTAAGTTGCCCCAAGCGCGTTCCAATTGAGTTGAAGGATAGAGTCCATAGAGCCCAATTCCAAAGCGCACCCATTGATTCTTGGAGGATGCTCCCTCTTTCGCCATCGCTCCCGAGGTGGCCGACTCGTGCCTTTCGATATAGCCGAACAACTCGGCATGCCCCCTCTCAAACTCTGCGGTCTGCGCATGGGCGTGGGTGAGATCGGTCGTGTCCTCTATGTTCGCATAGTGGGAGTAGGCGGCCATCAGGTCGATGGAATCGTATCGCCTCAACTGCTCCTCGAACTCGGGAATCTCATCGGGCAAAAGGCCTTGGCGTCCTAACAATGCATCGATCTTGAGGTGAACGCGAACTCGTACGCCGAGCCGATTTGCGGCCTGTTGAATCCAGTCGAGCCTTTCCCTATCATAGATCGCCAGCTCCGCTCCGAGTTGAACCGCCTCATCGATGCGCTCCTTCGGAATGTAGCCCAGAACCAGAGCGGGCGACTTGGTAATGGCGCGTAGAGCAATCAGCTCCTCCAAATCGTCGACGGCAAAGTAGTCTGTTCGTCCCTCCAGAGTCCTCACCACCGGTTCCAGGCCATGCCCATAGGCGTTGGCCTTTACGACGGCAACGATTTTCCTGGCAATGGGGCAGAGGGTCTTAAGCGCCTCGATGTTATGGATCAGCGCCTCTCGATTCACCTCGATGCAAGACAGATGCCTCATAGGCTCACCCGCTCCAAGTCCAACTCTTCCCCGCTCAATCGCCGCACGAAATCAATATAGCCCGGAGATAAGTCGGTCACCTGATACCGCCGCTCCCCCGCCCTCGCCAGCTTCGATTCGATCTCTGGGTGGCGCTCCAAGTAGTTCGCCAACTTCTCCGGGACCACCTCGTCCTGGGAAACCACAGGACAGTCAACTAACTCCCGCGCCATCTCTTTCAGCAGGCAATAGTGGGTACAGCCCAGGATCAAAGAATCAATCTGAGCCTGCCGAAGCGGTTCCACATAGTCGGATAATATCAAGCGGGCATATTTCAATCCGTCATTCTCTACCAGGGGAACCAAGAGCGGCGCGGCTTGGGCATGGACGCGGACGCCTGGCTCGAGACGCTCCAGTTCTCGCGCGTAAGATCCCGACTCCACCGTGCTGGCAGTGGCGATGACTCCTACATTCCGCGCGCCGCCCTCGATAGCCGCCTCCGCCGCCGGAATCAGCACCCCAAGCACCCGCCGATCAGGGTAACGTCCGGGTAAATACTGTTGCTGGCTATGGCGCAAGGCTTCCGCCGAAGCGGTGTTGCAGGCGAGGATGATCAGTTGGCAGTCTTGACCAAACAGATAATCAAGGGCCTCCCCCACAAACTGATGGATCGTCTCCTGCGACCGATTGCCATAAGGAACCCGCTTGGTGTCTCCCAGATACAGATAGTCGTATTGAGGAAGACGAGCCATAATCGCCCGAGCAATCGCCAACCCCCCAAGACCCGAGTCAAAGACTCCGATTTTCATCGTGCCTTTACCAGTCGGTGATGCCAACCGTGTCGGCAGCGCGCTTGCCCTTGGCATCCCAAGATCGAATTTTCTTAAGCTTAGATCCCTCTAGGCGATAGAGCACAAAGTGCCAGGGAGTGTCTCCGGATCGATGTTGATAGTGGTCGTAGTCATCAAATAGCCACTCGTTTGCTCTGCCTTTGTAGTTCGTTGGACCATTTGAGTTGCGAGCAGGTGGACGTCCAAGCAGAGTGAGCTTCTTCCCCTGAACCAGGTAGAAAAGGGTGTCCCAGTGTTGCCCCATGCCATGGTGACCCCTGATTGCCAGGACTGGGCTGGTCGCTTTCACTTTGACCTTGGCAAACTTGATGAGGTTGCCGTAGGGCAAATGCTTCGGATGATCAATCCCGACTTGTTCACGCCACGCCACTTTGCCGTCACAGGTTGCTCGAACATATCGGTCGATATACTTCCCAGTCTCATCCCACTTCACCATGCATCGGGTCTCAAACACCCATCGACGCCCCGCTGAAGCAATCAGCGTCTTGGCTTCAACCTTTGTCAACCGGTCGGGCGGGTAGATCGGATCGATCCTACCGGCCAAACACAGGACGATGGTGGCCACAAGCATGTCTGTTACCGCGTCGCCGTAAGTTCCTTCGACTCAAACGTCCAACGTACATCCAAATCCTTCACCGCCTTCGTCTCATCCAATCGTCCGACAACCTGAGTGGTCGGGGCGTTGTGAAGGAGATCAGGATTCGTCTCCGCCTCCTTGCAGATCGCGATCATGGCGTCGCAAAAGGCGTCTAGCGTCTCCTTGGACTCCGTCTCCGTCGGCTCGATCATGAGGCACTCGGGGACGATCAGCGGGAAGTAGTTCGTGGGCGGATGGAATCCGTAGTCGATCAGGCGCTTGCTGATATCCAAAGCCCGAACCCCATGCTCCTTCTTGTACCGCTCCGCCGTCAGAATGCACTCGTGCATACAGGGCCGGTCGTGGGCGGGGGGCAGAACATCTTTCAACCTGGCCCGAACGTAGTTGGCGTTCAAAACCGCATGGCGAGAGATGTCCGCCATCTTCTCCTTGCCAAAGGCGCGGAGGTAGGTGTAAGCGCGAACCTCCATCAGGAACTGGCCATAGAATCCTGCAACCCGCCCAATCGAGTGCGGCCGCGTGTAGTCGGCAACGATGGAGCCTCCCTCTCCAAGTGGTTCGTCTTGGAGAGGGGGGTTGGGGGGAGAGGTCCGGCGAATCACCGGCACTGGCAAGAACGGCTCCAGATGCTTCTGAAGGCCAATTGCCCCGCATCCGGGACCGCCGCCGCCGTGAGGGGTGCTGAAGGTCTTGTGCAGGTTCAGGTGCATACAATCGAACCCATGGTCGCCCGGTCGGGTAGTCCCCACCATCGCGTTCATGTTCGCGCCATCGCAGAACACCTGTCCGCCCACGGCATGGACCATCTCGCAAATCTTCTGAATGTTCGGCTCAAATAGCCCCAGGGTCGAAGGGTTGGTTAGCATCAAGGCCGCGATGCTCTTCCCTGCCTCCCCTTCCAAGGCCTTCGCCAACGCCGCCAGATCGGTGTTGCCGTCCGCGTCGGTGGGGATCGACTTCACATCGTAGCCGCACCGGGCCGCCGACGCGGGATTGGTACCGTGGGCAGAGTCGGGAACGAGAACCGTATGTCGATGCCCCTCGCCCCGGGACTCGAAGTAAGCCTTGATCAGCATCAAGCAGGTCATCTCCCCATGCGCCCCCGCCAGGGGTTGTAGGGTGATGTAATCGAAGCCGGTCAGTTCCGAGAGCATATCCTGAACACCCATCAGAATCTCCAGCGCCCCCGGAATCGTCTCGACTGGCTGCATCGGGTGGATATTGGCGAAGCCCGGCAAACCAGCCACTTTCTCGTTGATCTTGGGGTTGTACTTCATGGTGCAAGACCCCAACGGATAAAACCCTGTCTCGATGCCGTAGTTGATGTGGCTCAAGTTGGTGAAGTGCCGCAGAAGGTCCAGTTCACCGATCTCAGGCAGATGCAGATCGTCGCGGGTCTCTCCCACGGCGGCCAGAATGTCCACTTCCGGCGTATCGCAAATGGGCACGTTGCACCCGATTCGACCCGGATAGGACTTCTCGAAAATGGACTTAGGGGCAGGAACAGTTTTGGTAGGCATTTCTTATCTGATAGCTTTGGCCAGTTCGGAGGCAAGTCGCTCAATCTCGGCCTTGGTTCGAATTTCAGTCACGGCGACGAGCAGGCAGTTCTCCATGCCAGGATAGTAATCGCCCAAGGGCAAACCGGCGAGAATTCCCTTCTCCAGCAGAGCGTTGCGAACATCCTCTGCGTTCTTGGGAAGCTCGACGACAAATTCGCCAAATATCTTTCCAGCGTTTCTGACCTTAGCTCCCGCGCCCGCAAGCGCTTTCATCGCATACTGCGTATTCCGCACCGTACCCTCGGCGACCAAGGTCATTCCATTCTTGCCAAGCGCTTCCATGTAGATGGTAGCCGCCAAGGCCATCAAGGCTTCATTGGTGCAGATATTGGACGTAGCTTTCTCCCGGCGAATATCCTGCTCACGAGTACGGAGGGTCATCACATAGCCGGGAGTTCCGTGATGATCCTCGGTCCGCCCGACAATCCGCCCAGGAATCCGCCTGACCAAATCCTTCTTGCAGGCAAACAGCCCAACCATCGGACCGCCGAGCCCCATCGCAACCCCCATCGGCTGCCCTTCCCCCACTACGATATCCGCACCGTAGGCTCCTGGAGACTTCAGAAGAGCGCAGGCGACGGGATCGGCGACCACGATCAGCATCGCTCCCGCCTCATCCGCCGCTTTCCGAGCCGCCGCCAAGTCTTCGATCCCGCCAAAGAAGTTAGGATACTGAACGATCAGACAAGCCGCCTCAGAATCCACCTTGCTCAGGTCAGAGGTGACGCCATCCACGTTGGAAATCGTGTCCACCGTCAAAGTCATCGACCAGCAGTAAGTGTCGAGAACCTGTCGGTAGTGAGGGTGAACCGCGTCGCTCACCACGATCTTGGTACGACCGTTCAAGCCATGAGCCAAGATCGCCGCTTCGGCCATTGAGGTCGCCCCGTCGTACATCGAGGCGTTCGCGATGTCCATCCCGTACAGCTCCGCAACCATCGTTTGGAACTCGTAGATGGTCTGCAAGTAGCCTTGGGAAAGCTCGGGTTGGTAGGGTGTGTAGGCCGTGAGGAATTCTCCCCTGGAGATAATCGCGCCCACAGTGGCCGGGATATAGCGGTCATAGATTCCCGCACCCAAGAAGCAGGTCACGTCCTGTAGGTTGACGTTCTTCTTGCTGATCTCTGCCATATGAGAGAACAGTCGATACTCATCGAGAGCGGGCGGCAGATTCAGAGAACCAGGCGCAACGCGCAAGTTCTCAGGAATCTCTCTGAACAGCTCATCGATCGACGCTGCGCCAATCGTAGCCAGCATCTCCTGGCGGTCGGTTTCGGAATGGGGGATATAGGGCACTTTCTAGTTTGGAGTTTGGAGTTTGGAGTTTGGAGTTTCAGATTGTGAATCTGGGATTTGAGATTTGAGGACTACAGGATCGAAGGATCAGAGGAAATGCAGAAAACCATGGGCTCCCCAATCCTCTCATCCTCCAATTCTGCGATCCTAGCCTGCCACCGCCTTGTAATCGTCGGCAGACAGCAGTCCGTCCACATCGGCAGGATTTACCCGGATTTTAATCAGAAAGCCTTTGCCATAGGGATCGGAGTTGAGGAGTTCGGACTGGGCGCCCAAGGCTTCATTCGCCTCGATCACCTCGCCCGCGATCGGCGCATACACGTCGCTCACGGTCTTCACGGACTCAACCGAGCCAAAGCTGTCTCCGGCGGCGAGGGATCGTCCAGCGTTGGGCAACTCGACAAAAACCACGTCGCCAAGCTCCGATTGGGCAAAGTCGGTAACGCCAATGGTGGCGATATCGCCTTCCAATCGAACCCACTCGTGGGTCTTGGTGTATTTCAAATCAGCGGGAATATTCGACATTCATTCTCCGATGTGGATGGGATAGGAAGAGGATACCATTCAGGGGGAGGAGGGAGATAGGGAAGGAAGGACTCAAGGAGGGACTCGCAATGGATATCTCTCATGTAGTACGGCGCCATCCCGAATGGCTTGTCAAGCTTCATCTGTCATCTTTGGAAGGCCACGGCTTGGGGCGATGCCTGATCTCGCTCACAGCTTTCAGCAGTCCTCGCTTCATCACGAAGGGATCATGCTCGACAGCGAAAAGTCAGGCGAAGCCGCCACCCTGGTACCAGCCACCCAATCTCCCTAGCCCCAACGAGGCTGCACTCTACAGGCTTACAGGGTGCAACCCTTCGGGGTTGACCAGGGACAAGAACCCCAAAAGACGACAAATGAAGCTTGACAAACTACCCAGGATGACGGGCCGCTAGAGCCAATGGAAGCTTCAAAACGCAACCTAACTAAGCCGTATTGGCTCTAGACGGGATAACCATCGGAGGCCCTGTGCGGTCCTCGGTGGTTCCATCCCCTACCAGACAAAAAGAACCACCGAGAAACACCGAGGGCCACCGATGGTACGTGGCCCAGGTTCGACGGTGGAAACGCAGGCTGCGATTGACCAGTAAAGGCTAGGCTTTCCGGCGTCGCCTCAACAAGGCCAACGAACCCAAAGCAAGCGCCGCCATCGTAGCCGGCTCGGGAACAGCCTCGAATCCTCCGACTACGATCACCCGGTTGCTTCCGCCAAAGGTTGAGAAAAGAAAGTCGCCGGTAAGGGGGTCGATGAAAGCGCCCTCCGCGCCGGAAAGCCCGGTCATGAAGTTGCGGCGAGTGGAAACGACTGGGTTGCCCTCCGCATCAATCTCATAGGCGCTGATTCGATTCGCGCCGTATTCCGAGATCAGCATCGACTGGTTGTCGAAGAGAGTCGAGCCGAGAGGGACGTAGGCAAAACCTTCGGGACCGTTTCCAGGAGTGCTCGCCAACGTTGCTCCGGTTAAGTTGTAGGTTCCAGAGCCGTCGGCGCTGAATGCGACATCGTAGAAACCGCCGCCGTTATAGGAGGCAACCTTCATCCGCCCCGCACCGTTGAACCCAACCGGAACAAACCCTACCGCGCCTACGCTAGAGGCAACGCCCAGAGGGGTCAGGTTGTCCGTCCGGTCGGGGCTTGTGCTACCCGGCTTGATCTGCATCAAGGTGTTGTTGTTATAGCCCGTAGCGAACAGAACGTTTCCGGGGCCATAGGCAAGGCCGCCATCGATGAAGGGCGCGGTTGCGAACAATGTCGCCGCGCCGTTGAATGCGACAATATGGCCATCTCCATCTCGAAGCACCCCGACCGAGTAGATCGCGCCGCCCGCTCCATTGGCTCCGCCACCGATCAAGAGGGTATTGGGGTCATCCCACTTGAGAGTCAATCCTCCATAGCTGGTCGGGACGCCCTGCACACTGCCCAGATCTAGAAAACTGTAGTCATCCGCATAAAACGGATCGATGGTCTGCGCCACGCCCAAGCCCACAAGCGCCAGAACCCCAAATGATAAAACCCCTCTATATCTCATAAAAGCATCCCTCACCAATCTAGTATAAATCAAAGACTCGCCCAACTACCCTGTAAATATGCAGGGTTGTCTCTTAATATTCGCCATTCCTAGACTGTACTCTGCCCGAAATCACCCTCTGTGCCTCTCTGCGCCATGGTTGCTTTGACATATAATTGCCAATCATGGCAAATAATTACAAAATGAGTGCACTTGATCATATTTCGGTTCTGGAACGCCGAGTTCGATGCTTGTCCTACCTTTGTGGAGTTTCCCTAGTGCTGCCGATCTTGCTGATCCTGGGAGCATGGACCTCCGGGCCTGAGGTCTTGCGGGTGAAGGGTCTCGTCGTGGTGGATGAAAAGGGCAAGGATCGAATTCTGATCGGCTCCCCGATCCCCAAGAGCGATAGCCGAAGCTCCCCCGCCCATGAGAGCGGCATCGTCCTGGTCGATGACAACGGAAAGGATCGCCTGGCCATTGGGGAAACGACCCAGGTGGAGATGGGTGGCAAGTGGCACAAGCGGGACCGTGCCTACAGCGTGCTGATCTTCGACCGAAAGGGGGATGAGCGGGGTGGATTTGGAACCTTCGACGACGGCAAGGCGGTTGTGGTCCTGGATCGGGCGCGACCCGATTCCGACGGCGTGGCGCTCGTCGTGGATGAAGTATCCGACTTTGTAGGATTCTCGGCCAACCACCGTCAGAAAAATGGCCAATATGAGCAGGCCATTGCGCTCGGAGTCCAGCGAGGCAACAACTTCTTCAACCTCGACGACCCCAATGGCAAGCGGCGATTCAGCTTGGTCTTGCCTGCCACCGGCGACCCCAAGGGTCTGATCTATCCTCTTGACGGCGGAGAAGGGCGGGATGTCTTCAAGCCGAAGTGACGCCCACTGGCAGGGACTTCCCGATCCAGAATCGGCCCGATCACCTGCCTCCAAATCTCGTATCCCTTCTCATTGAGATGAAGCCGGTCGTCCACAAACAGGTCTGGCCGTGGACCGCCGGTTTCATCCACCATATGAGAAGCCGTGTCGATGAACGTGAGGTTCGGTTGGGTTTGGCAATAGGCCTCGATTAGTTCGTTCGCCCGCCGAATGGTCTTGACCTTGTCCCAACGTGAAGGCGCGGGCGTGATGGCGATGTAGGCGATCTTCGTCTCGGGCAGCTTCTCCCGCACTTTGCCGACGAACGCCTTGTAATGAGCCAACACCGTCTCCGCCGATCTGCCGTCCGCGATATCGTTCGTCCCCGCAAAGAACACCACCATCCGAGGTTCGTAGGGGGTAACGATGCGGTGGGCGAAGCGGATGTTATCGATGATCTGCGATCCGCCAAACCCCCGATTGATCACATTCCTACTCGGAAAATCCTGCTCCAAGGTCTTCCAGAGCCGAATGCTGGAGCTGCCAACAAACACAATTCCACCTTTCTGAGGCGGCTTCGTGGCGTCTGCTTCCTCGAATCGGCGGATGTCCCGGTCGAACGACGCCTGGCCCTGGGCCTGGACAATGAGGGCGATTGGCAGAATCACCGCCAAGCCAAATTTCCTCAAGTAGATCATGCGCTTATTTTGGCTGAGAGGGAGGAAGGGGATCAGGGCAGACCGGGCCAAGCAACGAACTCATCTGCGGTTCCTTGCTCCTCCGCTCAAAATTCCCTAACTCATTCCTTCCCTCCTTCCCTGACTTCCTCATTCCCCCAACGTATAATGCAACTATGCTTTCTCTGCTCGCTTCTCTCGCGCTGGTCCCCGCCGCCCAGAATCTCATCGTGAACGGCAACTTCGAGCAGGGCCGAAAGGGGTTCACGACGCACTACACCTACTCTCAGGACATCTTCCGGGAAGGCACCTTTGTGATCGGCGACGACCCCAAGAAGCACCATCCGGGCGCATTCAGCATGGGCGATCACACGACTGGGAAGGGTCAGATGCTGATCGTCAACGGAGGCTCCTTCGCTGCCGATTCCATCTGGCAGACCACAATCAAAATTGCGTCCAACCAAGCCTATGAGTTCACCGGCTGGGCCGCCTCCTGGAGCATGAACCCCAACGACGGCACCGCCACCGACCTCACTCCGGGCCGATTCCAGATCTACATCGACGGCAAACCCATCGGAGCGGTCTACAAAGTCGATGCAAAGAGTGGAGTTTGGGGCAAGTTCACCATCGACTGGAAGTCGGGCGACCAGAAGCAGATTCTCATCAAGATCGTGAACACCAACACCAGCGAGATCGGCAACGACTTCGCCATCGACGACCTGTCGTTTGCCGTCAAGGTCGAGAAGTAGCTCCATTCATGTCCTGATTTTTAACCTCATTATCTGTACAGTGTCCAGATAGTAGAGTACAATCTCCTCATGCATCCCGACCTCCAGGCGCTGTTGCGGAAGGCGAACCTTCGCCAAACCGCGCCACGAATGGCGGTCTTGAACGTGGTCGAGCATGAAGGCAAGCACCAAGACGCTGAGTTCATCGTCGCCGCCGCTCGGACCAAGCTGCACAAAATCTCCCGTCAAGCGGTGTACGACAATCTCAACGCGCTCGTCGCGGCAGGCATCCTTCGCCGCATCGAACCCGCCGGACGCCCTGCCCTCTACGAGGCTCGGGTCGGAGACAATCATCACCACCTGATCTGTCGTCGATGCCAAGCCACCTTCGATATCGACTGCGCGGTGGGCGCCGCCCCCTGCCTCCAACCCGCCGAAGATCACGGCTTCGTCATCGACGAGGCGGAAGTCGTCTATTGGGGCCTCTGCCCCGCGTGTCAGGAGAACGCCTAAACTCCAAACCAACCAAGGAAAGAAAAACGAATGTCAGAAGAATCCAAATGCCCTTTTTCCGGAACCACCGTGCCCGTCGCGGGCGGCGGTACGCAGAACGCCGACTGGTGGCCCAATCGTCTGCGCGTCGACCTGCTGAGTCAGCACTCAGCCAAGTCCGATCCGTTGGGGCAGGAGTTCAACTACCGCGAAGAGTTCAAGAAGCTTGACTATGAAGCCCTGAAGAGCGATCTGCGAAAGGTGATGACGGATTCCCAAGACTGGTGGCCCGCCGACTTTGGCCACTACGGAGGCCTCTTCATCCGCATGGCCTGGCACAGCGCAGGCACCTATCGCATCGGCGACGGCCGGGGCGGCGCGGGCCGAGGACAGCAACGATTCGCTCCCCTCAATAGCTGGCCCGACAACGTGAGCCTGGACAAGGCCCGGCGACTGCTGTGGCCCATCAAGCAGAAGTATGGCCAGAAGATCTCCTGGGCCGACCTCATGGTGCTCACGGGTAACGTCGCGCTGGAGACCATGGGCTTCCGCACTTTTGGATTCGCGGCAGGCAGAGAAGACACCTGGGAGCCGGATCAGGACGTCTACTGGGGCCGCGAGACCACCTGGCTGGGCGGAGACGAGCGCTATGCCCGTGGCTCCGAAGGCGTGGAGAAGTCCGGCGATCACGCCGTACTCGTGTCGGACGACAACGCGGATGGGCAAGTCCACTCGCGTAACCTGGAGAACCCTCTCGGCGCGGTGCAGATGGGCCTCATCTATGTGAACCCAGAAGGGCCCGACGGCAACCCCGACCCCCTGCTCGCGGCCAAAGACATCCGTGACACCTTCGGCCGCATGGCGATGGACGATGAGGAGACAGTTGCGCTGATCGCCGGAGGCCACACTTTCGGCAAAACCCACGGCGCAGGCGCTACCGACAACGTAGGCTCCGACCCCGAATCCGCCGATCTGGCGTTGCAGGGCCTTGGGTGGCACAACAGCTACGGCTCCGGTAAGGGAGCCGACGCCATCACAAGCGGCCTGGAAGTCACCTGGACCACAACCCCCGCTCAGTGGGGCAACAACTTCTTCGAGAACCTTTTCAAGTTCGAGTGGGAACTGACCAAGAGCCCCGCCGGGGCCCACCAGTGGGAAGCCAAAGACGCCGAGGCGATCATTCCCGATGCCCATGATCCCAGTAAAAAGCGCAAGCCGACCATGCTAACCACCGACCTTTCCCTGCGCCTCGATCCGATTTACGGGAAGATTTCGCGCCGCTTCCTGGAGAATCCGCAAGCGTTCGCCGAAGCCTTCGCCCGAGCCTGGTTCAAGCTGACCCACCGCGATCTCGGCCCGAAGTCGCGCTACCTGGGACCGGAAGTACCGAAGGAAGAACTGATCTGGCAAGATCCCCTGCCCGCCGTCAACCATCCGCTGATTGATGACGCAGACGTGGCCTCGCTCAAAGAGAAGATTCTGGCTTCCGGTCTCACGGTCTCGGAACTGGTCGGTACCGCCTGGGCATCCGCCTCCACCTTCCGAGGCTCCGACAAACGGGGCGGCGCAAACGGCGCGCGCATCCGCCTGGCTCCCCAAAAGGACTGGGCCGTCAACCAGCCTGAGCAGTTGGCCAAGGTTCTGGAGGCGCTGGAGGGGATTCGCAAGGAGTTCAACTACCACGCCACCGGCGGCAAGCAGGTTTCCCTGGCCGACCTGATCGTTCTCGCGGGCAACGCAGGTATCGAGCAGGCCGCGAGGAATGCGGGCTACGAGGTCGTCGTCCCGTTCACCCCCGGCCGCACCGATGCCTCGCCGGACCAGACCGATGTTGATTCCTTCGCCGTCTTGGAGCCAAAAGCCGACGGCTTCCGCAACTACGTCAAGGCTCAATATAGCGTTCCCGCCGAGCACCTGCTCATCGACAAAGCCCAACTCCTGACCCTAACCGCGCCTGAACTCACCGTCCTGATCGGCGGCCTCCGCGCGATCAACATCAACGTAGGCGGGGTCAACAGCGGCGTATTCACCGACCGCCCCGGCGTCCTGACCAACGACTTCTTCGTGAACCTATTGGACATGGGGACAGAATGGAAGCCACTGTCGGACGCCAAGGACGTTTTCCAAGGCAGCGACCGCCAGACCGGCGAACTCAAGTGGACCGCCACGAGAGTGGACCTGGTCTTCGGCTCCAACTCAGTTCTGCGGGCTCTTGCCGAGGTCTACGCCAGCGAGGATGCCAAGGAGAAGTTCATCCAAGACTTCATCGTTGCCTGGACTAAGATCACCAACCTAGACCGGTTTGATCTGCCGAACTAGCCAGATTCCCAAAGCACCCCCAAAACGCCCTTCGTTTTGGGGGTTCCGCCCTGTACCCCCGGGATGGTTCATGCCAGGGCGGTTGCCGGAAGTCGAAAGTCGGAAATCGGAACCCGCCTCTAACTTGTAGGCGGCGGATGCATTTTGCCGACATCGCCCCCGGATGGTTCGTGCCAGGGCGCATTGCTACTAAATCGTACAAACACCGCCGCAACCGCCCGGGCGCGAACCATCCCGGGGCTACATTCCCTACAACGGCCAAACTCTATCACTCATGAAAGTCCTGATCTTTGAAGACAACCTGATGTGGGGACCTCGGCTGGCGAGGTCTGCGCGGGCATTCGGCCATGAGGCGGTCGTCTTGGCCAAACTGCCCGCTCAAATCCCGGAAGCCGATGTCGCTATCGTCAACCTCGGTTCCCAATCCCTCCCCGCCGCCGACCTCGTCCCCCGACTCAAGGAAGCCGGGATCAAGGTGCTTGCCCATGCGGGGCACAAGGAGAAAGACCTGCTGGACTTGGGGCGAGACCTCGACTGCGACCGCCTTGCCACCAACAGCGAGATCACGAACAAACTTGAACATATCTTGCAGGTTATTTAGAGTTGGCACGCAAAGTGCGGGAACAGGAGGACATACATTTCAGTCAAAGAACTGGCTCACCGAAAGGAGCAGCCAATATATCCTGGAATAGTTTAAGGGAAGCACAATTCGTGCTTCCCTCTTTTCTTTTTTGGGGCTAGTTCGGCATCACTGGTTCCACCGTCAGCTTGAACTCCAACCGCACCTCATAGGCCCGAGGCCAAGGCAAGAAGACCTTCACATCCGAGAGCCCCCGAACCTCGTACTGCGTGGTCCCGGCAAAGAATTTCCGCCCTCGGAAGTCCTTCTCAAAATACCGATCCAGGTGGGAGCGCAGGTCGAGGCCGACGAACTCGTTCACCTCCTCAAACGCCGTCCCATAGGTCTCCTCCCGACTGGCCCTCGGGCTAGCGTCGATGATGCCGTAGGCTTGGGGGCGAGTGAACTTGTGGTAGGCGTAGTCGTTGACGAAGCGGTGAAGCAGGAACTCTCTCTGTGCCAACTCCCGCCTCAAGGGATCGACCTGGAGGCGGCGGGCGAGCAGGTACACATTGGCGGCGGGGATGGTGGTCCCCAGCGTATTCCCCGCCGTATTCCACCCGGCAAAGGCCAGAAGCTTGAACATCCGATCCCCTTGGTTCAGAGTGTCAAACAGAGCGGCGTCGGAGGTGCCGTCGTTGGCGATATTGATATCCGCCACCGCCACCGGGAAGCCCTGGTCGATCTCTTCGGTTAGGCCCCGCTGGAATAACTCAAACGGCCCTTCCCTTCGACCCGGGACGTTCACATAGAGCGTATAGTCGAAGTCCTCATCCCCCACCGCAATCCGCGCCCCGCTGGAAAGGACCTGGTCTTTGATGCTGGTCTGAATCTGCTTCGACTCGTAGTTCGCGATCCGGGTCTTCTGAGCCTCGTCGGAGTACACAATCCGAAGCCGGGGCGACCAGTTGGCATTCCGCAGCAAAGCTCGACTCAGAGAGATGTTGCCCAACTGGTCGATCCCTTCGCAGAAGTAGACGCTCCCCCCTTGATACAAACTGGCGGTGACCTTTCTGAGGCGTTCGGTTTCGGGAACATGGGGGCCAAAGGGCTTGGCGTCGTCCTGGCCGAAAATCAGGTAGTCGAATTGCTTGCGGGCGATCATCCGAATCGCCTCCCGGCTGACCTCTAAACTCCGACTCCGTGCGTCCTCGTATTTGGCGATCTCGTAAGCGGGAACCTTGGAGACCAGGTTATCGATGCGCTTCTTCAGGTCGGGCGTGGGAAGTCGTCGGTATTGGTCTTTCAACTCGGCATATCGGGCCAGTTGGAGTCTCCAGGCGGCGGTGGCCCGGGTGGCGGTCGGTGCCAGGCGCATGATGGAGGCGAAGAGGAAAAACCGGGTACGAGGGAACTTGGCGCGGACCCTCGCCAGTCTTTGCAGCCGTTTGATGGCCACATCTTGGGGGGTGTCATTGGTCCGGCTGGCGATCAGGCTGCCATAGGCGATCATGTCCATACTCGCGATCACCGCCGACACATCGGAGTAGTCCTGCCTCTCTAACCAACCCAAGATAGCCTCGGGGTCCCCCGGCTGCACAAAGCGTCCCAATGTCTCATAGGGCGGCATCACTACCTGCACGTCCGCCATCGCCCCGATCATCTGCGCGAACTGGCCCGCGGCGGGGCGATTATCGAGAGGGACGAGAAACACTCGCTCGGCTTGGACGACAAGGGCCGCGCACCAAAGCACAAGCCCCGCGAGGAATCTCATGGAAAGTTAAAGATACCCGGAGGCTACAGCGTAAGGTCTGCTTTCTGCCCTCCAAGAATATGGGCTTTGCCTAAGCCCGCCCGCCCTCAGGGACGGCACTTTGTGCAGCTACGATAAGGGAGATTTTTTCAGAATATTCTTCGCTATGGAATGGCGTTATCCTGAGTAGGCTGTCAACCTTCATTTGATTTACAAAAAGACCTCTAGGACCGGAGGGACCTCCCTGTCCCAATTCCCTCCTGCTCTCATTCCCACACTCCTTTCTCCCATAATTCCCTCTATGCTCTGCATCGACTTCCTGACCCTCTTTCCTGAGATGGTCCTGAACGCCTGCCGACACAGTATCCTGAGCCGGGCGGAAGACGATGGGAGAGTGGCCTACGGAGCCGTCAACCCCCGCGACTTCACCTACGATCGCCACGGAAAAGTAGACGACGCCCCGTATGGTGGAGCCTCGGGAATGCTGATTTCGGTGGTGCCAGTCCATCTTGCCCTTCATTCCATCGGGATCAATCCGCATCCCGAAGGCAACATCGCCGTCATTCTCACCGACCCCACTGGCAAAACCTTCACCCAAGACGACGCCCAAGCCCTCTCGAAAAAGGAGCGGGTTGTTTTTCTGTGTGGGCACTATGAAGGCTTTGACGATCGGGTGCGCCAACTCTTCGCCACCCATGTCTACAGCATAGGCGACTATGTGCTCACAGGCGGCGAGTTCCCGGCTCTCGTCATGGCCGACTCCATCGTCCGCCTCCTTCCCGGCGTGCTGGGAAGCGAAGGGAGCCTGCATCAGGACAGCCACTCCGACGGCCTCCTTAGCGCCCCCAACTTCACCCGTCCAGAGGAGTACCTTGGTCTCAAAATCCCGGAGGTCTTGGCTAGTGGAGACCACAAGAAGATCGCCCGGTGGAAGCGGCTCCAGTCCCTCAAAATCACCCAAGCCAACCGCCCGGACCTATTGCGAAGCGCGGTCCTGGATAACGCCGACTTGGATATGCTATCATCTTAAGCCCGCACGGACCTGGCGGTCTGTCCGGCTGTATTAAGGAAACTAAGAAAAGATGTCGAAAGCGGCGATTTTAGAGAGTGTCGTTCAGGAATGCATGAAGACCGATTTGCCAACCATTTGGCCCGGCGACACCGTGAAGGTCAGCGTGAAGGTTCGTGAAGCTGGCAAAGAGCGAATTCAGATGTACGAAGGCGTGGTGATCGGCGTCAAGAATGGCGGGATCGCCGAGGCCATCCATGTCCGAAAGATCTCCAACGGCGTCGGCGTGGAAAGAACCTTCCCCATCCACTCGCCAAACGTTGCAAAGATCGAAGTGACTCGACGTGGCAAGGTACGCCGAGCCAAGCTTTACTACCTTCGCGATAAGGTCGGTAAGGACGCGCGAATCAAAGAGCGGCGCTAACCTGTGTGGCCAGTCCTCGCCCAAACTGAACCAACGGGCGGGCTCCGCGAGTTCATCGATACGGTCGCGCGGACCCCGCTCAGCCAGGTGGTGGCTTTCGTCGCCGTTTGCACGGTCATCCGATTAGCGATCTACCCGTTCCTTAAGAACACCACCCCCCATCTTCGGACCGGCTCCTACCGTGTCGCTCGATTCACCAATGAGTTCCTGGACGCCATTATCTACGCCGGCGTCTTCGTATTCCTGCTCATCCGGCCCTTTGCCGTCCAAGCCTTCCTAATCCCCACCCCCTCAATGATCGACACCCTCATGGTGAACGACTTCATCGTGGCGAACAAGGCGGTCTACCGCTATTCCGACCCCAAGGTCCGAGATATTGTGGTCTTCAGGCCGCCGGTGTGGGCTGCAGCGGCGGATCAGCGCGATGGCAATGGCGATGTGAAAGTGGATTTCATTAAGCGTTGCCAAGGAGTGGCGGGCGATGTGGTGGAAGTCAGAGAAGGCAGGCTATATCGGAACGGCCAGATCATTGACGAGCCTTACCTTAAAGATCCTGAGATGAGGTTTGACTGGAAACTGGTCAAGTACACCGGTGTCAAGAAGGAATGGGAAGGCAAGTACATCCCCGTCATCACCGATGACAGTTTCAATAGCGGACCCAATTATCACCTGGGGACCGGCATCGCCAAGCCGTTTGCCGTGGGCATGAGGGCCGAGGATAATAAGACGCCAAGCAGTTGGGTCAACCACTGGAAGGAGCCCGACGAACTTTCCGAAGAGGAGCAAACCGTCCTTCAGGAACTCAGAGACCTCCCTCCCGCCGCCGTCCCCCCTGGCCACTTCCTGATGTTTGGCGATAACCGGAACTACTCGTTCGACAGCCGAGCTTGGGGTTTGGTCCCGCGCGATAGCATCATCGGACGAAGTGAATTCATCTGGCTCCCCTTCAGCCGCTGGCGTTCCACTCGGTAGCCCTGGGTGGCTCGTGCCAGGGCGGGAGTCGCAACTCGGAAGTCGAAGGTCTGTAGCAAAGGCATCAGCCGCACAGCCCAACACCGCAATGCCGTAACGCCCCAATACCGTCACTTCACCGTCAAAAGAACGCCCGCCACAATCAACGCGCAACCCAGACCCAACTTCAGATCGATCTTCTCACTCAGGAAAATTGCTCCAAACAGGACGGCCAAGACAAAGCTAAGTTTATCGATAGGAGCGACAACCGCCACCGGCCCGCCCTGTAACGCCCGAAAGTAGAATAGCCAGGAGAGCCATGTCGCAACCGCCGAGAGTCCGAGGAAGAGCCAGTTGGTCTTCGACAACTGGGCAAAATTTGTCTGACGGGTAGCCAGCGCCAGTCCGAGCGAGAACACCAGCACGAAGGCAACCCGCACAACCAGGGCGATGTTGGCGGGAACCCCATCCACCCCCTTCTTCGCCAGCACCGCCGTAATTCCTGCGAACAGGGCCGACAAGAGAGCCCAAATCCGAAAGTCCATACCGCTAGGGACGCTATGAGAGGGTTTGAAAGCCGCAGTCGATCACCTTATACTAATAGCGATGCTTACTCATCTGGTGGTTCTCGCCGCCACAACCATGGCGGTCGATAAGGAAGTCTCATTCAAAGGCTATGGCGGAATAGACCTGAAAGGCACCCTGGCGCTTCCTTCCTCGGGAACCAAGCACCCAGCGGTCCTCCTCCTGCCTGGAAGCGGCCCCACCGACCGTAACGGCAATCAGCCTCCGACGCTTGTCACCGACCTCCTCAAGCAGATCGCAGAAGGCTTGGCCAAGCAAGGCATAGCCAGCTTCCGGTTCGACAAGCGCGCCGCCCACGCCAACTCCGCAATCTGGCCGAAAGACGCGACCAAATTGGATGACTTCTTCAAGTTTGAGGCCTTCGCCGGCGATGCAGAAGCGGCGGTACGAGTGCTCAAATCCCGGCCCGAAGTCGATGCCGCTCGCGTGGGCATGGCCGGACACAGCGAAGGCGGCCTGATCACGGCCTATGTAGCGCAGCGAAGTCCGAAGAGCCTCAAAGCCATCGCCCTCCTGGGCACCGCCGGAAGAACGCTCGACCTGGTTCTGAAGGATCAGATCGAGGCTCTTCTGGTGATGCAAGGGGCATCAAACGAGGTGAAGGCGCAGTACATGGCCAACCTGGGAGAGGCCATCGACCAAGTGCGCAAGACGGGAACCTCCCCGAAGAACGTTCTCCCTGGCCTTCAACCTCTGTTCAGCCCCGGCACCGCCAAATTGCTCCAGTCCTACTTCACGATCAATCCAGTGAAAGCCGTCTCCGCCTACAGCGGTCCCGTGCTGTTGCTTCAGGGCCAGATGGACTCCCAGATTTCGGTTTCCAAAGACTTCCCTCTTCTCGACAAAGCCCTCAAAAGTCGGAAAAACGCCGTCACCACCAGCGCCGCCATCCCCGATGCCTCCCATAATCTCAAGAAGGTGGAGAAGATATCCGACCCAGGCATATCCGGCCCAGTTGTCCCGGAGGCTCTGAATGCCGTTATGAGCTACTTCAAGAAGGGTCTTTAAGAGCGTGTATGTAAATTCGCTCTAACTTCAGAACGGCGTCATCCTGAGCAAGCCAAAAGAGGTTTGTAGCAGGGCCGTTTGCTGATCGCGAGTCGAAGGACCTCACCCGCCTGCAGTTTCATCCGAACCTACAGACGGGTAAGGTGGTTCGACTTCGCGGCATAGAACACTCTGCAAAGACGCAACGCTAGGGCCGCTCGCGCTCACCATGACGCCGTACTACGAGCTTGAATTTACACACAGGCTCTGAGTGCTTGTACTGAAAAATGGTGGGCCCGGCGGGGATCGAACCCGCGACCAAGCGGTTATGAGCCGCACGCTCTAACCGCTGAGCTACAGGCCCCACCGATTCGATTATACCGACGCCATAGTCCGAGGTACGGCGATCAAGCCTATCGCACTATCGAACCATCGAACTACTTGCTACTCGGCATAACGTTCAAAGCGCTCAACTTGGAACCCTGGGACTGGATTCGGCTGATCGCTTCCTCCATGCGGGTAAACCGCGCCCGTAGGTCCAGCTCTTTGATCGCAATCCGCTCGTTTAGGCTCTTGATCTGGGCATCCAGGTCGCTGAACTGATCCTTCAGGGAATTGTCGCTGGCGGTGAGAATGCCGTTCACCGAGTCCAGAAACATGGACATCAGGTCGTTCGCCTGGGTGCCAATGCCTTTTCTCAGCGAGATAGAACCCACTTGGCCAAGCTCATTGCCGGTGTATTGAATCTGAAGCGCTTCGGTCGTGGCGTTTCCGGCGTTGCCCACCAGATACTGCCCATTGCCCGTGGCAGGTTCACCGTTGATCGTGCCCTGAATATCGGTTCCACTGACCGTCGTCCCCAAAGAGGACAGGCCAATACCGCTGTTATCCGCCGCCGCTTCCAGGTTACTGGTCACCGTGAAGTTGCCCGCCGTGCCAAATCGCTTGCTCTCGATGAGCAGCTTGCCGTCGGGGTCGATGCTCGCCACCACCAGGTCCTTTAACTTACTGTCCGAATTGATTCGGTCGACGGTATCGCTCAGGCTGCTGCCCGAGTTAATGGTCAGCACATACGGGTTGGAGCCGAAAGTGAGACCGCTGAACGTCAAAACCTCTGACTGCGAACTCGCCATGGTTTGGGCCATCTCCGAGGCATACGATCCCTTGGTCGCCAGAGCCGTGATGTTGATGTCGTACGCTCCAAGGCCCGACGCCACCGACTTGCTGCCGCTCGAAATGTACTGAATCGCGCTATTGGAGCCAAGCCCGCTGGTCTTAAAGAGATTCGAGAGGTCAGTCGATGAATTCGCAACCGCCGTCGAGAGAATGCCGTCGTCGAGCGTCAGCTTCCCTTGCTCGTCCAGGTTGAAGCCGATAGAGGTCAAGTTCGTATAGTTGCCAGTCAATCCGGGAACGTTGTTGAACAACATAGAGCTCACCTGTTGCTCCATCTGACTGGCCACCGGATCGCCAAAGAGGGGGCCACTGGCGAACGTGTCCTTGTCGAACTGGCTGTAGGTTCGGATGAAGTCGATCGCGTCGTTGTAGGCGTCCTTGAAAGCAGAAATCTTCGACTTGATCGCCGCCGTATCCTTGGTCAGACTGAGCGTGCTGGTTTCCGGCGTCGAAGCGTTCGCCTTCAGCAGGGTCAAAGTCACGTTCGGAATCGCCGAGGTGATGGTGTTGGTGGAACTCGTTAGGGCCACGCCGTCGAGCGAATACTCGGCATCCTGCGCCGCAACCAGTTGGTTGCCGTGACCTCGTTGGGTTATTCCCAAAGCCGCCAAAGCGTTCCCGCTGACATCCTCAAAAGTCGGGGTTCCCGAGGTCCCTGCGATATCGAGTTTGTAAGTCGTCTTCCCGTTCTCGGTAATCGAGCGGACACTCGCTGTCACCCCGCTCACCGCCGCATTGATCGAGTTGGCTATCGTCTGCAGGTTGTCGGTGGAGAGATCGACGTTGACGGTAGTTCCGTTGATGGTGAAGCTGGCTGTACCCAGCCCTTCCGCGCCCATCATCGTACCGACCGGCTCATTGTTCTTCGTGAAAACGTTGGATGTCGCACCGTTCGTGATCGTCTCTCGGATGGACGCCGAACCACCGATGACGCCAAGATCGGCAAGAATGGAATCGCCGCTCAGATCGGCCATCTGGATGGTGTTCTTCGCGCCGGTGGTATTGGAGGTAAACGTCAAGTAGGTTGCCCCTTCGCCTCCGTCGATGATGCTTGCGGTAACCCCCGCATTCGCACTGTTCACCTTCTGGGCGATTGTCCGTAGGCTATCCGTTTCGTCCACTTGAATCGCCTTGCCATTCACCACAAACTGCCCACTTTTGTTCAATGCCGCGGTCGAGTTGGCTTGGGCGGTGGAGGCCACTTTCTGGGCCTGGGCAAGTTTGGAAACGGCGAGGTTGTATACGCCCGCAATCGCGTCGGCGGTTGCCGTGATCGTCGCGACGTCTGTCTTGGAGGAGTTCGCGGATACAGGGTTGAAAACCGAACTGGAGTTGAGCGCACCGGCCGCCGCCGACAGCGCCTGGAGCTTGGTTCTGAATTGCCCATAGACCGCCTGACGGTTCTGAATCTGCGCTTGCCGCTGCTGGAGCCGGGAAATTGGGATCTGCTCCAATTGGATCAGACGTGAGATTATGCCCTCGGTATCAATACCGCTGCTCAACCCGCTAAAGCTAATTCCTGATAGAGACATTCCGCATTTCCTGCATCGCCACCATGAATAGATGGTCGATACCCCTATGGTTTATATCGGGCGATGTGCCAGGTTTCTTAAGCCGCCAGTAAGCCGAACATATTCTGGGCATCGTCAACCTTGGATTTCGTGTCGTCCTTCAGCCAGTCGATATCCTCCGGCGTGAAGTTGAGCCACTCCATAACGAATTCGGGCGGAGCAGATGTGTCGATCCTCTCCGGGTCGAAGTACAAGTCCTTCGTGATCCAGTCAGCGACATTGAGGGCATAAAGCAGCGGATCGACGACATCCGGCGTCGGGTTCTCATGATCTCCGATCATCTTCACCAATGCCTTGGGCAGCTTCCAATGTTCTGCCATCTGCGCGCCGACTTCGCCATGGTTCAACCCAAGCAGCCGAACCTCGGCCTTCTCGATCGGCATCTTCTTTTGCTCTGCATAGCGTATCACCTGATCATAGGTCTGCGTGAAATTACTGAAAAGAAAGAGGCGACCGATGTCGTGGAGCAAACCACCCACAAACGCCGTCTCCGAGTCCTGAATGGACAGCCGCTTGCGCTGGGCAATTATCTGGGTCGCCGCCGCGGTGCCAAAGGAGTGCAGCCAAAAGACCTTCATCGTCTCCTGCTGCCGAGGCGTTCGCGGCTTGATGGCGCTATACGCGCTTACACTCAAAACCAAGTTCCGAATCTGCTGCAAGCCCAAGATCACAATCGCCTGGCTTAAACTGGTGACTTGGCCAGATAATCCGTAATAGGCCGAATTCACCACGCGAAGCACCTTCGAGGTAAGGGCCTGTTCCGCCGCCAGCATCTGCTCGATCCGATGGGCGCAAGCGTCTGGGCTTTCCGTCTCCTTCAGAATGCGCATCACCACCGAGGGCAGCGCAGGTAGATCCTGAACCGATTTCTCGATGCTCGTTTTTACAAATGGGTTTCCATCCGCCATATCAACTTCTTCCCGAATTAAATAAACCGTTCACGTCCGCGATCAGGGCCACGTTTCCATTGCCCAAGATGGTCGCGCCGCTCACTCCAGCTACATCTCCGCAGAATCGGCTCAGCGACTTGATGACAACCTCTTGTTCGCCAATCAGGCTGTCAACCACCAGACCGATCCTCTGTTCCGCGAGTCCGACGATGACCACATACTGGCTCGACGACTCCGTTTCTGCTATGAAGTTTCGGGTCGTGAAGATGTTTCTTAAGCGTACTAAGGGCGTCGTCATTCCCCGAATCACAATGACTTCTTGCTTGTGCACCGTCTGGATTTGGCGGTTCTCCACGTTCAGAGTCTCAATAACCGACCCAAGCGGAATCACGTAAACCACCCCGCTGACCTTCACCAGCAGGCCGCGAATAATCGCCAGCGTCAGAGGCAATCGCAAGCTGAACTTGGTTCCTTCTCCGATCGTAGTCTCTACGTCGATGATGCCGCCCAGCTTCTGGATGTTGGAGCGGACGATATCCATCCCCACACCCCGGCCGCTGACCTCGCTAACCTCTGCTGCCGTACTCAGTCCAGAGGTGAAAATAAACTGGAGACACTCCTTTTCGGTCAGCCGCTCCGCTGCCTCTTTCGAGACCAAGCCGGACTGAACCGCTTTGGCCTTCACGCGTTGGTGGTCGATCCCGCCACCATCGTCCTCGATGTCGATGACGATATGATTCTCCTGATGCCTTGCCGAGACCACAACCCGCCCGGATCGCGGCTTCCCGGCCGCTTCGCGAATCTCCGGCTTCTCGATGCCGTGGTCGATGCTGTTGCGCAGGATGTGGAGCAGAGGATCGCCGATGACCTCAATGACGCTTCGATCCAACTCTGTCTCGCCACCCACTAATTCAAGCGAAATCTCTTTGCCAATCTTCTGGGCCAGGTCTCGCACCATCCGGGGGAAGCGATTGAAGACCGTCTCGATCGGGAGCATCCGCGCCTTCATGATCTGGTCCTGAAGGTCGGCGGTGATGCGGGTGATGTGCCCGACCGTTTCGCCCAACGCCTCGATGTTCTCGTCGTATTCGTACTTGGCGGCGAGCATCGTCCCGATTTGGGAAACTCGAGTCCGGTCGATCACCAACTCGCCAACCAGATTCATCAGTTCGTCCAGCCTTGCGACATCGACGCGAACTGTCTGGCCGGTCTCGACCCTCTTGTTTGCCGTTGCGCCTTCGGGTGGGGTCTGGGGTTTCTCTGCAGGCGTTGGAGTTGTGGCCGCAGGCTTTTTCGGGGCGGTCTCAGGGCTCTTCGACCACGCCTTCACATCATAAGACTCCATCTCGCCGATGCCCGCAAACTTCGTCTTCAGCATCTCCACCGAGTCGACGTGTTGGAAGAACAGGGCGAAATCGGCCTCAAACTGCTCTTCCTCCAGCATCTCCGTATTCGGGACGGACGCCAGAAGTTCGCCGCCCTCCTGCACGATGCTGATCGCCATAAAGGCCCTCACAAACTTCATCACACAGTCTGACCTAAGTCTGAACTGCGCCTGAAAAACCGTCTTCTCCGCCGCGGCGATCGCTAAAGCTTCCTCCGTTTCAGCAGAGACCACCAACTCTGGAGCTTCTGCCCCTGCCGCCACGGTCTCTGCCGGTTCCTCGCCCAGAAACTTTTGCAAGATTTCGATCTGGGCGCTGCAATCCACCTGCTCACCCTTACCGTCAGCAATATTCGCTTTAATCTCGCAAAGCGAGTCGATACAGTTGAGGAGCGCATTCGCAATATCGGTTGTCAGCATCAAAGCCCCGGCCCGGAGCTGGTCCAAAACGTTCTCCATCTCGTGCGTCAGGTTCGCGAAATTCAAGAACCCCATCGCGCGACTACTGCCCTTGAGGGTGTGGGCAGCCCGGAAGATCACGCTCAACCGATCTTGGCTCGGGTCCTTTTCGAGTTTCAGCGTCTCTTGCTCAAGAATCTCAAGCTGCTCGTCTGCCTCCTGGAGGAACAGATCGAGGTACTGCGTCATGTCTAGTTCGGCGCTCATATATTTTTTAGGAAGCCAGGGCCTTGTCGAGGTCGAGGAGCGTGATGAGTTGGCCGTCTTGCTTGGCCACACCGCGGACGAACTCCGTGCTGACGCTGGCCACCAAGGCTGGGGTCTGCTCGATCTGCTCAGGGGTCAGAGTGATCACCTCTTTGACTTCATCCACAACGATCCCCACGTTCCCCTGGTCGCTCTCCACCACGATGATTCGCGTCGAATCCGTGTCGTCGATGGGTACCAGACTGAACCGAGCATGAAGGTCCACGACCGGAATCGTCTTCCCTCTCAGGTTCACCAGACCGCGCACATGATGCTCGGTCCGTGGAATCGGCGTTATCTCGCGAAGTCGGATGATCTCGTTGACCCGAAAAATCTCAATGCCGTAAGACTCGCTGTCGAGTCGGAAAACAACAAGCTGCTCGCTGGATGCAATGGTTGGTGCTGCAGACATAATTACCCCCGGAGCCCATTGGCCCAAAGGGAATGGTCGGCAAATCTACCCGCAACTTTACGGGCGACGTTTTTGCTTTTCCCCGCAATATCTTCCCGATCCCAGGTTGAGTACCATAGACCAGCCTACGCGACCGCAAGTGCAACACCGCACTTCGCACTTCGCACTTCGCACCTCGCACCTAGCACTTCCCACCTCCAATCCATGCGCATCCGCCTACTAGCCATCGACCTCGACGGAACCCTCCTGACCCACGATAAGAAAATCACGCCGGAAACCACGGAGGCTATCAAAGCCGCTCAAGACGCAGGAATTACCGTGGTTTTAGCAAGCGGCAGAATCCGCCCCAGTATGTTGCCCTTTGCCAAAACCCTGGGCTTGGATCGCGGACCGATGATCTCGGGTAACGGCACCCATGTCCTCACCTCAGAGACTGAGGACCTCTTTCGGCTTTATGTCAGTCCAGAAGCGACGTCCGCTATCATCGAGTACGCTTGGGCCCATAAACTGCACCTTAACCTCTACACCCCTGATCGCCTCTTCTTTCTTCGAGACACGCCCTGGGGGGATGTTTACCGAAGCCGGGTCGAGCATGTTGTTCCCGAGACGTTGGGAGAGAGCCGTCCCCCACTCAACTACCTGAAAGCCATGGTCGTTTCGGAACCCGAGGCCATTGCGAACCATCGAACAAGTATCTTGGCGCACATCGGCAGCCCGTTGATCCGGGCAACAGAATCGGAGGCGGAATATCTTGAATTCATGGATGCTCGTGCCACCAAAGGCAGTGCTTTGGCACAACTGGCAAATTCGCTGGGCATCGCCCGACAGGAGACAGCCGCGATCGGCGACTATCTGAACGACCTGGAAATGATCCAGTATGCTGGCCTCTCTGGAGCAGTCGGAAATGCCCACCCAACCATAAAGAAGATTGCAAAAGTGGTCGTTTCCCCTAACGATCTGGGCGGGGTTTCCGAGTTTATTCACCAGATTGTGCTAAAACAAGACTAACAGGCGGATTCAACCGTCTTTATTGGAAAGGTAGATATGAGGACATTGCGTTTATTACTGGGCGCCGTGATCGCTTTGATGGCGGTCGCTGCGAATGCTCAATTCACTTTGCAGGTTACATCCCCCTTGGAAGGAGCGTTTCTTGGTTTCAATAACCAAGTGAAGTTCCTGATCCAGAACGCCACCGAAGAGACGACGGTCAAGATCACAAGTGCAGGCCCGGGCGGCTCAACGGTCATCGAACAACGATTCACTCCAAACTCGGAGAACAAGATCGATGGCTCCATGGCGCTGAACTTCAACGAGTCATCTCCAAGTGGCCCCTATGTGCTTACGATCGAGGCGTTTGACTCAACATTCACCGCTACGCCTGTTATCAGAAACGTCACGGTAGACGTGACGAAGCCCAAGATTTTGGAATTCAACCCGATAACCAACGGCGCCGTACGGGGTCCGGTCGTTCCCATCAATGTGAAGGTCTTGGAAGAAAACCTGAAGGAGTGGCGCGTCAAAGTCGACGGAAACGATATTCCTAACAACACAGGCACCACGCTCGATGGCAACGACTCCTTCCAGGTGGAATGGTCCGTTTCGGGCTATCCAACCGACGGAACCCATACGATCGACATCTCGATCAAGGACAAGTCCGATAACGAAACCACCCAAAGCCTTTCCGTCCGATTGGACCGCCTCGCTCCAACTGTCAATATCGCCTTCCCCAGATCGGATACGCAAATCCGCCCAAATTCTGATTTCAGCGTGCTGGTAGACGTGAGTGACCCCAATGGCGGTCTGGTGGATGTAACCGGTTTGGACGTCCTGATCAAGAAGGTGGACGGCACCGTTATCTTCCGAGTCCCTCGCGTATCGTTCTCTGCCACGGGGTCGGGATCATTTCGATGGAGCGGCCGAGTTCGCACTCAAACCGTGAACTTGCCTGCCCAGTTCAAAATCGTTGTGACATGCGTGGACCGGGCCGGTAATATGGCCAACGAGCAAGAAGTGCTTATTGACACGAACCGATCACGAAGTCCAATTGGCTCCGTGAAGTTCCCGCCATTTCCAAGTCGTGTGAAAGGAAAGTAGTAAAATCGGATGCAAATTATGAGCGCACGGAAGCTGAGTTTCGTTGTTGGCGGCATCGCTGCCTTGTCTGTGAGCGCGTTGGCACAGGTCCCCGACCTGATGAATGCGCTTGATGCAGGAGGGCGCGCCATGGGCGTCGGAGGGTCGCTCTACGGCACCAGTGCAGACACTTTGTCGAGTTACTACAACCCCGCCGGCCTTGGTTACATCAACCAGGGCCAGATTGGTTTGACTTATAGAAACTTGCCCAAGTCCCGCACTACCGCCAGAGATGAATTCAGCGACATGGAGTTCGACAGCTCCGGTCGCCGAGGCAGCAATGCCTTGGCCCATGTCGGACTGGCCTACCCCTTGAACAATGGTCGGCGAGGGACCATCGGAGTCAGCTACAACATCGGAGGCTTTATCGACGATGAACGGCGAAACGGCGGCGTGAGAGTCGGCGGCAACCCCGTCAACTTTTACTCAGAGACCCTGAAGGCTCGAAGCGATTACTTCACCGTCGCCTACGGGAAAGCCAACTCTTCCCAAAACTTCAGTTGGGGAGCCGGCCTCCAGTTCGTTCGACAGCGCATCGCCAACGATATCACCCTCGTCGACAACAGCAATAACGTATTGCTGGATGGCGACGTGGATGAGACTGGAAGCGGGGTGGGATTGGTTCTGGGCGCTCAGTTCATTCCCAAGAACAACCCGAATGTCAGCTTTGGATTCAGCTACCGTACCGAAATCGATCTGAACGGGAACAGCGACACCAAGTCGCTTTACGACAAGATTCCTGCGCGCCTCTTGGGTGGCGTTGCCTACCGGCAGGATGGACTGCGGGGAGGCCGCGACTTTATTGTGTACGGCCTTCAGCTACAGCATTTCTTTGCGGGAAGAAGCAGTCAGGTATTCGACCGGAACGCCCAAACCACCGCTGGATTTGGACTTGAATACAGTTATCAAACCCAGGGATTCCGACTTCCCTTGCGCCTTGGATACAACGTCGTCCCCGGCGGCGGCGACGACTACGGCACGAGGAACGGATTCGCCTTTGGCATCGGCTATCGTCCAAACGACAGCCGATTCGGCATCGATTTCAACTTCGTCGCTCCTGAGAAGGGCGGCTACGACCTTGGCATCAGCCTCAACTACAGGTTTGGGAATTAACGAATGATTGGATTGCGTTCATGGATGATTGCGCTTTTCGCCTTGTGTGTGGCTGTGGCTGGCGCCCAGTCTTGGATGAGCGAGTATGACAAAGGGCTCGACGCCGCTAAGAAGGGTGAGTGGGTTGCTGCCCGCGCCGCTTTCCAACAGGCTGTCGCCTACCGCCCCGAGGACACGGACAAGCCAACCACCCTCCCCGGACCGGTAACCGAGGTTCGCCGATGGCGAAATGGCGCAGCTTATTCTCCCAATTTCCTCGCCGCTTACTCCGCCTATAGGCAGGGGATGGGCGACAAGGACGAGGCGCGAGCGACTTCCCTTTCCCAGTCTGCCAGTGAGCTGGAAATGCTCATTGAGAAGGGACAAACCAGCCGCGAAGCATTCTACTTCTTGAATTCGATCTACACCGCTCTCGGAAATTCCGCCAAGCGCACGGCCCTAGAAGCCAAGTTCTCCGCTCTCGGCGGCAAGGCAGCCTGGAAGGTTGATAGCGAGGTCATTGCCCCCGAAGAGATTGCCCAGATCAACAACATCGGAGCTAAGCCTGCTGGCCCGGTTGTGACCAGACCCGGTGCGCCGAACGAGCCAACTAAACCCGCGACTAACGCTCCAGCGGGTGGCGGTTCCTTGAGCCCGCTTGTTGGGCCCGTCGCCCCGATCGCCAACAAGTACGCTCTCATCATCGGCAATGGCGACTCTCGAATGAAGGACCTGGCCCTTCCCTACGCCGCCGATGATGCCCAACAACTTCGCGAAGCCCTCGTCACAAACGCCGGTTACCCTGAGCAAAACATCGACTTGGTCCTGAACGCCACCGCCGCGCAGATTATGAAGTCTGCCGAGGCTCTTTCCCAGAGGGTAGATGAGGACGCCATTGTACTCATCTACTTCAGCGGAGTCGGCGTCAATGTCGCCGGTAAAGACTTCCTCGCCGGGATCGACACCGAGAGTTCCATGGACACTGGATCCATGGTAGCCAAGGCCAAACTTTTCGATCTCTTTTTGTCGAAGGGCGCCTCTGTCTTCTCCTTCTTTCAAGCCCACCGCCCGATCAACAATGGCCTGTACTTTGGGAAAGAGATACCTGTCGTCATTGGACTCGCGCAAATGCAGGCCACTATTCCCGGCGATGTCGTTTACTCCTACATTAAGAACGGCAAAGCCGTCGGCCTCTTCACCTCGGCGATCATTCGGGTTGTGAACGAGCAGCGCTCGAACCAGCTCCCGATTCTCGACTTCGGCTGGCAGGTCTTCAACAAGATGCGAAGAGGCGACTCAGGCACCACTGGAGGCTCCAGCCACCAAACCTGCACCCTCCCCGTCCTCACAAACCTAGCCTCCGACGCTAGGTTCTAAAAAGGCCCCTTTCTCCCCGACGGTCGGGGAGAAAGGAGTTGGGGATAGAGGGGTTTGAACTTGTAAGCGGAGCCAATTTGTAGGCGGTGGATGCATTGTGCCGCCGTCCCACTGAGTTTCAGCCAGTTCCTATCCGCCCAGCCGCCACCACCAAGCCGTCCAAGGTCAAAGTCTTGTCATAGCTCTGGATGGTCTCGCACAATTCCAAAAAGATCGGTCCCAATCCCCCCGTCGCAATCACCGCGCTGCCGCCCCCCAACTCCCCATCGATCCGCTTCGCCAAGGCATCGATCGCCCCTGCGTAGCCCAACATCATCCCCGACTGCAGCGACTGTACTGTGGTCTTCCCGATCGCCCTCTTTGGGGCCTTCAATTCAAACCGAGGCAATCGTGAAGTCCGGCCTACCAACGCCGAACTTGCCACCTCGATCCCCGGCAGAATCGCCCCGCCTACATAGGTTCCCGAACGATCTACCACGTCGAAAGTTGTCGCCGTCCCAAAGTCCACCACAATGATCGGCCCTGAACGCTTTTGGAGAGCCCCCAGCGCATTGGCGATCCGATCCGGGCCGACGGCGTTTTTGGGCTCGTAGTCCACCGCTAAACCCACCTGATCGCCCGACTCCAAAAACGCCACCGGAGCCTTGAGCCACTTCTCGGCCAATCGCCCAATGCTGGTCTGAATCGCGGGCACTACTGTCGCCGCGATGACCCGGTCCACCGAAAAAGGGATACCGCTTAGCTCAAACAGACCTTGCAGCCATACCGCAAGCTCATCCTCGGTCTCCGCCCCATCGGTGTTCCGCCGCCACATCGCAAGCCATGAGTTCCCGTCCCACACGCCGTAGACGGTTTGCGTATTGCCTGCGTCAATCGCCAAGAGCATGGGTCAAATCTACCCGCGAATACACCTTCGCGCCCGAATGCTCCGTCAAAGCCGCCAAAATCGACTCCGCCACCTGGTCCCGAAGCCCATATTCGTCGGCCTCCACCATCACGCGGATCATCGGCTGGGTCCCGCTGGCCCTCACATTGACCCGGCCTCGGCCGCTCAACGACGACTCCGCCGCCGCCAAAGCCTCTTGCACCGCCACCGGTTCCCCCCAAGTCGCCCGATCCGCCACTTCGACGTTGATCAGAACCTGGGGCCAAGGCTCGTAATCGTCCACAAAGCTGGACGCCGCCCGCCCCGACTGCTTCAGGACCCGCAAGACCTCCAGCATGGTCACCAGGCCATCGCCCGTGGGCTGCCGCTCGGGAAAGATGATATGCCCGCTCTGCTCCCCCCCAATCCGCGCCCCGCTCGACGCGATCCGTTGGGCCACATACTTGTCCCCCACCGGAGTCCGCTCCAAAGTAAAGCCGTTCCGGGCCATGAACGCCTCGAAGCCGCCGTTGCTCATGATCGTGCCCACCACCACCGGAGGCTCCGCCCGATGGTGCTGAGCCCACATCCCGATCGTCCGGTCGCCGTTGATCAGCCTTCCCTGCTCGTCGCTGAACACCGCCCGATCCGCGTCCCCATCGAAGGCCACGCCGATCTCCGAGCCGCCGCCGACCGTAAAGCTCTGAATGTGATCCGGCTTGGTCGCCCCACACTCGTCGTTGATATTCATCCCGTCGGGAGAAACGCCGGTCAGGCTCACCTGCGCGCCAAGCCGAGCGAGGATTGCAGGGCCAAGCTCATAGGCCGCCCCGTTCGCCCCATCGACCGCCACCTTCATCCCATCCAGTCGCTCGGGAATAATCGTCTCCAGGAAGTCGAGATAACCTTCGATCTCCTCGCGAGAAGAAACCAGGGTCCCCACTTCCCCACCCACAGGCCTCGCGCCGATAGGCTGATCGAAGTAGTCCTCTATCTCCAACTCCGTCTCGTCACTCAGCTTCCGCCCATCGTGCCCCACGAGCTTGATCCCATTGTCCGGCGCGGGATTGTGGGAGGCGGAGATGATGATGCCCATTCCGTAGTCACCGGTACGCGCGACATAAACCACCGCCGGAGTCGGGGCTACTCCCAGCACAGTAACATCAACGCCGACAGAGCAGAACCCGGAAGCCAAAGCCGCGCCCAACATCGGCCCGCTCCGCCGAGTATCGCGCCCCACCACCACCCTAGGCGTCTGGCCATGGGCGATCAGCCAGCGCCCCGCCGCTTGCCCAAGCTGAAAAGCCAGTTCAGGGGTCAACTTGGCGTTGGCGACTCCGCGAATCCCGTCAGTGCCGAAGTGCTTTCGGCTCACGGCTTCTTGCTGACCCTCACCCGAGCGGGGCGGATCACGCGGTCGCCGAGCTTGTAACCCGATTCGATCTCGTCGATCACCGTGCCGTCCTCATGCTCCTCGGAGTCCACCATCGCGAGAGCCTCGTGGACTTCGGGATCGAACGGCTGACCCACCGAGGGAACGCGAACTACCTTCTGTCCCTCCAAAACCGTGCGAAGCTGCCGGTCGATCGCTTTGACTCCGTCCACCAGGGACTCTATACTGCCGCCTTTCTCCATCACCGCCAAGCCGCGTTCAAAGTTGTCTAACACGGGCAGAAGTTCCAATACAAACCTCTCATTGGCTCGCTCCTCGATCTGCCGCTTCTCATCCATCACACGCTTTCGGAAGTTTTGGAAGTCAGCCATGGTTCGCAGAAGCTGGTCCTTGATCTGATCGCGCTCGTCGGCGGCTTTTTGAACTTGCTCATAGAGCTCGATCAGGTCTTGATCGACTTCGGCGGAACTCTCGTTCTCGGTCGGTTCGACAGGGGTCTCTTCAGGGGATTGATCTTGAATTTCTGGTTCGGTCATATCAGACCACCAGTTTACCGACCCGCGTTCTCATCGAAGAACCGATAGGCCCGAGAGATCGAGTCACCGACGACCATCAAGTGCTCGCAGGGGTCAAGCTCTTCGAACACACTTCCCTTCCGCTGGGCAATCCGTTGACCCAAAGCCCTCAGCCCGGAAGCCAGCGCATCCTGCTTCCCCACCGACAGGAAGATCGGAACGCCGTCCAGCGAGGCGGGCAGACTCTGGGCCGAGGGAGCAAACGCCGCCACTGCTCTCGGCTTGGGTGATAAGGAGCCTGTCTCCAAGGCAAACCCACCCCCAACCCCATGCCCCATCACAAACACCCTCTCGACCGCCTGCTTCCGTCGGTTCTTGACCCAATCCACCACATCCGTCACCGCCGTAGCCGATGCCCTCGGCGCAACGAATGCCCAGTTCCGCTTCACCGCCTCCGTCGCCGCGCTTCCCTGCCCATAGGCTTCAAAGAACAGATTCTCCGACCCGCCCGCGCCGTGCAAAGCCACCACCACCGTCAATGGCCCCCGCACCTGACGGGGGAAAGTCGCCCGAAAAAACGTGTCGTTGTGCTTCACAAAGGGAAGGTTGTCAACCCGATCCAGCCGAAGCCGCCCTTCGTCCAGCAGTTCGGCGGTGAATAGGTATTGGATAATCGGCAAGTCCTCGACCAAGGAATCCGGCGAATCGAAGACGCCTTGCAGAAATTCGGCAATTGCCAAAGCCTCGGGCTGCTTGGTCGTCAAGAGCGCCGCTAGCCGATCCTTAGGTTTCTTAATGATCGAAAGAAAAACGCTCCGCTGCTCCTGCCCCACTTGCACCGGCATCAAGTATCCGACCTCAGGATTCTGCAGGAGTTCTGGATTGATCTGGTCGGGCCTTACTTCCAGGGTCAGTTCCCGCCCCGGAGTCGCCACCACTGACTGCCGCCCTGCCTGAATCCGAACCGTCCGGTTCCCGATTGGCACATAAGCCCACCCCACGCGAAGTCGGGCGGGCATCCTTGGTTCAGCAAAAGGAGGGTCGAAGCGGAGGGAGATCGCATCCTCTGGACTCGGTTGCCTGCCCAACAGCGCCGCCCTCGCCTCGTCGAGCAACCGGCAGGCCTCGGGAGCTTTCTCCGCCCCAAGAGAAATCGCCGCCTCATTGATCTTGGGAATGGCCGACAGACGCCGCGACCGATCCGAGGTCTCCACCCAGGCCCGGTCCAACTCCCTCAACCGCTCCCCAACCTCATACCGCCCTCCCGAACCCGAAGCCTGCGCAAACAGAACCAAGGCCACTGCGGCGACGCCAATCATCCAGGCAAGTGTAGCATGGGCACCCTGCCCATGCGTTCTCTGACCTGCCAGGTCAGCGAATACAGGCTTGATCCAAAGACCCAATCTGTCAACATCCTGACCGTCGGGACCCGGCGCTGCCAGCAGAAACCCTCTACCCAGCTACCGCAAACGCCGCCAGGCGAGGCGAGACGCTAGGGCCTTTGTGACTGGCGGGAAGCATCACCGTCATCTCCAACCCCTCTCGAATTTCCTCAAAGACCACCTTCAAATCCTCGTGTCCGCGCACGAACATTGGGATCCTCTCGGTCAACTTCACCCACATCTTCTTGCTCCCGACCGAGGCCAGCCGCTTCCCGTCCTTCATCACCGCCGTCACGTCGATCTGCACCACTTTACGACTCTTGTCCACGAGCCGCACGATGCCGTCCATCCGTTGTTCGCCCTTGCGCGGCTTCAATTCCGGGCTGACCATCTGGGCCAATGGTTGAGTGATCCGGTTCGCGGCCATCAGGGAGGGATAGGCGTTGACGACCCCGCCGGTCACTTGATCCCATAGCTCAAAGTGCAGGTGCGGGGCGGTGCTCTCCGCATTGCCGCTATCGCCTACGTAACCGATGAACTGTCCGGCAAAGACCCTCTGCCCACTCTCCAACCCAGGGGCGAAAGCGTAGTGGTCGCCGCCCATCCCGTCATCGCTGCCCGGCGTGTCGTTGTTGACGTGGTAGTAGTTCGCGGTCCAGCCGTTGTCGCCCCGGATCGTCATCGTATAGTGCCCGCCCTTGCCGCCTCGCCCCAGATAGATCACCCCCTCGAAGCAAGCAACCAGAGGGGTCATCTTGGGGGCCATGATGTCTTGGCCTAAATGCCGTCTGGTCCCACCTCCCCGCGACGCGAGAAACCAATCCTGCACCGAATTCTTCCCCGCCACTGGATAGAGCAGAGGGATCACCGGCTTCTCGGGCGACACACCGTCATGCGCCAAGGGCAGTCCCTGAAGCCTTGGCCCTTGAGACGTGATCCCAATATCCTGCCTCTCCCCCGCGATCCACACCTCCGCAACCTCAAGTTCCCCGTTCGCGTTCAGGGATTCTGCCCGCACAACCACCGACACCTCTTGGTCGGGCCGGATGTTCATCACCCGCAACGGCTTGTAGCGGCCAGTGCCATCGTTCTCCCGAGCGCCGTCGGGGACGTTGAGGCGCTGGGGAATCGCGATGGACAGGTTGGTTTCCCATCCGTGGTAGTTAATCGTGGTCCCCACGCTCAAGGTGAACTTGCCATTCAGCGGGTCAACCGACTCCACAAACCCTTGGATTCTCAGATGGCTGGGAATCGGCTTGGCCGCCGTTGCGAAAGGCCCTTTGCTCAACAGGTCGTTTGAAATAAGAGTTTTGGTGGCCTGCGCCCAGTTCTCCACCAGGCCCTCGGGAAGGTTATTGGGCTTGGGCAGAGGCGAGAGGGTTCCCGAGGGCCACTCGGCTTGGACCGGGCTGAGGCCCACCAAACCCTCCAGCGCCCTTGCGCCGATCCACCGCCAGTTCTTCCCTTCCGGAGCCAGCCGAATCGCGCCCTTTTGCTCCAGGTCGTAGATGCGGACGGCGTCCTTCTCTTCCACCAACAGCCGCCGCCCATCGGGCGAGAACTCGACCCGATCCGCCTTGCCTTCGGCGACCTTCTTCATCCCAATGCGGTTTGCGCCAACGACAAAGATGCCGCCGGGTTTGGAAGCGAGGCCCTTGTCCTGAAAAGCCAGTTGTCTTCCATCGGCCGACCAGTCCAAAGCCCGTGCGCTCCGCCCATTGGCGACCCGCCGACCATGGTTCCGTTGGCCAAGGCAATCCAGACGGAGCCTTTTGCTGAGTAGGCGATGCGTGAGCCGTCGGGAGACCAGGCCACCGCCTCGCCATCGAGAACTCGCACCGAAGTCTGGCCAGGTTCGCAAGTCCAAATGCCGCCCTGGGCTTCAAAAGCCAGGGACTCGGAAGCAGGCGACCAGCGGAACCGCGAGACAGACCGGGCGACTTCGTGGGATTGCCCATCCAGGCGGACGAAGCGTAATACGCCGTCGGCGGCCAGCACGGCAAGGCTCTTCCCGCCCTTGGACCAGGCGAGTTGTTTCAGGTTGGAGGCATCCAATCCAGGCGCCACGGATCCCGCCACCCACAGCGAAGCTCCCGGTCCTCCCCGCACCGCGTAGGCCTCCTGCCCCCAAGCCAACGCCGCCAACACGACCAGCCCTCCACCGACAAGGATCCGAAGCATCCCCCTATTATCCCGGTTTCAGTAAAACAATTTTACTGCTTTACAAGCAAGGACCTAGGGGTAGCTTCGCTGGTCTCACGGGGGATCTTCCGACATCCGGGCAAGGCTTCACAGATTCGGGAAATCCTCATCAAGCAGCAGGCCTCCACGCTGGAAAACCGCAGTTTGCCATCCTGCCAGGTGTCCTCGACTTCGATCACCGACCATGGATTGGCACAGGAGCACGGCGTCACCAGCCGTAGACTCCGCTCGACTACAGCCCGGATCGCGACATGGGTGGGGAGGCGGGAGTTCAGCTCTGAGCCGTTGGGTCCCAAGACAACCTTATGCATGGGTAGCCTCCCGAGCCGCGCCCACCCATTCATAGAGGCATTGGCCCTCGGGCGAAAGCACCTCCAGACCAGGAATATCGGGCAGATCGACCGTATAGACGGCAGACTTCCCGTTCGGGATGCTCGGCATGATCAGTGGCATTGCCACCGTGCGCACCTTGCCGCGCAGGTGCACCCAGGCATCGATCGGCCGATAGTTGAGGCTGGATGGAGCGGACAGAACGGCGCGCGAGTAAGCCACCACCTGATCGTCGGGCTCTACTTCCTGAAGCGTGATCTTGCCCGACCGCCAGTGGAAGGGCCAGTCGCAAACCAAACCGAGGGTCTCATCCGACCGGTCCTCGATCGAGACGCGGAGCAGGCTGTGATCGGTAACGTCGAGCAACCGATGGACGGCCTCTCGATCTCCCTCGTACAGGTGCAGATCGCCTTGGATATCGAAAAAGTCGATACCGATACTTGGGTTATCGGTAACGTTCGACCGCCGAACGAGTCGAAGAAGCTTGATGTTGTTCAAAGAGATTCCTCCAAACAGGAGCCAGGGCGTCCTAGGACGCGCAACGCAGCAAAGGGCGACTCCGGAGAGAATTTAGCTAGGCCACTGAAGCTGGTAGGCGATGGTTTCGTCTTGGAGGAGTGCGACAAAGCCCGTGGAGGCGCGAACGAGCCACAGCGTTCTGGAAAGAAGCTTGGTCCGCTCTGACTCCGCAAACATATAGCCGGCAATGGCTTGCCGAGCATCGAGGTGGGGTTGTCTCATCGCTGAATACATCAAGATTATGGCATATTTTGCGTGGGATGCATGGGCAACTTGCCCATGCATCACAGGCCCCATGGGCAGGCAAGATGCCTACGCTCCCAGTAAGTCTCTGCAACCTTTCCCAAATCACGCTCGTTCGCTGTATACTTGCATCAACGCAAGCGGACAAAGGAGAAACGAACTGAAATGAGTCTGTGGGAAAAGATTAAGGGCGAATTTATCGACATCATCCAGTGGACTGATGACACTCAGGACACGATGGTGTATCGCTTCGAGCGATATGGCAACCAGATCAAGAACGGCGCGCAACTGACCGTTCGCGAGTCGCAGGTCGCCGTCTTTGTGAACGAGGGGCAGATCGCCGACGTTTTCCAGCCCGGCATGCACACCCTCAGCACCGAGAACATGCCGATCCTCTCCACCCTGAAAGGCTGGAAGTACGGTTTCAACTCCCCGTTCGTGGCCGAGGTCTACTTCGTCAACACCAAGCGGTTCACCGACCTCAAGTGGGGGACGATGAATCCGATCATGATGCGGGACGCCGACTTCGGCATCGTCCGAGTCCGCGCCTTCGGCTCCTACACCATCTCGGTGAAGGACGCGACCCTCTTCCTGAAGAACGTGGTCGGCACCGATGGCGAGTTCACCAAAGATGAGATCGTTGGGCAGATTCGGAATGTGATCGTCTCGCGGTTTAGCGACGTCATCGGCAACGCCAAGATTCCCGTCCTCGACCTCGCGGGCAAGTATGGCGAGATGGGCAACTTCCTGGTCGAACAGGTCCAGCCCTCGGTCGATGAGTACGGCCTTCAGCTCCACCAGATGCTGATCGAGAACATCTCCCTGCCGCCGGAGGTCGAAGAGGCCATCGACAAGCGGTCCAGCATGGGCGCGGTCGGCAATCTGGACAACTACATGAAGTTCCAAGCCGCTCAGGGTATTGGCCAGGGCGGAGGCACGATGGGCGACGCCATGGGCGCAGGCATCGGATTCGCGATGGCGGGCCAGATGGCCAACCAAATGGCGAACCAGGGCGGCGGTGGCGCGCCTCCTCCCGTCCCCGCTGAGACGAGCTACTTTGTGGCCGTCAATGGCGCACAGACCGGCCCCTTCCCGCTCTCCCAGCTCACCCAGCAGGCCTCCAGTGGCCAGTTCACCAAGGATTCGCTGGTTTGGAAGAACGGAATGGCCGCCTGGACCGCCGCTGGTCAAGTTCCCGAGCTAGAGAGCGTCTTCGGCTCCGTCCCGCCGCCGCTTCCGCCTCAGTAAATGAGCGAGATACCGGTCGCAACCACCACGGAAAAGCGGTTTCCGTGCCACAACTGTGGGGCAAAGCTGGCCTTTGCCCCCGGCACCCATGCGCTCAAGTGCGAGTACTGCGGATTCGTCAACGAGATTCCGCAGTCGGAAGAGGAGATCCATGAGCTGGATTTCCACGAGTACCTGGAGATCGCCCGGCAGGAGTCGGTGGCGGATCAGGAGCAGACCGTCAAGTGCTCCGCCTGTGCGGCGGAGTTCACCGCCCGAGGCGACGCCACCTCTGACACCTGCCCCTTCTGCGGCTCTCACGCGATCATCACCGTGGCGGCTGAGGTGCGCATCCGCCCCAAATCCCTGCTTCCCTTCAAGTACAAGAAGGAGGAGGCGCGGACGGCCTATGAAGGTTGGTTGAAGAAGTGCTGGCTCGCTCCCAACGACCTGAAGCACTTCGCCCGCGAGACCGGTGGCCTCCAGGGGATGTACATCCCTTATTGGACCTACGACTCCAATACCACTACTTGGTACAGCGGAATGCGCGGCATCCACCGCTACCGGACTGAGACCTACACCGACTCCAACGGCAACACCCAGACCCGGCAGGTTCGCGAGACCGACTGGTACCCCTGCTCCGGCACCGTCTTTGACCAGTTCGACGACATCCTGGTCAACGCCACCGACGCCGTTCCCCAAAAGCACGCCCAGGCCCTCCAAAACTGGGACCTGCCCAGTCTGGTGCCCTACCAGGACGAGTATCTCTCCAGCTTCCGCACCGTCCGCTACAAGACCGGCCTGGAAGAGGGCTTCGAGGTCGCCAAGCGGATCATGGACCCGACGATCGACCGTTCGATCCGCTACGACATCGGCGGCGACGAACAGCGAATTCTGTCCAAGAAGACCCAATACGACGACATCACTTTCAAGCACATTCTGTTACCGGTTTGGCTGGGGGCGTACAAGTTCCGGGAGAAGACGTATTCGTTCCTGGTCAACGCCCGCACCGGCGAAGTCAAAGGCGACGCCCCGATCTCGGTCTGGAAGGTGCTTGGCTTGGTCCTGCTGGGCCTGATCATCATCGGCCTGGTGGTTTACTTCGGCGGCGAGTAACGGCGTGGCATGGGCGTCCCGCCCATGGTTTCCACGACCGTCCCGGTCGTGGTCCGGAAGCTTGGAGTCAAGGTGCAGTTTGGAGAAAGGAGTCCAGTTCGCTAGAAACTACAAGCTTTGCCCGGACCTGGAGATCCAGGCTACTGATGCTTCCTCAATGCCACCGGAATCACCAGCTTCAAGGCGCTGAGTTCATTAGAGAATCGGGCTACCTTCACATCCACCAGCCCGTTCGCCAAGGCAAAATCCCGGATGTCATCCTCCCGAAACTCCTTCCGACCCTTCGGCCACACCGCCCAGATCATTCCGTTTTCGGCAATGGCCTCTCTCGCGGCAAGCAGTTTGGGCAAATCCGCCACCGCATCGAGCCTCTGGAAGACCACATCCAAAGGCGTCTCGCCCGGCTCCCCGGCTCTTGCCTCCAACTCCGAAGCAAAGTCGTCATCAAAAACTCCAATTGCCTGATACCGCTGCCCCGCCTTCAGCCCAAACTTGTCCAACCGGCTCTTGGGATTCCGAATCGCCTCGGCCCACTTCTCGGCTAGATCACCCAGGTGGAAGTGCGCCTGCTCGCCCTTGCGAGACACTGTCAAAACGCCATCGCCCGCTTCGATTTCGCCCAGTTCCGACCATTTCCACCGAAACCGAAAATCCCCCCGAAAGTCGATCTCCCCATCCCCACAGTGAGCCTTCCCTACCGACTCCTTGCCATCGAGGATCACCTTGCAACTCGCTTCCATTCCCATAGCTTCTGGACTTTAACCCTTATTCCAGCTACCCGTCAAGACGTGGCATGGGCAGCCTGCCCATGCGTCCCACGACCTGCCAGGTCGTGGATACAGGCTTGTAGCTGAGCTGCAAATACATAGCCAAATACAAGCCTCGTAACCGGCGGGACGACGGTGCTCCCAAGTTAGTCAAAATGGGAAGCACAATGCTTGCCTACCTCCTTGGCCTTGCCATGCTCCAAACCGAGCCGATCCAGCGTGACGGGTATGGAGTGCCGCATATCACGGCCCCGACTCTGGAGCAGGCTTTCTTCCATGCCGGATACGCCGTCGCCCAGGATCGGCTTTGGCAGATGGAGAACTCTCGGCGGGTGGCGCGGGGGCGGATGGCAGAGGTTTTTGGGGCTTCTTTTGTGGCTTCCGACCGTGAGGTTTTGGCCTTTGCCTACACCGACGACGAACTGAGGAGCCAGATCAAGACCCTCTCCCCAACCACCCAAACCATGATCGCCAACTATGCCAAAGGGGTGAACGCCTGGATTGAGGAGGCGAGGCAGAAGGGCGCTCTGCCCGAGGGATACAAGCAGAACGGATTCGAGCCCGAGCCTTGGACCGAGCTGGACACCGCCGCCATCACTATCCGCCTCTTCCAGCAGTTCGGCAAGGGCGGGGCCGGGGAGATTCGGAATATGGCTTTGCTGGCCTATCTGCAGAGCCGCGCCGAGACCAAGGATCGGGTCTTGGACGTGCTGGAGGACTTTGCCTGGTTCAACGACCGCGACGCCACGCCCACTGTCATGGACTCCGACGACCCATTGCGCTCAAGTCGACCCAAGCTCCCAATCCCGACTCGCGAAACCTCTGCCAAGCACGTTGCCTTCCTGCCCAAGGTCTCCCTTCTGGAACTGCTTCCTGGAGTCCGATTGGCTGAGATGCAGGAGTCTTCCGCCGTCGCCGAGCAGGTCTCCGCCCCCTACAAATGGGGAAGCTACGCCATCGTGGTCGGAACCCAGCGATCCGCCACCGGCTATCCGATCCTCCTCTCCGCCCCCCAGATGGGCTTCCGAACGCCTTCCGTGATCCACGAAATGTCGATCTCTGCGCCGGGATACAGCGCGGTGGGGATGGATGTGCCGGGGGTACCGGGGATTGCGATTGGGCACACCGGCTACCTCGCCTGGGGACTGACTAGCGGCGTGGCGGACACCGACGACATCTTTTACCACCCGACCGAAGATGGCAAGTATCGGCAGGATGGAACCCTCCACGACTTCACCGAGGCAAAATTCCCGGTAAGGGTGAAAGGCGCCGCCGAGCAAACCTTCGTCCAGCGACGCACCCTGGTCGGCCCGGTGGTTCTGGAGAGCCGAACCGCCCGGGTGGTCTTCTCCCGCAAGTCGGCAAACCGGGGACTGGAACTGAAGTCGCTGGATAGCGTCGTCATGGTCGCCGGAGCCCGAGAGGTCTCGGATATCCAGCGCGCCCTGGATGCCGCGACTGTCAACTTCAACTGCTTCTATGCCACCCGGGACGGCGATATCGGCTATCGGTACACGGGAATCATCCCCATCCGGTCGGCCCAGGTAGACCCCCGCTTCCCTGCCCTGGCCTCTCGGGAGAATGAATGGGCAGGCCGATCCCCCATGCCCCAGGTGCAGAATCCCAAGAATGGCCTGCTCGCCAACTGGAACAACAAGCCGGTCAGTTGGTGGCCCAACTCCGATACCCCGGTCTGGGGGCGAATATTCCGCAACTCGGACCTTCTGGATTGCCTGAAGGCGCCCAAGTTGGGCATCTCCGATGTCGAGCGGGCGGCTTGGACTATCGCCCGGAAGGATGAAACTTGGCCCTACTTCAAGCCGTTTGTCGAGAAGGTCTGGCAGGGGACTCCGCTAGAGGGGTTTGACGGGTGGATGCTGGATGGCTCAATCCAGGCGCAGACTTACCGTCATTTCGTAGATGCGCTTCGAGAAGAGCTTTTCCTGCCCACCACCGGCAACTTCGTCTCCCCCGAAAACTTCCGCCTAGTCGCCCAGCCGAGCGTGATGTTGCGGGCGCTGGAGGGCAAAACGAAGGTCAACTACTTGAATGGGCGTAGTTCATCTGCCGTGCTCCGGGCCTCCCTGACCAAGGCCGCCGAACGTCTGGCCCCTGCCCCCCGCTACACCGCCCCCCCCATCCAAGTAACCGGCCAATCCCCCATCCCCTACTCCAACCGCGGCTCCTACATCCAGGTGGTCGAGCTGATGAAGTCGGGCATTCAGGGGCGGAACGTGGTGACTCCAGGAGTAGCGGAAAGCGGCCCCCACTCCCTGGATCAAGTGAACTTGGCCCGGGCATGGATGTATAAGCCGATGCGACAACTTCGGTGATGAGGTTGACGGCGGCCACGGAACCAATCTAAAGAAGCCCTTCTACCACGAAGAAACAAAGAAACGAAGGGCGCAAAGAAGAGCCAGTGTTTACCACTATCCCTTTGCGTTTCTTTGTTTCTTTGTGGTGAGAAGATCGCGGCGTGGTCGTGTCCCGCAGTTGGGTTTTGAGATTGTCACCTATAAGCCTCTCCCACGACCGGAAGGTCGTGGGACGCATAGGCAGGATGCCTATGCTACAACGCCAAATCCCCTTTCACCCCGTACTCCCCGATCCGCCGCAACTCGTCCATCACCCGCGTTCTTCCCCACTCCGACTCCCACCAGTCGCCCGCCTTCAGGTCCTGAGGGAGGTTGGACGGGAGCATGATGTATTCGATCCCCTCTGGCCAAAACCGCCGCGCCGTCATCAGCGCCCTCCGCATATGGTACGGCTTGCCCACGATCGCGACACGCCTCACTGCCTCCCAATCGACCAGCGACGCCGAGAGTTCGAAATTATCCCGCGTATGCCGCGCCTCCCGCTCCACCAGGATCGCCTCCCTCGGCACGCCCTCATTCAAGGCGTACTCCAAGAATAGGTCTGCCTCCTTTGCCTGATCCTCCTGCGGCCCATGTCCGGTGATCAGAATCCGAGGGTCCATGTGCGCCGCCAGAGGTCGATGGCGTTGTCCATCGTCTCCGCATACCGGCTCCCCAAGACCACGCAAAGGTCCACCGGCGCAGGCTCGTCGGAGAGGAACAGAAACTCGGAGATGGCCAGCCGGGTGTCATGACTCATCCCTTCCCCTCTTCCCTCATTCCCTTCCACCCCAATCCCAAAATGCCTAGAATCCGCTCAACTGCTTGAGGTATCATTTCGTCTCGTTTGCTCCGGTCGTCTAGTGGTCCAGGACATCGCCCTCTCACGGCGAAGATCGCGGGTTCGACTCCCGTCCGGAGTACCAACTCATTTTGGACCTAAATTCAAGCCTGCAACCGGACGAGAGTCGAACT